>NZ_JADDYH010000007.1:0-401 GCF_015163595.1 Vibrio sp. OPT41 | reverse complement strand
GGGAACTCCAGGGAGACTGCCGGTGATAAACCGGAGGAAGGTGGGGACGACGTCAAGTCATCATGGCCCTTACGAGTAGGGCTACACACGTGCTACAATGGCGCATACAGAGGGCGGCCAACTTGCGAAAGTGAGCGAATCCCAAAAAGTGCGTCGTAGTCCGGATTGGAGTCTGCAACTCGACTCCATGAAGTCGGAATCGCTAGTAATCGTGGATCAGAATGCCACGGTGAATACGTTCCCGGGCCTTGTACACACCGCCCGTCACACCATGGGAGTGGGCTGCAAAAGAAGTAGGTAGTTTAACCTTCGGGGGGACGCTTACCACTTTGTGGTTCATGACTGGGGTGAAGTCGTAACAAGGTAGCGCTAGGGGAACCTGGCGCTGGATCACCTCCTTA
>NZ_JADDYH010000073.1:0-234 GCF_015163595.1 Vibrio sp. OPT41 | reverse complement strand
TCGATGGGAAACGGGTTAATATTCCCGTACTTCTTACAATTGCGATGGGGGGACGGAGAAGGCTAGGTGGGCCTGGCGACGGTTGTCCAGGTTCAAGTACGTAGGCTGAAGAGTTAGGTAAATCCGGCTCTTTCTAAGGCTGAGACACGACGTCGAGCTACTACGGTAGTGAAGTCATTGATGCCATGCTTCCAGGAAAAGCCTCTAAGCTTCAGATTGTAAGGAATCGTACCC
>NZ_JADDYH010000072.1:227061-229810 GCF_015163595.1 Vibrio sp. OPT41 | reverse complement strand
TTGTACCATTCCAGTACTCGACTGGAGGGAAACAACGGATGCTGGGAATTTCAAAGCGAGGAAATAAAGAGCTGAGAGAACTCTTTGTTCATGCCGCATGAGCAGTGATGTGGAGGGAAGAAACTGCTGAACGCTATTTCGGTTCATGGTTATTAGATTTGAAACGTCGAAAGCCTTTTAATGTTGCTTTAGTTGCGTTAGCAAATAAGCTAGCGAGGATTGCATGGTCAGTAATGACAAGTCACAAGCCCTTTGAATTAAGAGTTTAATCTAGATTTGCATATGGTAATGAAAGATGACAAAACGGTTAGACCACCAGATTGAAGACCTGATGGACAGAACAGCAACTAGAGTGCTTTCACGTTTTTGAGGACAATCTGGCGCGGATCTCATCGTAGAGCTGGGGCTAACTAATCAGTGTCCCAATTAGACTCTGAATACATTAGCGCAAACCAACGCCGTTATTTGGATTTTTCACTTGCAAAACGGGGCGTACCATACATTTGTCCAGAAATATCACGATCTGAATTTTAACACGTGGTATTTTCTAGCTTGAAAATGCCCCCAAATCGCTTAGAATCTTAACCCTATAAAACAGAGGCTGCATGTACTTACCCTACTGAAAGTAATCCTTTTTTATACTCCACCGCTTATTGATGCAAACAACTTAGCAAGCCGCCACCAAGATCGACATTTAAACTCACCTCATTTACAAAATTATTGCTTAGAAGGAAAAGTTACATCAGTGATGTAGGTCGGCATAGGGTCAATACCGCCGGCAATACCTCGGCATGGACCCGTGCTGGATATCAAAGTGGGTACCATAGATTGCCCATCAAACACCCATGCCTGACTTTCCCAGCAATCGCCATATCCTCGTCCCTTGCGGTCTTGGCGCGCCATACCATCTATATAAAAACCATCACTGTCCAATGCAACCAACTGATTGGGGCCATTTTTATCCGCTAACCAATGGTTGCAAAGCGCGTTGTAAGCCATAAGCCAACAAGCACCAATAAATCGTTTACCCTGACCCAGCTCTGCAGTTTCAAGTGATGCGCTCTGGAGTTCGAAATCCAACTCAGATGCTGGCACATTAGTGGTCAGCAACTGTAACACCTCATTATAAGCTGACGAACCGATTTCAAGGGTAACAGCGTTTGATAGCGGTGCTTGCACAGTCAAACTTGGTGGTACTTTAGCGGGTGGTACTTCGTTCTCAGATTGTTTACCTTTGGCAACCACAGCAAATGGTGTGTTGCTACGCCCTTGATACTCATCCATTTTGCGAAACACAGTGCTGGCGCCATTGTTCGAAATGCGCCAGCGCTGCTTTCCAGCGCCTACTTCAATTACCGCGTTAGTAGTAACCACCGCCAATAATGCCTGTACTTGCATGGCGCTCAGCTGACTCGTTTTATCTGTGTAGATTGGGCCGAGGTCTTGGTTGTCAATCAACAAAGTCACACTTGCTGGCAACGCCTGCTCATCATGTAGCTGCAGAAAAAGCTTTGCCGTGATCTGGGTTGCAGGTCCAGCTTCACGTCTAAACATCATTGCCATACCATAGCCAAGACCAGCTGGCGCGTACCCCGCTGCTCGGCAAGTGCCAGTATTGTCACATGCCAAATACCAATCTTTGTGAGCAAACCTAGCTCCGTCAAAAGCTTGGACAGAAAAAATCGCTACACTCAATGCGATTATAATTAGACGAATATAGCGCATTTTCTTATTCCTTTGAGATAATATATCTGTGAATGTTTGATGGATTCTATGCGTTGAATTTAAGTTAATTTGACTTATTCGAAGGCGATTTTTGACATGAACTACTCCAGCCAGACTGGAGTAGATAATGATTAATCTAAAGCCAATCTCATCGCTTGAAATACATTAGTTTTACCAGCTGTTACGCTCCTTCAGGCGCTTGCGTGCGAACATCCCTATAATATTGAATTGGGTGAGGAGCGTAACTTCCGCTTGGTCTGAGCTTTTGTTCGCTTCCGCGACTTTTAGCTCGACTTTGATAGCCGCAGAAATTGCCCATCTCTAGTCTTCTTATGAATATTCATCTTGAATATGGATGATCAAATAGGCAACAGTTTTCTTTATTACAGGAAACTATTGCTCCTATACTCATTAGATCAAATACCCTGCAAAAAGTTATCCGATAGAATGAAATTCAACACGATTTAAGCGTTTTATATGCTTGTTTGGCTTGTCAAAGTTGCCTCTTTTGTTAGAGAAACTATCTAAGCATCTTTTTGGGAGTGATAATCCATTAAAAGTATTGTTATCATCCTTTTATCTCTGAGTAGAGCTAAATTTCTGTGAACATTTTATGCGTTTGCATAGAAAGACCGATAACGGTCTAATTATAAACCCGCGAGTAGCAATGTCATTATCAAGAATAAAACTCAATAGGCTAACTGGCCAAATCTTTGGCATCTTGCTTAGTCTAGCCCTTCTAACAGGCTGTGAGCATGCAACGGAAGGGTTAGTCTATGCTAAAAAATTAGATGGCTCGCAGAACAAATCAATACTTGCAGAGTATACCGGTAGAGAGACCGATGTCATAATTTCAAGCTCGGTGACCATTATTGGTGAAGGCGCGTTTGTTGGTCACCAACTCACTAATGTAACCATACCGGATTCGGTTGCCACAATTGAAGATGAGGCATTTAAGGACAATGAGCTCACCAACCTGACCATTCCAGATTCCGTGGTAGCCATTGGCAAAGGGGCGTTTAGC
>NZ_JADDYH010000072.1:194796-227013 GCF_015163595.1 Vibrio sp. OPT41 | reverse complement strand
GATAACAAGCTTACCAGCGTTATACTCTCAGGTTCGTTAAATACCAATTGGGGACAATGTGTTTAGTTTTAACCAACTTAATAGTGTGACCCTCCCAGATTCGTTATCCACCATCGGTGCTGGAGGGTTCAATGGTATCGCGTTACCCACATTAAACAATATACCATCAGATGGCTTTATTTTTACTCGTAATGATGATGGAACTGAGAACAAAAAGGTCGTTGTTCCTGACTCCGTGACTACTCTTGGGAAGGGGGCACTTTATGGAAATAAGCTCACTAACGTAACCCTTCCAAACACGTTGACTACCATTCGGGAGTTGGCACTTAGCCATAATGAGCTCACCAGAGTAACTCTACCTGACTCAGTATTTACCATTGGGAGGAGGGCATTTGATGGAAACAAGCTTACTAGCATAACCTTTCCAGATTCGGTGACTGTCATTGGTGAAGAGGCATTTACTGATAACGAGATCACTAGTGTGATCATTCCTGGTTCGGTGCGCGCTATTAGTCCATGGGCGTTTGATCTTGGTGTAGTAACTAAGCGGAATTAAAGCTATTTTTGGATGCTGTCGTCTTCAGCTGGTAAATAGCAACTATTGATAAGTTATCCTTGAAACCATATATATTGAGGCACACAAAACGAGCACTGCCGAATAAAAGGCAGTAGTTCTTTTGACGGTTTGTTTGTATGAGTCTCGAAAAGGCGAAAGTACATAAATGTGCAGGGTCTTTTTTACACGAGCTTGGCTTGCTGAAAGGTAAAAAATTAACGACAGATCCACATGCAAAAGCTATTCAGTAGAGCACGGGAGGAGATGTTTAAGATCTTCCTTTTGTTTTGAAGGTAATATAGCTACCGTCGGAGACGCCTTTCAGTTATTTACTTAGTCGTTTGGGTAGCAGAAAGGCTTTGTGATTCAAACAAACGTAAAGCATACAAGAGCAGTTAACTCCCACAGGGCAGTTCGACTTATTTGGAAATCTCATTTCAGCAACATTTCGTCTGCTCAGTATTTTAGCGCTCATAAATTGAATGACTGTCAAGTGACCGCGCATCTTGGTGGATTTTTGATATCTTAAAAAACTATATTTATGGATCTATCCATACTTCTCCTAATCACCGTCAGCCAAAATAGAGCAGAAAGTTCAACAAGCTTCTGTCCAACTTTGAGTTAGCATACTCAAAGCCAACCATTTCTCCATCTACAAATTCGAGATGCGGAAATCACTGCGTCTCATCTCCTCAACCTCAGCCTCAAACAAACAACTGTACCGCGCAGTAAAGTAGCGTCGCCGCTAAGGTCATATTGATCGCTTTGCCATATTTCTGGAATTGCGATTGAAGAAGTTTGCCTGCAATTGCCCAGATCAAGTTGCTGGCTAGAGCAATAAACGCGAGCACTAGGCTGGTGGCCAAGATCCAGTAGATGTTTTGTGTGTAAGGCAACACGAATGTTGATATGGATGTTACGCCGTATAGAATGATTTTCACGTTTACGAACTGCAAACCAAAGCCCGTCAAGAAAGTGATGCCCTCAGAATCTTCTGATGTAGTTTTGATATCACTTGTCGCGATTCCCCAAGCTAACCAAATGATGTAAGCCGCACCCACCCATGTGAGCCAAGGTGTAATCACAGGAAGCAGGCTGACCATGTGGTAAGTGAAAACGCCACACAGCAGCATCAAAACAATATAGCCGCAGAACATCTCAGAAATGACGTTGGTAGATCGCTTTAGCCCGTGCTGTGTTGCAACACTGAGAGACAAAATGTTGTTGGGACCCAGCGTGATCGAAGTAATGATGACGTAGGTGAAAAATGCGGTGTAGATGGCACTCATCTCTATCTCTCCTGTTTTTTGTGCACTATACTTCGCGTTAATAAATTAAAAAATCGAATGCATTTAAACTAAGAGTTTTAACCTTTCGAACTATTAAGTTAGGAGTTTGGCCATGAATCTAAAACGTTTCATTACGTTTAAAACCATTGTTGAGGAAGGCTCGTTTCTTAAAGCATCGCAATAGCTTTATTGCACTCAGCCGACAGTTACCTTTAAGATCAAATAGTTAGAGCAAGATCTCTCATTGCGGTTGTTCGAAAAGATCGGCCGAAAAATGGCGCTGACTCAGGCAGGAGAAAAGATCCTTCCGTACGTTTATGAGCTCGCACGAGTGATGGAAAACATTGAAGGCACGGCACAACAAGAGAGTTCTGAGCCGACAGGGGAGTTGAAGGTTTTAATCGCAGAAACTCAGCTCGCTTATAAAATGGCCAATGTTTTGAAGGAATTCAGAATACGAGCGCCGAAAGTAAGGCTCTCACTGCAATCACAAAACTGCTATAAGATTCGTGATGAATTGATTGCTGATAAAGCCGATTTGGGTGTGTTTTATCGTGTCGGTAATGATGATGCACTCAAGGTGCATGAGTTTGAACAAGAGCCGTTGGTCCTTGTTGCTTCGCCGCTTTTAACAGGGTTGGATCTACAGAAAGGGGAGCAACACATTGATTTGGGATTCATCAGCAATGGTCCTAAGTGCCTTTTCCGTAAGACTTTTGAGAGCATCATCCAAAAGCGAAACATCAGCATCGATAACATGATTGAGCTGAGCAGTATTAACACTATCAAAAACTGTGTAGAGAGTAATATCGGTATCTCTTTTCTGCCTCGCTTCACTGTTGAAAAAGAACTACAAGAGGGCAGCCTGCAAGAGCTTGAGTTTACCAACGCACCGCAAATGATCAAACCGCAGTGTGGCTGCAATGCCGGAAAGTGTGTTACGCCTGCAATGGAAGTCTTTATCGACTGCATGTGTAACACGCACGAGACAGGCTTTTTCCTCAAATCATGAAATTCCTTCATGTTCAATGTGAAACAATACCAATATTACTCAACTCGTGAAGCAAGTATAAAAAAAGGACTGCTCTGGTGTTAGGCACTGCGACGGTCATTTTTGTACGAACCGTTCGTCGTAAGTGCTGTGCAACCTAACGATTGGGAAAACCAAAAAACAAAAAATGTCCCCATGCACAGAGTTAGGAAAAGTCTGCTTTATCTAAGGAAATAGGATACCAACTCACGATGAATAACGATTTCACATTTGCTATCAAAAGCATTCGCTTTGATGAGAATTACCAACCATCAGACAACACGCGAATCACTACCAACTTTGCTAATCTGGCTCGCGGAAACTACCGCCGAGAGAATCTGCGCAATGCGCTCCGAATGATCGATAATCGTTTTAATGCGTTGGCATATTGGGATAACGCGCAAGGTGACCGCTACTCAGTTGAACTTGAAATCATCTCTGTTGATATGGATATCCAAGGTAGTGGAGAAGCATTCCCATCGATTGAAGTGCTCAAAACTAACATTGTTGATCACAACACTAACGAGCGCATCGAAGGCATTGTGGGCAACAACTTCTCTTCATACGTGCGTGATTACGACTTTAGCGTTTTGCTGTTGGACCACAACAAAAACCAGCCACAGTTCAGCATCCCAGCGAACTTCGGTGATTTGCATGGCAAACTGTTCAAAGCTTTCGTTAATTCTGAGTCTTATAAACAGCATTTCAAAAAGCTGCCAGTGATTTGTCTGAGCGTATCGGACAACAAGGTATACCGACGCACCGAAAATCAACATCCTGTTTTGGGCTTTGAATATCAGCCGAACGAATCTTCGTTGACGGAGCAGTACTTCAAGAAGATGGGCTTACAGGTGCGCTACTTCATGCCACCAAACACTGTTGCACCATTGGCATTCTACTTCTTCGGTGACTTGTTGAACGATTATTCAAACCTAGAGCTTATCAGCACGATTAGCACGATGGAGACATTCCAGAAGATTTACCGACCTGAGATTTACAATGCCAACGCGGTTGCCGGTAATTGCTACCAGCCAAACCTAAAAAACCTAGACCACTCGCTAACTCAAATCGTTTACGACCGAGAAGAGCGCAGCCAACTGGCGATTGAACAAGGGAAATTTGCCGAGGAGCATTTCATCAAACCTTATCAATCTGTGCTTGAACAATGGTCTGCAAATTACGCGTAAAAGATAACGAGAATCTAGAAAGGAATGACGATGAAAACACTATTACCGACTTCAACGGCTGGCAGCTTACCGAAACCTTCTTGGCTGGCCGAACCAGAAAAACTTTGGTCACCGTGGAAACTGCAAGGTGAAGAACTGATTGATGGCAAACGCGATGCGCTACGTGTCGCTTTGCAAGAACAAGAACTGGCAGGCGTTGATATCGTCAGTGATGGCGAGCAAACTCGGCAACATTTTGTGACGACCTTTATTGAGCATTTAAGCGGCGTAGATTTTGAAAACCGCAAAACGGTGACTATTCGCAACCGTTATGAAGCAAGTGTTCCGACTGTGGTTGGCCCAGTAAGCCGCACAAAGCCCGTGTTTGTTGAAGATGCCAAGTTCTTGCGTCAGCAAACTAAGCAACCTATCAAGTGGGCGCTTCCAGGCCCTATGACGATGATCGACACACTTTATGATGATCATTACGGTAGCCGTGAAAAGCTGGCTTGGGAATTTGCAAAAATCCTCAACCAAGAAGCGAAAGAGCTTGAAGCGGCAGGTGTCGATATCATTCAGTTTGATGAGCCTGCGTTTAATGTGTTTTTCGATGATGTGAACGAGTGGGGCATTGCGTGTTTAGAGCGTGCGATTGAAGGGCTGAAATGTGAAACTGCAGTGCACATCTGCTATGGCTACGGCATCAAAGCGAACACGGATTGGAAGCAAACGCTAGGCACTGAATGGCGACAATACGAAGAAGTATTCCCTAAATTGCAGCAGTCAAATATCGATATTATCTCGCTTGAGTGTCATAACTCGCGAGTGCCTATTGAGTTGCTTGAGTTGATTCGCGGTAAGAAGGTGATGGTTGGTGCGATTGATGTCGCTACTAACGAAATTGAAACGCCAGAAGAAGTAGCGAAAACATTGCGAGAGGCGTTGAAGTACGTTGATGCCGACAAGCTTTACCCATGTACCAACTGCGGTATGGCACCTTTGTCTCGTGAAGTATCGACCGCTAAGCTCAATGCGTTAAGTGCGGGTGCGGAGATCATTCGTAAAGAGTTGGTGGGTTGATATTAATACTTAGGCTCCGCGCCATGAACTAAAATTAGGGTCAATCTAGCGAGTTTAAATGAGACTAGGAATCGGTTTACTGCTCGCTAGGAAATAGCGATAACTTCCGCACTTCAAAGCTCTCGGTGGGGAGCTCCTGAATCACGCTCGTCCCTCGCTGTTCAGGATGACGGATGTTGGAAGATATATTGCTCGCCACAACCCTAGGTATTGGAGCAGCTTCAAGATAGGGTCTTTCCGGCGAGTTAAAACGAGACTAGGAATCGGGTTACAGCTCGCTAGGAAATGACGATAACTTTCGCACTTCAAAGCACTCGGTGGGTAGATCCTGAATCACGCTCGTCCCTCGTTGTTCAGGATGACGGATGTTGGAAGATACATTGCTCGCCACAACCCTAGGTATTGGATCTGCTCCAAGAGAGGGTCATTCCAGCGAGTCTAGACGAGACTGGGAATCGGGTTACAGCTCGCTAGGAAATAGCGATAACTTTCGCACTTCAAAGCTCTCGGTGGGTAGATCCTGAATCACGCTCGTCCCTCGCTGTTCAGGATGACGGATGTTGGAAGATACATCGCTCGCCACAACCCTAGGTATTGGAGCAGCTCCAATATAGGATCATTCTAGCGAGTTTAAACGAGGCTAGGAATCTACTAACAACTCACTGGAAAATGGCGATAACCTTAGAACTTCAAAGCACTCGGTGGGTAGATCCTGAATCACGTTCGTCCCTCGCTGTTCAGGATGACGGATGTTGGAAGATACATTGCTCGCCATCCACCAGGTATTAGAGCAGCTCCAAGGTCGGGTCATTCCAGCGAGTCTAAACGAGACTAGGAATCTACTAACAACTCACTGGAAAATGGCGATAACCTTAGAACTTCACAGCACTCGGTGGGTAGCTCCTGAATCACCTCGTCCCTCGTTGTTCAGGGTGACCGTTTTAAATAAAAATGCCGCTCACAGTAAAGTGATCGGCATACATTTCCCGTTTCCAGCCTCGGCCAGATTTAATTCAACTCCACGCTCTTAATCTCAGGATGCTTTAGCAACATCACACGAATCCAGTGATGCACCACCCACATCACCATCGCGGTGAGCAGAACCGCGACGAAAATCGAGCTGAAACGGTACAAGATCGAAAAGAACGCGTCTTTTTGTTCTGGCACCAATGAGGTCGTCAGCGGAACCGATAGGGCAGACATGGCAGAAAACGCGATAGCCGCTTTAATTTGCCCTTTGGTGAGCCACAAGCAGAATGGCCCCATTGCAATGGTAAAGGCGAGCCAAAAGAGTAGCCCATGCCCATACCAACTGCCCAATATCAGCTGAACAGCCATCCCTGCGATGCAGCCTAGTGCGGTGCCGATGATGCGAATTTTTGCCATGGCGAGCGAGCCCGCTAAAGTCATTGGGGTTAGGATGATCAAAATGGAAGCTTGTGCGGACAGCGAGTCATATAAGTCCGCTACTTGGAATACGATAAATGCCGCCATCGCCACTACCCAACCCATAGCAACTTGGCTGATGTAGTCAATATCGCTTTTTACTGGGGTCGACATCTCAATGTGCTCGGCGGGGGATTTTGGCTCCGGGAACAACCAATACGCGAATGCGCAAACAAAAATATTGCTGAACGCCATCACCCACATGTTGACGTTGAACTCTTCAATATCCATGAAGTTATAGCTGGCAAAATTCAACACAATTGAACCCACCAACAGCCCCATGTAACCAAACAAATAGGTTTTCTGGTTCATCATTGCAATGCACTTGAACAGCATCATGATTCCGACGGCAACGGTCATTAATGTTGGATGAAACTGCAAGTATTCCAGCAAAAATGTGGCTTGTATGGTTGTCCACACCGCAGAGAAAAACACGATCAATAAAGCCGAAATATTAAAGTTGTCCATTCTGCCCAATATAAACAGCGGCATCATGATGGCAAAAAATCCGTAAGACCAACCGAAGATCATGCTTAGCGCGAGCCCTAAAGAGCAGCCGAACCAAATTCGTAAGGTTTTCATTGTCGCCGCCTAGTAAATGAAGTGAAACCAGCTTGCGAGGTGAATCTGTGCTTGCGCCATCAACTGCCAGAAAATGCTGTTGTCTGGGTACAAAACAATGGTAGCGCGAGAGCCGACAAACAGTGCTGGTGGTAACTCTTCGCTGCTGGTTAGGTTCACTCGTGTACGCTGCGCATCACGTACCCAGCGGTTGTTCACTTCCACTTTGGTCAGTGCGCCATTAGGCGTTTGTTGTGCGGCTGCTACACCGTAATCGCGGCTAGCTAAATCAAAGTCGTACACCGAACCTGGGTTGGCATCAAATGTGACCAAGGCGTGGAAAGTCTTGTCTACGTTCGCGACGGACTTTTCACGAAAATCAGCGGCTACCCAGAGTGATCCTGTTGGTACAAACGTCAGCAATGGCATGTTGGTGTTTGCCATCGTGCCAACTTCTAGTTGCAGGTTGGTCACGACACCATCACTGGGAGCGAGTACCGCGGTATTTGCCAAATCAAGTTGCGCCTTTTCGATGCCGTTTTTGGCAATTCGAACGGCGGTGCTTTGACCTTTTTGATCGCCTAATTGCGCCTCAATGACTTTTAAGTTTTGTCGTTCCGCTTTAAGCGCTGCACGTGATACCTGATTTTGGGCAAAGGCATTATCGAGTGTCGATTGAGAGATGACTTTCTGCTTCGATAGTGTCAGTAAGCGGTTGTACTCGCGGTGTGCATTATCAAATGTCGCTTGTGCGCGGGCAATATTGGCAAGAGCGGCTTCGCGTTGAGAATACAGCGTTGCTTCTTTTTCATAAGCGGATTGCAGAGACAGCTCCGCCTGTTCAAGTGCTATCTTGTATTTACGATCATCAATCGTAAACAACACATCGCCTTTTTGAACGGACTGGTTATTCTCGATGAGAACGTCGGTCACTTTACCAGATACCTCGGGCGCGACTTGGACAACGTATCCTTGTACTCGTCCTTCGGTCGTTAAGGGGGCGTGGCGGTCAGCAATGATAATGTACAAAAATAGTACGATGAACAGGACAATCAAAGTTCGCATCCAGTGTTTAAATTTTTGGTCAGCCGTCATTACAAGTTCCGTTAAACATATTGGATAGCGGATTATAGAGAAGTCACTCACAATTCAGTAGAATGATAATACGAACATGAATGACCTAAAAATAGGACAATGAACGTTAGTTTTGATGATATTTACCTATTCACTCAGACGGTGGTTCACGGCGGTATAAGTGCAGCGGCAGAGGCGAATCAACTACAACGCTCAAAAGTGAGTCGTCGCCTGCAAGAATTAGAGAAATCGCTCGGGGTACAGCTTTTGATCCGCACAACACGCAGCATTGAGTTGACGGAGCACGGGAAACGCTTGTTTGAGTTGGTGGGGCAGCCTATTGACCATATTCAGCAAGGTTTAAATGCCATGCACGAATATCAACAAGAGCTGACGGGCAAGGTGCGTTTAGCCATTCCTTCCGCATTGATGAGCTCTGCCGCGTTTAACGCGATCATCACCGAGTACACAACGCGGTATCCGGAGATTTCGGTCGAGATTGAAAACCATCAAGAGAGTGTCGATCTTAAGCGTCAATCGTTTGATTTACAGCTTCTTCCGAGCGTGGTCAAAGTCACCGATGACAGCTATGTGCAGTTCAGTCTTTTGCCTTATCGTAGTCACTTTGTTGCGTCAAAAGCCTATCTAGAATCGCATCCGCCAGTAAAAACGGTGGAAGATCTTAAGCAGCATCGCCTTTTAACTAATCGTTACAATGCCGATTTGCTCGATTCAGATCTGCATGTGGCGTTGCGCTCGGACGACCTCAACTTGCTGCGCTCGATGGCGATAGCAGGAAACGGCATCGCGTTTATTCCTCAAATTCATTCCAAGCCTGCACTGAGAGACGGTTTGTTGGTCGAGGTGCTGCCTCAATTCGCGCATCCGAAGCAGCATCTTACTCTGATTTATCCCTCGGCCTTATTTCTGCCCAATAAAGTCAAAGCCTTGATTGAACTAATTCGAGAGAAATTTAAATAGTCAGTTCAAACCACCCTTACCTAAGGGCAAATGTGTGAGCGAAGGTCATCTTTCTAGGTTTTATTGCTCTAACATGAAAGGGTTCTGATACATTAACTGTTGCTCAACTTGTTGAGTATGGTTTGTGGTCGCATAAGATAGGAGATGGAAATGTTGTCGAAAGGAAACACGGGCCTGATTGTGGTGGATGTTCAGGGCAAACTCGCTACATTAATGCATGAAAGCGACGCACTGATTGAAAATATCACGAAACTGGTAAAGGGCGCCAAAGCACTAGATTTGCCTATTCTGTGGCTAGAACAGAATCCAGAAAGGTTGGGCCCAACCGCGGAGCCGATTCGTGAAGTGCTTGAAAGTACGCATTTACCTATTACCAAGTACACGTTTGATGGTTGCAAAGAGGCGACGTTTAAGGTCGCGGTGGAGAACGCGAAAGTTGATACCTGGTTGGTTTGCGGTATTGAATCCCATATTTGCGTCTATCAAACCGCGGTTTCTCTGCGTCAGTCCGGTTATCGCGTTGAATTAGTCACGGATTGTGTATCTTCCCGAACCGCAGCCAATAAAGCGCTCGCTCTTGCGAAGTTAACCGCAAACGGTGTGGTGCTCACTGGGTTAGAAATGTGTTTGTATGAAATGGTCGAAGATTGCCGAGCACCTGAATTCAAAGAAATTCTGGCGCTCATCAAATAGTGGAATCACTGTAATCAGCAGCAACTTTATTTGAACACGCTATTCAAATTCTCGTTGATATCTTGGCAACATCGACTCGTTGCCAAGTAACCCGCCTTGGTGAATGTAAATCACCGTTTTATCTGTGTTCTCTTCGAACCAAGGTGTTAGGCATTGCCACATATACGGGTCGTATAACAGGTCAAATTCGAGGTCGGTTTGCTCAAAGAGTGCTTTCCATGTGATGTAATCTTCTTCGTATAAGCGACCAAAATGGTGTTTGTTGCGGATGGTTAAAATGGTTGGGTGGCTGTTTTCACCGAGCTGGTTGAACTGCTCAGTTAAGTAATCTGCATCGCCTACGCAAGGGCAAGTTAGCACTTCAATGCCGTGTGGACTTAAATGTTTATGAAGATATAAAGACGTCGTGCCAGTGCCTGATGGCAGGGCGACCGCAAACTGCTCTTTACCTCTCAATCGCGTCCAATCAAGAATTTCTCGTGCTAACTGTTTGATGCCAGCTTCAGCGAGGTGGGAACGTCCACCTTCTGGAATAAGCAATGTCGATTCATCTAATCTTCGTACCTGGTGGATGTATTCACTAGGGTGGAGTTCGCTACCGATGTCTTGCATGGCGGTGATTTTCATACCCAAATCGAGAGCGCCGCGATAGTTTCCGATGGGGGAGCTTTTTAGCCAAGATGGAATGTGATGAACATAAAACTCAAACGCCCAACCTTTAATCTGGGCGAGAGCTGCTAGCGAGTACATGGCATTAGATTGAGCGGAGCCAAAGCTTATTAACGTGGTGATGTCGGGATTTTGCTCTTCCATTAACGTCATAAACTTACGTGCTTTGTTCCCAGAAAAGTGGGAGTGGAGCATGTCGTCACGTTTAAGGAAAAATTTGTGCCCATTAAAGCTATGTTGGGTGATAGGACTTTCTGAGAGTTTCATGTCGATGCTGACGGAATAAACCGTGTCACCTTTGCCATTTAAAAAGGGCGCGTAGTGTAACGCCATTAAACCCAGATAAAAAGTCTGGGTTTCAGGACTTCCATTTCGGTTATTCCTGATGTTCTGTTGCGAGGTTAATTACTGCCTCACAACCACCTTCTGGATGTGTACCAATCTTAAATTGCCAGCCATAGCGTTGGCACAAATCGTCCACAATCATCAAACCTAATCCGTGCCCATCAGAGTGCGGAATGGTCGAAAAGCCTTCACCTTCATCACGCACCGAGATGGTGTTTTCATCCATATTGATATGAATTGATCCCGATGGTGTCGCGGCGATGCCGTTGCGAATCAGGTTGCCAAGAATAATGGTCAACACGGCATTGGTTGCGCGCGTTCTTGGGTTGCCGTCGATCTGTACATCAAAGCTGAGTGCTTTCTCATCCGCCTGAGCTTGGCTTTGGAAGATGATTTGGTTGAGTTCTTCTTCGGTGATGCTGCGTACTGGTGAATCATCTGCATTACGCTCGTAACGCACTAAGCCGAGTAGGGCATCCACCATGGTCGACATTTGCTGCGTCGCATCCTGAATTCGGTTCACTTGGCGGGTCTGGAAATCCGTGTTCGCACTTCTCGCCAGTAGGCTGCTTGAGCCTTTCATTACGGTTAACGGTGTACGCAGTTCATGGCTTGCGTATCGTGCAAAGGCTTGCTCACGCTTGATGACTTGGTTGATTTTGTGGCGATACTCATTCAACTCATCCGCGAGGGTTTGGAACTCTTTGGCCGAGCCCTCAGGCACACTAAAAGTTTGCGTGGCATCTCCTTGGTGATGGTCGAGTTGAGTTTTGAGCGCATTGACGGGTTCAATCAAGCGCTGTGATAAACGCAGCAACAGACTGCCAAATAGGAACACCAGGACGGCGACAATGGACAACACCATAGCAACGACGAGAATGAATTCCTCTGAGGTGATCTCGATTTCATCAATCAAGGAAACCAGAATCACAGGATGTTCAACGCCTTTGTAGGTGTAAGTGCTCATGTAAACCATGCGCGAGTATTCACCGTCTTCTACTTCATCAAGAAAGTGCTTTTGACCAATCAGGTATTTTTGGTAGCGCTCGGCAACCAATGAGATGTCGTTGTATGCAGTGGTGAGCAGGTCAAGCTGAATACTGCCTTGCTCTGGGTGGGACTGGAAATGTTCAATCGCTTCTTTTTTGTCGACCATAATACGACGCTCGCCGACACGGTCTTCAGACCAAAGCAGGGAGCCGGTAATCAACAAAAAGCAGAAGATGCCAATCACGACCGACACAAAAGAGAAAAACAGAGCGAGTCGCCCTGTCATACTTTGTGTGCTTTGCGTGCTAGCAAGTAAGCGATTGATCATGCAACTGTCTCCAAGCGGAAGCCAACTTTCGGCACGGTGATCAGCACATGTTGTTCAAATGGCTTATCAAGTTGGTTGCGAAGTTGGTAAATGTGGCTGCGCAGAACGTCGTTGTTCGGCTCGTTCTCTTGCCATAGTTGGAAGGCGATTTCTTCACGTGTTACTACGTCTGGCGCGCTTTTCACAAGCATTTCCAGAATGGTGTAAGTGGTGGGGTTTAGCGCCAACAGTTTATCTTGGCGGTAAGCTTTACGCGTTTTTTGGTCGATAGAGACTTCGCCATATTCCAACTTGCTCGACGCGACAGTGCCGCGGTAACGGCGGATCAGTGCCATCATGCGCGCTTCAAGAATATCCAGATCGAAAGGCTTGGTCAGATAGTCGTCCGCACCGTGTTGGAAGCCTTTTAGCATATCGTCACGGCTATCGAGTGCTGTCAGCATAAGCACTGGTGTGTTGTTGCCCGCATCTCGAAGTTTATTGCACATGGTCAGGCCATCCATGCGTGGCAGCATGAGGTCGAGCAAGATGATGTCGAAGGTGTTTTCCATCGCTAGTTTCAGGCCGAGTTCGCCGTTGTCTGCATAATCGAGTTCCGTACCTGCACACTCAAAATAATCGAACAGCATGCCTGCGATTTCTCGATTATCTTCGACTAAAAGTACGCGTTTCATGTATTTCTCTCCAAGTGGGCAGGTGTTCGAAAATAAGACTTCGTCTTAACCGAACATTATTCACTAAGGACGTGAAAAAGATGTCAATAACATCTCTTTCACGTTGATGTTTGTAGACTGGATTCATTCATCGGATTTAGTGGAAGAGTAGCATGTCAACCTTCAACATTCACGCTGCAACCTTTTCAAAGGTGAGCCAACACACTGAGCCTAAAACAGTTTTGTCTGTTGTGGTGCCATTCTTTAACGAGCAAGAAGTCTTACCTGAATTTCATCGTCGTTTAGCCGCCGTTTTGGATGAAATGCCAGAACGCTGTGAAATCGTTTATGTGGACGACGGCAGCAAAGACGAGAGCCTAATGATCGCGCAAAACTTTTCTCAATCTTCTAGCGACGTTCGTTGTATTGCACTAAGCCGTAACTTCGGCAAAGAGTCCGCCATGAGCGCTGGCCTGGAACACTGCCAAGGTGAAGCGGTGATCGTGATTGATGCCGACTTGCAAGACCCGCCGGAGTTGATCCCGCAAATGGTATCAAAATGGCGTGAAGGGTATGACGTGGTAAATATGCAGCGCAGCGAACGCCACGGTGAAACTTGGTTCAAACGCTTCTCGGCCGCTTGCTTTTATAAAGTGCTTAACAGCATGGCGAAATTGGATGTGCCTGAGAACGTGGGCGATTTCCGTTTACTGAGCGCAAAAGTGGTTAAACACATCAATGCGTTGCCAGAGCGTAACCGATACATGAAAGGCATCTTTTCTTGGCCGGGTTTCAAGCAAGTGACGGTTCAGTTTGAGCGTGACGCTCGTTTCTGTGGTGAAACCAAATGGAACTACCTCAAGCTGATTGGCCTTGCAATGGACGGTATTACCTCGTTTTCCATTCGTCCTTTGCGTTTAGCGACACTTGCCGGTGCATTGGTGGCGTTCAGTGCCTTTATCTATGGCGCATTCATAGTGATGAAAACTGTTGTATTTGGTGAGCCTGTCACTGGCTACCCATCCATGATGGTCGTCCAACTTGCCTTGGGCGGTGTGCAACTGCTGTCGATTGGCCTTTTGGGCGAATACATTGGCCGCATTTTTGTCGAGACCAAGCAACGTCCTCTTTATCTTGTTCAGTCTGTTTACGAGCAGCCTGCAAAACATCAATCCATCCAAACCATGAAGTTTAAACTGGGAGAAACCGCGTAATCATGAGTATTAATAAAACCCATCTGTGGTTGTTGTTGGCGTTTGCTCTTTTACTCCGTCTTATTTCACTTGCCGCTTACCCTTTGATGGACACCACAGAAGCCCGCTACGGCGAAATGGCGCGCTTAATGGTGGAAACAGGCAATTGGCTTACCCCACAGTTTGATTACGGCGTGCCTTTTTGGGGGAAGCCACCCCTGTTCACGTGGATGAGTGCTTACGGCATTGAGCTGTTTGGATTGAATGAATTTGCAGTGCGCGCACCTCATTGGTTAGCGGGTGTTGCGACGATTGTTTTTGTTGCTTTCATGGCGCATCGCGCTGGCTTTAATGCAGTCATCGCAGCGTTGGTATTGGCGACCTGCGGCATCTTTTCAATTGCGGCGGGTGCGGTGATGACAGACATGGCACTGACGTTGGCAATGACCATGGCGATGGTTGGTTTTTACTATTGCTGGCTCGGCAAAGACAAACACAGTCGACTGTGGGGTTACCTCGGTTTCTTTGGCTTGGCTTGCGGGCTGTTAGCGAAAGGTCCGGTGGCGATCGTGATCATGGGCATCGCAGTGTTTCCTTGGCTCGTGATTCAGCATGGTTTCTTTGGTGCCTTCAAAGCCTTGTGGCAGCGTTTTCCAATTGTGTCGGGGTTGGCGTTCATGCTGGCGATTGCTCTACCGTGGTACATCATGGCTGAAATGGCGACGCCTGGATTTATTGATTACTTCATTGTTGGCGAGCACTTTAAGCGTTTTGTTGTCAGCGGTTGGGAAGGGGACCTGTATGGCTCTGCTCATGATCAACCACGTGGGATGATCTGGGTATTCTGGCTACAATCGGCTGCGCCTTGGTCAATCGTATTGCCTATCTTGGCGTGGAAACGTCGTAAGGTGCTCAAAGCCATTGAAACCGATCATCAAGGTCTATTTAGCTTCCTGATGTGTTGGCTGATTTCTCCAATGCTCTTGTTCACCATGGCTGGGAATATTTTGCCTGCTTACGTACTACCGGGTGTGCCTGCGTTGGGTATCTTGATTGCGATGCTGGTGGATAAACACGATTTCAAATGGTTGACCGGAACGGCAGCGGTGTTGCCAGCCCTGCTTATGATTGCGATGTTGGGTTTGAATATGGGCAAAGCGGATAGCCGCAGCGACCGCATTATCTTCGCGCAAATTAATGACAACGCTCCGGTCTTTTATATTGGTAAGCGCCCGTTCTCAGGCCAGTTCTATAGTCATGGTCAGGCGAAAAAGCTTGAAGATAAGAATGACTTAAACAATCTGAAGAAATTCCGCCTGATTGGTAAATCGCAGCAAGTGGATAGCATGATTCATGAAAATGCGTTGAGTTGTACCAACGAGTTCACAGCAAAATCGAAACGCTCACTCTACACCTGTGTGGTTGGATAACGGAATGCGCAAATTACCAAAATTTACTTCGCTGGAAAGGTTTGCTCTAGTAGGTGGTGTCGGCTTTATGGTCGACACCCTTATCTTTTCTGTGTTGTTCCATAGGTTTGGTCTGGATCTGATGCTGGCTCGTGGGATAGCATTTTTGTTTGCAGCTACCACAACGTGGCTTGGCAATCGCTGGCTGACTTTCTCTCAAGCAGAAAAAACCAACCCTTTCGCTCAATGGCAAAAATTTATGGCGAGTGCCTTTATCAGTGCTTTGCCTAACTTTATTGTGTTCAAAGGCGTAACGCTCGCGCTAGGAACGCAAGGGGTGATGGTCTATTTGGCTTTGATCTTAGGCATATTGGCAGGCATGGTGAGTAACTATTTACTCAGTGCAAAATGGGTGTTTAGTTGAGGATAGAAAGGTTCGGGCTTACTATCCTATCCTCGAGTTAAAAATTCGTTATTTGAACCAATTTTTCTTTTTGTACATCAGAGTAAACCTAAAGCTTTTCATGGGGGGATGTAAAAAGGTAAACAAGCCAAGGTTTATACCTTGGCTGCCGTTAGTTCAGATTTTGATTGTTCGATTTCAGACTCGGTTTGCCACTTGCCGTTGTAAAGATACTTACACTCTGGGAGTGGCGCTTTCGCATCCCTTAAATCAAACACTTCATTGGTAGGGTATTCACGATAATAAGCGGGAGTCGTAAAAAGTCTAGGTTCAGGCTTCGCTTCAAACAGCTTTTTATGATCATTGACCTCTTTACAATCCAGTTTGTAGGCCTCTGACAGTTGCGTGACCATGGATTCTAATTCCACTTCATTTTTAAAGAAAATGTAACAATAAAATCGTCTCTGTGAGCGAAAAGTAATCTCCTGAGCAGTATCTTGGTATTCGCACCTGTCATACTTAAAAAAGAACTTAATTACTTTCCTTTTCTTATTGTAATCAGCAAAGAGCCAGTCTTCACGTTCTCCGACCCTCACTTCTGTTGGTTCATCAGGCTGACGTTTAAGCATTTTAAAGGAGACTAATATAAAAGCACCAGCGCCTGCTAACGCCATCGGGCCAACTACCGCTACCATCAAAACGCAAACTACCGCACCGATCCAGCCAACGGCTTGTGTGGCGGTATTCGCCCACTTAGGCATGTTGCGACGCTTCTTCATCACAAAGCCTTTGTCAGAAAAAATATAGTCATAGCGATAGTCGAGGCCAATCGTAAGGTAAAAGGCTCCAGACACCATCACCGACAAAATAAAAGAAAAAATAGTTACGCCAACCGTGTCACTCGTGTGTATAAACAAAGTTAGTAGGAATGGGGCGATCACAAATGGAAGCGCAAAAAGTTTAAAGTAATAGCGAAATGGTTCCTCTACATCATACTTATGCCATGTTCTGACATTATCGCCTGCGAGTATTTCTTGCTCTTGCGCCTCTTGATAAACTGCCAACTCTTCTGGGGTGATGTAAAATGGTGAATATGCCAAGGGTTACTCCAGAGCTGTAGTTAGTTTAGACTTTGATTGTTCGATTTCAGACTCGGTTTGCCACTTGCCGTTGTAAAGGTATTCACGCTCAGGAAGTGGGGCATTTGACGCCCTTAAATCAAATACCTCTTCGGTTTGATATTCTCTACTACAAACTGGAATACTAAAGAGCCTTGATTCTGGCTTCGATTCAAACAGCTTTTTGTGGTCATCTACCTCTGTACAATCCAGCTTGTAGACCTTTGACAGTTGCGCGATCATGGATTCTAAATCTGCTTCAGTTTTAAAGAAAACATAACAATCTGATCTATCTTGTGAGCGAAAGATAGTCTTATGAGCAGTATCTCGATATCTGCATATGTCCTGCTTAAAATAGAATTGGATCACTTTCCTTTTCTTGTTGTAGCCCGCAAACAGCCAATCTTCTCGTTCGCCTACTCTCACTTCTGTTGGTTCATCAGGCTGACGTTTAAGCATACCAAATGAAACCAATATAAACCCACCAGCTCCGGCAAGAACCATGGGTCCAGCAACCCCAACCATCACGACACAAACTATTGCTCCAATCCAGCCCATGGCTTGAGTCGCAGAGTTGACCCAATTCGGTAAATCACGTCGCTTTTTTATAACCAATCCGCGATCGGACAAGATGTAATCATAACGATTGTCCAACCCAAATGTCAGGTAAGATACACCAGACATGATAATCGTCAGACCCGATAAAATGTAAGTTAAGATCATGTCACTGTTATCATGTAGGAAATAGGTAAGGAAAAATAATGGACTGACAGCGGCTATAGCAATCGATAGGTATAAGTATCGAAAAGGCTCTTCAATATCGTGCTTGTGCCAGGTTGTGAGGTTCATCCCCTTTAGAATTTCTTGCTCTTGTTCTTCTTGATAAGCCGAAAGCTCGTCTGGCGTGATGTAAAAAGGTAAATAAGCCAAGGGTTACTCCTTGGCTGTCGTTAGTTCAGGTTTTGATTGTTCGATTTCAGATTCCGTTTGCCACTTGCCGTTGTAAATACGTCGCCATTCAGGAAGTGGGGCGTTTTTAGCTCTCAGGTCAAAGGTATCGGCTACCGGAAATTCAAGGCTGCGAGAAGGGATATCTTCAATTCGAGGTTCAGGTCTTCCTTCAAAAAACGCTTTATGGTCTGGAAAATCAATACATTCAATGTCGTATTTGTTTGAAAGGGTCTCTAGCATTGCATCTAGGTCTTGAACAGTCCTAAAGAATATGTAGCTATAACCACGAGTTTGAGCTCTGAAGATGGTATGCTTCTCTAGGCTCCATTTAGAACACTCGTCATACTTGTGGTAGAAGCGAATCACTTTACGCTTTTTGTTGTAGTAGGCGAACAGCCAATCTTCTGTCTCTGCTACTCGAACTTCCGTAGGTTCGTCAGGCTGACGATTTAGCATACGAAATGAAACCAGTATAAACCCTCCAGCACCGACAAGAACCATGGGCCCAGCAATACCTACCATTACTACACAAACTATAGCACCAACCCAGCCCATGACCTGCGTTGCTGAGTTTACCCAATTAGGTAAATCACGTCGCTTTTTTATAACTAACCCGCGATCGGACAAGGTGTAATCATAACGATTGTCCAACCCAAATGTCAGATAAGATACACCAGACATGATTATAGTCAGACCCGATAAAATGTAAGTTAAGATCATGTCGCTGTTGTCATGTAGGAAATAGGTAAGGAAAAATAATGGACTGACAGCGGCTATAGCAATCGATAGGTATAAGTATCGAAAAGGCTCTTCAATATCGTGCTTGTGCCAGATTGTTAGATTCATCCCCTTTAGAATTTGTTGCTCTTGTTCTTCTTGGTAGGACGAAAATTCTTCTGGCGTGATGTAAAAAGGTAAATAAGCCAAGGGTTACTCCTTGGTTGTTGTTAGTTCAGATTTAGATTTTTCAATCTCAGATTCCATTTGCCACTTGCCGTTGTAAAGGTATTCACGTTCTGGGAGCGGGGCTTTTGAAGCTCTTAAATCAAATACCTCATCGGTTTGATATTCTTTATAACAAACTGGCGTGCCAAACAGTCTAGCCTCTGGCTTAGCTTCAAATAGCTTTTTGTAGTCGGCGACTTCCGTACAGTCAAGCTTATATTCTGTAGCTAGTTGATTGACCATAGACTCTAAGTCAGACAAGGTTTTGAAAAATACGTAATAGTGGAATCGGTTGTGTAAGCGTGAAATCTTAGTATGTTCTATATTAATATATTCGCATGTGTCATGCTTAAAAAAGAACTTAATTACTTTTCTTTTCTTATTGTAATCAGCAAAGAGCCAGTCTTCACGTTCTCCGACCCTCACTTCTGTTGGTTCATCTGGTTGGCGTTTAAGCATTTTAAAGGAGACTAATATAAAAGCACCAGCGCCTGCTAACGCCATCGGGCCAACCATCGCTACCATCACCACACACACCACTGCACCTATCCAGCCAACGGCTTGCGTGGCGGTATTCACCCACTTAGGCATGTTGCGACGTTTCTTCATCACAAAGCCTTTGTCAGAAAAAATATAGTCATAGCGATAGTCGAGGCCAATCGTAAGGTAAAAGGCTCCAGATACCATCACCGACAAAATAAAAGAAAAAATAGTTACGTCAACCGTGTCACTCGTGTGTATAAACAAAGTTAATAGGAATGGAGCGATCACAAATGGAAGCGCAAAAAGTTTAAAGTAATAGCGAAATGGTTCCTCTACATCATACTTATGCCATGTTCTGACGTTATCGCCTGCGAGTATTTCTTGCTCTTGTGCCTCTTGATAAACTGCCAACTCTTCTGGGGTGACGTAAAATGGTGAATATGCCAAGGGTTACTCCAGAGCTGTAGTTAGTTTAGACTTTGATTGTTCGATTTCAGACTCGGTTTGCCACTTACCGTTGTATATACGTTGCCATTCAGGAAGCGGGGCGTTTTGAGCTCTCAGGTCAAAGGTATCGACTACTGGAAATTCAAGGCAGCGAGAAGGGATATCTTCAATTCGAGGTTCAGGTCTTCCTTCAAAAAACGCTTTATGGTCAGGAAAATCAATACATTCAATACCGTACTTGTTTGAAAGGGTTTCTAGCATCGCATCTAAGTCTTGAACAGTCCTAAAGAATATGTAGCTATCACCACGAGTTTGAGCTCTGAAGACGGTGTGTTTCTCTAGGTTCCATTTAGAACACTCGTCATACTTGTGGTAGAAGCGAATCACTTTACGCTTTTTATTGTAGTAGGCGAACAGCCAATCCTCACGCTCACCGACTTTAATTTCGGCTACTTCGTCTGGTTGACGTTTAAGCATTTTAAAGGAAACCAATATAAAGGCCCCAGCGCCAGCTAAAGCCATTGGACCAACAAGAATTACCATTAATATACATGTGCTAGCGCCCACCCAGCCTGTTACTTGACTCGCATTGTTCATCCATTTTGGAATGGTACTACTAGACTTTGCAACAAGTCCTTTTTCTGAAAAAACATAATGGTACTGCTTTAAAAGCCCCCATCTCATTAGGAAATAAAAAAGTGCCACGCAAAATGAAAGTACACATGCTAAGAAAATGGTGTCATCGTTTTGGTCAAAGTTTGCTAAGGCAAAAAATATCGCAATACAGACAAACAAGGTTACGAGAGTAAAATAGAGGTGAATGTATCGAGAAGGCATCTCGACGTTTACAACACTCCAACGTAAAACATTGCTACCCGAGCTGATTCTTTGCTCTTGAGCCTCTTGATAAACCGCCAATTCTTTTGGGGTGATGTAAAAAGGTGAATAAGCCAATGTTTATACCTTGGCTGCTGTTGGTTCAGATTTTGATTGTTCGATTTCAGACTCGGTTTGCCACTTGCCGTTGTAAAGGTATTCACGCTCAGGAAGTGGGGCATTTGACGCCCTTAAATCAAATACCTCTTCGGTTTGATATTCTCTACTACAAACTGGAATACTAAAGAGCCTTGATTCTGGCTTCGATTCAAACAGCTTTTTGTGGTCATCTACCTCTGTACAATCCAGCTTATATTCAGTAGCTAACTGATTTACCATCGATTCTAAGTCCGTTTCAGTTTTGAAAAATACGTAGCAATCAGATCTGCTATGTGAACGGACAATAGTGTTGTGTTCCATATCGATATATTCACACTTATCCTGCTTAAAGTAGAACTGGATCACTTTGCGCTTTTTGTTGTAGTCGGCAAACAACCAATCTTCACGCTCTCCAATTCTCACTTCTGTTGGTTCATCGGGCTTGCGTTTTAACATACCAAATGAGAATAAAATAAGAGCGCCCGATCCAGCTAACGCCATCGGGCCAACTACCGCTACCATCAAAACGCAAACTACCGCACCGATCCAGCCAACGGCTTGTGTGGCGGTATTCGCCCACTTAGGCATGTTGCGACGCTTCTTCATCACAAAGCCTTTGTCAGAAAAGATATAGTCATAGCGATAGTCGAGGCCAATCGTAAGATAAAAGATCCCGGCCATCATTACTGACAAGATAAGGCCAAAAAAGGTCACGACAAGCGTATCACTTGAGTGTGTCAAAAATACAATTACAAATAAGAAGCTCATAAATGGCAAAGCCGTTAACTTGTAATGGTAGCGAAATGGCTCTTCTACATCATACTTATGCCATGTTGTTAAATTGTCCCCTTTGAGAATCTCTTGCTCTTGTGCTTCTTGATAAACCGCCAATTCTTCTGGGGTGATATAAAACGGTGAATATGCCAAGGGTTACTCCTGAAAACCTAGTGTGCCAACAGCGGGGGTGAGTGTTTTTTTAATTATGTCTTGTTTGATATTGTCTGAAATAATGCCATAAGTTGCACTCTGTTTTATGCCGTTTTGGAACCAATACTCACGCTTAGCAGGGGCATCATCTTCCACATCGTAAGCTACTTGCATTGTAAGGTAATGATCTGCTTCTTCAATTGGCAAGGTTACTTTGTACACCAGTGATTCTTTGCTCGCTTGATCTTGAGTTTGTAGCGTGACTAAATCTGCGTTTTGATGCCACGAGCCTGACATCAAATCATCTTCTGTTGCCTTGCTGTTAGTTCTCAACGTAATACCATTCGTTGCAGCACGCCTTGGCAGTTGAATATGCACTTCCAAACCGATTAACACACGATGTGTGTAACTTGGGTAAGCTTGTACTTTTTCAATAGGTTGATGGTATACCGTAGGCTGTTGAATAATAGATTGTAAGTCAAACAGCGCTTGCTGAACCAATGCTGAATTATGCTTCTCTCTTTCGGGTAAGCTCGAAGATTGGCTCCACTGAGTGCGAGTCGGGTGATAACCCCAAGGCAGTTTATCTAACCATTTTTGGAAATCATCTTGTTTCAGCTTATTCAACTTATAATTGATGGCTAGGTATGCAATCGTGAGAATAACCAGGCCGGCCGTTATAGGCCCGCCAAAGGATAAGTTTAATGCAAATTGTCCAGTTAACCCTCCGTATACTTGGAATATACCGACAGCTGACATTGCTGTTAATACTAGGGAATTTGCTACATGCAGATATTTTTCTTGACTATAAACTTTGTCAGCACTCTGCCAAGAACGGTAAGCCTCAATACCCGAAGCTAACGCACCTAAAGCCCCTGTGATTGCTAGCCATTTATTGAATACCTTTAGGTCATCAAGGTTTAAGTTTTTAAAGGTATCTTCGTTTCTATTCACTAACTTTTTTAAGACATTATATGAATGTGACCTTAACCTAGGTTCACCCTTCACTTTCTCCCATAACTTACCTGTACGAACACCTGTCCAAGCGTTGACTGTGTAAAATAACTTTTGCTGGATATCCAAAAATTCATCTGAGGACATTAACCCCGTGTCTTGAATACTGCTCATGGCATCACCAAGCGCGATGCAGTTAAATATTAATGCCAGAAAGCCTAGACCACCGGCATTCTCGAACAGTTTATTCAAATCATCGAGTTTATTCATAGCGATCCGCGTTCTAAGCTCGACGGTTCTTTGCGTTAGATCATCAGGTAACTCAATGTACTGCGGGTACTCCAATGTAGCTACAGCGAGAGCCTTCTTAATAGTCTTTCTATTTTCTAAAGCTGTTGTGTATTTAGAGTCAGCTTTGCGGTTATTTTTCTGGAAGTCAGCAATGATGGCATTGTTTTTTTCGAGCTTAATCAGATAATCATTTACGCGTGTTTTCCATTTTTTAAAATCGTGAGCGTAACCTTCTTTTATTGTTACGGGCATATTGTGTGCCATATGTTCTGCAATAACGGCAAATAAATAATAGCTATGACGGTTCAGAGGTTTAGCGAAAACAGGCATCAGCGAAATTGATACTTGTGAGGTCATGCTAACACCAAACTCTACAACGCCTTTTGCAAGCGCACCTATTGCAGATTTAAAAATAATATCCAGCTCTTGGAAACCTTTGGCGATATCTTTGAGAAAAGCTGTTTCCGCAGTGTTTGGGTTGGAAACAAAGTCCATGATCTTAGAGTACATATTCACGCGGTTGCTGGTATCAGATATCTGGTCCATCAACTGATTATCAGGATCAGGATTTTCTGAGACGATCGACTGTTCATCAAGCGCCTCTGTAATATTCTTCTCCATCACTTTAAATAAACTACGACTAAACCCAGAGGCATAGAGTGCGAGTAAACTGGTTGGTTTCTCCCATTGGCTTTCTGCCCATTGGCGGTCTTCTTCTTGCATCACCAAAGTAAATGACTCAACCGCTTGCTTGTGCAGTTGATACAAGCTGTACTGTGTGTCTTCGCTGTATAGGTCGAAGGTTCTTTCAAGATGATGCGGCGTTAAGGACTCCATTACTGCGATAAAGTCGCGTTTGACCGAAACCACTTGGGTTAGCATGTTTTCTTTTTGTTCTGACAGCTCTTGCATCTCGCTCAGCATTTGCTTCCAGTTGAGCTGCTGACGCCAGCGTTCAGTCGCTATCCATTGTTCGTATTTACCAAAACGGCTCGCAGAAATTCGATATTTGTCCTGTATCGCTTTAGCAATGTCACTTTGGGTATGTTGGTGTGATTCAATCGCTCCAGCGGAAAATTTAGCAGGATAGCCGGACTGAACTGAGCTTTTGTTCTGCTCTGCCAAATCAAGTTGGTGAGAGGAGTCATAATAGTCAGCCATGTCGGTATAAAACGACAGCTCTTCGCCGTTACGCTTAACGCTAGCTGGCATGTCTATCTCGTCACTTGCACCAAACATACACAGTTGCATGGCGGTCTGCATCAAGTTCCACTGGTTTGAAAACTGGTCAGTGAAAAGGCGGTAAGGGCTTGCGGCACCAACAAAATGCAGTGACATATCTTGAATGTCTGCGGCGTAATCTTTTATCGCGACGAAGTAGCCTGATTCTTCTTCTGGAATCGCAGAGGTTAAATCGCTTTCGACTGCGACAGGTTTAAAAACAGAACCATCTTCATCTGCTTTGGTGGCGATGCCAGAATCCGCAAAGCGACCATCATCGACGGCAGAAGATTCAATATCAGCGACTTGGGTTAACTTATCTATTGGTGCAATGTTGTGCTGATTCTCGTTTGAGGACAGAACAATGGTTTGCATGCGATCGATATGATTACTCGGATTGTTAAGTACGCGCATGAACGTGTGCCATGTCCAGCGGTGCTCAGAGAAGCAAATCGATAGTACGCTTCCGTTGACGTAAGTAAGGAAGGCCTTTGCATCTTGTGGTGTCCCACGCTGCTCTGATTTTGGGCTTTCTGATTCTCCCAACTTATAGAGCGTGAATTGCGTTCCTTTGATTTCGTATTCGTCTAAGCTTTTGTTGATTGCATCATAGACATACAGCCAACCGTCGCGCAGTTGACGCAGGGTGTAACCAACGGTATTGAGTTTGGCTGGGCCTTGGCCTTTCCATTCTTCAGGCAAACCAAAAGGTTGTGTCTCTTCTGTTTCTAGCTGATCGATGGCATAGCGGACTGGGATAAAGTGCGCAGGTGATGCTTCCGTTGCTTCTTTCTCAGTTTTTAAATTGAGAGGCTCTGGTTCAGACGGCGGTGGCGGATCGATTTTTTTTGTTTCTCCCTCCCAAAACATACTGCGCTCTGGGGGTGAGCCAGCAAGATCATCGGATTCCGTGGTTGGAACGATATTCAGCGATTTCAGTGTACCATCGCTTTCAAATGCCTGAACGGCCTCCTCATAGGTATAGCTGTTGTCATACCAGAACATAGAAGTTTTTGGGGGAAGTGGATTATTCATCGTTAGCCCATGTTTAAGAGTTTTACTCTGTTACGCAAATATCGCACCAAAATAAAGCAATTAAAAATCAATAAGTTATGCTTTTATGGTTTTGCTTCAATCAAATAATTGTTTGTTTTTCCAATAAGTTGGTTGGTGTTTACCATTTTTTGTATTGATTGAATCAAAGTTTGAGTTATTAGTGATGCCTCAATGAGCTGACAAAACAAAAGGGCTCCAGAGTTAACTCTGGAGCCCTTTCTAGTATTTAAGCTCTAAATAATTAGCGACGCTTTGGTTTACGTTGACCAGCTGGTTTGCCTTGTCCTTGTGGGCGACCTTGGCCTTGCGGCTTGCTACCTGCCGGGCGGTTTGCACCGTTGCCGCTAGGACGTTGGCCGTTGCTTGCAGGGCGTTGACCACCTGTAGCTTTGCCAGAACCGTTACGGTTACCAGATGGTTTACCATCTTTTGAACCGCCTTCAGAGCGTTTGTTCAAATGACCACCGAAGCCTGGTTGGTTTTTGGTATGTTTGGTTGCAAAGCGGTTTGCCCCGTGACGACCAGATTTACGACGTTGCGCAGGTGTTTGTGCTTCAATGTCTTCTGCAGGAACGAGACAGCCTTGTTTGTCACCAATCAAATGTTTTTTACCCATACTGACTAGGGCTTCACGGATCATTGGCCAGTTTGCTGGATCGTGGTAACGCAACAGCGCTTTATGTAGGCGACGTTGACGTTCACCTTTTGCTACAGGTACATCTTCACGTTTTTTGTACTTCACGCGTTTCAGAGGGTTTGTCTCTGAGTAGTACATCGACGTTGCGTTACACATTGGCGAAGGGTAGAAGTTTTGTACTTGGTCACATTCGAAGTTGTTCTTTTTGAGCCACAGAGCAAGGTTCAGCATGTCTTCGTCTTCTGTGCCTGGGTGCGCAGAGATAAAATAAGGGATTAAGTACTGCTTCTTGCCTGCTTCTGCACTGTATTTCTCGAACATCTCTTTAAAGCGATCGTACGTACCCATGCCTGGCTTCATCATCAGATCAAGAGGACCTTTCTCTGTATGTTCCGGTGCAATCTTCAAGTAACCGCCTACGTGGTGAGTAACGAGCTCTTTCACGTATTCTGGTGATTCAATCGCAAGGTCGTAACGTACGCCAGATGCAACCATCACTTTCTTCACGCCTTCAACTTTACGCGCTTCACGGTATAAATCGATCGTGTGTTTGTGGTCTGTGTTTAGCTTGTTACAGATGCCCGGGAATACACAAGAAGGACGACGACAGTTCGCTTCCGCTTTTGGATCTTTACAGCCCAGGCGGTACATGTTTGCAGTCGGGCCACCAAGATCGGAAATTGTGCCGGTAAAGCCTGGAACTTTGTCGCGAATTTCTTCAATCTCGTTGATGATAGACTCTTTCGAACGGTTTTGAATGATTCGACCTTCATGCTCGGTAATCGAACAGAAAGAACAGCCACCAAAGCAACCACGCATGATGTTCACAGACGTCTTGATCATGTCGTACGCAGGAATTTTTGCTTTGCCGTACATAGGATGAGGAACACGCGCGTAAGGCAGGCCAAACACAAAGTCCATCTCTTCGGTCGTCAATGGAATTGGAGCTTGGTTTACCCAAAGTTCACGATCACCATGGCTTTGAAGTAACGCTCGACCAGAGTACGGGTTCGTTTCTAAATGCAGTACACGGCTTGCATGCGCATAAAGAATGCGATCGTTTCTTAGCTTTTCAAACGAAGGTAAACGGACCGCAGTCGTCGCAGCATCGTGGCGTGATGGGCGAATTGTGATTGGTTGTGCAACTGGCTCGTCTTTTTTAGTTTCACACTGAGTTTCTACTTCGTATGGGTTCTTTGGTACGAACGCTTCTTTACGAGGTTTTTCAATACGAGAAGAATCAATAACCGTGTAGCCTTCTGGCGCGACTGGCAAGTTCACGGCAGTACCACGAATATTGGTCATGGTGCTGATGTCTTCGCCGTTTGCGATGCGATGTGCTACTTCGACAAGTGCGCGTTCTGCGTTACCAAAAAGTAGGATGTCTGCTTTTGCATCAAATAGTACCGAACGGCGAACTTTATCTGACCAGTAATCGTAGTGCGCAACACGGCGTAGGCTGGCTTCGATACCACCTAAAACAATAGGTACTTCTTTGTAAGCTTCACGACAACGCTGAGAGTAAACCAAAGTCGCGCGGTCTGGGCGTTTACCACCTTCGTTATTTGGTGTGTACGCGTCATCGTGACGAAGCTTTTTATCCGCGGTGTAACGGTTGATCATGGAGTCCATGTTACCCGCAGTGATCCCGAAGAACAGATTTGGCTTACCAAGTTGCATGAACGCATCTTTATTTTGCCATTCTGGTTGAGCAATGATACCGACACGGAAACCTTGTGCTTCTAGCAGGCGGCCAATGATAGCCATACCAAAGCTTGGGTGATCCACATAAGCGTCACCGGTTACAATGATAATGTCACAGCTATCCCATCCTAGGGCATCCATTTCTTTGCGACTGGTCGGCAAGAAAGGTGCCGTACCAAAACACTCTGCCCAGTATTTTTTGTACTCATGAATAGGAGTGATGTTATTGGTCATATTTTGCTCTCTGTTCCAGGGAGCGCGAATTATAGCGATTTGATTATCAGGTATCTATAACAAACTCATCTATTCAAGCTTAGTTCATCGAGTTTTATTTGGTTTGTAAAAATATCAATGCTCTATCGGCGATTTTCTGTCTAATTTCACCTTGAAAGCCTCATGGTTATAGATCGGTTCATGAAAAATGTCGCAATCTTAATACAAAGCATAAGCAATGGTGTGCTTATATGGGGTAAAGCCTATAATCAAATTAGTGCATATTAAATGCAAAAGGCTGAGCTGCTCTGGAAATAGTTCTAAGTCGATAGGCTTATCGTTGACACAATCCATCTATAAAGAGGATCGGCAGGTCCCAACTGGAATGTCGCGAATTGACTGTGAATTTTGAGCCTTGGGCTAATTACAAAAAAAGGGGCTAGGGTATGAGTGAATCTACGACAACAGTGCATCCAAAAATGCAAACGACTTCCAGTCTAACTCCTGTTATAGAGTGGTCTTACGATATTGATACTCGCGAGTTCGAATGTGATCAGCAAGGAATGGCAAAGGCATTTGGGATAAGTACGCCAGTAACCAGCCTAAATAACTTGTTTGATCATATGCTGATGGGGCAACAAGAAACGCTAAAACAACGAATTCTAGAAGTGGAACTCTTTGGCGGACGGGGGCGGTTTTCTTGTTGCATGATGCTAAAAAACGTTAACTTAGTGCACGTTACTATTAGTTTTGAAAGGCTCAATAAGCGCATTATCCAAGGCACTATCATTCCACAATTAACAATCACTGGTTGCGAGGAGTTAGCGAAAATTCTCGAAACGATTTTTGATTTGCCAAATGTAGGCGTTTTAGTTGCCGATGAAGATACGCGCATCTTAGGTTGTAACCGTGCCTTTGAGTTACAAATGGGCTATCAAAACCGAGATCTGGTTGGGCTTAAAACTCATATATTCAGTACCTGTCACCATAGCCAAGCGTTTTATGATCAGCTGTGGCAGCAAATTAATGATGAAGGATGTTGGTGTGGTAACTTGCTGAGCAAAACAGCAAACGGTAGCAACCAAGCTCATCATCTTTGTATTTACCGACTTACGTTTCATTCTGGACGAATTCTTTATCTCGGATTTTCTACGGATATTTCTGCTTCGTTGTTGTGGATGAAAAATCGTTGTGAACAACAGCATGATTGGGCTGCCTTTTTACCGACGAGGAAAGAATTTGAACTCCAATTAGCTACCTTAGCGAATGAAAGCAGAAATAAAGAACTCAACATTGTTATGACACTAAGACCTAAGTTTTCGGAGAGATACTTGCTTGAACAGCAATTAGGTTTTGCAGATTTTATTATGCGAAGTCGCTACACCAGTATTGCGGGGCAGTTATCTCGGGATGTGTTTGTCGTATGCTTGCAGACCCCTCATTGTCAATGGTTGAGCCCGGTTCGTTTGATCCAAATTGCCATGAAAGGGTTCTTTAATGAGCTTAGAAATGAAATGGGCACAAAAATGCATGCCACTATCGTTAAAGGCCAAACTGGTGTGTCAATCCTTGGCTATGATACGAACCGACCAAGACAAGCGCTAGCACATGCAGCGCAAGCGATGTTGTCCTCTATTTCCGGTGAAGGTAGCTATTTCAACTTTTACGACAGTGAACTTCACTCTGAATTAGTGAAGCGCCAACATCTCGAGGCGTTTTTGGAGGCGCAAATAGAGAGTGGGCTAGTGGACGTTTACTTTCAACCGATTATCGACGTTCAAACCGGAAGCGTGGTTAAGTTCGAGGCTCTCGCACGCTTCTATGATGAAAATGATGCGTATTGCACGCAAAAGATGATCGCTATTATTGAAGATCTAGAACTCATAGCGGCACTTGATGATGTGGTCTGCCAAGCTGCGTTGAAGCACTTTCCGCGCTTACAAGAAATTTATGGCGAGGAAGTGGGCGTGACCATCAATCGCTCCCTCAATACGAAATTGGATTCTCTTCAGATCCTTCAGCGGTCGCATGATTTGATTAAAGCCAGTGGTGTAGACCCTAAGCGAGTAACTATCGAGCTAACAGAAACCGCGTATTTTGAACAAGATGAGGAGCATACTCGAGCTCTAGAGGAAGTGCGGAAAGAGGGCATTGAGATCGCGATTGATGACTTCGGTACTGGGTATTCTTCTTTTTCTTATCTAGAAAAAGGGCAGTTTGATTTACTGAAAATAGACCGAAAATTCATCAAGAACATTCATAAAGGGAGCACCAGCTATAACATTGTGAAAATGGTCACCGAGCTTGCACAGCAAATGAATGTAAAAGTGGTTGCTGAAGGCGTGGAATCTAAGCAAGAACTTCAAGTATTGGCAGAAATCGGTGTCGATTACATGCAGGGCTTTCTATTTTCTGCTGCCGTGCCTGTCGATTTGATGGATAAAGCGGACAGTTATGAGCATCTGTTCTCTGACATCGCGATTGAGCCTAAGCAAAGTGATGTGTTGCAATCTTTGAGCCATGAACAAGTCAGGTCTATGGACCCTGGAGAACCGCTCTCCTTGGCAGTGGAGTACATGAATTTGAATCCAAGCTTGCCTTTAGTTGTTCTCAATGAAAATCGTTGTGTTGGGTTAATTACGAAAGAGACGGTGAATTTACACCTAACGCCCTCGATGGGCACAGAGCGAGAAACTGAACGAGAAAGCAGAATTTGGAAGCGTCCTGTTAATCAGATAATGAGCACCGAATTTGTGTTGGTTGATGAGGATTTACCTGTCTCTGTTATTCGAGAGTTGGTTAAAACCGGCATTCGTTTCCCTTGGGTATTGTGTAATACCAAAGAAGAGTACCGTGGAGTTTTAACGCAGGAAGACGCGTTGAAGTATCTTGCTTCTCTGTGAATAAAATTGTCTTACCGTTTTAGCTCATTTGGGGGCCGACTTTCGGTGGTTTGGCGATAGTTGATTTGATATTATCGCCCCCCAAAATGACTTTTGAGCGTGCATTCAACATGATTCAACAATTGCTGGTTACTTTCCCTCCGATGCTATTTGGCGCACAAGCGCTACTGACTTTGCTTCTAATCAAGGGCGATATTTGTCCTGGTCAGCGAGGACGTCTTCATAAAATGTTGCCTGCAGTAGCTGTATTGTGGCTCGCTGTTGCGTCACTTCGCATTGAAGCATTTATGATCGTGTTTGCTATTTTCTACTTCTATTCTCAGGTTCAAACCAAGAAAACGCGTGAAAAAGGGCCACTATGGGCGATGCATTTAGCGAATGGTTTGGCCTTTGCGTATGTGAGTATTCAAGTATTTGAGCAATCAAGCTGGCCAGCATCGATAGCGATGGCGCTAATGATATTTTTCCTTGGGGCGTCATTTTCTCAATTGCTGCTTACGATAGCTCGCAGCAGATTACAGGCATTTCACCGTATTTTACCAGTTACGGGCATTGTGTCTGGAATGCTATTAGTCATCGCAACGTTGTTTGCTTCTTACCAGTTAAATGAAGCCACACTAAACGCTGCGACACAGCCGATCTTGCTGTCTTTAGCTATGCTAATTTCTTCAATTATTGTGTGGTGTTGGCATATTTTTACGCATAAGAAACCAGAAAAGGTGCAGCTGAGCGTTGCCTTGTTGCTAGCGCTCGCGTCGATGACGAGCCTGCAAGGTTTATTCTCTCTCGCGGCTTAACCTCTATTCTAAAGACAAAGCTAGACAGCTTATATCCAAGTGCTTTCTTGGTGCTTGGGTATAAGGTGATCACGTTTTAGATCGCACTCACTTTAAATTCGCGTGATTACTACTACGCTTGTTTATATACCTTGTCGAAGAGGAGAGTCGCGATGGATTTAAGCAATGTAGGTAATCTGGACAGCACTATTTTGCTAGGTATCGTCAACGAAAAGCTACGTTTAGAGTGCGACAGTTTTGACGAGTTAGTATCAGTGTATGAGATGGATGTAGAGTCTGTAGTCGGCAAGCTTGATATGCTCGGTTATCAGTACGATCCATTGACTAACCAATTTAAAGCATATCAACGCTAAGCCTTTCATAACCCAAATCTTTTAAGCCACCTTGATTCCGTCAAGGTGGCTTTTACATTGTAGCCTCGCGGTTGCGAAAAAAGCTTGTAAGTAACGCTTTTCTTTCTCTGAGTGACGCGTTGCAGCAAACAAGCGACGCCATAAGCCTTGGCCGAAAGGTTTACTGGTAATAAGACCTTGGCGAGAAAATTCAGAAATCGCCCAATTGGGTAGTGCCGCCACCCCTAATCCAGCAGAGACCATCTGAACTAACATGAGAGTGTTGTCGGCTTGCTTCCATTTCGCAGGTTCTATTCCTGCTGGCTGAAGAAAGTGTTTTACGACGTCTAGCCTTTGTTTTTGAACCGGATAAGAGAGCATGGTTTGATCTGCGAGA
>NZ_JADDYH010000072.1:178597-194741 GCF_015163595.1 Vibrio sp. OPT41 | reverse complement strand
CTTGCGGCTCAATAATTTCTTTTTCCGCCAATGGGTGGTTGGTTGCGGTAATTAAACGCATTTCAAAGTCGAATAGAGGCTCGTAGTGGACTTCGGATCGAGGTTGGATATCGGAAGTAATAACGAGATCGAGTTCGCCTGCCAATAGAGCTGGGAGTGGTTCAAAGCCAAAACCAGAGGAAAAGTCCAATGTTACGCTAGGCCAAGCAAGTTGGTACTCCCTAAGTGCAGGCATTAGCCATTGGAAGCAAGAGTGACATTCAATGGCCATATGTAATCGGCCATTGACGTCCTCTTTCAAGCTCGCTAAATCATTTTCTGCTCTTGCGAGTTTCGGAAGGATATCTTCTGCAAGACGCAATAGGATTTCTCCCTCTGAAGTGAACTTCACCGGACGAGTCTTTCTCAGGAACAGTTGCCCTCCAATTCGCGCCTCCAAATCTTTGATCTGATGAGACAGTGCCGACTGAGTGAGATGCAAAGCGGTCGCTGTCGCCGTTAGAGAGCCAGTGTCTCGAAGCGAAGTGAGTGTCCGCAAATGTTTTAGCTCTATCATGAATTCCTTTCATCCTTTGTTGCTCGCTATGAACAGAATAGCAATCGTGTAAATAACTTAACGACAAAAAATGGATATGTAAACGTCTAGACGTCTATTTGTTGTTTTTATTTGCGAATCATGTCGCTTCATGATGAATTTTTTTAATAAACAAGTTGAATAAATGGACGTTGTTCTAATATCAGATGAGAGCGATAGTTTAGCCATCCAGACATCTTATTCTTTACCGAAAGATGCTCTGATCCAAACAAATTGAACAAAATTGAGAAAGGAATAGGGACATGGCGACAACGACTCACATACTAGGTTATCCACGCATTGGTGAAAAAAGAGAATTAAAATTCGCTCAGGAGAAATACTGGCGAGGAGAAATTGATCAAGCTGAGCTTAAAAAGGTTGGGGCAGATCTACGCGCCAAAAACTGGCAAACACAAACGGATTCAGGTTTGAGTTTTGCCACTGCTGGCGACTTCGCTTGGTATGATCATGTACTGACGACCACGTTGCTATTGGGTCATGTGCCAAAGCGTCACGCTGATGGTTTCCCTAACCTGGATACGTTGTTCAAAGTGGGTCGCGGTCAATCTCAGGCGGGTTGCAGCTGTGCGGGCGCTGCGGCATCGGATATGACCAAATGGTTCAACACAAACTACCATTACATCGTCCCTGAATTCAGCAAGGACGATACGTTTGAAGTGAGCTGGCCGCAACTGTTTGAAGAAGTCAACGAAGCGCTTCAAGCTGGCCACCAAGTGAAGCCTGTTTTGCTTGGCCCAGTCAGTTACCTTTACTTGGGCAAAGAGGTCGAAGAAGGGTTTGACCGCTTAACCCTGCTACCACGCTTACTTACTGCTTACCAAGCTATTTTGGCAAAGCTAGCAAGTCAAGGTGTTGAGTGGGTTCAGATTGATGAGCCAATTTTGTCACTGGAGCTAGAAAGCAAATGGGCTGATTCGTTTAAGCTGGCCTACCAAGTGATTCGAAGCGATGTAAAAGTGCTGCTAACGACGTACTTTGACTCCGTAAGCGATACGCTAGACAAAATTGTAGAGCTACCGGTGGATGGTTTGCATATCGATTTATCTGCCGTCCCTCAGCAGCTTGACGATGTGGTTGCCAAGTTACCGGAGGGGTGGGTGCTTTCTGCTGGCGTTGTGAATGGTCGTAACGTATGGCGTTCGGATTTAAGTGCCCAACTCGAGCGTCTACAGCCAGTCAAAGAGAAACTGGGCGACAAACTTTGGGTTGCCAGTTCATGTTCTCTTCTACATAGCCCTGTTGATTTAGCACTGGAAACAGAACTGAGCGAAGAAGTAAAAAGTTGGTTTGCCTTTGCAAAACAAAAAGTGGCAGAAGTCGCCTTGCTTGGCCGAGCGCTCGATGGTGATCAAAATGCGATTCTCGCTTGTGATACCTATAGCCAGACAATCAAAGCGCGCAAGACAGCAACACATGTGAATAAACCTCAAGTACAAGCGCGTTTAAACAACATTACCGCGTCACTTGCCGAGCGCAGCGCACCTTATGCAGAGCGTGCTGCGCATCAAGCTGAAGTATTGGGCTTGCCTTTGTTGCCAACAACGACAATCGGCTCTTTTCCTCAAACGGGTGAAATCCGGGTGCAGCGCAGCGCTTATCGTACAGGTCAATTATCTGAGTCTGAATATATCCAAGCACTTAAAGGACATATTGCTGACGCAGTAAAACGTCAAGAGGCGCTCGACCTAGATGTGCTAGTTCATGGTGAAGCAGAGCGTAACGACATGGTGGAATACTTCGCTGAGAACTTGGCGGGTTTTCAAACGACCAAATTTGGTTGGGTACAGAGTTATGGTTCTCGCTGTGTGAAACCTGCCATTGTAGTTGCTGACATTGAACGTGAAAAACCGATCACAGTTGAATGGTCGACGTACGCACAATCGCTAACCAGCAAACAGATGAAAGGCATGTTGACTGGACCAGTAACGATTTTATGTTGGACGTTCCCACGTGAAGACATCACACGTCAAGAAATTGCGCAGCAACTTGCTTTGGCACTGCGTGATGAGGTGTCTGACCTGCAAGATGCAGGCATCAATATCATTCAAATTGATGAGCCAGCCATTCGAGAAGGTTTACCACTCAAAAAACGCGATCACAAAGCGTACTTAGAATGGGCCGTAAATGCGTTTAAGGTCTCTGCGGCAAGTGCAAAACCAGAAACTCAGATTCACACTCATATGTGTTACAGCGAGTTCAATGAAATCATTGATTCGGTTGCGGCACTCGATGCGGACGTCATTACCATTGAAACATCTCGCTCAAATATGGAGCTGCTGAAAGCATTTGAAGAGTTCAATTACCCGAACGAAATCGGCCCCGGTGTTTATGACATTCACTCACCAAACATTCCTACGGAAGAATGGATTGAAGGTTTAATCAAGAAAGCGGCAGAAAAAATTCCGGCTCAACGTTTGTGGGTAAACCCAGATTGTGGTCTGAAAACACGAAACTGGAAGGAGACAGAAGCCGCATTGGCAAATCTGGTTTCAGCGGCGAAGAAGCTCCGTGCTGAGCTGGCGTAACACATCGTTACAGCAAATAAAAACGGAGACTGTGGTCTCCGTTTTTCTATTCTTAATTGTTAACTTTCGTTTTCAGATTATCCAATAATAGCGAATCATCGTCTCATGCCGAAAGCAACAAAAATTACTGTAGCTACTTCACCTGAGTACAAGTCTGTGCGGAAACCAACTCATCTGCCATCAACTGACCGCGAGAATTACGTACCTTAATACGATACATCAAGCCCATATCAATTTGCTTGCGAACTTCTGGGTTGCTGCAGTAGGTATAGATACTGGTATTCAGTACTTGATTTAACGGCTTTGCACCGAGTGCGCCATCGTTATAAATCATCATCATCTCTACAACATTTTTGTTGGATGAGACACGCATTATTTGCAGTGGACCGTACTCTAAAGGGAGGCCCGCAGACAAGACTCCTGCTCGGTTTGATGCCATAAGCTCAAGTTGGCGCTGATTATCATCGGTTGATGAACAGCCAGCCAGAGCACCAAATACCAAGAAAAGACACAGTAATTTTTTCATAAATTAAAACACTTTTTTGAACGGTTTCACGATTACATGATCGTAAACACCAGCCGCTACATAAGGATCGGCTTCTGCCCACGCTTTAGCATCCTCTAGAGAGGCGAATTCAGCGATGACAGTTGAGCCCGTAAATCCAGCTTCACCAGGATTGTCAGAATCTATCGCAGGCATCGGACCAGCTGTAAGAAGGCGGCCTTCGTCTTGTAGCTTTTGTAAGCGATCCAAGTGTTGTGGGCGAACGCTCATGCGTTTTTCCAACGAGTTCTCAACGTCCTGTGAAAAGATGACATACCACATAGCATAGTTCCTTAATTGGTAGGGTAAAGTGTTAATTTAACGCCTTTTTTGTGTCTCTCACAAGTGAACAACAGAAAATGTGAGATCCTTTCTAACTGTTAGCGTTGTAGGTTGACTAATTCTGAACCGGACGTGGTTTACCTTCACTGTCAATGGCTACGTAGTTGAAGGTCGCATCACAAACCATGAAGCGTTCGCCAACACCGTGAGCTTTGACGGGTTTGACCCATACTTCCAAATCGACACTCATGGATGTGCGGCCGATCTTAGTGCATTCGCCGTAGCAGCATACGACATCGCCCACACCAACAGGTTTTTTGAACGTAATGCTTGATACCGAAACGGTGACAACGCGACCACAAGAGATCTCTTTTGCCAGAATCGCGCCCGCTAAGTCGAGCTGAGACATTATCCAACCGCCAAAAATATCGCCATTGGCGTTTGTATCTGCAGGCATTGCAAGGGTACGAAGCAGCATTTGACCTTTCGGAGAGCTAATTTCTTGACTCATTGTGACATCCTAAATCTTAAAGGCGCTCAAACTAAGCGCCAACATAGTAAATACCTAGAACCAAAGGTCCTTAAAAAACCGCAGATACCGGACCAGAGAAAGTTGGTTTACAGCAGCAAGAATGGTCTGAAAACGGTACGTTGTTTGAGCGGTTTACTGATACATGGAGCAAAACAGCGACCCTAAGGTCGCTGTGAAGTCGCGGATTATAGCAAAACTGAGTTTTTAATCATCAGTGGACACATCGGATGAGTTATTTTTTTGTTCTTTTGGCATGTGTTTATAAATGTAAAAGCCAGTCGCAATCATGTAGGCAAATGTCGCGATCAACATTCCAAATACTTTGAAGTTAACCCAAACATCCAACGGCAATTCGTAAGCAATATAAATATTTAGGCCAGCGAAGAATGAGAAGAAGCCAACCCAAGCCCAGTTAATCTTTGCCCAAACAGCGTCAGGTAACGTAATTTCCTTGCCTAGCATACCTTTGATGGCTGATTTTCCCAATGCGTGGCTCACTGCTAAGCCAATCGCCAGAATCGCGTAAATGATGGTGACTTTCCACTTTATAAAATTGTCGTCGTGGAAGAAAAGGGTCATGCCGCCGAAGATAGTGACGATAACAAATGTTATTAGCTGCATCTTTTCGACTTTCTTATACAGCGCGTAGGTGACGACAAGTTGAATGGCTGTTGCTACGATCAGTGCACCTGTCGCTACGTAGATGTCGTACAGCTTGTATAAAGCGAAGAAAACGATGAGTGGTATAAAGTCTAGGATCTGCTTCATGATGGCAAAATCTACCTAATTATTGAATTGAAGACAGTCTAACGGAATCTGACAAGATGTGAATACTGAGGAAGTTAAGGTAAGAATAGTAACGCTTAGTATATCGTACAGCCCGCAAGCTTCTTCCACGTCGAAACAGCAAGTGGAAGGAATAAAAATTGCCGCGTGAAGCGGCAATAGAGTTGAGAGTTTTAAACCTTAAGCCACACGTTGATATTGGGAAATAAGCGTTTTTACATCTTCTAAATAGCCTTCCCGCAGTAAGTTATCGACCGTTGCTTCTAGCTCTTCGAGAGACATCGTGAAGCAAGTGGATTTACCAGTCATCAGGGTCAGATATTGATGATACTCTTCTTCTGTATAGTGGCCTAAGCGATCAAGTAACAGTGTTTTGATTCCATGATGAATCAAGCCGTAGTATGTATGTCGATGAAGTAACATGGCGATCTCCTTATCAAGCTCATACGCTACTCATTTGCAGCCTGCTTGACCTTCTGGATAATTCGATTTACTCCAATAATGCACATCTAGTGCCAATTCTATATTTGCAAATTAAAAAGTGCTGGAAGGTGCAAAATTCTCGTTCTGTAACCATCTTTGGATGACGACTTGAAGTGCATTTAACGTGGTGGGCTTTTCGAGCCTGTCATCCATGAGTTTCGAAATTAGCTCCAACTCTCTAGCTCCAGACTCACCAGATAAGGCAATGATTGGAACGGAGGATGTGATTTGCTTAATCCGCTGGCTGGCGTCAAATCCATTCATTACCGGCATTTGGACATCCATAAGAACGAGATCAATCTTGTGAGAGTGGAATAGTTCTACCGCAGAGGCTCCATTATTTGCTTGTAAGCTGTTGACTCCCAATCTTTTTAAATACATCTGTACCAAGGTGCGTTGCACCTCTTTGTCATCTACAATGAGCACTGTTGGTGCATCTTTACATACTTGTACGTGTTGAGCTGAATGATTTTCAGAATGTGATGCAGTTGCTTTCCAGCTATCAAAGTCCGGTGCTCTTAATGTCTCTGGTTTTGGTGCGTTTGGTACGACTGGGAAATACAAGTAGAATTCTGTGAACTCGTTCAATTCAGACTGGCACTCTATTCGTCCTCCGAAGGAGCGCATAACACGTTGGCAATAGCCCAAACCTAAGCCACTGCCTCCGCTTTTTTGATACGAGAAAAAGTCATCAAATATCTTGTGTAAGATACTGCTATCTATACCTGGCCCACTATCTCGGAAGATCAGAATGTTTTCGTAAGCCCCCGTCTGGGTACGAATCTCAATTTGACTGTCGGGATAAGAATCAAAATAGTAGATAGCGTTACGAATCAAATTGAAAATGACAAAGTTAAACAGGGTCTCATTTAACTTCGCGACAAAATCGTGTGCCTGTGGCAGGTTAATTCTCTCTATTATTTGATCGTTTTCAAAACCATAACGGCTTACTGCTTGGTCGATGGCTTTATGTATGGAAGTGAGAGCTAAAGGCTCATGCTCTGGTGAACTGTCGCTAACTTCTCGTAAAATAATATCGATAAGTTGTCTACCGCGTTGTATAGCGGCTTCACCTTTATCAATTTCTCTTTTTAGCGTATCCAGTGAGGCGTTTGACTCTATATGCTGTTTTAAAGCTTCAAATTGTAATTGTACTTGAGCGAGAGGGTTACGCATTTCATGTGCAATGGAGTTAGCCAGCGCACGGCTTTGGCGTACCTTTCTATCGGCTTCAATGGTGCTCTGGATGCGAACTAATAACGTTTGCAGAGCTGAGATTTCTTCATTAGAAAACAGCTTATTATCTATTTTATGTGAAGAAATTAGTAAGTGAGTAACAGACTTTCCACGACCGAAGAGAGGCATAACGAGCGCAGTATTGCTTGAGCGCATGCGCTCGTAGAGCTTTCTCATCGACCCTTTAGAAGAGGAGGCATAATCAATTTCTTCAGACAACTCATCTAGCACGAGAACTGACTTGCTTGACGGCAGGTACTCTTCGTAAAACGTTTCTGTGTAATTGCTAGTGACTAGCTGTAGCTTGTTGTTTGGTATGTTAAGTAACGATGCCAACTGACGCATAGCATCATCTATTGAGCGTTTAAACTCTTCCTCTAACCCAAGGATTTGCTGAACGGGAGTGTGTCGTTTCCCATAAATAAAATACGAAGCGAAACGACTGACTCGCTTAAAAAGCAAGTGCCAAGTGATACCGATAAGCGCGCATAAAGGTACCGCAACAAGCCATTGGTTATCTTCAGAGATAGGAATAAATATCGCCCCTAGCGGCAGAACAAAAATGGCGCAGACTAAGAGCGCGCTTACCGTTAAGTACGTGAGATATTTAGCGCTGTAGAAGCGAGAGGTAAGTAGGGCATAGCCCACAAACAACATTTCGCTGATTGAAAGTGCTGGTGGTAACCAAGTTAGGGAGAAGTCGCCAAGGAAATACGTCATTCCAAGGTGTATCACTGCCGTAGATAACATGAATACCAAAATGCCAGCGATCATATAGTTGCTTTTTGCTAGCGTGAGCTTGCTGCTGTTAGCGCGCATGGCAATCAAGTTAAGCAGCGTTAGTACCACGAAAGCTAGCAAACTAATGAAAAAATATGAGGTATGTGGGCCAAATTCAATGACGAACTGGCTTGGACCACTAATGGTGACATTTTCGACAGTAAGATTCGGCACTAAGTTGATGTACAGTGAATACGTTGCTAGTGCGACAAAGACGACTTTTTGCCAGACTTTGACCGCTGTTTTTTTAACATCTGCGGTTAACTGGCAAGAAAAATAGAATGCAAACGCAAAGGCGAAAAAAGACGCTAAGTTCGCTAACTTAGCCATAAAAATGCCACCAACAGAGCCTAATTCTGGCAATAAATCGGTATGGAAATAGGCGTTGCTGCTTATCCAAACAATGATACAGCTGGAATAAGCGATGTAAGGCGCGTGATGCGAGCCTAAGATTGACTCACTCTTCTGTTTTAGGCGATAGCAGTAATACAGTAACCAAGCGAATACTATTAGTACAGTCGCGTACAATGCCATTGCTTTTGGGTAAAAGAGACCGTGCAAATGAACATCAAGCATGCTCATTCACCTTTTTATCCATTCTTTTTGTTCGTACGCAATGTTTGTAGTCGCGAAATTGTATGTCTTGAAATGCTTCAACCATCATACCTAAATTCCAGAAACCGCGGTATGTCTTGGTACCGTCACCGTTAATGTCGCGGTATCCTGAGTGAAAGTAGGCACTTAAATCAATAGATTGATAGAAATTTAACATAAATACTTGCTCAATAATGGTAAAGCCGAGCTTATAGCCTGCTTTATAGAGCTCGCTCATCATAGTTTTTTGCGCCAGATACAAAAAATACAGCTTTTGTTGAATGTTGCCTCCCACCGTAAGACGCAGTACTTCGCAAACCGCTTCAGTGTTCTTTACATGAGATTGAAACTGAGCATCAAACCCAATAAGAGTGTGCTCATGAGTTAGAGCACGACACTCCAAAATACCCAGTTGATTGAGAACACTGTACCCATGATTAGGAAAGCAAAACTGCCATTGTTCGTTACTAAACTGTGGTGAGTAACTGAGCCAGTTATTTCGTTGATGCCAGCTTTGCACTAAAGCGGAGGAGACCATGATTGGTGAAGATGACGATTTGAGCAAGAGGGCAAAGTGCTGCCCTTTTTGCGAGAGTGATAAAAGAGGCAAGATTTCAAACCATTGTTCAGTTTGGACGAAAAGCTCAAGATTACTCAGTGTGATCGCTTCGGAAATCGGCATTAACGCTGCATGATTTGGCAGCATTACCTCAAGATCGCAATCTGCGATATCTTCAATTAACACGCTAGTATAGCTGTGGTCGTCAAACGGAAGCGGAGTAGGAATCGCAGCTTCGTTTGAAGGATATTTTTGCTTGATTGCTTCGATCTCGCATTGACACCAGAAAACCATCCAATGCGGGTAACAATCTGCGGCAAGTTGTTCAAGTAAACGAATCTCTTTGGAGAAACCTGTCGGATACTGTTGCACTAAATCTCGATAATCCATTAACTCAAATAGTGCAGAAAGACTTTTTGATGCGTGTTTAGGAAAGAGAGATTTAAGCAGTTTTATTCGATACAGAGCAACCTGTTGAAAAAGAGCATCTCGTTTTTGTTTCGTTAGGGTAAGAATAACTGAGTCAACCAGGGCCTGCTGCTTTGGTTCGATCGGCAAATTTATTTTGGTGAGATATTCCAAAGATTGCTCAAGACTCATGATATAACCTAGCTCTAACGTTTTGTTATATTTTGTAATGGTTTATATCATTTTGAAAAATTTATGCCATCGGTTTCTATTTGTATAGTTACGTAATGCAAGAAAAGACAAAAAAACCGCTCATTATGAGCGGTTTTTGGTCTATTCAAGAAAGGGTTAGGCTTCTTGCTTTTTTAGCTCAGCTTCTGCCGTTTCTTCTTCAATTAGCGCATCAACGATAACTGCACATGCAGCATCACCTGTGATGTTCAGTGCTGTACGAATCATATCGAAAATACGGTCAAGAGCGAATAGCAGCGGTAGACCTTCAATTGGAATGCCAGCGGCAAGAAGCACGGCAACCACTAGGAAAGAAGGGCCAGGAACACCCGCTTGACCAACCGCACCCAATGTAGACGTTACGATAATTGCAATGTAAGCGCCCATGCCTAGATCGATATTGAACAGTTGAGCAAAGAAGATAGCAACCAAGCCATAGTAAATCGCATTACCTGACATGTTGATCGTTGCGCCTAGAGGCAGAACAAATGATGCAGTTGAATTTTTTACGCCCAGCTCTTTTTCACAGGTGTCCATTGTAACAGGCAGTGTTGCCATAGAAGACGCTGTTGAAAGCGCAACTGCTTGCGGTTTCTTCATTGAAGACAGGAATTTCTTCGCAGATGTCTTCGTGAAAACATGCACCATTGCTGGGTAAACAACGAAACCGAAGATTAGGATGGCGGCAACGTAAACAACGAACAGTTTAAACACCACCATTAGCGCACCAAAACCGAACGTACCGACGGCTTCTGCCATCAGACCAAATACACCGATAGGTGCAATGATCATTACTTTGTTGATCATCCAAACCATTGCGTCAACGATGCAGTTAACACCATTGATGATTGGTTCACGACGCTCTTTTGCTTGCTTAGAAATCGCAATACCAAAGAACATACAGAAAACGAGGATCTGTAGGATGTTTGCTTCATTTAGTGATTGGAAAACGTTGGTTGGGATCATACCAGTGATGGTTGCCCAGAAAGTAGGTAGTTCACCTTTTGAAGCGTATTCTGCTGAGAACATGCCTTCAACGCCAGAGACGTCGATACCCATGCCTGGTTGGAATACTTCACCCATAAATAGTGCAAGCGCAACGGCTAGGGCGGATGTTAAACCAAAATAACCTAGAGTGACGATGCCAACTTTACCTGCTGACTGGCTGTTCCCAAGACCAGCGGCGCCAGAAATCAAGGCTACAGCGACCAAAGGAATAACCAACATTTTGATTAAGTTGATAAAGATAGCACCTAAAGGAGCGAACACTGTCGCATCATGACCCATCATGGCACCAACGGCTGTGCCCACGATCATGGCGATTACGACTTGTACGCCAATGTTGTTTAGCAAACTCTTTTCTTTTAACACTTCCATAACCTCTGTGCTAATAAAATGTAAAATCCTAAAATTACCCACTAACCATAAATGGATTTACGGATAATTATCTCGCCTTGCTTTTTACACTTATCGTTTACAATTGGCAATATGCAGCAAGGTATTATTGATGGATTAATCGATATTTTATTGACGAACGATAAAGTTTTGTTCAATAGCAAACGTTTGCTATTGATTTTTCTTATAAGGGTCGCGCTTAGGATTGTTCAAGCTTATTTTTCTTTATTTGTTTTCTTTTTGTTAATTTTAACCGCTTTTGTATTTGCTATTGCAGTCAGAGTTTTTAGTGACTTGGGTTGATATTTATAACAATTCATCTCTTTCAAGCTCACACTTTTATTAATTTGCCTTCTGAAATGTTAATTGCTTTACATTCTTAGTCCTGATTGCATTGTAAACATAATGTTAAATGGTAATGACTGGTGAGAATCAAATGCTGACGATCCAGTGTTAAGGATAACTTGCTTAGTTAATGCTCCTGAGCTGATTAGACGAGAAAGACAAGGTAAGAGGTGAAGAGACTATGATGAATCTTGCTGCTGCGTTACAAAGAAATGCTGCGAGTAAACCAGATAAAACGGCGTTGATATGTGGCGCTGAAAAGATAAATTATGCGCAGTTTAATGCGATCGCCGGCAAGATCGCAGCGTCTTTAATCAATAAAGGCGTAAAGCCAGGTGACCGCGTTGCGATTTCATGCCCAAACATTCCTTTTTTCGCGTTTGTTTATTATGCAATACAAAAAGCTGGCGCGGTTGCAGTCCCATTAAATGTGCTTTTGAAAGCGCGAGAAATTAAGTATCACTTAGAAGATTCAAAAGCGAAGTTTTATTTCTGCTTTGAAGGGACGAAAGAACTGCCAATGGCAAAAGAGGGCGTCAAAGCCTTTGAACAAGTCGATACATGCGAAGGCATAGTCGTACTGACTCAATCTCAAGATCAAAGCTATTGGAATGGTGTAATAACTCTCAATGCGTTTATAGCCGATGTCCAACCGTTGCCGGATTATATACCGCGTAATGCGGATGATACTTGTGTGATTTTGTATACATCAGGGACGACAGGCTTACCAAAAGGCGCTGAGCTGACTCAGCAGAACATCATAATGAACGCTCTGGTGGCACAAAACATTATGGGCAGCCAGGCCGATGATATTCACTTAGTAACTTTGCCTTTATTTCATACATTTGGTCAAACCGTCCACTTAAATGCTAGTGTTTTGGGCGGGGCAACATTGGTGTTAGTGCCTAGGTTTGAGCCTAAACATGTTCTTGAGCTGGTGGAAAAACATAGGGTGACGATATTTGCTGGTGTGCCAACGATGTACATCGGTCTGCTTCACGTGCAGCATCAATTTGATACCTCGTCATTGCGTGTTGCAGTAAGCGGTGGTGCGCCATTGCCAACCGAAATCTTTCGAACCTTTGAAGAAACATTTAATGTGCCGATCTTAGAAGGATACGGGTTATCGGAGACAAGTCCTATTGCATGTTTTAATCATTTAGATCAGGAGCGTATACCAGGCTCGGTAGGTCAACCGGTTCAAGGCGTCGAAGTAAGAGTTATCGACATTGAAGGCAATGCACTACCGATAGGCGAAGAAGGTGAGATTGTTGTGCGTGGTCATAATGTTATGAAGGGATATCTTGACCGTCCAGAAGTTACTGAATCTGCGCTACAAAATGGTTGGTTCCATACTGGTGATGTGGGCCGCTTTGACAGTTCTGGTAATTTATTTATTGTCGATAGAATGAAAGATCTGATCATTCGAGGTGGATTTAATGTTTATCCCAGAGAAATTGAAGAAGTTTTCATGACTCATCCTGCAGTTTCAATGGTCGCGGTGATAGGGATTCCAAATGAAGAGTATGGCGAAGAGATAAAAGCTTACGTTGTACTTAAACCAAAAGAATACATTGACGCCGATTCATTACAAAAGTGGGGTAAAGAGCAATTAGCCTCGTTTAAATATCCTCGTTATGTCGAAATTCGTGAACACCTCCCGATGAGTGCGACAGGAAAGATTTTGAAACGTGAGTTGAAATCTGAATTGAATATAGCTTAGTCAATTCAATGGTCTTTGTGTCACAGCGCCACTTGCCTAAGCGCAAATGGTGTTGTGCTCTTGACCAATTAGATGCATAAGGTTTTTAGCTATCGTTAGACAATACTTAGCGTTTGTTGAATGGATCTATTGCTCGAGTTTTTTAAAGTATTCTTCTAAGCGCTTCGGATTGGTAATGGTTACTGAGCCATAGTTTAGCTCTAGCATCCCGATACTTTCTAATCGTTTTAGTATCTTGTGTACACTCTGACGAGTTAGCCCCATCATGTTAGCGATATGTTCTCTTGTTACCCTGACAACGCATGGTCGAGTATCGATCGCTTGATTAAGTTGGTATTCAGCAAGCAGCAGCAACCTTTTGGCGACTCGTTCTTCAATTCCTCTAATCGCGTCATCTTCGATAACAGAAATAGCAGACCACAAGCGGCGGCTAAGTAAGTCGAGTATAGTGGGGTAACTTTGAGGGTATTTGGCGAGTAATTGGCGAAATTTATCTCCAGGAAGCTCCATTACAGTCACGTCAGAATGAGCGGTCGCACCAAAAATACGAGGCATGCCGGGAGAAAAAACATTGTCTCCAAACCAACCACCAGCTTCGAAAATCATCAGTGTGACTTCTTTGCCTTTTGAACTAATTGAGTTCACTCTCACTGCACCTTGAGCTATGACCATAAGAGAAGATTGAAGCGCACCTTTATTGCAAATCAGTGCTTTTTCGTCGAAGCAGCGAACCTTAGTCATTTGCGCTGCTTCACTAAGCCCTTTATCTGGCAGCCCTGATAGTACAGGACATTTGGCTAGCAGTGTTTTGACTTCTTCCATGTAGCAACCTTACTGCACATTGCTTTATTGAGTTAGTTAAGTTACCCAAGCTTAACACTCTTTGAGAGCTCTGCTTGAGATAGATTTGGAAAGTGCGGGCGTTGAACAAAAAATGACGTGGTATAAACGCGATAGTAAGAAAACGCCCACTAAACATAATGTTAAGCGGGCGTTGTTGTGTCATATCAAACTGAAATTATTTTTGAGTGGCAGCTTTCATTGCAGAAACGAATTCACCTAGCTTGTCGAGCATAATTTGTGGCTGCTCAACGTTCGCTTCAATGATTTTTACCACGGCTGAACCAGAAATTGCACCAGCCGCACCAGATTCTAGTGCTTGTTTCACCTGTGCAGGCTCAGAGATGCCAAAACCAAGTAGCGCTGGTGGTGCATCAAATTGGTTCAGTCTATCGAGCATATGACCTACAGGCATGTTTGCTTTGGTTTCTGCGCCAGTAACACCTGCACGAGAGAGTAGGTAAGTGTATCCGCCACCCAACTCTGATACTTGCTTCAGTGTTTCATCACTTGCCGTTGGTGGTGCGATGAAGATTGGGTGAATACCAAACTTTTCTGCAGCAGCAACAAATTCAGCACTTTCATTAGTTGGTACGTCTGCAATCAAAACAGAATCGATGCCTGCTTTTGCACAACGCTCATAGAAGTTCTCGATACCACGAGAGTAAACAAGGTTCGCGTACATCAGAAGGCCAATAGGCAACTCTGGGTACTTAGCTCGGATCTTACCGATTTGCTCGAAGCAGATATCTGGTGTTGCACCTGAATCTAACGCGCGAATGTTAGCGCCTTGGATGGTTGGGCCATCGGCTAGCGGATCTGAAAATGGAATACCAAGTTCAAGGGCATCTGCGCCAGACTCAACCAGTGTTTCCATGATTTTGTAAGACTGCTCTGCGTTTGGATCGCAAACCGTTACGAACGGTACAAACGCGCCTTGGTTCTTTTCGTTTAGGCGCTCAAACATCTTTTCATAACGGCTCATTAGATTGCTCCTTTTTCTTCTAGGATGGCATGCACAGTGAAGATATCTTTATCACCACGACCAGATAGGTTAACAACCAACAATTGCTCTTTTTCTGGGTTCTCACGAGCCATACGCAGTGCATGAGCCAGTGCGTGAGAAGATTCTAGAGCAGGGATGATACCTTCGTGACGCGCAATCTCTTGGAATGCTTCTAGCGCCTCATCATCTGTTACGTTGTCGTATTCAGCACGGCCGATTGCGTTTAGGTGGGCGTGTTGTGGACCAACTGAAGGGAAATCAAGACCAGCAGATACTGAGTAAGACTCTTCAACTTGGCCGTTTGGATCTTGCATCAATGGCGCTTTCATACCGAAGAAGATGCCTATTTTACCATGCTTAAGTGGTGCACCGTGCTGGTCAGTATCGATACCTTTACCTGCTGGCTCAACACCAATTAGGCGAACGCTTTCTTCTTCGATGAAGTCAGCAAACATGCCGATAGCGTTTGAACCACCGCCCACACATGCGATAACCGCATCAGGAAGACGGCCTTCACGTGCCAAAATCTGATTCTTCGTTTCTTCACCAATCATGCGTTGGAAGTCACGCACGATGGTTGGGAATGGGTGAGGACCTGCCGCTGTACCTAGTAGGTAGTGCGCGTCTTCATAAGTTGCAGACCAGTCGCGTAGCGCTTCGTTACATGCGTCTTTAAGCGTTGCAGAACCCGAGTGGACAGGAATTACTTCAGCACCCATGAGTTTCATACGGAATACGTTCGGGCTTTGACGTTCAACGTCTTTTGCACCCATGTAAACACGACATTTCAGACCAAGAAGCGCACATGCTAGTGCGGTTGCAACACCGTGTTGGCCAGCGCCTGTTTCAGCGATGATTTCGTTTTTACCCATGCGTTTCGCAAGCAGTGCTTGACCTAATACTTGGTTGGTCTTGTGCGCGCCACCGTGAAGTAGGTCTTCACGTTTTAGGTACAGTTTGGTTTTCGTACCTTTGGTTAGGTTACGAGTTAGAGTCAAAGCCGTTGGACGGCCCGCATACTCTTGAAGAAGCGTCATGAACTCACTGCGGAATTCTGGATCTTCTTGCGCGTCTATAAACGCTTGCTCTAGTTGCTCCAGTGCTGGAACTAGAATTTGCGGAACGTACTGACCGCCGTATTCGCCAAAGTAGGCATTCAGTTTTGCCATCGTTATATTCCTTCTCGTATTTTTCGCTACGAATAGCTTTAAATTTTTTAGCTGATATCCAGCTTTAGTAGTTGCGAATAGCGGTGAATGCCGCGAGCAACTTCTGTGAAT
>NZ_JADDYH010000072.1:121326-178543 GCF_015163595.1 Vibrio sp. OPT41 | reverse complement strand
CTTTTTTGCCTGGTGCGCTTTCTACACCAGAGTTTAAATCTAATCCCAAGCAACCTAGTGTCGCTGCTTGTTGAGCATTTTCTGGCGACAGTCCGCCCGCTAGCATAATTTGACTTGGGTCGCCAATCAGTGACCAGTCGAACACTTGACCAGTTCCGCCAGTTTGAGTGCCCACTTGCGCATCTAATAAATGGCGATCAATGTTTTCTGCAAGTAGTTCTGGCTTGGCATCAGTCACGCCGTAAGCTTTCCAAATTTCTACCGCTGCTGGCAGTTCGGCTTTGAGTTGGTTTACGTAAGCTTGGTCTTCTTGACCGTGCAGCTGCACTGCTTTTAAACCCAAAGAGGTCACGACAGAAGCAACAAAATCGATATCGTGATTTTGGAAAACGCCAACGTAATTCAGTGGAGCACCGCTCATGGTTAAGCGAGCACCTTCAAGGTCAACCGCACGCTTCGACTTCTCGACAAAAATCAGGCCACCAAATACTGCGCCAGATTGATACGCTTTTGCTGCGTCATCTGGATGCGTTAAGCCACACACTTTGTTTTCGCCTAACGTCACTTTACGTACTGCAAGTTCAAGGTTGTCTTCCGCCATCAGTGAACTACCAATCAAGAAGCCGTCTGCGTATTCCGCTAAATCACGAACTTGTTGATGTGTATAAATGCCAGATTCTGAGATTACTGTTGCGTTAGGAGCCAGTTCGCGAATTGTCGGTGCCAGTTCTTTAGTACGATTCAAATCAGTACTTAGGTCGCGAAGGTTACGGTTATTAATGCCGATAACGCGTGCGCCTAGCTTAACGGCACGATGAAGCTCTTCTTCGTTGCTGACTTCGGTCAAGATACCCATGTTCAGGCTGTGCGCCGCTTCCTCTAGCGCTTTGTACTCTTCGTCATTAAGGACAGAAAGCATCAGTAGCACGGCATCAGCACTGTAATGACGTGCTAGGTAAACTTGGTAGGTATCTACCATGAAGTCTTTGCACAGAACCGGTTGTTTGACTTGACCGCGCACTTGAGGAAGAAAGTCAAAGTTACCTTGGAAGTACTTTTCGTCTGTTAGGACTGAAATTGCATCTGCGTGGTTGTTGTAAACCGACGCAATGTAATCCAAGTCGAAGTGATCACGAATCAAACCTTTAGAAGGAGATGCCTTCTTACATTCGGTGATGAATGCCGTCTTTTCGCCACTCAGAGCATCGTAGAAGCTGCGGTCCGATGGCAGCAAATCAGACTGAAATGTGCTTAGCGGTTGAGACATCTTACGGTCTGCTACCCACTGATATTTGTCGCGGACAATTTTCGCCAGTACTTCTGCCATTTCTGCTTCTTTCTTAGAAACGTGTTCAGACAGGTTGTCAGCTTGCTGAGTGTTGAAGTCAGTCATCTTCTTCAATTCCTTAAGCGTGTGCGGCAAGTTGTTGTACCAATTGGTACGCCTTGCCTGAATTCATTGCCTCAATCGCTTGTTGCGTGTTGGCTTTTAAATCTTCGTGGCCGAATAGACGCATTAGCAGAGCAACGTTTACTGCCACTGCGCCCAATTGTGCGTCTGTCCCTTTACCCGTCAGAATATTGGTAATGATCGCTTTGTTTTCTTCAGGATCGCCACCTTTGATTGCTTCTAGTGGGTGCGCTTCTAGACCGAAGTCTGCAGGCGTTAATTTGTATTCTGTGATCTTACCGTCTTTGATTTCGGCAACGGTTGTTTCACCGTGAATTGCTACTTCGTCCAAACCACTGCCGTGTACTACAGCGGCGCGCTTCATACCCATTTGTAGCATGGTTTCTGCGATAGGACGAACCAGTTCTTCACTGTAAACGCCCATCAATTCGATGTTAGGACGAGCAGGGTTAATCAGTGGGCCAAGAATGTTAAAGATGGTGCGTGTTTTCATGGTTTGACGCACTGGCATCGCATGGCGCACACCACCGTGGTATTGAGGTGCAAATAGGAAAGCAACACCGATATCGTCTACCGCTTTGCGCGTATCTTCTGCGCTCATAGCTAGGTTGATACCAAATGAATCAAGAAGGTCAGAAGACCCCGATTTGCTTGAAACGCTGCGGTTACCGTGTTTCGCTACTTTTAGACCACATGCTGCAGCAACAAACGCCGCAGTGGTTGAAATGTTGATGGTGTTGTGACCGTCGCCGCCAGTACCTACGATATCCGCGAAATCATAATCTGGACGAGGGAATGGGTTTGCGTTTGCCAGCAGTGCTTTTGCCGCGCCTGCAATTTCGTCTGGCGTTTCGCCTTTGATTTTTAGTGCAGTCAGCGCTGACGCCATCAAAATTGGATCTAGTTCACCACGGATAATGATGTCGAATAGCTGTTGGCTCTCTTCCTGAGTAAGCGATTCTTGCTCGTACAGTTTGGTAATAATAGGGTTGATGATTGCTTCCATATTTCCTCTCATAAATTTCTTATGTGCCAAGTGCTTTTTAAGCAGTGAGTGGGTTCGCTGAAGTTTGTTCTTCAAGTGCCCATTCAATGGCATTGGCCAACAGTGTTGCTCCGTAGGTCGTCATAATAGATTCCGGGTGGAATTGGAACCCGCAAACTTTATCTTCTTCATGTACAACAGACATTACCAAGTCATCCACTTCTGCTGTGATGGTTAGGCTCTCAGGAACCTTGGTCGCAACCAGCGAATGGTAACGTGCAATTGCAAGTGGTGATGGTAGGTTTTGGTAAATCGCATGGTTTTGGTGCTCCATCATAGAGACCTTACCGTGAATGATTTCGCCCGCGCCAGCAACGGTGCCACCGTACGCTTCAACAATCGCTTGGTGACCAAGACAAATGCCGATCATCGGCACTTTGCCTTTCATGCGTTGGATAAGCTCAGGCATTGAGCCTGCTTCTGAAGGAGCACCAGGGCCTGGCGATAGCAGAACCACTGGGTTTTCAAGCTCGTTTACCGCTTGTTCGATGGTTTCTGCTGGGATGTTGTTTCGGTAAATCTTGACCGAGTGACCTAACGAGCGGAACTGATCCACAAGGTTGTAGGTGAACGAGTCAAAGTTATCGATAAAAATGATATTAGCCATCTCTGAACCCTATTCCTTATTGTGACTTATGCGCTGCTTGGATAGCAGAGATTACCGCTTGTGCTTTGCCGCGCGTTTCGTCTGCTTCCGCTTGCGGATCAGAGTCGAACACCACGCCAGCACCAGCTTGAACTTGAGCAATGCCGTTCTCAACGTACGCTGAGCGGATCACGATACAGGTGTCGAGTGTGCCTTCACCAGTGAGGTAGCCAACAGCGCCGCCGTAGCTACCGCGTCGTGCGCCTTCTACATCGCGAATCAACTGCATGGCACGAATCTTAGGTGCGCCGGTGAGCGTACCCATGTTCATACATGCTTGATATGCGTGCAGCGCGTCTAGGTCTTCACGCAGTTGACCAACCACACGAGACACCAAGTGCATTACGTGGCTGTAGCGGTCGACTTTTAGAAGGTCTGCTACGTGGCGAGTACTAGCTTGAGCAATACGAGCGACGTCGTTACGTGCCAAGTCAACCAACATCATGTGTTCTGCGTTTTCTTTCATGTCGGTGCGCAGTTCAAGTTCGATGCGGCTGTCTAGGTCGAAATCAATCTCGCCGTTAGGGCGCTTACCGCGGCGACGAGTGCCTGCGATTGGGTAGATTTCAATTTGGTTGGTATCGGTTTCATACTTAAGCGCGCTTTCTGGTGATGCGCCAAACAGAGTGAACAGCTCATCTTGCATGTAGAACATGTAAGGGCTTGGGTTACTTTGTTTCAGTTCTTTATAAGCAGCCAGTGGAGAAGGACAAGGTAGAGTGAATCTACGAGACGGTACAACTTGGAATACATCGCCTTTCACTACGAACTCTTTTAAGTCGCGAACGGTTTGGCAGAAGTCTGCATCAGACACGCTAGGTTCTACCGTTACATCTGTTATTTGCTCTGCACTCGGCAACAGTTTTGGCGCTGCACATTGGGCGCTAATTTCTGCAATACGAGTCTCTAACGCTGTTTTCTCTGAACCATCAACAAACAACGTCGCTTGAAGCTGGCAAGATTCCGTTTGATGGTCGACAACAAGTAGTGTTTCCGCGACGTAGAAAACGTAATCTGGACACTGATTTGTTGCTTCGGCATTACCAAGCGGCTCAAAGTTTGCGACTAAGTCGTAGGCAAACAGACCACCAAGGAAAATTGCGTGTTTGTCTTGCTGTGAAATATCAAAACTATGCTGAACCAAACGCAGCGCATCGAAAGAAGAGGCTTCACGTAGGCGAGAGTCTTCATCTAACGTGTCGCATGGCTGGTTAAACTGCAAAGTTAGCGTTTCGCCATCGAACTTGCTCTCAACGTCACCACGGATGTTCTGGTTTAGGTGAGACAGTAGGTTTTTACCGTTATTGGTCAAGGCGTGCATGCTAACGGTATGGCCGAAGCAAACAATGCGAACCGCTGAATCTACGATCAGCAGGGATTTTAAATTTTGCTTTGAATCGATCTCAGCAGATTCCAGCAATAGGCTGTCAGTTTTGTTCTCACATAGTGTGTGGAACAAGCGAGTCGGGTCTTGAGTATAAGGGACGGAAGCCGTTAGCACTTCAAGCTGTCCAAGTTTCTTAATTTCAATGGCCTTGTTCACAAGACCTCCTTGTAGCTGTTTAAATCTTCCTGCCGTACATAGTCGCATAAAGCAAACGTTCTCCCAATCTAGAGTTGGCTATATTCGATTAATGTTTAGGCAGTTGAATGTGAAATGAGCAACAAAACAAAAAAGCCCGCTTAAGTAGCGGGCTTTACAACGTTTGGTTCTATAAACTAGAAGTATACGTTTGCCCACCAAGAACTAGTCCAAGTGCGCCACCAAGCAAGATCTGATGAGTTTGCCTTATTAAGACAAACCGCAACTTTCGCTTTTTGGTTTTGGTTAAATTCTTGTAACATGGTGAACCTTAAATTACGTACTTTGTATTTGTGTACTAGTTAACTAGTGCGAGAGTAAAAAGTCAACCCCAAAACGGCATTAAAACGATAAAAATATGAGAATTGATTTACATAGTCACACCACTGCATCGGACGGTCGGTTAGAGCCTAAAGATTTAGTGGAAAGGGCGCTGAGTTTTGATATCGAGGTTTTGGCGATCACTGATCACGATACGGTTGACGGTTTGGCGTTAGCTAAGCAATACGTTCAAGATAATAATTTGCCGATAAAAATCATCAATGGCATTGAGATATCGACCGTCTGGCAAAACAAAGACATTCATATTGTCGGCCTGAATATCGATCCGGAAAATGAACAATTATCTGCCCTCATAGAACAGCAGAAGCAGCATCGCATAACACGATCTGAGTTAATTGCAGAGCGACTACAAAAAGCAACTCGAGTAGGTGTGCTTGAAGAGGTAAGGCAAATCGCCGGTGATGCTCCAGTGACAAGAGCGCATTTCGCGAAATGGTTGGTAGATAATGGTTACGCAAAAACCATGCAAATGGTGTTTAAAAAATACCTAACGCGTAATAACCCAGGTTATGTACCACCGAATTGGTGTTCGATGAAGGATGCGGTTGATGCTATCCATGCGGCTGGTGGAATGGCGGTATTAGCGCATCCTGGTAGATATAAGTTGACAGCGAAGTGGATTAAGCGTCTTCTAGCAGCGTTTGTCGAAGCGGGTGGTGATGCGATGGAAGTTGCACAGCCACAGCAAGCGCAACAAGAAAGGCGCAACTTGGCTGATTATGCTATACAATACAAACTATTAGCCTCTCAAGGCAGTGATTTTCACTACCCATCACCGTGGATGGAGCTAGGAAGGAACCTATGGTTGCCTGCTGGCGTCGAACCAGTTTGGAAAGATTGGGGAATAGATCCTTCGTTGAATAATACTCAGTAATACGAAGTCGAGAACCCATAAAAATATAGAGCCGAGAGGCTCGATAATGAGGAATTACAATGAGCCAGTTTTTTTACGTTCACCCAGAAAACCCACAGGCTCGCTTGATTAATCAAGCAGTAGCAATCATTCGTAACGGCGGCGTTGTGGTTTACCCTACTGATTCAGGGTACGCACTTGGCTGTCAGTTGGAGAACAAACAGGCACTGGAACGAATCTGTCAGATTCGTCGTCTGGATGATAAGCATAACTTTACTTTACTGTGTCGTGATTTGTCGGAGCTTTCTCTCTATGCGCGAGTGGATAACTCTGCATTCCGACTGCTGAAAAATAACACACCAGGTCCTTACACCTTCATCTTCAAAGGCACAAAAGAGGTGCCGCGTCGTTTGATGAATGCAAAACGTAAGACCATCGGTATCCGTGTTCCAGACAATCAAATTGCCTTGGACTTGTTGGAAGCATTAGGTGAGCCGATGATGTCTACGTCGTTGATTCTACCTGGCAGTGACGTAACAGAATCTGATCCAGAGGATATTCGCGATAAACTAGAACATGCGGTTGATGTGATTCTTAATGGCGGTTACCTAGGTGAACAACCTACGACTGTAATTGACTTTAGCGAAGGTGAACCTGTTGTGGTTCGTTTGGGATCTGGTGACCCTGCACCATTCGAATAGTAGACGCACACCACCGTCAAACAAAATAGGAGGCATCGCGCCTCCTATTTTAGTTGTCATATCGAATATCTCATTGAACTTAACTGATTGAGGTTAAGCGAAATCGAAAATGTCGATACCATTTTGTTCTGCATAGTTGATGTATGCAGAGCTCACACCGTTTAGTGTCACTTCAACATTGTATTCATCACTTGAGAATACTGCCCAGCCACATTCATTGTAAGATAAAGTCAGATCATCCGCTGAATCCAAGAACGTATCTCGAATGCCATCGTTATCAGTGTCTCGGCCCATATCAAAGACAAGTTTGTCATGGAAAATATTAAAATCGACAATGTCGGCTTTGACATCAATATCGTTGGAAGATACTGGCTGATCAGGTACACCAATAGCCAGGCGGTTTGTAAGCACGAAGGTGTCGTCTCCACAGCCACCGCTCAGTACTGATTCACCATCACCAACAACGAGTGTGTCGTTACCCCAGCCACCACTCAAGTAGTTGTTGCCTGAATAATCAAAAATTGTGTCGTCGCCACAGCCACCAAAGAGTTTGTCGTTTCCTAATCCGCCGGATAGGAAATCGTTTCCAAAGCCGCCAGAAACAAAGTCGTTACCTCGGCCACCAAGCAAGGTATCGTCTCCCCAGCCACCGAAGACAATATCATTACCTCCGTATCCTACAAACTTATCATCACCACAGAAGCCGAAGAAAATATCGGTTGTTTCAGAGCCTTTTGTGCCTGTCATATCGTCATCTTGAGATGTCCCAAAAATCCAATTTAGGTCGAGATTTAGCATAGACATTGTTCTATTCCTTTTTGTCTGATTTATGCCAATCGCCGAGAGTGCAGAGCGAACCTAGTAAGTCAGAGTACACGATAGCATTAGTGTTATTTTTGATGTGAACTAATGACTTAAAGACAATTTTTGTCTTGTTACCCACGACCTTGCTTTGCTATGAGCGCTCATTGTCTGCGGTGATTGGTATTACTTAGCAGCAAACAGGGACGGCTTATTTTTCGTTGCTTTCTAGCAATACGAACAGTAAACACACCCCAAGTGGTTATTGTTGTAACCCTGACAATTTTATCAGGTACCGCGTGGTTAAAGTGGTTCAGGAAGACCGATATTAGTGGGATTCTCGTTGAGCAATGCCTGCTTTAAGTAGTAAAAAAGTTGCAGAATAGGACAAATATTTCGGTCATTTTTGAAGTGAATTTTGGTGTGGAGAATGGCGCCGATTTAGCTTACATTAACTAAGAAAGTTACGTATAATGTCCGACCGAAAAATCCCACTGAAATGGGTAAATAGCAAAATACAGACCAATCCTGGTCTAGACGTCTGTGAAGACGACACATAGGTAGATAAATGAGCGAAAAGTTACAAAAAGTATTAGCACGTGCTGGTCACGGTTCTCGTCGTGAGATTGAATCGTTAATTAAATCTGGTCGCGTTAGCGTGAACGGTGTAGTCGCTAAGCTTGGTGAAAGACTTGAAGACGAGAGCAGCGTAGTTCGTATCGATGGTCACATTGTCTCTGCAAAGATTCAAGAAGAAGTGATTTGTCGTGTACTTGCGTACTACAAACCTGAGGGTGAACTGTGTACTCGTCACGATCCAGAAGGTCGTCGTACTGTTTTTGATCGTCTGCCAAAAATTCGTGGCTCTCGTTGGATTTCAGTTGGTCGTCTGGATGCGAACACTTCTGGTCTTCTACTTTTCACAACGGATGGTGAACTGGCGAACCGCTTAATGCACCCAAGCCGCCAAGTTGAACGTGAATACCTAGTACGTGTGTTCGGTGAAGTAACTGAACAGAAAGTTCGTAATCTAGTAAAAGGTGTTGAACTGGAAGACGGTTTAGCTCGCTTTGAAGATGTTGTTTACGCGGGTGGTGAAGGCATGAACCACACGTTTTACGTTGTTATCAACGAAGGTCGTAACCGCGAAGTTCGTCGACTATGGGAATCGCAAGAGTGTACCGTTAGCCGTCTGAAACGTGTTCGTTACGGCGACATCTTCTTAGACAAGAAACTGCCTCGTGGCGGTTGGATGGAGCTTGACCTGAAAGAAGTAAACTACTTGCGTGAGCTTGTAGAGCTTCGTCCAGAGAAAGAAACCATGCTTGATCTGAACAAAGACAACACGTCACGCAAACGTGAGCGTGCACGCAGCCAAAAAATTCGTCGCGCAGTTAAGCGCCATGAAGAGCGTGTTAACACACCAAAAGGTCGCAGCAACAACCCTTCTCGTCGTAAGCCGAAGAAGACTGCTGGTGACCAAGGCGCACGCAACAAGCATCGTTAATCGATAGCAAAACATCAGAAAGGCTTGCCAATTCGGCAAGCCTTTTTCTTATCTGTTACATAACAAAAGGATCTAAAGCCGATATAGAGCAGGGTGTTTTGGATAAACAAATATCTCAGCTAAACAAAAACAGCAGATAAAAAAATACCAGCACTAGGCTGGTATCTTTGTTCATGATGAAGAAACGTTAATCGCGTTTCCAAAGCATATGGCAGAACTTATGTTCAGGGTCTCGGCTGATTAGCATACGAGCAAATACGTCATCAAGAACGTCATTTTCCTCATTTACTAGGCCGATACGAACCTCTGCATATACTTCTTTGTCGATCTCGAAGCCAACATGTTCAACCCAGTCATCACCGGTTTCAACAAGTTCTGCGGCACCACGATCTTCAAATTGCGCAGTAAACAGAATCACGTCAGCAGGCTCTAGGTTATCTGGAGCCATCTCAAGGAAAATGTCGTACGCTGCGTCGATGACGTCGTCGTAAGAAATCAAATCAGACATGCTTATGCTCGGCTCATGTATTTACGTTCAGCTGTGTTAATGATAACACGGTCACCAGTTGCAATGTACTCAGGAACCTGGATGACAAGACCTGAAGCGAAGCGTGCTGGTTTAGTACGAGCAGATGCAGAAGCACCTTTGATTGAAGGGTCAGTTTCTTCAATCACTAGCTCAACAGAAGATGGTAGTTCAATACCCACTGCAGCACCGTTAACAAGGATAATGTGGATACCTTGTGTATCTTCGTTGATGAACAGCATGTCGTCTTCAACTTCATTGTGCTTGAATGTGTATTGTGAGTAGTCTTCGTTATCCATGAAGATGTGCTCATCTCCGTCAGCGTATGAGTACACAACTGCACGTTTGTTCATTTCTACCGTTTCAACAACGTCATCAGACTTGTAACGCTCATCTACACGTGCGCCCGTGTTTAGATCTGTACAACGCATTTTGTAGATTTTAGCGCCGCCACGACCGCCAGGAGTCGTTACTTCGATGTCTTTAACTAGAAGAGTTTTACCATTAGACTCGATTGCGAAGCCTTTTTTGATTTCACTTGCCTTTGGCATTGTATATTCCTATTCATACTTATTAAGCAAAACTCGGTGATTATAGCGCTAAGTTAGCCGCCTAGCATTAAAATTCATTGCAGAAATTTGTTGTTACTCCCATGACTAAACACCTGAATGGACTTGATTCAGTGAGTCGGCTAAGAGAACATATAGTCCAACTTCTTGAACCATCTGAGAACACGTTTTAAGTCATGTCTCTGCCTGTTATCGATCCTAAACAACCATTTCAACCAGAGTTTGCGCCTTTAATTAGGGAAGTCACCGCTTGTCTCAAAGGTGGACTGGGGCAAAACTTACACAGCGTTTATGTATACGGTAGTGTTGCTCGCAAAACAGCGATCGTTGGGAAGTCGAACTTAGACTTGGTTGTCGTTACTCAATCATCCTTTGAGCACAATCGCGCGACTTTGCTCAACACAATTAAGTGGCGTGCGCAGCAGAGTTACCCTCACGTTAATGGTGTATCGGTCCGTACAGCCTTAGTGAGCGAAGTGGCTAATTTAGATAGTATTTTTACTTGGGGCTTTATGCTTAAGCATTGCTGTGTCTGTGTTTATGGTGATGATCTAGCAGACTGCTTCGGTGATTACGTCCCAAGTTGGGAAATTGCTAAGCACTGGAATATGGATGTGGAAGATTGGATTACGGTGTATCGCAAAAAAATCGTACAAGCGAAGACGATAGAAGAGCAGGTGGCCGCCCAGCGCGTGATTGCAAAAAAGTTACTAAGAGCGTCATACTCTTTGGTGATGTATCGAGATAAACGTTGGTTTGATGACCCTATACAATGTGGCAAGGTATTCTTAACTTATCATCCTGAAAAGCAGCTTGAGATCGAGCGGCTAGAAATTTTACTTTCTGGCCGGGGTATTCCCAAGCGTTCTGTTATCGGGCTAATTGATGCGTTTGGTGATTGGTTAGTCAAACAGTACCAGAAAACAGAGTTTCGTATCGGCTAAAACAACCCCATTTGTGGCGCTGAAAGCCTGTCAAAGTCCGTCCCAATGAAAGGGAGAATCGCATCCGCAACGGGTTTGAGTTGTTTATCAATGTAATGTTGATAATCAATCGGGCTATTGAGGTACTCATAAGGTTCAGGGCCGTTCACGGTAATAATGTATTCAATTCGCCCTTTGTTTTGATACTGTAATGGGCGGCCAAGCTTGGCATTTATCTCATCGGCTAAACGAGCTGCACGCACTTGTGGCGGGACGTTCTTCTGATACTCATGCAGTTTTCTTCGCAGTCGCTTTTGATACACCAACTGTTCATCAAATTCACCGTTGTTAGTTTTCTCAACCATCTCTCGGACATAGTCGCTTGGATCTTCACCATGGAAAATCATGTTATAGAGTGTATTTTGAAATTTCTGTGCTAACGAGGTCCAGTCAGTACGGGCACTTTCTAACCCTTTAAATACAATCCGTTCTTGCTTTCCTTCACCGATTAAACCCGCATAGCGCTTTTTCGAGCCAGTTTCTGCGCCACGAATCGTTGGCATAAGGAATCTGCGATAATGTGTTTCATACTCGATTTCCAACATAGATGTTAGGTTGTACTCAGAACGCAGGTGTTCTTGCCACCAAGAGTTGATGTAATCAACTAATTGATTTCCAACAGCGTCAGCTTCTACTTGACTGTATGGTCGATTCAACGACACGAATGTGGAATCCGTATCGCCGTAAATCACTTGATATCCTTGCTCCTCGATCAGCACCTTAGTTTGCTTCATGATTTCATGTCCGCGCATGGTAATACTAGAAGCTAACCGAGTATCAAAGAAACGACATCCCGATGAGCCCAGTACGCCATAAAAGGAGTTCATGATGATTTTGATTGCCTGAGAAAAAGCTTTTTCATTGTTCTTCTTTGCAACATCACGTGCTGCCCAAAGCTTTTCAATCATTTCTGGTAAAAAGTGTTTCGTACGATGGAACTGCCCACCGCGAAAGCCAGGTACAGCCTGATTTTCTTCTTTTCCAATATCGAGCAATAACCCCTCAACTAAACCCATAGGATCAATCAAGAAAGAGCGAATAATCGATGGATATAGACTCTTAAAATCCAATACTAAAACAGAATCATATAGGTTAGGGATGGAGTCCATCACGTAACCGCCTGGGCTCGCAATCCAACTTTCAGGGTGTAGGTTTGGGGCAACGTAGCCTGCTCGGTGTATCTGAGGCATGTATAGGTTTGTGAATGCTGCAACCGAACCGCCGACACGATCCAGTTCGACACCAGTGAGACGAGAGCGCTCTATTGCAAAGTCAAGCAGGTGAGTGTGATTGAAAATCTTATTCACTAACACGCAGTCTTGTAAATTATATTTAGCCAGCGATGGTTTGTCGGAGCGGTACATACGATTGATCTCATCCATGCGGTCATGAACGTTGTGGATTTCTTTCCCTTCCCCTAAGAGTTCTTGAGATACAGACTCTAATGACCAAGACCGAAAGTGATAAGTCGCCGTTTTTAACGTATCGATACCGTCCATTACAACTCGCCCTGGAATGGAAATAAACCCTTGTTGGCTTTGAGATGAACTTCTGAAAAAGCTGGCTTGGTCTGCTCTACCAAGCATTAGCTTCATGTTGTGCCATTCTGCTCGTTTGTGTAGCAGACGAAAGTCAAAATCAATGACGTTCCAACCGACAATGACATCGGGGTCGAACTGTTTAAACCAAACGATGAGTGCTTCTAGAAGCGCTTTTTCATCCTTAACCCATTGTATCGGTGTCTCCGAAGGTTCTGCTTCTCCGATCATGATAACGCGGGAATCCATGACGCTGTCTAATCCGATTGAGTAAAGAATGCCTTTCTCAGAGCATTCTAGATCTAACGAGACAACGTTTAACTTCGGCTCATATTGCCCCGCACGGCATTTTGCGCTCTGGACGCGTTGGTAGCCATTGGTGCGAGTCACATTGCCTGTAAACTCGATACTGCCTTTGATAAAACGCTCCATTAGGTAGCGATCGGCGAGGCGAATATCACTTTCGTACGTAGTGATATCTTTTTGAGCGAATGTGTCTTTGAGTGCGAGAGCGTCTCTGGTTACATTGGTATAGCAGGCAGCAAGAGGCGTATGTTCAAACGTTTTGAGATCCAAAAGGCGGATGTCGACGAATATGTTTTTTTCTCGTGCGAGTGTCTTTGCTTGCTCTGAGTGTTTCTGAGCGATGAAAAATACTGGCTTCTCACCATTAATAAGTAACTGAGTAGGACCTGCTTCTGTCGAAAGCCACAACTCGATTTGAGTTTGACCTTTGATGTCTCGTGCCTGTCGAGTAAGCAGAAAGCCTTGTTGGATATTCAAATGTGAGAAACCTTAGAAAACTTGAAGAACGTTAGTTTAACACTAAGAACTGTAAAAATAACCAGTAAAGAAAGCGCCTCAATTTTTGCTGGAGTTAGTGATTACAAGTTAGTCTTTGGTGCAAGAGGGACAGTGTCATTTTAAGTTATAGCGTGTTTCTCTGGGCAATATGAAACCTAGTTACTTGATTTATTGTACTTAATGTTGTTAATTGTCTTTTCTTAGATTTCGGTTCTGCTCATCACGCTCTAAAATAATAGAGTGGTTTATGAATAAGTTCTTGCTAAAGTTTGCGTTTCAGCACATATTCATAGAAAGCAATTTTTTGTCGATTACGTTAGTATATAGGCAGTCATACTGATATCCACATTTAACAAATAATGGTTATGTGGGTGCAGAACCAATACAAAGTGTGGAGATACAAGTTTGATAAATGTTTTCCTTGTAGATGATCACGAGCTGGTTCGCACAGGGATACGACGTATTATTGAAGACGTCCGTGGAATGAACGTAGCAGGAGAAGCTGACAGCGGTGAAGATGCAGTAAAATGGTGTCGCAGTAATCATGCTGACGTCGTCTTAATGGACATGAACATGCCAGGAATTGGCGGCTTGGAAGCCACTAAAAAAATTCTTCGCGTGAATCCTGATGTGAAAATCATCGTACTTACCGTTCATACAGAAAACCCGTTTCCAACCAAGGTGATGCAGGCAGGTGCGTCTGGTTATTTAACCAAAGGTGCTGGCCCTGACGAAATGGTGAATGCGATTCGTGTAGTTAATAGTGGGCAGCGTTACATCTCGCCAGAGATTGCGCAGCAGATGGCATTGAGTCAATTTTCTCCAGCCTCTGAGAACCCTTTTAAAGACTTATCCGAGCGTGAATTGCAGATCATGCTTATGATCACCAAAGGCCAAAAGGTAACGGATATTTCTGAGCAACTTAATTTAAGTCCAAAGACAGTCAACAGCTATCGCTACCGACTCTTTAGTAAATTGGACATTAATGGTGACGTTGAGTTAACTCACTTAGCGATTCGCCACGGAATGCTGGACACCGAGACCCTTTAGCGTGAATCCTCCCTTCGATTCGGCTTCCTTTCTCAAGACAGTAACTAATCAGCCCGGCGTTTACAGAATGTACAACGCCGAAGCTGTTGTAATCTACGTAGGTAAAGCCAAAGACCTTAAAAAGCGCCTTTCAAGCTACTTTCGGAAAAAAGTAGACAGTGAGAAAACTCGCGCGCTTGTCAGTAATATCGCCAAAATAGACGTCACGGTGACTCACACTGAGACAGAAGCGCTGATCTTAGAGCATAACTACATCAAGCAGTATTTGCCGAAATACAATGTGTTGCTGCGAGATGATAAGTCTTACCCTTATATCTTTATTAGCGGTCATAAGCACCCACGGCTTTCTATCCACCGTGGCGCCAAGAAGCGCAAAGGTGAATATTTTGGCCCCTACCCAGATTCTGGTGCAGTAAGAGAAACATTGCATTTGCTGCAAAAGATATTTCCTGTGCGCCAGTGTGAAGACACTGTCTATTCCAACCGAACGCGCCCATGTTTGATGTACCAAATTGGTCGTTGTGCAGGACCATGCGTTAATACCATCATTTCTGATGAAGAATATGCAGAGTTGGTTGGCTTTGTGCGCATGTTTTTGCAAGGCAAAGATCAGCAAGTACTCAAACAACTGATCGAGAAAATGGAAGTTGCCAGTCAGCAATTGCGCTTTGAAGATGCCGCTAAATTTCGCGATCAAATCCAAGCGATTAGGCGTGTTCAAGAGCAGCAGTACGTCTCAGAAGACAGCATGGATGATATGGATGTACTCGGGTTTGCTCAGGAGAATGGTATCGCGTGTATCCATATCCTGATGATACGCCAAGGCAAAGTGCTTGGTAGCCGTAGCCATTTTCCGAAAATCCCACAAAATACAAGCCAGCAGGAAGTGTTCGATAGTTTTCTGACTCAATATTATTTGAGCCATAACGAAGCACGTACAATTCCTTCTCGTATTATTTTGAATCAAGAGTTGGCAGAAGATATTGCGCCAATACAGAAAGCGTTAAGTGAAGTGGCAGGCCGTAAGGTTCATTTTCATACGTCGCCAACTGGCTCTCGAGCAAGGTATCTCAAGCTTTCGAACACGAATGCACTAACGGCGATTACCACCAAAATCAATCACAAGATGACGATTAATCAGCGTTTTCATGCGCTTCGCGAAACATTGAAGTTGGAGTCTATAGCTCGAATGGAATGTTTTGATATCTCCCATACGATGGGGGAAAGCACGATTGCGTCATGCGTGGTGTTCAACAACGAAGGCCCCGTAAAGCAAGAGTATCGTCGCTACAACATTACTGGGATTACCGGTGGTGATGATTACGCAGCAATGGGACAAGCGTTGGAGCGCCGTTATTCGAAGCAATTGGACGTAGAGAAAATTCCCGACATCATCTTTATCGATGGCGGTAAAGGTCAGTTAAATCGTGCGCATGACATCATTTCGCAATATTGGGGGGATTGGCCAAAGCGTCCCATCATGATTGGTATTGCAAAAGGCGTTACTCGCAAACCAGGTTTAGAAACGCTGATTACAGTCGATGGGGAGGAGTTTCATTTACCAAGCGATGCTCCTGCGCTGCACCTTATCCAACATATTCGTGATGAAAGCCATAACCATGCTATAGCGGGGCACCGTGCTAAGCGAGGTAAAACCAGACGTACGAGTGCACTCGAAGGGATTGAGGGAATCGGCCCTAAACGACGTCAGGCGTTACTCAAGTACATGGGTGGGTTACAAGAACTTAAACGTGCAAGTGTCGAAGAAATCGCCAAAGTACCGGGAATAAGTCACTCTTTAGCAGAAATTATTTTCCAAGCATTGAAACAATAAGGAAAATCGCGCAACATTAAGCCGCAATGTGTAAGAGAATAATAAAATGCGTTTGAATATCCCGAACATTCTGTCTCTTCTTAGACTGTTCCTAATCCCTGTTTTTGTGGTTGTCTTTTATCTACCTTATTCATGGGCACCGTTTGCAGCAGCAATGGTGTTTTGGGTAGCGGGTTTTACCGACTGGCTTGACGGTATGTTGGCCCGTAAACTTGGCCAAACTTCTCGTTTTGGCGCGTTTATTGATCCTGTCGCTGATAAAGTGCTAGTGGCAACGGCATTGATTCTAATCACGGAACATTATCATTCAATTTGGGTGACCATTCCTGCGGTAACGATGATTGCGCGAGAAATCATTATCTCAGCATTGCGAGAATGGATGGCTGAAATCGGTAAGCGAGCGAGTGTTGCGGTATCTTGGGTTGGCAAAGTAAAAACTGTTTCGCAAATGTTCGCCTTATGGGTGTTGATATGGCGTTACGATGAATGGATGGTTTGGCTAGGCTTTGCGGCCTTGTATGTGGCAACTTTCTTGACATATTGGTCAATGATTCAATATTTGGCTGCTGCGAAAGACGATCTGTTGAATGAAGAGCACCATTAAATTCTGATGTTAGAAAGCAGGCTTAATAGCCTGCTTTTTTGTACTAAGACAATCTACAGCATTTTTTGGCTTCTCTCGCTTTTCAATGCTTGCTAACGGCCATGTTTGCAATTTGTATCTGGGGCTTTTGCTTCGATAGAGTTCTATTTGTGATCTAAGTCTTGTTTTTGTCCTTGGAGAGTCTTAGAGAGGCGAGTCTTCTGATTATTAATACTTCAATGCACGCAACGCACGGCCAGCAGTGTAAGGCGTAGCCAAAGTTTTATGATAAACAAGTGTATTTAAGCGATTTTTAGTATTAAAACTAAGCAATCCATCGCCTTTCGCACAAATTCTAGTCAAACGATTTAAAAAAATAAAAATAGTGTTGACTCGATCGCTCGAATCCGTAGAATGCATCCCGTACCCAAGAGAGCACGGCTCGAAAGGGTGGTGAAAAAGCTTAGCTTTATTCACAAATGAGGCGCCTTGGCAGAGTGGCTATGCAGCGGATTGCAAATCCGTGGACCTCGGTTCGACTCCGGGAGGCGCCTCCATTATTCTTTTGAGAGTGAATGGCTTTCGAGAATAAATGCGACACTAGCTCAGTTGGTAGAGCGCAACCTTGCCAAGGTTGAGGTCACGAGTTCGAACCTCGTGTGTCGCTCCAAATTTTATTGATATGGCATTTAGCGGTATCAGATGGTGTTTTACTTTTCTGTAAAGGCATCACAAAGAATATTTGTGTGCCCTGGTGGTGGAATTGGTAGACACAAGGGATTTAAAATCCCTCGACGTTCGCGTTGTGCCGGTTCAAGTCCGGCCCGGGGCACCATCTCATATTAAATGCGACACTAGCTCAGTTGGTAGAGCGCAACCTTGCCAAGGTTGAGGTCACGAGTTCGAACCTCGTGTGTCGCTCCAGATTTAAGGCCTAACATGAAAATGTTAGGCCTTTTTCGTATTTTTTGAAAATCTCAAACTTCTTTTCTGTCACAGACTTCGTTAAGTAACGAACCCTTTGTCTCATTGACTCAAGTGATTGTTCATTCTGCCATTGCAATGCATCTTAGCCATTCCTACTAGTCTATGTTTAAACCATCACTTGTGGAGAATAACCACTCTTGCTCCAGGCAAAGCTGTGACGAGAATGCTATCTTTTTAAATGTTCCGGATATAGAAAGGAATGTTTTACGATTAAGCAGCACAACCTTAAACCTCTGTTGGATGAGGTGATGATATCTCAAGAATATTTGTTTAAATAACAGCTGTTTGAGAGAAGCAGAAAAGCATAGCTCATGAATATGAACATGTGAGTTGCAATGGGGTATGTTTTGTTGTGATTTACATCACTGTTACTAATATGAAAAATCGTTGCCAGAAGATTTTATTTTGTGATAAATTCGCGCGCAATCTCGGAGCGTAATTAACAACGTTTGATCTCTGGGGGATACGCGTAGTGACCATTCAAGCTGATTGTGACACTGCGTAGGGTAGGTATCGGCAAAGCCTTTTGTCGATAGACGGGATACTAATGCTGTAAACGCGGCATATTAATGGGAAACCCAACATTGAAACCTTTGAATAAACACACACTAATCAGCTTCATACTGCCGAAATGTCCTGTTTTACAAAACGGGTGCATTACAGAACCTTGATTAATCCCTTTTACATATAAAGTCGCGAGTATCGTGGCGGATGATCTGTATTTGTCATTTATGCACTGACAAATGCGGAGGGGTATTCACACCTCCTGTAATTTCATTCTAATGATTATTAATACAGGATACAGAATTATTATAATTCAAGGGATTATGTAGTATGAGCACTGCCTTTGAAGTCGATAGCAATATCGCAAACATTTTTTCGTCTCAGGTTCCTATCGTTGAGGGAACGTATGACTTAACGCCAGATCAAGTATTGATTGATCAGGCTGAGCATGAATCTGAAGTACGTTCTTATCCACGTCGTTTGCCGATCGCAATTAAACAAGCCTTTGGGTGCTTGGTTGAAGATACGCGTGGACAGATCTTTCTAGACTGCCTTGCGGGGGCAGGCACTCTAGCTTTGGGGTATAACCATCCTGAAATAAACCAAGCGCTGAAAGAGCAATTAGATTCAGGACTGCCATATCAGACGCTAGATATTGCAACATCAGCAAAAACGACGTTTATTCAATCTGTTAAGTCTTTTCTTCCTCAAGAGTTAAGCGAGAACAGCGTTATCCAATTTTGTGGCCCGTCTGGAGCTGATGCGGTTGAAGCTGCTATCAAGCTCGCGAAACAGACTACCGGTCGCAACACTATGTTTGCCTTCCGTGGCGCATACCATGGTATGACTAATGGTACGATGGGGATGATGGGTAACTTAGGCACGAAAGCGCGTCGAACTGGTTTGATGTCGGATGTGCACTTTATGCCTTTCCCATACAACCTGCGTTGTCCTTTTGGGCTTAGCGGTGATGAAGGTGCGAAAGCAAGTATTCGCTATATCGATCGTCTTTTAAACGATGATGAGTCAGGCATTATGAAGCCTGCCGCGATTATCGTGGAGCCAGTGCAAGGTGAGGGTGGTGTTGTTCCTGCGCCAGCATTCTGGCTACGAGAGTTACGTCGTATTTGTGATCAGCACGGTATCTTACTGATCTTCGATGAGATCCAGTGTGGTGTTGGTAAAACTGGCTACAATTTCGCGTTCGAAGAGTCGGGCATTGTTCCAGATATTCTGTGTTTATCAAAAGCAATTGGTGGTGGCTTACCAATGTCGCTATTGGTTATCAACAAGCAACATGATACATGGAAGCCGGGCGAGCACACAGGTACATTTCGTGGTAACCAGCTAGCTATGGTCTCTGGTGCGAAAGCATTAGAAATTATCCAGCGTGATAACCTTGTTGAGCATGCCAATATTGCGGGTCAGTACCTGCGTTACGGCCTTGAGAGTATTCAAAAGCGTGTGAACTGTATCGCAGAGGTTCGTGGGAAAGGTTTGATGCTAGGCGTTGAGATTAAAACTCCAAACGGTGAACTCAATAAATTTGGTGAACCTCAAGCGGATAGTGAACTCACACTGTCTATTCAACGCGCAGCACTCGAGCGTGGCTTGATCGTTGAGAAAGGTGGACGCGAAGGCGCAGTAATTCGTTTCCTTCCTCCTCTTATCATCTCGTTTGAACAAATCGACTTTGCTTTACGTGTATTTGAAGACGCGATTTTAGCCGCTGGCGGTAGTCACATCGAAACTCAGCCACAAGATGAATGGAAGAAGCATTTCATCCACACTGGAGAGATGGGCAGCAATGAATTTGCTTCGGTGATGAATCACACTACTACGGCAATGAAGTCAGTGTTTGAACAAGTGACTGCACCGTATTCAGGTATGGATCCAAAAGCATTGGAAGCAGCGATTCACGACGTTGATCTTGATAATGGAAATGCGCCTCTTAAATCCGTTATCGACGATGCTGCTGATCTGGTCGCGAAAAACGCAATTTTTACTCAACATCCAGATTGTATTGCTCACCTGCATACTCCACCGTTGATGCCAGCGATTGCGGCAGAGGCAATGATTGCGGCTTTGAACCAGTCGATGGACTCATGGGATCAAGCTTCATCAGCGACTTATGTTGAACAGAAAGTTGTGAACTGGCTATGCGATAAATATGAGTTAGGTGAAAAAGCGGACGGTATCTTCACGAGCGGCGGCACGCAAAGTAACCAAATGGGTTTGATGCTTGCGCGAGATTGGATTGCTGACAAACTCAGTGCACACTCAATTCAAAAGCTTGGCCTTCCTGAATACGCAGACAAGCTACGTATTGTATGTTCGAAAAAATCCCACTTCACGGTTCAAAAATCAGCGTCTTGGATGGGATTGGGTGAAAAAGCGGTCATGACCGTCGATGCTAATGCCGATGGAACGATGGATGTCACTAAGTTAGACGAAGTTCTCAATCAGGCCAAAGCAGAAGGTTTGATCCCATTTGCCATTGTTGGTACAGCGGGTACAACGGACCACGGTGCTATTGATGACTTAGACTTTATCGCCGATATCGCAGCGAAACATGACATGTGGATGCACGTCGACGGTGCATACGGTGGAGCTCTGATTCTAAGTAGCCAAAAAGCGCGTCTGAAAGGTTGTGAGCGTGCACATTCCATCAGCGTAGACTTCCATAAGCTGTTTTACCAAACCATCAGTTGTGGTGCGCTATTGGTAAATGACAAGTCTAACTTTAAATTCCTGCTTCACCATGCAGACTATTTGAACCGCGAACACGACGAACTACCGAACTTGGTGGATAAGTCTATTGCGACAACTAAGCGTTTTGATGCGCTCAAAGTGTTTATGACGATGCAAAGCGTAGGGCCAAAAGCCCTAGGCGATATGTATGATCATTTGCTTGAACAGACGCTTGAAGTGGCGGACATGATTCGAGATAACAAACACTTTGAGTTGTTGGCTGAACCATCACTATCTACGGTTCTGTTCCGCGCGACAAATGAATCAGCGGAGCTTGATGAACTGAACAAAACGTTGCGCTTAGAAGCGTTAACACGCGGTATCGCGGTATTGGGTGAAACCATTGTCGACGATAAAACTGCATTGAAATTTACGATTTTGAACCCGTGTCTGACGACGGCGGACTTTGAATCTTTGCTCTCAAAAATCAATACGCTAGCGGCAGAGCTAGTTTAACAAAGGTAACGGAAAACTATGGCAATTCTACAGATTGGTGCAGGCGGCGTTGGCTGGGTAGTTGCACATAAAGCAGCACAAAACAACGACGTTCTGGGTGATATCACAATCGCATCACGTACCGTAGGTAAGTGTGAGAAAATCATCGAATCGATTCAGAAGAAAAACAATCTGAAAGATTCAACTAAGAAATTAGAAGCGCGAGCGGTAAACGCGGACGACGTAGATTCTTTAGTTGCTTTAATTAAAGAAGTACAACCTGACTTAGTGATCAACGCAGGTCCTCCTTGGGTGAACATGTCTATTATGGAAGCATGTTACCAAGCTAAAGTGTCATACCTTGATACATCTGTTGCGGTTGATTTGTGCTCTGAAGGCCAACAAGTACCTCAAGCTTACGATTGGCAGTGGGGTTACCGTGAGAAGTTTGAAGAAGCGGGCATTACAGGTATTCTTGGTGCTGGTTTCGATCCGGGCGTAGTATCGGTGTTTGCCGCATACGCAGTGAAGTATCTGTTCGATGAAATCGATACTATCGACGTAATGGATGTAAACGCAGGCGACCACGGTAAGAAGTTCGCAACTAACTTTGATCCAGAAACGAACATGCTTGAGATTCAAGGCGATTCGTTCTACTGGGAAAACGGCGAGTGGAAACAAGTACCTTGTCACTCACGTATGCTTGAGTTTGAATTCCCGAATTGTGGTTCACACAAAGTGTACTCAATGGCGCACGACGAAGTTCGATCTATGCAAGAGTTCATCCCGGCGAAACGCATCGAATTCTGGATGGGCTTTGGTGACCGTTACCTAAACTACTTCAATGTTATGCGCGACATCGGTCTACTCAGCCCAGATCCACTAACGCTTCACGACGGTACGGTTGTTCAACCTTTGCACGTGCTAAAAGCACTACTACCAGATCCAACATCACTCGCACCAGGCTACACTGGCCTAACGTGTATCGGTACTTGGGTTCAAGGTAAGAAAGATGGTAAAGAGCGCAGTGTATTTATTTACAACAACGCTGATCACGAAGTCGCATACGAAGATGTTGAACACCAAGCTATCTCATACACCACTGGCGTACCAGCGATCACTGCGGCTTTGCAGTTCTTCCGTGGCAAGTGGGCAGACAAAGGCGTGTTCAACATGGAACAACTAGATCCAGACCCATTCCTAGAAACCATGCCATCTATTGGTCTAGATTGGCATGTTCAAGAACTGGAGCCAGGACAACCTGTTATCCATAAATTGAAGTAAGAATTTAGCGACTCTTATTTGTACGTTTAAGCCGATGCACTTGCGTCGGCTTTGTTCGATTTTATAGTGCCTTTGCTAAGGCGAAGGGACGTAAGGTATCAAAATGCAACAAAACGAACTAAAAACGCCATACTTCATGATCAATGAAGACAAGCTGATTGAGAACCTAGAGAAAGCAAAACAGCTAAAAGACATCTCTGGTGTGAAGCTTGTATTAGCACTGAAGTGCTTCTCAACATGGGGTGTATTCGACATCATCAAGCCTTACCTAGACGGAACAACAAGTTCTGGCCCGTTTGAAGTGAAGCTTGGCTACGAAACGTTTGGTGGTGAGACACACGCATACAGCGTGGGTTACAGCGAAGATGACGTTCGCGATGTGGCGGACATCTCTGACAAGATGATCTTTAACTCTCAGTCACAGCTAGCGGCTTATCGTCATATTGTCGAAGGTAAAGCATCGATTGGCTTGCGCCTGAACCCTGGTGTGAGCTATGCAGGGCAAGACTTAGCAAACCCAGCGCGTCAATTCTCTCGTCTTGGTGTTCAGGCTGATCACATCAAACCGGAAATTTTTGATGGTATTGATGGCGTAATGTTCCACATGAACTGTGAGAACAAAGACGTGGATGCGTTTATCGGTTTACTCGATGCTATTTCAGCTCAGTTTGGCGAGTACCTAGATAAGCTGGACTGGGTAAGCATGGGTGGCGGCGTGTTCTTCACATGGCCGGGTTATGACATCGAAAAGCTTGGCCTAGCGCTGAAAGCGTTTGCTGAAAAACACGGCGTGCAAATGTACCTAGAACCGGGCGAAGCGATCATTACCAAGACGACTGACCTAGTGGTCACTGTGGTTGATATCGTTGAGAACGTAAAGAAGACGGCGATTGTCGATTCAGCCACAGAAGCTCACCGCTTAGATACGTTGATCTACAATGAGCCAGCGTCAATTCTTGAAGCATCTGAAAATGGTGAACACGAGTATGTGATCGGCTCGTGCTCTTGTTTGGCTGGTGACCAGTTCTGCGTGGCGAACTTCGAACAGCCTCTAGAGATAGGACAGCGTCTGCATATTCTAGATAGTGCCGGTTACACCATGGTGAAACTGAACTGGTTTAACGGTCTACGTATGCCGTCGGTCTACTGTGAACGCTCGAATGGTGACATTCAAAAACTGAATGAATTTGACTACTCTGATTTCAAACGTTCACTGTCTCAGTGGTCAGTGAAATAAAACGTATTGAGTATTAGAACGACAAAGAGCAGCTGAATTGCTGCTCTTTTTATTGGGGAAGCGTTAAAGGTATGCAGTTAGCTTTCTACAATTACACGAGTGTCTTCACTCAGAGATTCTAACTCATTGGCTATGTCTTCAATTTCTAGCTCGCTAGGTAGTTTTATCGCCATTTTAGCGCTGAATAAGCTAGAGCTTACCCCTCCGCCTCCAGCAATGAATACACGCTGACAATCCATATCTAAAATTGAGATACCTTGATTATCGAGAACGTGAGTAATTTCATTCACAATACCCGCTCTATCGTTGGCATCTAAACGAAGTTGGAAGATAGTGTCTTCACGATATGAATGAGGTTCAGAGTCGACGAACCTAACAACAAGAGTCTGACAAGAAGAGAACGCCTGTTTAACGATGTCGGCATTTTCTCTTGGAAGCTCTACTTTGATGACACCTGCAACTTGGTCTTCGATAAAGTTTACTTTGCTGATCAGCCATTTCCCGCCGTTTTCGTGTGTGATTGCAGCGAGCTCTTTAATCGTGGCGGGTGACGCTTGTCCGACAAAATTAACAATAAATACGGTGTTCATAATGTCCCCTCCTGGAATCAAGGTTTGGACGCAGTACGAATAAACGTGCTACTTAAGTTATTGGAATAAATCCTTTTATTTAGTGTAGGTGCTAAGGGCGGGTAATGTTTGATGAAAGTCAATTTTTAACACTAATTCGTGATGCAAATAATTAAAACAATGTTCAGAGCACAAAAAAGCAGCCATCGTAAGGCTGCTTTTTACCGAGTATCAACTTAGGATTAGAAGGTTACTTTTAACTCGACACCATAAAATTGACTGTCATAGTTTGCGCCTGCGTCCATGGCGAATTTTGCAACATCTTGGTTTCCAAACCAAGGTGATGAATTGAATTGTAGTTCTGCACTACCGCCCCATGCATCAGTTACCCAATAATGAATATGTCCAACAGGGTTTAAGAAGAAGAGCGAAACATCACCTGCGGTTTCAGAGCCCATAACTTCGCCGCCGTTTGCAATAATGTCTTGCTCAGCCGTTAACATCATTTCACCAACAACAGCACCAAAGAATGGTGTGATAAAAATATCCTGCCAAGATGGTACTTCTGCGAACGCCTCCACGCCATACTCCCAAAAGAACGTCGACATAGTTGCGGAGTACAAAAACGACTGAAATTCATTATAGCCAGCGTGACGTGCTGCCGTGTAGTAAACGCCGCCAAAATATGGGTGCATGATGTAGTTGAGGACATGTTCATCGCGATCCCAAACGGGGCCGTCAGAGACATTATCTTTCCACTTTTGCCCCAACTTACTCATGTCTCGGTCTTCTTCGTCCCATTTGGTGATACTTTCTGGAAGAAAAGTCATCATGCCTACGGTCGCGATACTGAGACCTAGAATGGTGTAGGTTTGACCCATCAGGTAATCCCAGTCTTTATCTTGAGGGATGATGAGATGTTTAGGCTGAAGCCCTGCGTCAAGGTTTAGCGAATCATCATTATTCTGTTCATACATAACACCGCGATTTTGAGCCTCGAAGGTGTACAGAGTCGTCGTTTCGCAGTAACCTGACAAGCAATCAGGTGTGTAAGAAAACTCTGTATGACGGCTTAGGTCATAGTGACTTGCGTGCGCAAGCGCTGACGAAGCCAAGCAAAGGCCTGTTAGAGTCGTCTTGAACATGGATGATTTTGACACAAAGGTCTCCGAGTTAATGGTGTATGTTCGGGCTCGTAATTATCCCTCAAAACATCAATCATTTAAACACTTGACCCTTATTTAGTCCCAACAAACCTCGGCGAGATTTGTCCAAATAAAAAGAAAAATAAGCGCTATAACGAAAATAGGATTGTGCTTACGTTCAGGAGTCAGTTGTGAAAATAGCAATGCTTAGTACTGGTGAGGAAGTCCTCCACGGTGATATTGTTGATACTAATGCGGCATGGTTGTCTAGCCTGTTTTATCAACATGGATTTGGCTTAACAAAGCGCTCAACGGTTGGTGATAGCCTATCGAGTTTGGTTGAAGAGTTTTTAATGCTCAGCTTTAACAACGATGTGGTTATTGTTAATGGTGGTTTAGGCCCTACAACGGATGACATGAGTGCTGCCGCCGCCGCGAGAGCCGCCGATTGTAAACTGGTGCTATTCAAAGAGTGGTTGCAGCATCTAGAAAGTTTGTATGCTCGACGTGGCATCCCTATGCCGGACAGTAATTTAAAGCAAGCAATGCTGCCAGAAACGGCAGAGATATTGGACAACCCGATAGGCACTGCTTGCGGTTTCAAAATGCTGATTAATGATGCCATTTTTTATTTCACACCGGGTGTACCAAGTGAATTTAAGCTCATGGCAGAGACGCAAATTCTTCCCGATCTGAGAAGAGTGTTTCCCGATGTTCAAGGTTCATGTTGTAGTCGAATCTACACGTTTGGTCTATCTGAATCCGGTATTTCAGATAAGCTAGATCAGCTAAAACTTCCTCAAGGCTATGAGCTAGGGTATCGCTCTTACTTGCCTTTTATTGAAGTGAAACTTTTTGGTCCTTCAGATCAGATTGAACAGCGTTTGAAACTAGTACAGATAATTAATAAACACCTTGAGAGTAATACCGTTAGTATTGACTTACCTATGGTTGAAAATGTCGGCCAGTTGTTGGTCGATAAAGGACTAACGGTGTCGACCTCCGAAAAAAGTAGCGGAGGATACTTAACGTACTGGCTAAACGGCGATGAAAACGCTGAAAAGCAACTAGGGCATGGTTGGATACTACCGAGCCTGACTCAAGCGATGGCCAACAGCGGAGATCCATTAGCAGAGACGTTTGCTCTGGCTGGCGCTACGCGAGAGAAGTGTGGGACGGATTTATCACTCGTTACTGGCCATATTGAAGAGGGTGTTTTTTCCGTCGCTTTATCGACACCGTCAGGCGAGTGGGGAGCATTATATAAACTCTCGAAAAAGTATCAGCGCAATGATCAAGTTAAAGTGATCAGCACGGCAGCACTAGACTTGTTGCGTCGCTACCTAGAACGTAAACCGATGTTTGCGCATTATGCATTTTTAGAGAAAGTTAAAGAGATGCACCTCCCGAGCAGTGCTTTATAACCAAAGCTCTATACAGTAGTCTGAGAGACAAAACACAGAGACAAAAAAGCCAAGGTGATTACCTTGGCTTTTGCATTTTATACCGTCGAGTCAACGTTATGCGCGCTGCTTTTCTTTCATCGCGTAGTTAACGCCGCTAAGTGACAAATCTGATTTTGCTTTACAGATACAAGGTAATATTTCATCACTTTGTGTGTAAGCCATGGCAAAACCAACATACTCCACTTCACCAGACTCCAATTTGCAGCGACAGGCGCCGCAGTGCCCATCACGGCAGTTGTATTCTGGTAATAGGCCAGCTTGCTCCATTGTTTCCAAAATCGTATTGGAAGGGTTGGATTCAATGCTGATCAGTTTGTTGATTTTGAGTGTTGCCATTACAGCTCGAATCCTTCGAAGTCATCTGCGCGAACTTCATTGTCAATTTGACCCACAAGGTAAGAAGAGATTTCTGCTTCTTGAGGCGCAACTTGAACGTTATCTGAAGACAACCAAGCGTTAATCCATGGAATTGGGTTAGTTGTTGCTTCTGGATACGCTGCTGGTAGACCTACCGCTTGCATACGAATATTTGTGATGTATTCAACGTATTGGCTTAGGATGTCTTTGTTTAGACCGATCATAGAGCCATCTTTGAATAGATACTCTGCCCACTCTTTTTCTTGCTCAGCCGCTTCTTTGAATAGGTCAAAACAGTCCTGTTTTGCCTCTTCTGCGATTTGCATGAAAGTGAAGTCATCTTGACCGTTACGTAGCAGGTTGATCATGTGCTGCGTGCCATTTAAGTGAAGTGCTTCGTCACGAGCGATCAGCTTGATGATTTTCGCGTTACCTTCCATTAGTTCGCGTTCTGCGAAAGCGAAAGAACATGCGAAACTTACGTAAAAACGAATAGCTTCTAATGCGTTAACAGACATCAGACAGATGTACAGCTTCTTCTTAAGATCGTACAGACTAACCTTAACCGTTTCACCGTTAAGGACATGCTCACCTTCACCGTAGCGATGGTAATCATTCGTCGCTTGAATCAAATCGTCGTAGTAGTGCGCGATGTCTTTTGCACGCTTCAGAATGTGCTCGTTCTCAACGATATCATCAAACACTACAGCAGGGTCGTTCACGATGTTACGAATAATGTGTGTGTAAGAACGAGAGTGAATCGTTTCAGAGAAAGACCAAGTCTCAATCCAAGTCTCTAGTTCTGGTAGAGACACAAGCGGCAGCAGTGCCACGTTAGGGCTGCGGCCTTGGATAGAGTCAAGAAGCGTTTGGTACTTCAAGTTAGAGATGAAGATGTGCTTCTCGTGATCTGGCAGTTTGTTGTAATCGATACGGTCGCTAGATACGTCTACTTCTTCTGGACGCCAGAAGAAAGAAAGTTGTTTCTCGATAAGTTTTTCGAAAATCTCAAACTTTTGTTGGTCGTAACGTGCAACGTTTACTGATTGACCTAGGAACATTGGTTCCTTCAATTGGTCATTCTTTTTTTGGTTAAAAGTACTGTAAGCCATAATGCCTCAATTCCTTTTAAACCTCCCCGTAAGGGGGAGGTTATCGATAGTCTGTCTTTACGGGTTCGCTAGGTACGGGAAGATTAAATCTTACAACCGCCGCCAGCACAATCGTCATCTTGTGGTTGAACAGCGTCTTTCTGTTCATCTTTCGCGCCATCACGAGTGTTGTGGTAGTAAAGCGTTTTCACACCAAACTTATACGCTGTTAGCAGGTCTTGAAGTAGTTTCTTCATTGGAACCTTGCCAGTCTCGTAACGTGACGGGTCGTAGTTAGTATTAGCAGAGATAGCTTGGTCAACAAACTTCTGCATAATACCCACAAGGTGCAGATAACCGTCGTTCGAACCGATATTCCAAAGCAGTTCATAGCTGTCTTTAAGTTCTGTGAACTCTGGTACAACTTGCTTCAGGATACCGTCTTTCGAAGCTTTTACTGAAACGTAACCACGTGGTGGCTCAATACCGTTAGTTGCGTTTGAAATCTGAGAAGAAGTCTCAGAAGGCATTAGTGCAGTCAGTGTTGAGTTACGTAGGCCGTGCTCCATAATTTCTTTACGTAGGCTGTCCCAGTCGTAGTGCAGCGCTTCGTCACAAATTAGGTCGATATCTTTCTTATACGTATCAATCGGCAGTAAGCCTTTCGCGTAGTTCGTCTCGTCGAATGAAGGACACTTACCTTGTTCTTTCGCCAGTGCTACAGATGCTTTCAATAGGTAGTACTGCATTGCTTCGAACGTACGGTGAGTTAGGCCGTTCGCGCTACCGTCAGAGTATTTCACGCCATTCTTCGCTAAGTAGTAAGCAAAGTTAATCACACCAACACCTAGCGTACGACGGTTCATAGTCGATTTGTATGCCGCTGGTAGAGGGTAATCTTGGTAATCAAGCAGTGCATCTAACGCACGAACAACAAGATCGGATAGCTCTTCGAAATCATCTAGAGACTTGATAGCACCTAAGTTGAATGCAGAAAGCGTACACAGTGCGATCTCGCCTGAGTCATCTTCAACGTTAGTTAATGGTTTCGTTGGCAGTGCGATTTCTAAACATAGGTTCGACTGACGAACTGGAGCGACTTCAGAATCAAATGGGCTGTGAGTATTACAATGGTCCACGTTCTGGATGTAGATACGACCCGTTGATGCACGCTCTTGCATTAGCAGAGTGAACATTTCAATCGCTTTAACCGTTTCTTTCTTGATTGAAGGATCGTTCTCGTACTTCACGTATAGACGCTCAAACTCTTCTTGGTTTTCGAAGAATGCGTCGTACAGACCAGGTACATCAGATGGTGAGAATAGCGTAATATTGCCGCCTTCAACTAAACGTTGGTACATCAGTTTGTTTAACTGAACACCGTAGTCCATGTGACGAACACGGTTTTCTTCAACACCACGGTTGTTCTTAAGTACCATTAGTGAGCGTGCTTCACCGTGCCACATTGGGTAGAACACAGTAGCTGCGCCACCACGTACACCACCTTGTGAACAACATTTTACTGCTGTTTGGAAGTACTTGTAGAACGGAATACAACCAGTGTGGAATGCTTCACCACCGCGAATCTCTGAGCCTAATGCACGGATACGACCTGCGTTGATACCAATACCAGCGCGCTGAGATACATAACGAACAATTGAGCTTGCTGTTGCGTTAATAGAATCAAGACTGTCTCCACACTCGATCAGAACACATGAGCTGAACTGGCGAGTAGGGGTACGCACGCCAGACATAATTGGCGTAGGTAGAGAAATCTTAAATGTCGATGTCGCATCGTAGAAACGTTTGATGTAATCAAGACGTGTCGCTTTTGGATATTTCGCAAATAAGCACGCTGCTACAAGGATGTATAAGAACTGAGCACTTTCGTAAATTTGGCCCGTAACACGGTTCTGTACGAAGTACTTACCCTCTAGCTGCTTAACTGCCGCGTATGAGAAGTTTAGGTCGCGTTTATGGTCGAGGTACGCATCAAGTTCGTCGAGTTCTGCTTTTGTGTAGTCTTCTAGAATATGTTGATCGTACTTACCCATATCGACGAGGCGAGACACGTGATCATAAAGCGTTGGTGGCTCGTATTGGCCATACGCTTTTTTACGCAGATGGAATACCGCTAGGCGAGCAGCTAGGTATTGGTAATCCGGAGTCTCTTCAGAGATCAGGTCTGCCGCAGACTTGATGATTGTCTCGTGAATATCTGTCGTTGTGATGCCGTCGTAAAACTGGATGTGAGCGCGAAGTTCTACTTGAGAAACCGAAACATTATCTAGACCTTCTGCAGCCCAAGTGATAACGCGGTGGATTTTATCCAGATCGATACTTTCTTTACGGCCATCACGCTTGGTGACGGTAAGTTGTTGGTTCATTCTGCTTTATTTCCCTAAGAAAACTGATAAAAGCCGTATTTTTGTTTGTTTATGTGCAATATGAGTAAAGCTTGCGGCGGCTTTGTGATCAAAGTCTATCTATATATTGTCGCTTAAACACAACATATAGGGGTTCATTTGTTTGCGGGTTACAAGATAGTGCTATTACACTGATTTATCAAGGTACAGTTCGGGGATGACTTGTGGATAACTGACAAAATGAAAAAAATCAGTAAGTGAACACTAACCGATGAGAAAAGGGCAGACTTGAATGGTTAAAAGTACGGTTTCGAGATCGGTTTAGAAATAACCGCATGCAAAAATATTTTCCTTGATCTTTGGCCGTTTTTATCTACGAAAAATGGCTTGGTCAAAATGGAATCTAGAGCACGAATTTTAGCCATAAAAAGACAAAAAAAGCGGCAACTTTGTGCTACCGCTTCCGATTCATTTTCTTTAAAAAATGTCAATCACAAAACTCATTTTTTAACTTAATAGCGTTCAGTATTTTTTAGTATGAACGATGTAGTTTACATCTACATTACGACCGAGTTTGTAGCTGTCATTTAGAGGGTTGTAATGAAGCCCAGTAATGCCCATTTCCGTCAAGTCAGTTTGGTCTATCATCTTCATCATTTCGGCTGGCTTGATAAACTTATCGTGCTCATGAGTGCCTTCAGGAACAATCTTAAGAAGCTTCTCAGCACCGACAATAGCAAATAAGTACGACTTAATGTTTCGGTTCAAAGTTGAGAAAAACACGTGACCACCGGGTTTGACTAGCGCAGCACAAGAGCGGATAACGGAGAGAGGATCTGGAACGTGTTCAAGCATCTCCATACAAGTCACGACATCGTAAGTTCCTGCGTTTTCTATAGCGTGGTCTTCTATTGTGCTCTGAATGTAGGTCAGTTGAGTACCTGTTTCTAATGCATGTAGTCGCGCGACTTCTAATGGTTCTTTACCCATATCAAGCCCCGTCACAATAGCGCCTTCTTTTGCCATGCTTTCAGCAAGAATGCCACCACCACAGCCGACATCAAGTGCGCGCTTGCCAAACAAGCCATTTGCTTTTTCAAGTACATAGTTCAAACGAAGTGGGTTAATTTGATGAAGTGGCTTAAACTCGCCTTCTAAATCCCACCATCGAGAAGCCATGTCCTCGAATTTCTTAATTTCACTTGGGTCGACGTTTTGTGCTTTAGTCATAATTGGTTTTATTGCATTCAATCTGAGTCCTTTAGAGGGCGCCAGTATACTCCAACGTTTTACACCCAAACAACCTCGATGTGCTTAGTTAAGGGACAATGACAGAGTTCACTGGCGCGGCAATCGAGACAGGTGCCTGTAATTTGTAAAGCGCTAACTATTGTTTTTGCTTCATCCTTGAACTGGTGCCAGTGACAATAACTCTAAAACCTGCATTTTCGCGTTGTGTGGTTAAAGGAATTTACCTCGCTTTTCCGCGTAAAGGGTCCGATTTTGCTCAATATTGACCGAAATATAACCACTAATCAGAAAGATATGGGATGAGTGTGCAAATTCTCGACATTTGATTCATAACCAAGCTCACAACCTGATAAAAGGAGAGGGAAAGTGATGCCGAAGTGATGAATTGTGTGTTATATTTTTGCACCTTACACGTATCGTAATTACGATCAGATAATAGAGGGATAATGGCTCTATGAGCGATTTAGCTAAAGAGATCACGCCCGTAAACATTGAAGATGAGCTTAGAGGTTCATACCTAGACTATGCGATGTCAGTCATCGTGGGTCGTGCTCTTCCAGATGTGCGTGATGGCCTAAAACCAGTACACCGCCGCGTTTTATTCGCGATGAACGTACTAGGCAACGATTGGAACAAACCATATAAAAAATCAGCCCGTGTTGTCGGCGACGTAATCGGTAAATATCACCCACACGGTGATAGTGCTGTGTACGACACAATCGTACGTATGGCTCAGCCGTTCTCGCTTCGTTACATGCTGGTCGATGGTCAAGGTAACTTTGGCTCGATCGATGGCGACTCTGCTGCGGCAATGCGTTACACCGAAGTTCGAATGGCAAAAATTGCCCATGAACTATTGGCTGACCTAGACAAAGAAACCGTAGACTACGTACCAAACTACGACGGTACTGAGCAGATCCCAGCGGTTCTTCCAACTAAAATTCCAAACCTATTGGTTAACGGTGCTTCTGGTATCGCAGTAGGTATGGCAACCAACATCCCGCCTCATAACCTTGGCGAAGTGATTGATGGCTGTCTTGCATACATCAATAATGAAGAAATCACTATTGATGAACTAATGGATTACATTCCTGGTCCTGATTTCCCAACGGCGGCGCTTATCAGCGGTCGTAAAGGCATTGTAGACGCGTACAAAACAGGTCGCGGCAAAATCTACATGCGTTCGAAAGCGGACATCGAAGTGGAGAAGAATGGTAAAGAGACCATTATCGTCACTGAAATTCCTTACCAGGTGAACAAAGCTCGCTTGATCGAAAAGATCGCTGAGCTAGTTAAAGATAAGAAAGTAGAAGGTATCAGTGCACTGCGCGACGAGTCAGATAAAGACGGTATGCGCATTGTTATTGAGTGTAAGCGCGATGCTGTGGGCGAAGTAGTTCTAAACAACCTTTACGCTCAGACTCAGCTGCAAACCACTTTCGGTATCAACATGGTGGCCCTAAACAATGGCCAGCCACAGCTATTCAACCTAAAAGATATGTTGAAGTGCTTTGTTGATCACCGTCGTGAAGTTGTGACACGCCGTACTATTTTCGAACTGCGTAAAGCGCGTGAACGTGCTCATATCCTTGAAGGTTTAGCTCTAGCGCTTGCTAACATTGATGAAATTATTGAGCTTATCCGTAAGGCACCTACACCGGCTGAAGCAAAAGCGGGTCTTATCGCTCGTGGTTGGGATTTAGGCAACGTTTCAGCAATGCTAGAGCGTGCTGGTACAGATGCTGCGCGCCCTGAATGGCTAGAGCCTGAATACGGTATTCGTGATGGTCAGTACTTCCTGACTGAGCAACAAGCACAAGCTATCCTAGATCTACGTTTACATAAACTAACAGGTCTAGAACACGAGAAGATTCTTGGCGAATACAAAACACTTCTAGAAGAAATCGCTGAACTCATGCATATCCTTGCGAGCACTGAGCGTTTGATGGAAGTGATCCGTGAAGAACTTGAAGCGGTTCGTGACGGCTTTGGTGACGCTCGTCGTACAGAAATCACAGCTGCGAGCCATGATATTGACATGGAAGAGCTGATCGCACGTGAAGACGTTGTGGTTACTCTATCTCACGGTGGTTACGTTAAGTACCAAGTACTGAGCGACTACGAGTCACAGCGCCGTGGTGGTAAAGGCAAGAGTGCGACTAAGATGAAAGATGAAGACCATATCGAGCGTCTTCTAGTGGCGAATACCCACGATAACATCTTGTGTTTCTCTACTCGTGGTAAAACATACCGCCTGAAAGTTTACCAATTGCCTCTAGCGAGCCGTACTGCGCGTGGTAAGCCAATTGTGAACATCCTTCCACTCGAAGAAGGTGAGCGCATTACCGCGATTCTACGTGTTGATGAATTCTCTGAAGACAAATTCATCTTCATGGCAACAGGTGACGGTACGGTTAAGAAAACGCCGTTGAACCAGTTTGCAAACGTACGTTCAAACGGCCTAATCGCTGTGAACCTACGTGAAGACGATTCGTTAATCGGTGTGGATATCACTAACGGCGAAAATGAAATCATGCTGTTCTCTAAAGCGGGTAAAGTGGTTCGCTTTAAAGAAGCAGAAGAGATTCCAGTACTTGATGAAAATGGTAAACCAGTTCTTGATGAGAATGGTCAGCCAGAGATCAAGTTTAAAGGTGTTCGTCCTATGGGTCGTACCGCCTCTGGTGTTCGTGGTATGAAACTGGCTGAAAATGACCAAGTTGTATCACTTATTGTTCCTTCGCACGAAGGCGACATCCTAACGGTTACAGAAAACGGTTATGGTAAACGCACAGCACTTAGCGAGTACCCGACAAAAGGTCGTGGCACTCAAGGTGTAGTTTCTATCAAAGTTTCTGAGCGAAATGGCCCGGTAGTTGGTGCTATCCAGGTTGTTGAAGGTGATGAAATGATGATGATCACCGACGCTGGCACGTTAGTACGTACTCGTGTGGGTGAAGTTAGCCAAGTTGGTCGTAACACACAAGGTGTAACGCTTATCCGTACTGCGGAAGATGAATCAGTTGTTGGTTTGCAACGTATTGAAGAAGTTGATGATGAAGAGCTGCCTGCTGATGAAGATGCAGAAGCGTTAGAGTCAACAGACGAAAATACGCAGCAAGACGCTCCAGCTGCTGATGATGCAGAGGAAGGTAACGAAGAGTAATCTTACATCGTTATCCTGATATGAAAAGCCGAGCCTTAGTTGCTCGGCTTTTTTGTATCTGTATCAACGCATTTAAAGTAAGAAATGCGTACACTGACGTTATCTTTGTTTACAGGACGTGTTATGTCTGTTTGGTTTTTCGCTGCCATCACTCTGATGGGGCTGTTTATCGTACTCTTATCACTGAGTGCATCAAAAGTTAAACCTGCTCAATGGTTTGGCTTTTGCCTGTTAGTACTTGTCGTGACGAGTGCCAGTTTCTTATTGCTGCATCAAACTCCGCCTAAATCAATACAAGCGGAAATGTCACGAATGATGACTGCTCGTGACATCATGAAAGAGATTCAAGACCAGTTGCGTGAAGATCCGAACAACGCTGAATTGTGGTTCCAACTCGGGCAGGGCTACCTGCTAGAGGGGGAATTTGATGGCGCGCTGATTTGTTTTGATTACGCGATCCAACTGACTGAGCCAGTCAGTGCCACGCAACTTGCCGCAAAAGCGACGACCTTGTACTACATTCACCAGCAATCAATGACGCAAGAAGTTAGCTTGCTTTTGGAGCAAGCTTTGCAGATAGAACCGCACAATGAAGCCGCTTTGTCTTTGATCGCAAATGATCATTTTCTGTCATTCCGATTTCAGGAAGCGATTGATGCCTGGGTAATATTATTAGATTCTAATGATCCAAATTTAGATAGGGTGCAAATCATTAACTCTATTAACAAAGCAAAAGAGCTATTGTAAGCGTACAATTTAACAAGCAATAGAGAGAAAGGTGGGCAACGAATGAAAAATAAAGCACTAAGCATATTGGTTTTGCTGTGCGGCTCTGTGCTGGCGGGTTGTAGCTCTTCCGATCATTCTGGCTCTTCCTCTACGGTTTATTATTCATCGGGTTACTACGACCCGTGGTGGTACGATCATGACGACTACTGGATTTATTACTATCCGGGCTGTTGCGATAACGACGATGAATACAAAGAGAAACTGGAAGAGTGGTGGAATGGTTTAGATGAAGACCAACAGCAATCCATCAAAGACAAAGTCGAAGATTGGAAAGACGACGATATGTCCGCCAATATCGATAACATGAAACGCCAACTTGACGATCATTGGCAATCACTGCCTGACGAGCAAAAGCAAGAGATTCGAACCCAATGGGAGAATCGTCCGGAGCATATTGAACCAGCGACTTTACAAGGCAAGGCGGTGAAAGAAAAGGTTCAACAAAGAAAAGCATTACCGGAAACGAAGATCCAGCGTCCAGTTGCTCGTCCAAATGTGCAGATACCTAAAGCACGTCCAAATATTCAACCTAGACCTAGGCTTCCTCGTCGCTAGTACATTCGATTTTTGTCTCTCGATAGAATCAGGATGAAGAGATAAAGATAATAAAGAAAGAAAAGGGGCGTTCAGTACGCCCCTTGTTGTATCTATAAACTAACCTCTGCAAGTTAGACTAATATGTGGCTTCGCGTTCAGCTGCTGCTTTATCCCATTCTGGTGCCACCGTTTCTAGGAAGTGTTTCTTGTCTGCGTTCATCTTATCCATATCCATGCCCAGTGCTTGCTGTGCTTTCGCTTTGGTCGAGATATCTGGAATTTGAACAGGGTCAGTAATGCCTTTGGTTGCCAGTAAGCGAACCAACTTGGTACGGGCGTCAGCAGCGCGGTCAACTGCAGTACCAAGTACTTCTAGTGCTACCTCAGGAGCATGCATGTGGACACCGTGAGAAGCAATCGCGTAGTCCCAACGCCATTGTGCATGGCGAATATCTTGTAGGATAGGTTCCATCTCTGCTTCTGTTGCACCTGCTTTCCACGCTGCGCCTGCTTCAAAGTGTGCCGCTACGATTTGCTTCTCGGCGGTTAGCTTCATGTTCAGTACTTGCGCTTTGCGAGTCGAGACGATGCCTTGTAGCTGCTCTTTAGTTTGGGTATGGCATTGCGCACAGGTGTCTTCAAAACGATCAAATGGGTTACCCACTTTGTGGTCTGTGTACACCGTACCGTCTTCTTTGGTCACTTTAGGCATGTGGCAGTCCACACACACCACTTTGTTTTTACCATGAATACCCGCTCTCCAAGTTTCGAAACCCGGGTGTTGTGCTTTTAGCATCGGCGCGTTAGATACGGCATGCGTCCAATCTTTGAAATTCAACGCGTCGTAGTATTTCTCCATGTCATTAACGGTGGTGCCCATATCCCATGGGAATTTAACCGCTTTAGTTGGGCCGGTGAAGTAGTATTCAACGTGACATTGAGCGCAGACCGATGCTTGCTTATCTAGGCGAGACTGTTCATCAAAGTTTTTACCAATAGTATCAAAAGCACGCTCGACGTATGGGCGAGTCAGTGCCAGCGCGGGTTCGCCTTTCTTGAAGGCTTCAGAGCCCGTGTTGTGGCAATCGGAACAACCGATAGGGTTGACGATTTCTGAGCCTAAGCGTGCCCATTTACCTTCGAAATAACCGTCTTCACCACGTTCATCAATCACGCGAGCAACGTCTGGGCTTTTACAGCTCCAGCACGCCATCGGCATAGGCCCGGACTTCTCGTCGGTTGGTGCGCCAGTACGTAAGGTTTGGCGAACATCATCAAGTGCGTAAAAGTGACCGCGCGCTTTGTTGTAGTCTTTCGCGAAGCCATAACCTGCCCACAGGATAACCATGTTTGGGTCTTCACTTAGAGCATCTTCTATGTGCTCACTTTCGGATGTTGCTTTCCAAGAGTGGTATTGGTCGGGATGGTTCTGTTCAAAGGCGTCATTTCGAGGATCGATAAAATCCTTCTCTTCTGCCGCTAACGGAGCGCCAACCAAAAATAATTGGCTGGCGAATAAGGTCGCAACCGCAATAGGTGCGCTCATCCAGTGTTTTATGCTCACAGTGTTATCTCCATATTCGTTTTTATTAGCAGCGTTGTGAGGAGCTATTCCAAATAAGAACTGGAGATCTACGATTAATAATATTGCTTAATTGGATAGATGAAATAGTGAGTGAATCTTGTCTTGTTTTAGATCAATTTACACCAGTGATCTCAGTCATGTTTGAATTTATATACCTCTAAAGTGGTAGTTGTTAAGTCATTGTTCTGCAATGCTTTGGGTTTTTAACCTTTTTAAAAATAGGGTGATTTAGTTCGCTTTTTGAGCAGGCGTTTCTACCCCTTATGAATAATAGAGGTATTATAAATATAGGTTTAGCGTTGTGGCTTTCCGAAATAAGAATTGATGTCATTTGAAGATCTAAAAAATATCTTCAGAGGAAATTAATTGTCGCTCAAATAAATAATTGAGAATAGTTATCAATTATTATCGAGCTAAGGAAAGAACAATATGGGCAATATAAAATTGACCATAGAGACAATGCTGAAACTTCTCTTCGTCTTTGCCATCTATGGTTTCTCCATCGCCGCCCATGCGACTTCTTCAGAGCCGATTGAAGGTGCTCAAGCTGAGCGTCATCAAGTCGAGTTGATCCGTGACCGTGACTACAAGTGTCTGCAATGTCATAAGGATGCAAAAGAGACTCTGAACCTTTCGCATGACCCGCAAGCTCTACTCAGCCAAGGGAAGCAACTTAATTGCACCAATTGCCATAGCAACATTGGTCCCGACCATCGTGAAGGTGCGCCTGATGTGATTAAGTTTTCTGCCGCGCAATCGAAAGAGGTACACGACAAAGTGTTCCTTGATCCAAGCATGATTCTTAAAGCCAACGGCCAATGTGTGGATTGCCACGCACCGACACAGCTGAGAGAAAGCCACTGGACGCACGATGTGCACGCCAAAAACCTCACTTGTTCAAATTGCCACGATGTACACGCAGCGAAAACCAAAGCGTTGTCGTACGACAGAAAACAACTGATCAAGCAGTGTGTGGATTGTCACTCTGAATTTGCCGTCGAACCTGAACTTGCCAAAGAAGAGGAGAGATAGCATGAAATGTTCGAGAAGAAACTTTTTAGCCGGCAGCGGCGCGTTGATTTTAACTACAGGCGTTGCAGGCACTTCCGTTGTTAGCTCCTCTCTCTATGCCAGCAACAGTGAACAAGCGAAACGCATGGGTATGGTTCATGATGAAAATGCCTGTATTGGCTGTACCGCTTGTACCGATGCTTGTCGCGAAGTAAATAAAGTCCCTGAAGGCGTAACGCGACTTAAAATTCATCGCAGTGAACCGATTGGCGAATTTCCAGATGTGGAATACCAGTTTACTCGCGAATCCTGTCAGCACTGTGATAACCCACCATGTGTGTACGTTTGTCCAACAGGCGCTGCATACAAAGATGAAGCGACCGGCATCGTGGATGTGCACAAAGAGAAATGTGTCGGATGTGGTTATTGCCTTGCCGCTTGCCCTTACCAAGTGCGCTTCTTTAATCCAGTCGATCACTCTGCGGATAAATGTAACTTCTGCCGTGATACCAACCTAGCGCAAGGTAAGCAGCCAGCTTGCGTGGAATCTTGCCCAACAAAAGCACTCATCTTTGGTGATTTGAATGACCCAACTAGCGAGGTGAGCAAAGCTATCGAAAGCCATGTTGTCTATCGCGATAAATCGCATTTAGGTACGCAACCTAAACTGTACAAAATTCCGCATAGCAAAGGGGAGGTGTCATCATGAACGGCTTCGAAAGTGCATTCCACTTTGACTCGTTAGTCTGGGATTGGATCATCGCGATTTACTTATTCCTTGCTGGGATGTCAGCAGGTGCGGTGATGATTTCTATCTATTTAAAACGCAAAGTGATTGAAGGTGATCCCGCAAACAACGGCATCATGAAAGCTATGGCTTGGCTTGCGCCATTTGGCATCATTGCTGGGTTGGTAATTTTGATTTTCCATTTAACCAAGCCTTTAGAGTTTTGGAAGATCATGATCTACTACAACCCAACGTCTGTGATGTCGATGGGCGTGATCTTGTTCCAAGTGTACATGCTGGTGCTGTTTGTTTGGATTGGCGTTATCTTCCGCCATCAAATCATCAGCTTCTGTGAAGGGAAGTTACCAAGCAAACTGCTGGATTTTGCCGATGGCATTTTGATTAAGGCGGGGAAAGCCAACAACGCCATTGAATTGTTCTTGGGCTTCTTAGCCATCGTGCTTGCAGCGTACACTGGCTTTCTATTGTCTGCATTGAAGACTTACCCAATGCTAAACAATCCAGTACTGCCAATCTTGTTCCTGTTCTCTAGTTTGTCCTCGGGTGCAGCGGCATGCTTGATGTTCGGCATCTTGGTGTTTAAAGAGTCGACCAGCAGCCCAAGTGTGTCTTGGGTACACGGATTTGAACGCCCAGTAGTATTGTTTGAGCTGTTTGTCTTAGTGACTTTCTTTACTGGACTGATCTTCAGCGGTGGTCAGAACGAAGTCGCGGCTTGGAATGCTATTTCGAGTGGATTCTGGGCTCAATGGTTCTGGGGTGGGGTAGTGTTCATCGGCATGATAACGCCTTTGACTCTCAATTGGTTGGCGCCTTCTGAAGTGCGCCACAAAGGCAGTTACGTTTTTGTGGTCACGACGTTGAGCTTGGTTGGCGTACTTATGCTGCGTACTTTCATTCTCTATGCCGGTCAAATGACCTTAGTGTAAGGGGGATAAATGGAAGCTGAGCTAGGGTTCTTCTTACTGATATTGGTGGCTGTAACATCGACTTGTGCATCGTTGCTGCATTGGCTACGTCGTGCTATGAGTAAGAAGGCGACATTGCCGCATCAAGTCGCGATGTCCCACATCATTAGCTTAGCTTCCTTCATTTGTTTAGCACTTCTGATCGTCTGCTTCGTGCAAGACAACTTCGCGTTGGAATATGTTGTTACGCATTCCAACAGTCAACTCCCCGTAGCATTCAAGATTGCTGCCGCTTGGGGCGGGCACCAAGGCTCCATGTTGTTTTGGGTCGTCACCTTGAGTTTATGGGCGTCGTTTATTGCATTTAAGTCACCGCTCAACGCCCAATATACTTGTGACTGTTTAGGAATCATGAACGTTCTTATTGCGACATTTGCTTGGTTCACGTTAATGACCTCTAACCCGTTCGAGTATGCCCAAGTATTGGCGTCGGAAGGACGAGATCTAAACCCAATGTTGCAAGATGTTGGGCTTATCATTCATCCACCATTGCTTTATCTCGGTTATGTCGGTTACGCTGCAATATTAGCTTTTGCATTAGCAGCCCTATTGGGTAAACAACCGATGAGCGATTGGTATGTGGTTGCTCGAAGCGCAGCGTTTTTTGCATGGGGAACGCTCACGTTGGGTATCTTGGTGGGATCATGGTGGGCGTACAATGAGCTAGGGTGGGGCGGCTGGTGGTTTTGGGACCCTGTGGAGAACGCTTCTCTACTCCCTTGGCTTACTGGTACTGCTTTGTTGCACAGCGGTGTTGTCGCAACACGTAACAGAGGCGCAATTTGGAGCACCTATGCACTGGCGTTTGCTACGTTCAACCTAAGCATTTTAGGGACATTCGTGGTGCGCTCTGGCGTGCTGACTTCAGTGCACGCTTTTGCGGTGGACCCAACTAAAGGTTTAGTGCTGCTTGGTGTATTGAGCTTGCTTGTCATCATCACTTTTGGCGTATTGATTTTGCGAGGAGAACAACTCCCTCGTTTCAAACTTCAATCTCTAGCGAGCCAAGCTTACACTGCTTATATCGCCAAAGGGCTGCTGGTTATTGCGACTGCCATCGTTTTTCTTGGCACTTTTTATCCGATGGTTTATCAACTGCTCGGCTTAGGGAACATTTCGGTTGGCGCACCTTACTTTAATAGTCTGACCTTTCCATTAAGCATACTGGCTCTGATTGCCTTAGCATTCATGCCAGTGCTGAAATGGACAAAAGGCGCAGTTCCGAGTGGAAGCACTGATATCGCGATTAGTATTGCGTTATCTATAGTCTCTGGGATCGGGTTTATGTTCTCAGTGAACGTACTGCATTTCGAAGTATTGCTAACCATAATATTGGCTACTTGGGTGATTGTGGCGCATCTCGTTATGCTGTTTCGTTGTTCCAATAAGCGCAAACTCATGCCAATCGTGATGGCACATATCGGTTTTGCGCTGGCGGTGAGTGGAGCTGTATTCAACAGTCACTACTCATATGAACATAATTTACGTGTCGAACCCGGCAGTTCTCAACAAAGGGCGGGGATCACTATCGATTATCATGGTATCGAATGGCTGGTGGGGCCAAACTACACCGCGGAACAAGGACAGATCACCTTGCACTTGGAAGATGGCCGCATGCTCAATTTCAACCCGCAAAAGCGTCATTACCCTGTGCGAGTGATGAATATGACCGAGCCCGCGATTCGTTCACTATGGCATGGCGATTATTACGTGACATTGGGTGATAAAGTCGACACTCATGCTTATGCGATTAAAGTTCAGTACCGCGCAGGTATTTGGTGGATATGGTCTGGCGGGCTACTAGCTGTGTTTGGTGCGCTATTAACCGGCCTAAAGAAAAGGAGAGAGGCTATCAATGCGATCGAGAAATACGCTTAAACTCGCAGGTCTGTTTGTGGCTGTTGCCGTGTTTGCTGTAGTAACTGCGGTGGCTTTGTCTGAGCGACCACATGTTGAATTGTCCCCACAACGAAATTTAGATGCACCTAATTTTCGCTCTACTTCTCTGATCTCTGATGACATGGTTTCTGAGCAGTTGTTCAAAAGCGACGGATATAAATTATTGAATGTTTGGGCATCTTGGTGCGGAGTATGCAAACGAGAGCATGAAGAATTATTGCAGTTAGCAGAACTCGGTGTGCCTATTATTGGGCTGAATTATAGAGATCAAAAACAAGCCGCTCGTGAATATTTGAGCTCTAAACGAAATCCATATATTGAAGTAATTAGTGACCCTAATGGAAAGCTCGCTGTGGAGCTAGGTGTTATCGGAACGCCGGAAACTTACTTGATTGATCCAAATGGTCGTATATTGATCAAATATCGTGGAGAGCTAACGGCAGATAAATGGAACGATATATTTTCAGGATACTTGAATGTTTCGATTTAATAATCTTCTCCTCACTTTAATCCTATTTATACTATTTTCTCCTTTCACGAGAAGTGCGGATATAGAACAGAATGTTGATCTGTTTGAATTTCATTCCGTTGAAGTGCAACAGCGTGCAACCTCGTTAGCCAAGGCATTACGCTGCCCGCAGTGTCAAAACCAAAACCTTGTCGAGTCTAATGCACAAGCGGCTAAAGACCTGAGGTTGAAAGTGTATACGATGGCCAATGAAGGCAGCTCAGATCAAGAAATAAAGGACTATCTAGTTGCTCGTTATGGGAATATTGTTCTGTACCAACCACCATTAAATTATTCCACGGCGCTGTTGTGGATCTTTCCTGTGCTATTTTTGATCTTTTTTGTCTTATATTCGATCCGAATGGTGAAGCGTAATTAATGTGACCGTTATTCCACTATTAAAAATAAATTGTGCACTTAACAAGCAGAATGTTATCATTTTTCCGAATTTATGAAGTTTCCAGTATAAAGAAAATAAAAATTTTGAGCTGGATAAGTAATAAAAGAACGAAATAGGTGCACGCAGTGGATTCAGTTATATTACAACTTAAAAAAGACTTCTATTCGCAGATTCGTGCATTGCAATCACCGAACCTGCCTCAAGTTACTTCAACGCTCGCCGTGTTGACCGACGAGGAAATCCAAGAACTCGAAGCAGTTTGGATTGAACTCGCCGTTTGGAAGCGCAGTCAGACCCATTAAAAGATAGACCAAACGACCTTCTTGAAACCCCAGACAAAATTTGTCTGGGGTTTTTTATTGTAGTTTTTTTAAATTGTTATAATATAACAATTGTTCAGTTGGAGAGTGTTTCTCTTTTGCTGTCTTGAGTGGATAACTGCCCTCAATTGTGATCTCTATATTGCAAAATGCGGTATCAGTCCCCATAGTTGAAGAGCAACGAGTAAATCCCATGAATGCAATAACGAAAACGCATCAAGCGCATCAAGCAATAAATCGAGTGAGTATAGATATGGCGGAAGTACGTGCCAGAGTAGATTTTAAAGTCGGGGCAAAAAGTAACATTGATGCCGAAATTCTGTCTTTCCATGGTCTGAAGACAGACAAAGAGCATGTTGCTATTATCTTTAAACAAGCGGACCAAACTCAGGACATGCCTTTAGTTCGTATGCACTCTGAGTGTTTGACAGGCGATGTGTTCCACTCTTCACGCTGTGACTGTGGTGAGCAACTAGAAGAGACGATCAATCGCATGGGCGAGTCCGGTGGTATCATCTTGTATCTCCGTCAGGAAGGTCGTGGTATTGGCTTGTACAATAAGATCGATGCATACCGCTTACAAAGCCAGGGCATGAACACGTACGAAGCTAACAACCATTTGGGCTTTGATGATGACCTGCGTGATTTCACAGAAGCAGCACAAATGCTAGAAGCTTTAGGCGTGAATAAGATCCGCCTCGTGACGAACAACCCTAAGAAAATCCGTGAGTTATCTGAGTACGGAATTGAAATTGGCGAGGTTGTCAATACCTCTGCACATATCAAAGATGGCAACGAAAATTATCTGAAGGCAAAAGTCTCTCACGGAAAACATGACCTAAAGGTTTAATCCTAAAGATAAAACTGACAATAAAGTCTGTGAAAAACCTCATTTTTATGAGGTTTTTTTGTATCTGGAGTTGCAAATAAATTGTAAATTTGTATTATCTCGAGACTAAAGTGCAAATAAGAATAATTAGCACTACCAATACGATAATTGAAAAGCTCAACAAGGATGCTTCAGATGAATGCAAAAAAAGTTTTAGTCCAATCTATTGCTGCATCACTCCTCATTGCCAGTGGTTCTACCGTTGCTGCCACAGTAACTAAACAACAAGTAGTCGAACATTACGCGGACGTTGCCCATGCTGTATTTGCTGATTCAGTAACAACAGCGAAAGCGCTTGATGTGAAAATCGACGAATTTCTACAATCACCATCAGCGAAAAAGCTTGAAGAAGTAAAACAAGCTTGGCTAGATTCTCGCGTGCCTTACCAACAGTCTGAAGTTTTCCGTTTTGGTAACGCGATTGTTGATGATTGGGAAGGTCAGCTGAACGCATGGCCACTTGATGAAGGTTTGATTGACTACGTAGCGGCTGATTACCAATACGAATTGGGTAACGAGGGCGCTGCTGCCAACATCATCGCGAACACAAGTCTGCAGATTGGTGCTTCTAAACTGGACGTTTCAAAAATCACTCCAGAATTGCTAGCGGATCTAAACGAAGTAGGCGGTTCTGAGGCAAACGTTGCATCAGGTTACCACGCGATTGAATTCTTGCTTTGGGGTCAAGACCTAAACGGCACTAACGCGGGTGCAGGTCAACGTGCTTACACTGATTTCGTCGTTGGCTCTGAGTGTACGAATGGTCATTGTGATCGTCGTGGTGAGTACCTAAAAGCGGCCGCTGATCTACTGGTTCAAGACCTAGAGTGGATGGAAAAGCAGTGGTCTGCAGAAGTGAAAGGCAACTACCGTGAAGAGCTATTGAACGAATCTGCTGACAATGGTCTTCGTAAGATGCTATTCGGCATGGGTTCTCTTTCTCTAGGTGAGCTAGCGGGTGAGCGCATGAAGGTGGCACTAGAGGCAAACTCGACTGAAGACGAACACGATTGTTTCTCAGACAACACGCACAACTCTCACTACTACAATGAGCAAGGCATCTACAACGTTTACACAGGTACATACAAAGGTGTAAACGGCAAAGAGCTATCTGGTCCAAGTATCGCTGACCTTGTTGCTCAAAAAGACAAGAAAGCCGCGACCGAAATTCAAAAGCAGTTTGATACAACACGTAGCCAAGTTGGTGAGCTAGTGACTTCTGCAGAGAAGAACAACCAGCACTTTGACCAACTTATTGCAGCGGGTAACGCACAAGGCAACGCGCTAGTAAACGACACCATCATGTCGTTGGTAGCACAAACCGGTGCGATTGAGCGTGCGGCAAGCATTGTCGGCATCGACAGCCTAAGCCCTGATACTGCTGACCACGAGTTTTAATAAGAAAACCATAATAAATAAGGGCTCTTTGTGAGCCCTTTTGACGTTTGAGCTCGTTGTTATCACCCTTGTTGTCTATGTAGAGCAATGATATGAAGCCATACCTAATTTCTGCGCTAGCCGCGATCCTTTCTTCTTCTGCCATGGCTTATGATGTTAAGTCTGGTGGCAAAACCAGTGTTAAAAAAGACGGCGCGAATGCCTATTCTCTTCCTGCTGCTAACTTGCCAATGAGCAAACGCCTCGACTTTAGCGTAGGTAACAGCTTTTTCCGTAACCCTTGGGTACAAGCGCCAGCGTCAACGGACGCTCGTGATGGCCTAGGCCCGCTTTTTAACACCAATGGTTGTCAGAATTGTCACATCAAAGACGGTCGTGGTCATCCGCCAGAGAAAGATGATTTACATGCCGTGTCTATGTTAGTGCGCTTAAGCATTCCTGCGATGACGCCAGAACAAAAGAAAGCTTACATCAAAGATGGCGGCATACCTGAGCCGACTTATGGTGGCCAGCTTCAAGATTTCGCTCTGCAAGATCAAACGCCAGAAGGCAAAATCGAAATCACTTACACCGATGTCCCAGTGAAATTTAAAGACGGTACGACGGTGACGCTAAGAAAACCTCATTTGAACATTACCGATCTGGGTTACGGCGATATGCACCCTGATACCGAGTTCTCAGCACGCGTGGCACCGCCAATGATCGGCCTTGGTTTGTTAGAGAGTATTCCCGACGAAACGCTACTTGCTTGGGCTGATGAACAAGATGCCGACAAAGACGGTATCTCAGGCAAAGTCAATAAGGTGTGGGATATTGAGAAGGACGACTTCTCGATTGGTCGTTTTGGCTGGAAAGCAGGACAACCGACGCTAATGCAGCAAAATGCAGCAGCATTTAATGGTGATGTGGGTCTTACGAGCCATTTATTCCCAAATGAAAACTGTACCTCGAAACAAAGCATTTGTGACGACATGCCAAATGGCGGCAAACCAGAGGTGAGTGAAAATATTCTCGACTTCGTAGAGTTTTACAGCCAACACTTAGCCGTACCTATTCGCCGTAACGTCAATGATCCTAACGTGAAACTTGGTCAGCAAATCTTTGCTGCGTCTGGCTGTGAAAGCTGCCACAAGACCAGTGTTAAAACGGCGAAACGACCAGAGTTACCAGCGCTTTCTGAGCAGCTTATCCACCCATACACAGACATGCTTTTGCATGACATGGGTAAAGGCTTAGCCGATAACCGTCCGGAATACTTAGCAAACGGCCGTGAATGGCGAACGGCACCGCTATGGGGCATTGGTTATACCGAAGAAGTAAACGGACACACTTACTTTCTACATGATGGCCGCGCTCGTAACCTGATGGAAGCGGTGTTGTGGCACGGCGGCGAAGCTGAAACGGCGAAACAAAATGTTTTAGCTCTGAACAAAAAAGAACGTGATGCTCTCATTGCGTTTCTGAACTCTCTATAAGGAAGCAACCATGAAAAAAACACTGTTAGTGAGTGCGATTGCCGCAACGTTAAGTTTGGTTGGTTGCCAATCGACCATCGGTTCGAGCTCAGCCAAGCCTGAGAGTACAAGTCATATTTCTCAAAGCGTGTACGAGGTTGAGTTTCAATCAGCTCAGACGTTTTTAGCGCAAACCACAGAACTTGAACAGCGCTTCGCGGATTACTGCGCATCAGAGTCGAAAGATGATGCACAAGTAAAACAGCAATGGCATCAAACGATGCTTGCGTGGATGGCATTACAAGGTCAAGAACGTGGCCCTGCTACGGCGTTGGAGCAAAGCTGGAATGTTCAGTTTTGGCCAGATAAAAAGAATACCACTGGTCGTAAAATGTCTGTACTGACGAAATCTGATCAAGCTTGGAGTGCAGAAGATATCTCCACCCAAAGTGTCACCGTGCAAGGTTTAGGTGCATTGGAATGGCTGCTTTACGATAAAGCGTCGACCTTATCTAGCAACGGCAATACTTGTGTGACAGGCGTAGCGATTGCAGAAAACCTCGATAACAAAGCGCAGATCATCGCGGATTCTTGGGCAGAGAACCCTTGGAAATCGCTAGAGATGACGGAATGGGAGTCTGAGTACATTTCACTGCTCTCGAATCAGCTTGAATACAGCATGAAGAAGTTGAGCCGACCGCTAGCGAAGATTGGTAAGCCTCGCCCGTATTTCTCAGAATCGTGGCGTTCAGAGACCTCGCTTTCAAACTTAAAAGCCAACCTTCAAGGGATGGAAGCGTTGTACTTTGCTAACGGGAATGGTCTAGATGCGCTACTTAGAGAGCAAGGCCATGCAGATCTCGCAGACCGTGTCGTTCATCAGTTTGAAATGGCGTTAGAAACTTGGCCAGAAGATAAGAGCTTGTTTGCTGCACTACAAACAAAAGAAGGCTATCGCATGGTGCTCGCTCAATACAATAAGCTAGAGCAATTGAAGTACCTGATTCACGAAGAAGTGGCGATCGAGCTTGGCGTAGTTATAGGATTTAATGCAACCGATGGTGACTGATCAAACCCGCCGAACCTTGCTGAAAGCCGCTCTATTCGGGGCGGCTACACCTATGATGCCATTTGGTTGTTCTTCAACAAGCTCACGTGAGCCTGCGTTGATCGGCTGCTCTATCATTGGCCGAGACAAATTCGCAGCGGTGGTGGCGGATGAGCATGGTATGCCGCTATCTTCATTGCCGATTCCTGAACGTGGTCATGGTGTAGCAACGAACCAACAAGGCCACGCCGTAGTCTTTGGTCGACGACCTGGTACTTTCTTCATGGTATTTGATTTTCGCTCAGGGCAGATGATCAAACTGCAACTAGCAAAGTCAAATCGTCATTTCTATGGGCATGGCGTTTACTCCCATGACGGCACATTACTATTTGCCACAGAAGGTGAGAGGGGGACAAGCCGTGGGATCATTGGTGTTTATGATGTACAGAAGCAATATCAAAAGGTCGATGAGTTAACGGGTTTTGGTCTTGGTCCTCATGAAGTGATCATGATGCCTGATGGTGTATTGGCGATTGGCGTCGGTGGCGTACACACTAACGGTCGTGAACCTCTCAATCTTGATAGCATGAAACCCAGCCTGAGTTACCTTTCACAGAAGGGTGAGCTACTGGATCAAGTGTCTTTACCGGATCATAAGTTGAGTATTCGCCACTTAGCCCATGATGGTGCGGAAACCGTGCTTTGTGGTCAGCAATATCGTGGTGAGCCGGACGAGTATCCAGCTTTGATCGCCATGCACACGCGTGGTGGTGAAATGCAAGATCTTCAAGCTGAGCCTGAAGAGTGGGCGCGTTTCAATCACTACGTTGCGAGTATTGCAGCAACCGATGAATGGATCTTAGCCACTTCGCCTCCGGGCAGTTGTTATGGTATATGGTCTAAATCTACGGGCAAATTGGTCGAGCTAAGTGCGTTACCAGATGCCTCTGGTGTTGTGGTCTATGGCGATGAGTTCCGAGTCAGCTCTGGGGCGGGAAAAGTGGTAGAGCAAAGACCAGAGGAGTCAAAAAGTACCTTCGCAAGCGGAGTGCAATGGGACAACCATTGGTCGAGAATTATCTAGAAAGATCATTGAGTAATTACTTATAGAGAGTTTTGTTGTCGTTTTCGGCATCAGATTCTTAATTTTAAACCTGCAAGCTGTGAGATATTTGCCATACTTTTTATTATGGCAAGTAGCGCAAGGATCATTTCAGTGTTTGCTAGGGTTTTAATCATGACGGCACTTCTGGTGCCGTTTTGCAGCTTTTCCACCGTCGTTTCTCTCGAAGCTTCAGCGCAAGTCGAGCAAGAGGGAGCGGTACAAAAGCTGTCTGTAGAAAAAATGATCCATTATCCAGAGGTTATTGATCAACTGTATCAAAGCACCAATTACCGTTTGAACTGGGAAAATGAAAGTGATATTGAGCAGTTTCTTTTTCAAGTAAACCTGGTTGCACTTGCGGATGTCACCGATGAATTCGAAAATCAACTTCACCGGATAAACCAAGTAAGGTGGCAGGGAGATAATCTCGACTTCGATTTAGTGATGACAGATTCACTCTTGATGTACCTTAGTTATCTTGAGCAACTCCCCGAAGAAGGGATTAATTGGCTATTTACAGACAAAGCCCATGTTACGTTACCCGCTCCTAGCATCGATACTTTATCGGTTCTGAGTAATGAGATTACGGTTGGCAAACTTGGTCAGTTTTTGGCAAGTCTCCGGTCTCCATTACAAACAGATGATGCTTTCTACTCCGCCTATTCTTCGCTATCGGAACATTCTCAGTACCAATATCCTGCCTATCAACAAACTGGGCTAGCACGTGTTGGCGATATATTAGAAAACAGACCCCTATTGATTGAGCGAATGGAGATCGTAGGCGTAGATGTTTCTTACTTGGATTTAGTCACTGAAGAATATGACGAACAATTAGAGCTTGCGATAAAAGAGTTCCAGCGTATTCATGGTTTGAAAGAAGATGGCGTTATCGGCCCGAATACCATTCGATGGATCAACTTTTCTCCTCAAGAGCGATTGCATCTGCTGGCGTTGAATTCTGAGCGTTCAAGAATTTGGTCGAAAGAAAGGGATAATGTTGTCTTTGTTAACGTGCCTGGATACGAAGTCACGTATTGGCATGACGGTCAACCCTTGTTTGAGTCTAAAGTCGTGGTAGGGAGAGCATCAAGAAAAACGCCCATCATGTCGGTAGCACTGGATTCAGTTATTCTCAACCCAACTTGGAACGTGCCTTGGACTATCATGGTTAAAGACATTATTCCTAAAGTAAAACGTAATCCGATGTATTTGATTAACCATAACATTCAAATCATTCGGTCTTGGACTTCGAACGAAATTATTGACCCTACAACCATCAATTGGGCAACGGTGAATCCGAGAACATTTCCTTATCGTATGCGACAGGCGTCGGGCTTACAAAATGCACTGGGATTGTACAAGTTCAATATGCCTAACCCACAAGCTATTTATTTGCATGACACGCCAAGTAAGAACTTGTTTGAACAGGACAGACGCGCATTCAGCTCAGGATGTGTCCGTGTCGAACATGCAGACCAGTTAGCAGAACTTCTGTTCAAAACTCAGGGGTTGGAAGAACGTTTAGCGAAAAAGCGAGAAAGTTCTCGTCGGTCTAACACGTCAGTTCCTTTGGGAGAGCGCATTCAAGTACACATCATTTATCAAACAGCATGGTTGGAAGAGGGAACGCTTTACTACCGTGATGATATCTATAAGTACGATCACCGCAGTTGAAATCTTTAAGGAAAATTTACAAAACGAAGAATTCTCTTTTAGTTCAATAATTAATCAATAATTACTGCATCTGAAAATCAAGATGGAGTGTTTTATGCGTTTGACGTGACAAATGTGTTTGGTTAATGTCCACGACTTGTCTAGTTGTTGAGCACTGTATTTTGAAATGGTAAGTCGTAACTTTTCCCGCCGAGATTTCCTTAAAATGACCGCTGGTGGTGTGGTGTTGGCGTCTGCCCTGCCATCATTTTCTTGGGCTTCACTCCCTGACGAGCCACGTGCGCTGGCGATGAACAACCTTAATACTGGAGAGATCCTCGAAACATGCTATTTCGATGGAAAACGATACATTAATGATGAACTTCAAAGGCTGAATGAGTTTTGTCGAGACCATCGACGAAATGAGGTTCATCCCATGGATCGACGCTTGTTCGATCAAATAAGCCAAATTCAAAAGTTAATTGGTACAGAAGCAGAGGTGATCGTCATTTCAGGTTACCGTTCTCCTGCCACTAATGCCTCGCTGCGCAACGGGTCTTCTCGTGTAGCGAAAAAGAGCATGCACATGGAAGGAAAGGCCATTGATTTCCGTTTAGACGGTGTGAAGCTTTCAACAGTTCGTGATGCTGCATTAAGCCTAAAAGCCGGTGGCGTGGGTTATTATCCAGGCAGTAACTTTGTTCATATCGATACGGGTGCTGTTCGTTCTTGGTAGTGCCAGTTGAGACAAGGTTTCTAGTCTCAGAACGTCGTCGATTACCCACAGTTCAAAGCTTGAAGTCGCTAGGCCTTAGTGTCATAGTTGCGGCAGTTTTCACGCAAATTTATTCGGTATAGGTTATCTATGGCTCTGAAATACCAAGTTGTTCCAGTAACATCTTTCTCTCAAAACTGTTCTATTGTCTGGTGTGACGAAACCATGAAAGGCATTGTGGTTGACCCTGGCGGCGATGAAAAGCAGCTCGCTATGCTTATCAAAGAGCTGGGTGTTGACGTGGTAAACCTCGTGCTAACACACGGTCACTTGGACCACGTAGGTGGCACGGAGCCGCTGTCTGCACTGCTTGGCGGTACAGAGATTGTTGGTCCTCACAAGGCAGATAACTTCTGGTTGCAAGGTTTGGAAGGTCAGAGCCAAATGTTTGGTTTCCCGCTGACAGAAGCGTTTGAACCGCACCAATGGCTAAATGAGGGTGACACTGTCACTTTCGGTAATCAAGTGCTGAACGTATTCCATACACCTGGTCATACACCTGGTCACGTTGTGCTTTACAGCGAAGAAGCGCGTTTAGCGTTTGTGGGTGACGTTTTGTTTAACGGTAGCATTGGTCGAACTGACTTCCCACAAGGCGATTTCAATACGTTGATTAGCTCTATCAAAGAGAAATTGTGGCCTTTAGGCAATGATGTCACGTTTGTCCCTGGTCACGGCCCTCAATCGACTTTCGGTCACGAGCGTAAAACTAACCCGTTCGTTGCTGACGAGATGCCGCTTTACTAAAAGTGCGTGTACTAAGCATTATTCTGGCTCGGCGGCAGCTAAGTATCGCCGAGTCAGTCCCACAAAGTCCTCAGCCTCACGATCTAGATCACTTGCTGATATAAATAGATCGTAGCCGTAGAAACCTCTCTGATACTTCATCCGGTTGGCGAGCATCGCTAACAAACCTTTGTACTCAATCCCATCTCTGTTTATATACGGTTTAGGGTCAAGCACCATATCCTCAAACTTATCTTCACACTGATTTTGTTTCGCGCCCAAGTAAAGCAGTGCTCGCTGGCTGAGGAGAATTTCTGTCGCTATACGAGGGCAGATTGAATTTAAGTAGGGTGAGTAGTGTTTTAGACGAATACCGATCCAAGGTAGCGGTTGGTGCCACCCTTCCTGTTGGTAGCTACAAATACCGATTGACTCAATATTTCGCCATCGGACGACCCAACCCCCTTTAAAAAGGTGTTGCTGAAAGTGAGAAGCTGTCAGCGTAAAAGTGACTTGGCTTTTCTTAATCATCAAGATGGCGAAACCAACGATTGCAGACATCAAAATGACCGACAACATGGCTTGCTTCCATCCCGGAGAAATGGCAACCAAAAACAAAGTGATGAGTGCAACGAGCAACAAAAGTATTCTGTTGATAGGGGAGTCGGGTTTGAAATGTGAATTTGTTAGGTGCAGCGTTTCCATGCTTATAACCTCATCGAATACTTGTCCAAAAATAAGTGGGTAGCTTTATGTGCATTGATTTGCATTTAAAATAAAACAAACCTCTGTTTTTATACCCAGTATTCAATAAATCCGTTCATAAAATATCTGATTAAATAGTAGACGTTCTATGCTTTGAGCGCATTTTTCATCGCGTTTCGCCGCTAAAACCTACAAATTGCTTGTGAATTTTGGTATAAAACGCGCTTCAAATTTTCATCCCTGCTGAGATGCAGTGAACTGGAGAAATATTCAATGAGACTTGCTCATAAGCGTAAAGTGCAGATGAAACTGCAAAAACGCATTAAAGCGACAGTAGCAAACTTAGCTGCAGCACCTAAAGCAGTGAAGCCTGTTGCGGAAAAAGCAGTAGCACCCTCTGTTGCTGAAAAAGCTGTTGCGGAGAAAGTAGTAGCTGATAAAAAAGTAGCTGCAGTGAAAACAGTTGATGTTGCCCTTACTCCTAAGCAACAACAAGTATTAGACATCGTTATGGCGAATGCTGAAGGTATTAACCCTAAAGGCATCGGTCTAGCTGCAGGTCAAGAAGATACTAAAGCGGCATCATGGGCTACTGGCGCACTAAAGAAGCTTCTTGAAGAAAACCTAGTTCAAAAAGAGCAGTTAGCAGGTAACAAAGTTATCTACAAAGCAGTTTAATTACCGCTACCGTTCTGGATTGAATACCTCGGCCGATGCCGAGGTATTTTTTTATCTTGGTATTGGAAATAATGCATTAAGTACTGACTTTAACACTACCAATAAGTGGTTTGTCACATTTTCTTAAATACTATGTAAATTTTTTGGCAGAAAAATACGTACGTATTGTCTTTTATTTTTATTCATAGATAAAAATATAATTTATTGATTTTGCTATTAACAGTCTTTTGTCATGACGGTTCTCCTACGTACTTGTACGTAATACCTTAGGCTAATGCCTTATTGATGAATTACTCGCTTCCGTGTTCATGCCCATTTCGCATTAGACAACATTGTTACATCTTTTATACCGAATACAGCCAATCCTAATGAAATGGATGACAACAATAACCTTGGTGATAAAGGACGTGAACGATGAGTCTAATCCAAAAATCTTTAAAACGAGTGCTCAAAACAACCGCTGTCGCTGCCGCGATGGCACTCGCAGCGACTTCTGTAAACGCTGCTGAAAAAGTCTATCGTTTAAAGCTTGCTGAAACTTGGGGGCCTAATTTCCCAATTTTTGGTGATACCACAAAAAACATGGCCAAAATGGCGGAAGAGATGTCCAACGGACGTTTGCAAATCCGCATTGATTCCGCAAACAAGCATAAAGCGCCTTTTGGGGTGTTTGATATGGTTAAGTCGGGTCAGTATGACATGGGTCACTCAGCGTCTTATTACTGGAAGGGTAAGGTTCCAAACACACTTTACTTCACTTCTATGCCCTTCGGTATGTTGCCAACTGAGCAGTATGCATGGTTTTACTACGGCGGTGGTATGGAGCTGATGGAAAAAGTGTACTCTCCACATAACTTGATGTCTTTCCCTGGCGGTAATACCGATACTCAGATGGGCGGGTGGTTCCAAAAAGAGATCAAGTCCGTCGAGGACTTACAGGGTTTGAAAATGCGTATCCCAGGATTTGCTGGTGAGATTTTGGCTGAGTTAGGTGCCAAGCCAACGAATATCGCCCCTGGTGAGCTATATACTTCTCTAGAGCGTCGCACAATTGATGCCTTGGAATGGGTTGGTCCATCGCTGGATCTACGTATGGGCTTCCACAAAATCGCGCCTTACTACTACACAGGTTGGCATGAGCCAGCGACTGAGCTTCAGTTCCTCGTTAACAAGCGCACCTGGAACCGTCTACCTGATGATCTAAAAGCGATTTTGCAAGTAGCCATGAAAACGGCCGCTTACGATATGTACACGCAATCGAAACACGAAAGCGGCAAAAACTGGGCATCTATTAAGTCTGAATACCCAAATGTTGAAGTAAAAGATTTCCCACCTGAAGTAGTAGCTGCGTTGCGAGAAGCAAACGATCGTTTGTTGAAAGAACATGCAGAAAAAGATGCTTTGGCGAAAGAGATTCAAGAGTCGCAAGCGAACTATATGAATCAAGTTCGACCATGGTCAGATATTTCGCACCGAGCGTACTTAAACAGTCAAGCTCAACAATAACGTTATGAAGCAGGCGATGCCGAGAGGTTTAGCCTGCTATCGAAGCCCAAGAAAACTTCATAATGAATGCTCCGCACCATAGCGGAGCGCATCTAAACGTTCCACGGAGTTCGGAATGAGAAGTCTTATTTATATTGAGCGATTATTTAACCGCTTTAGCGATTTTCTCGGATGGTTATCCAGCATCCTGTTTATTTTGTTGTTAGCAAACGTTGTGTACGACGTTGTCATGCGTTACGTGTTTAATGATGTGTCTATCGCATTCCAAGAAATGGAATGGCATCTATTCTCTGCCGTGTTCTTGCTTGGTGTGCCTTACGCAATTAAGTCCGGTGGCCATGTTCGCGTCGACATTTTTTATGAACGCTTATCTTACAAAGCACAATCCATCATCGACATCATAGGCACACTATTTTTCTTATTCCCTTTTTGCCTACTGGTAGCTTGGTTTGGTGTTGATTTCGCTAAGGAAAGTTACGCGTTAGGCGAGACGTCTGGTGACCCAGGTGGCTTACCATATCGTTGGATTATCAAAGCGATGATTCCGCTGTCATTTTTCTTTATGGCGGTGAGTGGTATTGGATTGTTACTTCATTCAATCAACAAAATTGTCAACCCTCATCTCATCTATGCCGGTAATAACGGTAAGTCGTAAAAGGAAGTCATTATGATCGGTATAGTGATGTTTTTTGTTGCGCTCTTTGCGCTTCTATTGGGATTTCCCGTTGCCTTTACTTTTGGTGGTATCGCGCTGATTTTTGGTGTTTGGGCTGAAGGCATCGAGATGTTTGCTTTTATGCCATATCGAATTCAGTCCATTATGGAAAATACGGTGCTAATGGCCGTACCGCTGTTCGTTTTTATGGGGCTAGTGCTACAGAAAACGAAGCTTGCTGAACAGCTACTAGAATCAATGGGGCGTTTGTTCGGTGGCGTTCGCGGTGGTATCGCTATTTCTACCGTGTTAGTTGGCGCATTGCTTGCAGCTTCAACGGGTGTGGTAGGCGCATCAGTTGTTGCGATGGGCTTAATATCTCTTCCTGTGATGCTCAAGTACAATTACGACAAAGGTTTAGCGTGTGGGACTATTTGTGCGTCTGGCACGTTGGGCCAAATTATCCCACCTTCTAT
>NZ_JADDYH010000072.1:57005-121278 GCF_015163595.1 Vibrio sp. OPT41 | reverse complement strand
CGTGTTGATCTTGTTGGGTGATGTACTTGGCGTACCGGTAGGGGACCTATTTCAAGCTGCGATCTGGCCCGGTATTACACTTGTTGGCGCCTATGTGATCTACATTCTCATCTACGCGAAGTTGAACCCTCAAGCCGCACAGGCGATAGAGCGCGATGAGTCGATCAGTCGTAAACAAGAAGTGCTCACAGCACTGAAAGCTGTATTGCCACCGTTAGCATTGATCATCGTGGTATTGGGCTCCATCTTTGCAGGGATTGCAACACCAACAGAGTCAGCGGCACTAGGCGGTGCAGGTGCGATAATTTTATCGCTATTGTATAAACAGTTTAGTTGGTCGATGATTTATGATGCATCAAAAGAGACAGTTAAAGTAACCGCAATGGTCTTTGCGATCTTACTTGGTGCGACCGCCTTCTCAATGGCATTTACCTACACTGGTGGTGATTATTTAGTTGAAGAGTGGATGTTAGAACTGCCGGGTGAAAAGTGGGGATTCCTTATTATTACCATGGTGGTGATTCTGATTTTAGGTTTCTTTATCGACTTCGTTGAAATCTGTTTTATCATCGTGCCAATTATTGCGCCAGTCGCTGAATTGATGGGCATTAATATGACGTGGTTTGCGATTCTTATTGCGATGAACTTGCAGACGTCGTTCCTCACACCGCCATTTGGCTTTAGTTTGTTTTATCTAAAAGGTGTCGCTCCAGCAGGGGTTACTACGCGAGATATCTACAAAGGTGTGATGCCGTTCATCGCGATTCAGATTGTTGTGTTGGCGTCTTTGCTGTTTTTCCCAGGTTTTTACGGTATGAGTTAATCACTCGATAAGAAAGAGATTTTGTGAACTGAGAGTTTTTACCTTTTGAGACAAGTTGTTAAGCTGTTAATTATGTCTATGCAGACACAATCGATTCGTTTGTACTGCTAAGATAGTAAGCTGTAAAGGCAGCGTTTCATGGAGGGAAGGGATGCCTCTCAAAGCAAAGTTAATTCTGCTGACACTGATACCCGTGGTATTGGTGTCAGCGAGTATCAGCTGGATCTCTATCTATCAAACCAAGACCCTTGGCAAAAGGGAGGTGGAGATCTTTCATCAAAACCTGATCCAATCAAAAGAAGCGGCGCTGAAAGATACGGTCGACGTCGCTTTTGACTCCATTTCTTACATCTACAACGATCCGACTTTAGAAGAGAGTGTTGCCAAAACGCGTGTGAAAGCGATTTTAAATCGTTTGAGTTATGGGTCGGACGGCTATTTTTTTGCTTATGATAAATATGGTACCAACCTTGTACACCCAGTTCTTCCGGAGCTTGTCGGGGAAAACTTACTCTATCTTGAAGACGAAAATGGCGATCGCTTAATCGAAGCTCTATTGTATCAAGCGCAATCCGGTGGTGGATTTCATCAGTACCTGTGGCAAAAGCCATCTACGGGTGAAGTTGTCCCTAAGCTTAGTTACGCTGCATGGCTCGATAAGTGGGAATGGATGATAGGGACTGGGCTGTATATTGAGGATGTAAGCCGAGAAGTCGCCAATATGCGCGCGGCGGTGAACAAAAATATCGAAACGACATTTTTCTCAGTCGTCGTGATCTTAGCGGTGACCGTTGCTGTAATCATTGTTCTCACTCTGGCGATCAATCTGCACGAGCATCGCCTCGCTGATAAGAACCTGAAAGAATTGGCACATAAAACCGTGATGTTCCAAGAAGATGAGAAAAAGCATTTAGCGCGAGAACTGCATGATGGAATCAATCAGTTGTTAGTCTCCAGTAAATGTCATTTAGACTTAATGAGTCATAGACTGGAAGACGAAAAACTCAAATCCCACTTAGATAAATCACAACGATCGCTCGTCACCGCGATAAATGAGGTGCGGCATATTTCTCATCAGCTCCGTCCAAGCGCCCTCGATGATATCGGTTTAGAAGCAGCACTGACGACCTTGCTACAGGATTTTCATTCCCATTCCGGGATTGATATCGAGAGCAATTTCGATACTCAGCAGCACAAACTGACTTCGGAAGTCGCAACGACGCTATATCGCGTCGCTCAGGAGTCTTTGAATAACATTGAAAAACATGCGCGAGCGAAAAAAGTAACGGTTACTTTGCAAAAAATGGGCAATATGCTGCAATTACTTATACGTGACGATGGGGTTGGATTTGTGGTTAACCATGCAGTGCACCAACAAGGGATTGGGTTAAGGAACATGCAAGAGCGTGTAGAGTTCATCGGTGGTGAATTTGAGCTAATGAGTGAGCTTGGCTTGGGAACAGAGATTACTGTGCTGCTTAATTTGGATGAAATAGTTTATGGATAAACCGATTAGTGTAGTGATTGTCGATGATCATCAAGTGGTATTGGATGGCTTCATGGCTCGTTTGGAGTTAGAGTCTGACATCGAAGTGGTGGGTACAGCAAGTAATGGCTTGGAAGCGATAGAGGTCGCAAAACACTTGCAACCGGACGTCATATTGATGGATATCAGCATGCCAATAATGAACGGTATTGAAGCGACTGGTGTAATTAAAGAAGCTCGCCCAGAGAGCAAAATACTTATGTTGACCATGCACGATAATCGCGAGTACATCATGAAGGTCATGCAAGCTGGTGCCGTAGGATATATGCTCAAGGAAATCTCGGCCGAGAAAATGGTGCAAGCAATAAAAACGGTGAACCAAGGCTCGACGTATTTCTGTGAATCCGTCACACAAACACTCTTTACCCAAGAAGTGGTGCCTGCCACGCAAAAAACGAATCCTCTCAGCCGCAGGGAAGAAGCGGTACTTAAATTAGTTGCTCAAGGAAACAGCAGCAAAAAAATCGCCACTTTACTCAATATTAGTTATCGAACGGTAGAGACGCATCGCCATAACATTAAGCACAAGTTGGACTTACATTCGACGGCAGAGTTAGCAAAATATGCGTTTGAAACTGGCTTGACTGAGTAGGAGAGTAGTGCCCGCAAAAAGCGAGCACGTGGGAGCGAAACTAATCGGCTTTGGTAATGCTACCAAGCTCTAGCATTGGAGCAACATCGATGTCCTCTGCATTCATCATCGTCGAGATGCGTTGAACGGAAGATAGTAGAAGGGATTGCTCCCATTCTTCCAATTTTTGGAATCGATTAATGAAGTGCTCTTGCAGCGGCGTTGGTGCTTGTTTTAAAGCTTCTTGGCCCTTGCTCGTAAGTACAGCATGCACTTTACGCTTGTCTTGAACACTGCGCTGACGCTCAACAAACTGGCCTCGTTCTAGTCTATCTAGAATGGTCGTTGCGGTCGCTTGGCTCATGTTAGTGTGGCTAGACAACTGTTTAATCGTCACGTTATCTAAGTCATTGATAGCGCGCATCAAAATCAACTGTGGAGCAGTCAATCCAGACTCTTTGCTCAGCTTTTTAGAATGTAAATCAATAGCGCGGATGATCTGACGAATCGAGACCAATACTTCTTCGTACTTTTCCAATTTATTCATCCAGTCTGTAGGGAACATTTATCGAGGCGACACTAACTTAAATGCGCCCTTATTTAAAGGGGGGAAATCAAAAATTACCCCTACAATTTTACGCCGTGTCCTCAATACCATTTTGTCGCGCCTTTTCGACAAAATAAGAAGAGCTAAAATTATTATAGCAATAAATGTTTGTGGTCTAACTATTGTAGTAGTGATTTGTTCTATCAAAGGCCGTAATCACACAGTGAAAAGTAAGTTATTGGATTTTTTAATGGCAAAAAGATAGACAAAAACGTGTCAAATGATAGGATCTTGCGCCTTCACGGAATGCAAAACGTATCGTGTTCGAAAGATTTTTTTGTTTGGTACGTAAAAACACTACAAAAATAGAGAGGAACGATGACAAAGGGTATAGATAAGTACAGTATCGATAGTACCGACTATACGGTAGGTCAGGACAACGTTCAAAAATGGGGTTTTGATGTTCATAACCCAGTTTTTGGTATTAGTGCAGGTTTAATTGCGCTGTTTCTTGTCGCTGCATTAGTTCTAGATGCACATACCGCAAAGACGGCACTTGATGGGCTGAAGTGGAAAATTATTGGTTCATTCGATTGGTTGTTCATTATTGCAGGTAACATTTTCGTTATTTTCTGTTTGGCGCTTATCGTCTCACCAATGGGTAAGATCCGACTAGGTGGTAAAGACGCTGTTGCCGATTACTCGTTTATGTCATGGCTTGCAATGCTATTTGCAGCTGGTATGGGTATCGGTTTAATGTTCTGGAGTGTTGCAGAACCTGTCGCTTACTTCACCGGTTGGTATGAAACGCCACTTGGTGTTGAGGCAAATACACCAGAAGCCGCGAGATTGGCACTGGGTGCAACGATGTTCCACTGGGGCCTTCACCCATGGGCAATTTACGGTGTTGTAGCACTTTCTTTAGCATTCTTTGCCTACAACAAAGGTTTACCGCTATCTATGCGTTCGATCTTCTACCCACTTCTGGGTGATCGTGCATGGGGTTGGGCTGGCCACATTGTGGACATTCTGGCTGTGCTTGCGACTTTATTTGGTCTTGCTACATCCCTAGGTCTAGGTGCGCAGCAAGCAGCAAGTGGTATTCATCACGTATTTGGTGTTGAGCCAGGCCTAGGTCTGCAAATCGTCGTTATTACCGTGGTGACTTTACTTGCTGTTGTTTCAGTCGTACGCGGCATCGATGGTGGTGTTAAAGTCATTAGCAACATCAACATGGTTGTGGCGTTCTTGCTACTTCTCCTTGTTGGTCTTATCGGTTGGGCGGCGAGCCTAGGTTCGATTCCAACCACACTTATGGCATATGTAGAGAATATCATCCCACTAAGTAACCCGTTTGGTCGTACGGACGAAGCTTGGTTCCAAGGCTGGACAGTGTTCTACTGGGCTTGGTGGATTTCATGGTCGCCATTCGTAGGCATGTTCATCGCGCGTGTTTCTCGTGGCCGTACCGTTCGCGAGTTCATCACAGCAGTTCTGCTGGTTCCAACGGCGGTTACCGTTATTTGGATGTCTGTATTTGGTGGCCTGGCGATCGAGCAAGTTGTTGATAAAGTAGGTGAGCTGGGCACAAATGGCTTGACTGACGTATCACTTGCTATGTTCCAAATGTTTGATGTTCTTCCATTTGGTAGCATGCTTTCTATCATCGCTGTTGTGCTGGTACTTGTGTTCTTCATTACGTCTTCTGACTCTGGTTCACTTGTTATCGACAGTATCACGGCAGGTGGTAAAGTCGATGCACCTGTACTTCAACGTGTCTTCTGGGCATTCATGGAAGGTGCAATTGCGGTTGCTCTGCTATGGATTGGTGGCTCCGAGGCGGTTCAAGCTCTTCAGGCCGGTGCCATTTCTACAGCACTGCCATTTACCTTCATTCTGCTTGCAATGTGTGTGAGCTTATTGATGGGTATGAGAACAGAGCGTCAGTAATTCGGCATTTTATAAAACCGTCTGACTAACAATTAATCAAAAGGCCAGCAATTTGCTGGCTTTTTTTGTGCGGTTTTTATGACGCTCGAGACAAAAAAATGACACATGAAAGTTCATATTTTACAAAGAGTTAATGTGCTATTTTGTTTTTTAAAAATTAGTGAATAGTCGTAAAAAAGTGTGTAATATTCATGCACCTTAACTGTTCTCCCAACTCAAAAAACTATAAATATGAAATTATCATTAAAACAAAAGCTTATAGGCGCAAGCCTTTCTGCTGTTGTTGTGATGGCAACAGCACTTACTTGGTTGTCGGCTGGTCAATTATTTGATCAGACTCGTTCAGGTGTCTATTCACGTGCGCAAAGTCTTAGTACTACTGCGTCAGAGGGAATTTCTGATTGGGTCAATATCCGTAAAGATATTGCCACTGCGTTCAACGATTACTCGACCGAGCAAGACGTTGTTCCTTTCCTACAACAAGCTCGCAAGGCTGGTGGCTTCGATGACATCTTCCTTGGTACACCAAACGGTGATATGTACCGCTCTCATCCGGAGCGTAACCGTGCTGATTATGACCCTCGCACACGTCCTTGGTACAAGGATGCTGATGCCGCAGGTAAGCAAATCATCACAGCCGCATATCAAGACGCAATCACGAATGCACTACTTGTGACCATTGCTGAGCCAGTAATGAAAAATGGTCAGTTTGTTGGTGTTGTTGGTGCGGACGTACTGATCGATCAGCTTATCAGCGATGTGATTAACTTAGATGCAGGTGAAAACGCGCATGCGATGCTAATCGACATGAATGAAGGCACCTTCTTAGCGCATCCAGATAAAAGCTTGACGCTTAAGCCTATCACCAGTGTTCTAAAAGATTTTTCAGAAGAGGCAATTGAGCGCGCCGCCGATGAAGGTCGTATCGAAGATACGGTAATCAAAGGAAAAGAGAAGCTTTACTACTTCAATAAAGTTCCTGGTACGCATTGGATGTTTGCGATTGAAATGGATCGCGCAACAGAAGAAGCAGGTCATGCGGTATTGCTACGAGATCTATTGTTCACTGCTGTGGCGATCACGATTGTGGTTATTCTTGCAGTTTCTTGGCTAGTTGGTTTCTTGTTCCGTGACTTGAACCGCGTATCAAATGCACTGGAAGAAATTGCATCTGGCGAAGGTGACTTAACGCAACGCCTAGAACCACGCAGTGATGATGAAGTAGGTAAACTGGCGGAAAACTTCAACCGTTTTGTTGGCAACATGCACACAATGGTTACTAAGCTTAGCCACGTATCTTCTGCGCTTTCAGAGCAAGCACGCACGACAGCACAGCAAGCTGAGGAGCGTAGTCAGCGTATCTCTTACCAGCAAGATGAAATCAACATGGTGGCGACGGCTGTGAATGAAATGGCAGCAGCGACACAAGAAATTGCAGGTAATGCTGATAGCACGGCAAGTAACTCAGAAGAAGCGGTTCAAGCTTGTTCACACGGTTCAAGCCAAGTAACTCAAACGCAAGGTTCTATTCAGAACTTAGCGCAAGAAGTTCAAGTTGCTACTGATGTGATTCAAGAGCTAGAAGCGCACGGAAATAGCATCAATACGATTCTATCAACGATTCAAGGCATTGCAGAGCAAACGAACCTACTTGCACTTAACGCGGCGATCGAAGCGGCACGTGCAGGTGAGCAAGGCCGTGGTTTTGCTGTGGTTGCAGATGAAGTCCGCGTATTGAGCCAACGTACTCATGCTTCAACGCAAGAGATTCAAGAAACTATCGAGATGCTACAAGGCACAACAGCCAAGGCGGTCGGTATTATGGGTGACAGTCGTCGTCTAGCTGATACCAGTGTTGATGATGCCAATGCGGCTGCAGCGAGCTTGACGCAAATCCACACTGCTGTTGAGCGTATCAGTGATATGGCAACGCAGATTGCTTCAGCAGCAGAAGAGCAAGCATCGGTAACCACTGAGATCACTCGTAACACTGAAGGTATTCGTGATGTGTCTAACGAGCTGTCAGTCGAAGCTCATCAAGCAGCAGAACAAGCTGCTCACCTGTCTGAGCTATCACACGAACTTGAACAAGAGATTCAACGCTTTAAGCTGTAATCTTGTCTCAACCTAAGTAAAAAAGGAGCCATCAGGCTCCTTTTTTGATCGCTATTAAGCGTGAAGTATATTACAGCCAGAACTCACTGATGGGTTGCTCTTCACTGTAATGATGGGCGATTTGCGCTTGCAGTAGCTCTGCGGTAGCAATTGCATCGGTTAATGCATGGTGAGGCGTATAGTCTGGCAGCCCATAACGGCGTCGAGATTGCGCTAGCCGAACCGATTCTGGTTTTTTCCCTTTTAAACGCTCCCAGAGAGAGCCTGAACGTTTCTGTTGAATCGTTTCTTCAAGGTGCAGCGTATCTAAAACAGGAAACTCAATACCTTCCCCTAAACGGCTTTTGAGCGCTTTATCCAGAAACTCTCTCTCGATACGACGGTAATGAACAACAATGATTTTCCCGCTTAAGCATGGTAGCAGCTCGCTTAAGATATCGCCTAAGTCAGGTGCATCGATCAATTCGCTGTGAGTAATACCGTGTATAATGACTGAGTCTTCATCGAGTGCACGCTGTGGACGTACCTTCCAATGACGCGAGTTACGTAGGAAAATTCGCTTCAGGTTAAACGGCACTAAACCAATAGTAATGATGTCATGTTTTTCAGGATTCAAACCCGTCGTTTCGAAATCTAACGCCACGAACTCCACCTCAGATAACGGTGTTTCTGGAGCAGGCGGCTTGTTGCTATAAAACGCAATTAAATTCTCATCCTTCGCCATCTCCAGCTTTTGTTCAAACTTCGTTGGCCACTGAATGGTTGGCTTCTGAAAGAGCTTTTTAATCATGCTAAACCTCACTTAAAGCTCTTGTTCGCTTGGTAGCGGAACTTAAGGAAATTTTGACCATTGCTTAGGATCTGGAATGCATCCTTTAGGTTGCGACGTTCAAACTCAGAGAGGTTTTCCGGTTCGATATTGTTATCAGGATCAATGCCTAGTTCCACATCCGTCGCTTGGTGACGAATACGCACCATGGAAATAAACTCTAACGCGTCTTTTAAGTCTTGTGCTCGACCTTTTGGCAAAATGCCAGCATCAATAATGTCGTCAAGACGCTCAAACGAGTTCTGTGCTCGTGAACCAACCGCCAGAGAGTGAACGCGAATTAAGTCGACCAGAGGAGCAGTACCGCGACGTTTGAGGTTGATGGAGTTGTTGTGTCTGCCATCTTTTTCCATCACGAAGTCTTTAAAGAAGCCTAGAGGTGGTGTTCTGTTTAGTGCGTTACGAGCCAAACACGCTAAGAAGCGGTTGTTCTTTCGAGCGCGACGAACAATAAAGCTAGTTAACTGTTCTGCCCATTTTAAGCGGCCATAGACGCCATCCAAGTCGAAAAAGATGGAGGCGTTGAGTAGTGCTTTCGGGTTCGGGTTATCAATCCAGTCAGCAAAACACTCTTCCCACTCTGAACGAGTCATGCGCCACAGTGGGTTGGTTGCCATAATATCGCCTGTGCAATATTTGTAGCCACAGGCATCTAACCCATCGCTGACGTATTTTGCTAGGGCTTCGAAGTATTTACCATGTTTCTCTTCTTGATAAGTTTCATCTAGAATGATGGCGTTATCTTGGTCAGTCACCAACAGTTGCTCATCTCGCCCCATTGAGCCAAGTGCAAGGAAACAATAAGGAATTGGCGGTGGACCAAGCTCTTCTTCTGCCATTTCTAGCAGACGCTGTTTGAAGCTTCGGCCAATGACCGACATCGCGCTACCCACCATGTGAGAGTTGGCATCTTCATTGACCAGACGCACGAAGCTGCTTTTCACTTCTTCGGCAACAACGGCTAAATCTTCGATAGTCTGTTGTTGGAAAATACTACTCACCAACAACAACGAATTCTGAGATTCATAACGAACAATGTCGGTGGTTTCGATAATACCGATTGGTAATTGGTTTTTTACCACTGGTAGGTGATGTACGTTGTAACGCAGCATCGTTAACATTGCTTCATAGATGTAAGCGTTGTGGTCAAGAGACATGACCTCCGTGGTCATCACACTGGACACATCGTCCTGTGGGGACAAACCTTCAGCTAACACACGGGTACACAAGTCACGGTCGGTAATGATACCAAGTACTGGGGACTGTGGATCGTCTTCGTCACGAACGAAATCTGGGTCGACGATAAGTAAAGCCGATACGTTCTCATTCGCCATTTGCTGCGCGGCTTGCTGGATTGTCTGACCACGATCAATCGTATGAGCATCGCCAGTCAGCAAGGTTTTCACTTTCGACGTCGTCAGGTCATTGGCGTCTTTGTTTTCTGAAATGGCTTGGCGTAAACGAGCGCTATTTTCAACTTCAACAAAATCCGCAAAGGAATCAAAGTTATCGTAAATTTCTTGGAAAATGTCACCAGGAATACAGTAGAGCAGGGTATCCTCAATGGCTTTTACCGGAAAGCGGACTTTGTTATTGGTGAGCATGCCCATCTGGCCAAATAGGTCACCTTCGTCAAGGCGATTATACAGCTCACCTTTGCGTCGATAAACTTCAACAACACCGCTTCGCACCACGTATAAATCTTGGATATAGTCTCCAAAATGGATGATGGGGGTATCTTCTCGGTAGTACGAGATTTCGATACTCTCTGTCACCTTGTTTAGTGTTTCTTCAGGGAGTTCATTGAACGGGGGATACTTGGCGAGAAAGTTGTAAATCTCGAGAAGTTCTGCATCCATCGAAGGCGCCTTTTAGTTCGCAAATAATAAAGTAATCTTAACTTAGTTTTAAAACAGAGTCTTATCTGAACCGCGATTTTCGTGCTCAGTCATAAGATTCTGACATATCGCACGATAAGGGAGCTTCATTTTTACTACTATATGGTCACCTCAATTGAAAAAGACGTCGCCGATATGTTTTCTTCGTGATGACTGATTAGATCTTTGGCTGTTTCAGATCGTTATCACGTCTTTAGATTAAGCTATTCTTCTTGAGCCAAGTAGCTCAGGCGATGGAATACAGTGTTTAGATAATTCTCATGAAAGGAAGTCGAATGGTGAGAAATTTATTGCTTGTTTCTTTAGCTGCTTTGCCGGCGATATCAAGCGCAGTGGTCATGGACCAAGCAGAAAAATTTGGGTACGAACACATTCATTTGGATGTTGGTGCCGGAACGACAAACGAAGAATGGTTAGATAACTCTAATACGACCACAGTGGGACTCGGTGGTAACTATTTGTTTACTGAGAATTGGTTGTTTAATGTTGATTACTCAGCGCAGTTTTTCCATCCGGATGATTTTACTCTTCGCATTGACCGCCTTTTGTTTGGTGGTGGTTACCGTTATGGAGTTACAGAGCAATTCGATATCTACGGGATATATGGAATAGGCGCAATCAAAGCGAAAGCGACGGACGACAAAACGGATAATACGTTGTCTTCCGATAGCGAATTGATTCAAGCTGTAACTGTTGGGGTGAATTACTTGCTCAGTGAAAAGCTTATTGCGACAGCTGAAGTGGAGTTGAACCGCAGTGATATCGTTGATGAGAACAATTTTAAGATCGGTCTTAACTACCAATGGCATAAAGTCATCGGCACTGGTCTTTTTTATCAGTTTAGAGATACTGATTACAGCGGTGAAAGCTCAGATTACGTCAATGAAGTTGGGCTGAGTTTGAAGTTTGTCTACTAGATCGGACGGGTTCGTTTTTGGCGTTAAGTTAAAACAAAAAAGGTCAGCTTATGCTGACCTTTCCTTTTAACAAAGTATGCGACAGTCGATTATAAAACCGCTGCAATGCCTTTACACAGAGGGCCCATATTTGACTTCGTCATACCAGCAACACTGATTCGGCCAGAACCGACAATGTAAATACCGAACTCTTCTTTAAGGCGGTTAACTTGCTCTTTAGAAAGACCAGAGAAAGAGAACATACCATTTTGACGTTCGATGAAACTAAAGTCTGCGTCCACACCTTCTGCTTTTAGTGTCGCTACAAATAGTTCACGCATTTCTTGAATACGGTCACGCATTTCTGCTACTTCAGCTTCCCATTCCGCACGCATTTCGGCGTTGCCAAGAATGTGAGTCACGACAGCACTGCCGTGTGCAGGTGGGTTAGAGTAGATAGAGCGAATAATGGCTTTAACTTGAGAAAATGCGGTTGTTGCGACTTCTTCTGACTCAGCTACTAACGTGAAGGCACCTACGCGTTCATTGTATAGGCCAAAGTTTTTCGAGAAAGAGCTCGCGACTAGGATTTCTTTGTTGTACTTAGCAAAAGTACGAAGACCTGCAGCATCTTCTTCCACACCTTTAGCAAAGCCTTGGTAGGCGAAGTCGAACAGAGGAAGCAATTTCTTCTCTGCGACAAGTTTCGCCAATGTTTCCCATTCTTCAGCCGTAGGATCGATCCCTGTAGGGTTGTGACAGCAGCCGTGTAGAAGCACGATGTCGCCTTCAGATGCAGATTGCAGATCATTTAGCATCGCATCGAAGTCTTTGTCTTTTGTTTCAGCATTGTAGTAGCTGTATTGTGCCGTTTCGATACCAGCAGCAGTAAATACGCCGTTGTGGTTCGCCCATGTTGGGTTGCTGATCCAGATCTTTACATCGCCTAGTTGACGTTTAATGAACTCGCCGGCAACACGTAGTGCACCAGTACCACCCGGAGCTTGAGCTGTTTTAGCGCGTTTTTCGTTTACAATTTCTGCATCAGAGCCGAAAAGCAGTTTTTGCACTGCAATACCGTACTCTGCTGTGCCTTCGATGGTTAGGTAAGATTTGGTTTTTTCAGTTTCAACAAGTGCTGCTTCAGCTTTCTTTACTGTCGCAAGAACGGGAGTTTCGCCTTGCTCGTTTTTGTAAATACCTACGCCAAGGTTAATTTTGTCTGCGCGAGCATCTTTTTTAAACTCTTCAGTAAGGCCAAGAATAGGGTCAGCCGGAGCGGCAACTACTTTTTCAAACATAATCTTCATCCATGTTAATCGAAGGGGTGTGCTAACATTTATACCTTTCAGCAATATTGGTTACAACCGTTACTGAAAAGAAAACCTAAAAAAGTTGCGATTTGAAACAGAATTCTAACATAACTAAAGTTTTTGCCATGAAAACGTTTGGTAGGCACAGAGTTTGAAGGGCATTTATGCCATGGTTGGAGAAGTTTTGCACACATCCCAATCGTTTCAATTCAGTGCTTTGCGTTAACACGTTTATAATTGCCTAGTGAGGATTTGTTGAGACAAAAACGCCCCACCAAAGGTGGAGCGTTTACTGTTAGAGTATGGATATCGGTTGGGGTTATTTCTTCAGATTGATTTCCGACTCAACCGCATTGGTTTCGATGTCAGGGTTAGAAGAAAGTTTTTCAGTCGCCCAGTCGTTCATATGCTTTAAGATCGCTTTTAATGCGTGCTTTTCGGTTGGTACTTCTGTCTTTTCAACTTCAAGTTTTTGCTTCGGATGCGTACCCGTCGCATCTTCCGCAACGTGTAGCCAATCTGGGTGCCAGTAATAAGGTTGGCCGGAAGGAGAGCTCCAAGAATGTACGCCGTTGGATTCACCTTTGTATTTAATATCTTCTTCGTTGTATTTCGCCATTATTGTTTTCTCTCATAATCCATGAGTTGAGGTGTGCATCACCATTACTATTTAAATGTAACAGATGTAATGAAAATTAATGTGATAACAATCGACTTATTTTGCCCTTTGAACGCTATAGAAGATGCGTACTTCTCATTCAGAAGAATTTACTATTTGGCAGGTTTTAGCTTTATTTGTGTTTAAAGCATACAACGATGGATTCGCCTACCTAATGCTATTCTTGAACGGTGATAGAGCCTAAACTACTCGTCATTCAAGTGTTTGAGAATCGCCGCTTTTGCATGCTCTTCTGTCGCTGTTTCTCCATCAGGGACTTCAAGGTCAGCCTTTTTGTGTTCACCCAAAGCATCTTCAGCGATATGCAGCCAATCAGGATGCCAATAATAAGGGGTGGTACTGCCAGGATGGTCCCAACTATGTACACCTTTATGTTTTCCGCGATACGAGAGATCGTCCATTGTAAAAACTTTCATCGCTTCCTCCTGATTTAAAGACCGTAGCTCGAAGTGAGTTTAACGCACTCAGTCCAACGTAAAACCTTGGCTTTTAGGTATTGCAAAGATGTAAGGCAATATGTGTGTAACAGTCAAAGTATGGGATATAAACGCTCACTTCGTGGCTGAAATATCTATTATAAGCTTGATAAATTACGTTGCTAAATTGAATACTCCCATATCAGAATGCTGGCGCGAAGTATGCTATGGTGCGGCTGTAAGTGAAATGAGGGAAACATGAACCGATACCGTCAACTGGCTGAGCTGTTCAAAACGCAGATTCAGCAAAATACATGGAGAGCAGGGGAAAAGCTGCCATCAGTGCGTGTAACAAGCCGAAACCATTCTGTCAGCGCAGGTACGGTATTACAAGCTTATCAGCTGCTCGAAGCACAAGGTTGGGTCGCAGCGAAACCTCAGTCTGGATACTTTGTGACTGCGGAGTTGGACCGCTTCGAACCGAGTTCTCCAGCCACTTCCGTTTATCGCTCCAGCATCAACGATGAACTTTACGACTACCTCAAAAATCAGGCCTCACCGAATGCGGTGAAGTTTGGCTCCGCGTTTCCAGACCCTGCATTGTTCCCATTAGAAGCGCTAAACCGCAACCTAGCCAGCTCAGGCAGGAAGATGGGGGCAGAGACGTTATTGGATAACTTGCCGCCGGGCTGTGAGTCTCTACGCCGTTTGATTGCTCAACGGTACATCCAACAAGGTATGGTGTTTACCCATGATGATATTGTCGTTACTTCTGGCGCATTAGAAGCATTGAATTTGAGCCTTCAGGCCGTGACCCAGCCTGGAGATACTGTTGTAGTTGAATCACCGACGTTTTATGGCGCACTTCAAGCGATTGAACGTTTAGGTCTAAAGGCGATAGAAATAACGGTGGATCCGTTAACTGGACATTCAGTGGATCAAATTGAAGCGACTTTTGCCGGCAATGATGTTCGCGCATGTTGGTTAATGACTAACTTTCACAATCCAACAGGAACCTTATTAAGTGACGGGCAGAAGCAACGTATCGTCGAACTGGCTGACAAATACGATGTGTACTTGATCGAAGATGATGTGTATTCAGAGCTTTATTTTTCTGAAAAAAAGCCAAGCTCACTTAAAGCTTTTGATACACAAGAGCGCGTGTTGCATTGTGGATCATTTTCAAAAAGCCTTTGCCCTGGCTATAGGCTGGGCTGGGTGGTAAACAAACGCTTCAATGAGCAACTTCAAAAGCTGCAACTTATCTCGACGTTGTCAGGCAGTGCACCAATCCAGCAGGGTATCGCGCATTACTTGCAAAACGATAGTTATGATAGCCATCTTAGAAAACTGCGAAAGAATCTTGAGCAGCGGCAATTGGCGTTTATTGAACTGGTTGATAAGTACTTTCCCCAATCGATTCGTTACACGGAACCGGAAGGCGGCTATTTTCTTTGGATAGAACTGCCGAAAACAAAGTGCGGAAAAGCGATTTATCAGAAGTTATTGGAAGCGAACATCACTGTAGCATTTGGTCAGTTGTTTTCTATCGCTCCAAATTATGAGAACTACCTGAGGCTTAATACATCGTTACTTGTAAATGATGAATTAGAACAAGCCGTGAAGACGGTCGGAGAATTACTTCATTAGCCAACTGTTTACCTGTTTTTTGCTCAAACTGTATCAGTGGACGATACCGAAGCTGTGTTTCAATCATGGGCAGACAACCATTTAGGTTAGGAGCCGTAATGAAAAAGCAGTTGGTAAAGCATGAACTTAGGTTGATGGGTGTTGCTATTTTTAGCGCATTTTTGTTGGTGTTTGCACACTTGATATTGGCGAAATCTTTCTCTCATATGGTTTGGACGGAATACACTGCTGCCGTTATCCCATTTGTGATGTTTGGCTTGTGTGTGGTTGGAGTAAAATACGCAGCGCGAGCAGATGAGGATGACGACGAAAATAACAACTAGAGTGTATACATCGGTTGCTAGAAAATCATTCGTACAAAATAAAAGACCTCCACATGGGAGGTCTTTTTAATTCAATATCACTAAAAAGTGATTAGAAGTTCGCAGAGCGAGGAGTACGTGGGAATGGGATCACGTCACGAACGTTGCCCATACCAGTTACGTAAGATACTAGGCGCTCGAAGCCTAGACCGAAGCCTGCGTGTGGCACTGTACCGTATTTACGTAGGTCGCGGTACCAGCTCATATGTTCAGGATCGATACCCACTTCACGCATACGCGCATCTAGAATGTCTAGGCGCTCTTCACGCTGAGAACCACCGATGATTTCGCCGATGCCCGGTGCTAGAACGTCCATCGCTGCAACTGTTTTACCGTCATCGTTAGCACGCATGTAGAATGCTTTAATGTCTTTCGGGTAGTTCTTAACGATTACAGGTGCTTTGAAGTGTTCTTCAGCAAGGAAACGCTCGTGCTCAGAAGACATATCGATACCCCATTCAACTGGGAATTCGAACTCACGACCTGAATCAAGAAGGATCTGGATTGCGTCAGTGTAGTCAACTTGCGCGAAGTCAGAAGAAACGAACTGCTCTAGACGAGTGATTGCTTCTTTGTCGATGCGTTGAGCGAAGAACTCAAGGTCATCGCGACACTCTGCAAGCACTGCTTTAAACACGTACTTGAGCATGTCTTCAGCCAGTTTCGCTACATCATCCAGTTCTGCGAACGCAACTTCAGGCTCAACCATCCAGAATTCTGCTAGGTGGCGGCTTGTGTTTGAGTTTTCAGCTCGGAAAGTAGGGCCGAAAGTGTAAACTTTGCTTAGCGCACAAGCGTAAGCTTCTGCGTTTAGCTGACCAGATACGGTTAGGAACGTCTCTTTACCGAAGAAGTCTTCGTTGTAGTCCACTTTACCAGCGTCAGTGCGAGGAAGGTTTTCCATGTCTAGCGTAGATACGCGGAACATTTCACCAGCGCCTTCAGCATCTGAAGCCGTGATCAACGGCGCAGATACCCAGAAGTAACCTTGCTCGTGGTAGAAGCGGTGGATTGCTTGAGATAGGCAGTTACGTACACGTGCTACTGCACCGATTACGTTTGTGCGCGGACGTAGGTGCGCAACTTCACGTAGGTACTCGATTGAGTGACGAGTTTTTGCCATTGGGTAAGTTTCAGCATCTTCAACCCAACCAACCACTTTAACGTCAGTGGCAGCAAGTTCGAAGTCTTGACCCTTTGCAGGAGATTCAACAATCTTACCAGTTACTTCAACAGAGCAGCCAGTCGTTAGCTTTAATACTTCGTCTTCGTAATTATTAAGATTATTTGGGACCACGGCCTGAATCGGGTCGAAACAAGAGCCGTCATATATGGCAAGGAAAGAGATTCCAGCTTTGGAATCACGACGTGAACGGATCCAGCCACGAACAGTCACTTCGCTGTCTACTGCTAGCTGACCTTTCAATACGTCTGATACAGGCGCGTAAGTCATGTTTTCAATATTCTCCATTGAGGTAAAAATTCAACTCAACGCTTACTTAAACTACTTGTCTGATAACATTTTTGTTCAAAAAACAAGCTAAGCGCTGAGTTGGGTAGCATTTTACAGATTCAACGAGACATATTACCTGTCAATTCGCTCGCATCAACCTTTATATTCGTTTTGATGGGGAGAATCTCTCTATTTATTCATTCTTTTGTGCTATGAAAGTGTGAATTGGTTTAGTAATTGCTCTAAACGTTCGGATAGATGCTCTAAATCAACACTAATATCACGCGTGTGCGATGCCGATTGCGATGTGTCGTTAGCATGCAGTGTGATCACATCTATTTTAGATTGAATATGCTGACTTACATCAGATGTGGTTTGCGTCTGGTTTTGGATATCTTCTGCATGTCTGAGCACTTGGCGCATTTCGTCAACAACGTTATGCATTGTGGCTGATAGTGCCTCGACATCGACAGAGCGTTGATGAGCAAACTGGCAGACGGTATCAACAGAAGTTAATGACTCTTCACTTCCTTGCTGGAATTGAGAAATGATATGTTCAATATTACCAGTGGCTTCAGCCGTCCTAGAAGCCAGGTTACGCACTTCTTCCGCGACGACCGCAAAACCGCGTCCTTGCTCTCCGGCACGGGCGGCTTCGATAGCAGCATTCAACGCGAGCAGATTGGTTTGTTCTGCAATACCCTTAATAACCACAAGAATGGACGACACTTCTTCGGTTCTTTGATTTAGAGAGCTGATTTTTTCCCGTACGGTATCAATGTTACTTACTAGTTGTTTGATGTCTTCACTGACGTTGTGTGCTTGGCTTGCACTATGAGTGGCGACATCAACGGTGTGATTGACCAAAACAGTAGCGTTGTTAGTCGAGTCCTCAACCGCAGTTTGTTGCTGCAACATATCGGTGATATTACTTTGTACTTCGTTGGTCTCTAGCTGTTGGTTATTGGCCGCTTTATCTGTGGACTGCGCGACAGCAGTTAGTTTACTCGCGGAGTCGGCAAGTGAGTGAGAGGTGTCTTGCACACGTTCTAAGCTTTCGGAGACCGTATCCATGAATGAATTGATTGCTGTAGAAAGTTGGCCCACTTCATCCTGTTGGTGATGCATAAGTCGTTGAGATAGATCTTTGCTATGGCTCACATTCGACATGAATTTCGACGTTCTTTGAATTGGTCGTACAATGATTTTTTGAATCAAACTCATCGTTATGATGAAGCCCACAAATGCGATTACGGCCATTATTCCCATCGCAAACATTGCCTGTTTACTGATCATTGAATTGACATGATTCATGTTGTATTCCAAGCGAATCGCGCCCAACACTTCTCCTGCTGGTGCAACGTGGCAAGAAACGCAGTTGGTGCCACGGTAATTTTCGCTCGATTTCATTGGTAGCGCGACTACTAACCCTTTGCCCCAATCGGCTGAGATTGGTTCAATCACCAGTTCACCATTCAACGCTCGTTGATCAATATCATCGACAGGCTGCTGGTTTTGTTGCCCAGGTCCGTAAAGTTTGGTCACAGCGTCAGCTCGCAACACGCGAACTGCTTCAATGCCTTCTTGGGCCAGGGCCTTTTGACGTAAGGTTTCTTTTTGCGACATGGTGCCCGTAAGCATCATCATATTTAGGCTGTCGAAATAATTACTAGCCTTATCATGGAGTTGTTCACTAAGAACATCATTGATTAAGGTTTTTTGTTGATGGTATTGGTAAGCCGTAGAGGCAGCTAGAACGCAGCTGAAGACAGCAATTAACGCCAGTAAGAGCTTAAAAGTGATAGTTGAGCGCATAAATTTATAAGTGTAATTGGAACGAACTGCACAATATTAATGTGCACAAATGCGCACTGCGAACAACGAAATGAATGATTGTGACCCCACACATGTTGGGGATATGTAATTGTGATGTGAGTGCTGTGTAATCAAATGTTTGGCGCGTGACAGAAATACGGCGCTTTGGTGTGAGTGATAGCAAAGAGGCCGGGAACTAGCGGAAGTTTTTGCTACGCTTGTATGGGGTAACGCTTGTCTCTTGGCAGCGAATTCCTTAGTATTGCCTGTCTTTTTAAAGCCTGAGAATCAAGATGAAAACAGAATTATATAAAGGGAATATGTTTTAGTTTCATCGGCTTTCTAATAGCTTCCAGAATCTACATCGTTTATCATGTAAAGCCAATAAATACGGGGGCTGCGAGCTTCATGGTGTTTCCTGGTGTGACATGGGAAAAATGCCTGAAGCAACGTAATGTGTGTATATATTGTGTATATGACAGGGTAGACTATGACCATCACCGAACGGGCTTTAAAGTCCAAAAATAACTTTCCAACAGACAAACCACACCAAGATTTAGCCGACGGCGGCGGCCTACTTGCGCGCTTCTATAAGAGCGGAAAAATTAGCTTTTGCTATCGCTTCCGCTGGCAGGGGAAACAAGCAATCTTAACAATCGGCACTTATCCTCAAGTTTCTTTAAAAGAAGCTAGGGATATTCACCGAGAAGCTAAAAAGATGCTTGAGCAAGGTTTAGATCCGCGAAACAACAAAGCCAAAAAGAAAATCGCAACCGTTCAAGAGTGTATTGAGTTTTGGATTAATGAAGAATTGATCCCAAGACGCAAATATCCAAAGCTAATTATCAACGCGCTATATACACACATAATTAGCAAGATTGGCTCTAATGAATGGGAGCAGATGAAAACCGTTGATTGGATCAACGTGATTAAGACTATTGAAGGTAAAACTGTTCCAGTTCGCTTGCTGACAGAATTAAAGCAGTGTGCCAAATACCTAATGGCTGTAGACATTATTGAAGAGAACAAACTGATCAATATTCAAAGCCGTTTTGTTGGTACACCGTCGAAGCCAAGGGATAGGGTTTTATCATTCAAAGAACTCAAGCAGATTTACGACTATTGCCGTTCTGGTGAATATCCTCTTGAGTTTGCGGCAGCTTGTTTGATTCTCATGTTTACCGGAGCACGTAGCGGAGAACTGAGAACGGCCAAGAAAGTTAACATCGACCTGAAAGGTAGAACTTGGAAAGTGCCACCAGAAAACAGCAAGAACGGGCGTTTGATCGTTCGTCCAATTCCAGATTTCTTGATTGGTTACTTTGAGTTTTTATACGACCTTCATCCAAGCTCTGAGAACTTGATTATCTCGAACAGGGGTAGGGAGTTAGGAGTGCAAGGCTTTCAAAGTCGTTTTAGACCGCTGCAAGCGGCGTTAGCGTTGCCAAGCTGGTCGCCACACGTATTTAGACATACCTTAGCCACACACTTCGGTGATTTGAAAATTGAGCCTTACATCGCTGAAAAGATGTTGGGTCATGAAATGGCTGGTGAAATGAAAACCTACAATAAAGGCCAGTATTTGAGTCAGCAACTAGACGCCATGAAAATTTATCACAATGCCGTAGTTAACTATAAAGTAGAAAGTTGATGAGATTTGATATCGAGCGCTTTAGCTAGTTTGTCGCGTGTTGACTCTCTTAGGCGGTCGGTATCTTTACTTGTACTAATCGACGAAAACACTGATCGCTTTTGGACAGTGTTTTAAACGATTTTGCTAAAGTCCGATGCCTGAAAAACTATATAAACTGTTAATTATTTTTAGCTTCCACTTCATCAATACAAGCCTGATTTACTTTATGTAGCCTTGCAAAATCAGTATTATTTATTTTCCCTTGCTCGAACAATGAATTGATTTCTTCTTTTCGTCCATATGTCCCCCGAAAGATGTTGTACTTTACTAATTCATTTTCAATGTTCTGACACGCACTTTTTTTGAACGAAATTCCACACTTATTTAGAATATTTTCGATGGCTCGACTAGAACCTGACAAACTGTACTTAAAATAAGTATTTGGAGAACCATACCAAGAAGATAAGTCTAATGTGATTGATGAGCTGCTCATTAGTTTGCTTATCTTGTTTATTTCTGACTCTGCAATGTAGATGAAATTTGAACCCCATTTTTGAGTCATATATACCAATTCGATTTCCTCATCCCACTTAACCCGTCTGTTTGCAGAAGAAAAACCGTTTTTTGTAGTGTCATCTGTCATGTTGGGTGCCTTTGTAAAACCAAAATTCACCCATATAGAGCCAGTATTATTGCAACCGACACTAACCCATGACTTGGTATCAGAGTACGGAGCAGGCATGGGCTCTATACTTTTAACATTTTGAGACCGAGCAAAATACGTTTGTTCATTAGTCATTGGATCAATGTTGCTAGATGTCTTCCATTCGGCTAGCGAATTAAATGCCGGAATAAGTGACACTAAAATTAATAGCTTTTTATTCATGTGTTGTCTCTCAGCTCTACTAGCTAATTTTCTAAGGTTTGATACTTCTGCTATAAAATAAATACTTAAGAATCAGCATATCCAGATCAACCATGTAATATACAAAATGATATTCCAATGTGCTATATCAATTTGTATGAAGTTTTTAGATCACTCTAGCCATAAGTTTTTTTTGCAATTTTTCAGGAAAGCTATCGGCTGGAACAAGATCATCAAACAACCACTCAAAATACTCATCAAGAATGTCGACCAACTCTCCAATAGTGTAATATGCGTTTGCTACTGAAATTCCTGGCTGAGGACCAAACACGTAAGTAAAATGATCCCTAATTTCTGGTTTATGTATTTCTGTGACAACTTTTTCTTCATCACTACGTTTGTTCAATCGAAAATGCTTCGAACCATTAGCGAGATCCTTCATGACATGAACTAGTTCCTTCATTTGCGGTGGTGCCTGTTGAACTTTTTTGTGAATCAGGTTAGGTCGATTTTCTTTATCGTTATTAATCCAGTCGTGGTGCAAGTGCCATGCGGTGACCACAAAGTTGAAGAAATCGTAAGGGTGATAACTTTGACTAACTCGTTGCCGTTCAAATTTTAATTTTTCATGTAATTCGTAAAGTGTCTCAATACCAACTTTCAAACGAATACCTCCGATTGTATAACATGTGTTAAGTAGTAATCTGCGCTAATAATAAATCTAAGTTATTGCATTTAAAACGCTAACGATCATTGAAACTGTCGCACTTTGCTATAAACATTAGTTGAACTTAAAACCATACTTTCTAAGGTAACTGTCTGTTTTTTCTCTATTTAGTTTCAGCTCAGCATTAACTTGGTCACCAATTAGTGGAAATCTTGGGTGCTCAACATGATTTTTGATTAAAAACAATATGTCATTTGCTGTAGAGTAACTTCCAGCTAAACGTTGATGAGTACCATTACTACTACAATAATCGTCGTTTGAGCACTCTGTATATAGCTCCACGATAAAACTATTTAACTCTTCTATTCCGGTATATATTTGCTGGAAAGAAGAACGCTGTGAATTGTTAAAATTAAGGCAAACATCGGCATAATACTTCTCATATATTGGATAACTTATCTTTCTTGGGTAGCTACCCGCCCCGATGCTTTCTGAACCTTCAATTTTTGTTTTGATGATTGACTTAACAAATAAAATGTCATCATGAACCAGTGTTAACTCTTCAACTAAGCTGGAACGAATTTTAGTTTGCCAAAGCATGTATGAAACCCAATCATAAACTCGATTTACAAGGAACCCAACTAACACACCAGATATGGCAATTGTAACTTTTTCCAAATGAGCAAACCTCAAAAATTTATAAACATTAATTAACCACTAAAAGTATCCTTTTACCCATTGGGTGTGCAACCTTTTTAATACCTGATCAATGTGTAATCAATCGGCTAATGAAAGTTAACAGCGGTTGGGTTTCATCATCCCCGATAACTTCAAATATGTTGTTCCCCACACTTTTTCGAATAACTTTTGGTATGTAATATGATAAAGAGCGAAGTGAGCAAGAATTTTTTGTTCTGAATTGCTTTGAGGATAGGACGGATTTAGAGAGATCTGTCAGATATAGTCCATCTTGGAAAAGAAACTGACAGATTGCGTTTAGACTAACTCTAAATTGGGCATCATTGATTGCTCATGTTCTGCACCCCATCCATGATAGCCTTTCAAGCATTACAGAAAGGCATGCTCACTTCTATATGTTGTCAAGTTTTTCTCTAATCGACCTCCATAAATAACGCCCTTCAACAACACCTACAAAAAGTCGTAACCCTGATCACTTTCCCACTTGAGAACATCTTTAGTTTTCCAAATGAGTCGTGGCGATGAGATAACAGGTTCAGGGAAGCCTTTTGTTTTACGCCAGTTGTATAGGCCGCGCTTTGTGAAGTTCTCACCATCGCGCATTGCAAAAGGGCGATATCTAACAAGCAACTGCTCAATACTAATTAGTTTTTCTTCCACTTTTCTAATTCCTCATATTGAAGCTGAATTTCCGCTAAGTATGGTTTTCTGAATCCAACCTCATCTAAAATTAAACTTGGTGCCGATTGGTTGCCGAATACATCCCAACCATTTCTTGGTTCGCCTCGATGGAAAAGCTCAAGCTTTCTAGCGAACCGTCCAGCGATTTTTTCTACTTTGCTGCGGCCTTCTTGTGGCTTGGCACTATGTTCGCCAACTGGTGCCGTAAAGAAAGAGCGAACGGAGCGACTTGCTGGTTTTGGCCTACCTTTAACCGCGATTAGTGCCGATTCTGTTCCAGCTCTTGTGTGGTAACCAAGACCAAAGAAAGGCAAGCCGTTAACAGTCTCTTTTCCCCAAACCAATCCATTTATGTTTTTAACGGTAAATCCCCACGCTTCAGCAAGATCACAGGCCTCTTTAGGCATGGCGTTCACGTACCACATGATCAGATAACAGTTATCAGATGCCAGTTCACCAACTGGCATTTTCTTTAAGTCGTCTATCGTCATTGTTGGATACTTTTGTGAAGCGCCGCTTTTCATTGAACCGCCAGTTCTTTTTGAGCTGAATTGCCAAGGTGGATCGGCATAAATCACATCGTATTTCACTTGCGACGAACCTCGTTTACTTGCTCTTTCGTCCAGTTCTCGCGTTCCCAAGGTTGAACGATCTTTTCGTCAATTGCTGCTCGGATTTTTGACGCACTTGCTTCGCTAATGCCCTTAACTGATTTTGCTATTTGTTCATCGGTTGGGTGCATTACGCTGTAAACAGAGAAATAATTTGCATCGTTCAGAAGCTTTAATTCTCGTTCGGTGATTGCACCGTCGTAAACAGATTCAAGTGTGACTTCTTTAAAGTGTTCCACACGCGCAATTAGATGCTGGTGGCTAACTTCAGCAGCGTTCGTGTAAATTTCTTGAAGGTCTGTATATAGCTCTGTAGGAATACGGCCTTCAAACTCGTGAACTGTTGGGATTAATGGGATAAGCCAGTCAGAAACACTTACCACACAACAAACAGCCCAATTGGAACGCAATTCAATATGGAAGTTTAAGTCACGAATTACGCTTAGATTTTTAACCAACGGCTTGAACGCAAGAGGGTAGCCATAACGGTAGATAAATAGCTCTAAACCGTCTTTGCCAACGTATGGCTTTTCTACGTCACCATCAATGAAATGCAATCGAGCTTTGTACTCTTCGCATAGGTGCGTTGCTTCTAATGCCGCTTCGCTTAGTTGAGTAACTTCTTTTTTCAAGCGAATATTTTCTTTGCGGTAGTCGCTTGATTCTTTCTTTAAACGGTTGATTGTGTTTAAGCGCTCGTCAGCAGTTGCGCGTGATTTAGCTAGGCGTTGCTTTAAAGCGTCTGGATTCATTTCACGGTAACGCTTAACTTCTTCTCTTAGTGCAGGAAGATCAGCCGTTCTTGCTTTTAGTAAGTTAAATTCGCTGCGTAGTTTGTTGAGCTTGTCTAGGTGGTCTAGTTCAATTGCTTCGTTCTCTTTGGTCAGCTCAATAACTTTCAGTTCAAGCGTGTCGCGTTCAGACTCAGCCTTTTCAATTCGATCAATTAGTTCGTTGTACTGATCGGTTTCGTAGTTTAGAGATTCAGAAACTAATTGTGCTTGGGTTTCAACAAGAGAAAGGACGTTACCAAGTTGGTTTTGAACCATGTTTAGAAGGTGATTAACAGCAACGTCTACAGGTTGGGTTTGGTTGGTCATTGGTCTACCTTGTGAATACAACTTATCTGATTTGTTCCCTCGTGAGTGAGGGAACCATTACTCATTAGTAAGTACCGATGTAAGTCGGCATTGCTACCGATTGGTTTGCGAACTCTTCTTTAACGACTTCAAGGAACTTCTCAGCCATTTGCTCTTGAATCTCTTCCATGCGTTTAATGCGTAGGGTTAAAAGCTCATTTCGAATTATTGATAGGCGCAACTCAAAGCGGAAATCACCTAAACCAGAGTATGGTTCGCAAGTGAATACAAATGCCGCAGGTAGCACAAGATCTTCACGAGTTTTAGTCGCAATACGTTCGTATTCGCTTTGTGATTGAGAGAAATCACTAACTTGTCGGTTTGAGCCGCGAGTGTGTTCAAAATCAAGTTCACGAACAGCCGCAATCGCTTTGAACATTTCAATTTGTTCGCCGTTTGAGTCAAACGCAGAAATGTAGTCTTTCCAATCTTCCAAGAACTCAGCCATATCGCGTTGTTCCATGCGTTCGCCGTCGATGTTTAGCAGCGCTTTAAATGGTGCAGTGCGTTTTAGTGATACTGAAGCCTTGTGAAGTTGATGACCAGCTTTGTCGTTAGTACCAACGTCAAAGATTGTTTTAGCTTTCATTGAATCAGCATCAATAAAAGTCTTTGAGCCTTCTAGCTGGTGGTCTTTTGCATACTTCGCAAACTCAGTGATCGAGATTGTATTAAACTCGCCACGCAAGTTATTGCGGTGTTCTTGGTACTGTTCCAAATCTTTTAGGGAACAGTTGTCAGGCACTAGAATCAGTTGGGAAAGCGTATTTTTAGCTTCAATGGCTTTAATAAATTCAGGAACGCTACCCTTATTTACAAGTTCTTGAATTGATTCTTTAGTAAATGACATTCTTCTTTACTCCTTAGTATTTACCAACGCTTAGTTTGCTAATGCCAGCCGGAATTTCTAGCTGGTTGTGGACGCCAACGGCTGGGCGGTCATAACTCAACTTGCCACCGAAGCCAGCAAACGCCACGGTTTCATATTTGAAGTCTTCGACTTTCGAGCCGTAATTTACTTTCGGTTCTTTAACCGTGATCGCCGTGGTTACATTCATAATCGACGGGTCGGTTTTAGATGCTGGTGAAAGTTTTAGCTTTAAGATGATCTCGCCAGCTTTACCGGAGTTAGATACGGCTAGCGCCACGTTGGATGTGGCTAAACCAAGAACGTTAGCAATCGAGCCAGCCTCTACACGCTCGATAAACTCAGGGAAGTTAGTCACACGTTCCATTTGAGGGTCTTTTTTGGCAGTTCCTTCGCCAGTCATTTTTGCTTCGTCAATAGTCATGTTTACTCACTTATCTTTTGTGATACTATGACGGCGTTGCAGCGGTTTGGTCGCCGCTTCAACACGGTCATACCATTAAATGGTCTGGTCATACCTTGTGAATAAAGCCGCTCAGAAATGGGCGGTTTTATTTTTGTTCGCTTGTTTCCGAACGATGCAAAGATTAACTTAACGATGAAAATATTGGAAGTGATCGAAAACGGTAAAAAATGAAATTATTGTTTTCGCTTTTGATTGATTTGGGATTTTAGACAAAAAAACCCTCGCATAGCGAGGGAAATCCTTTTAAAAGCTGATTGTGAGTGATATCTATCACCAAAAATTAGAATATCGCATACGCAGCGAAAGTGCCAATTAATTTCTGACCAGTGATTTCTACAAGACGCAATTCAAGAGGTAACTCTTCATTCATGGATTTCAAAAACTGCCTACCGTGTGCGGATTGGTATTCCATGATCTCCACGTTGTTACCAGTGTTTGCTACAACCAATTGACCAGACACAGGTGATTTATCAATGTCAAAGTACAAGTAGCCACCAGCAGGATAGTTTTTGATTTGGTCATTCACCTTTACAACGAATTGACTCTTTGAGTTTCCACTAGGGCAAGGGAATCGTTGAGTGCGCTCTGAAACGCCCGTTTTTAAAAACTCATCTGGGTCAACGTCAACGAACGAGTTTAATGATACTAGGGGAGCACCTAGTTCAATGCGAGAAAGCTCTTTGTATTCATCAGCCGTTGGCGAACCTTCACCAGTAGCTAACCACTCAAGACGGCAATCGAGGGCATCTGCTAGCCTGATAGCCGAATCGAGCATGATACTTTTTTCTGGATTCAATTTGATGTTGGTTAACACCGCTCGACTTACACCAGATCTCTTTGCCAAGTCGATGCTTTTGGTTATGTTTAAATCCCGTTTCCTCTGCTCAATGTTCCGAGCAAGCACAGACATAGACATAATGCCCCCTGTTTGATGTTTAAATATTACGCTTGTATATGTATGTGAAATTCACACACCAAGTATAAACCAATTCTTTTTTTTGGTCGATTATTGGTCGAAAATTTTTTATTTGACAACTCTGCTGTTTACGATCAATGATTGCATTCATCGAATGTTGACGACACTCAACAGTAGATAACCTAAAAGTGTGTTTTGGTGAGCGTGGGAGCTATTTCCTATCAGCCACCCACTTGTGGCGCTAATAGCTCAGTGTCGCCACGCTCAACCAAAGCACATTGAGAGGTAACCATGAACATTCCTGAAAATCGCTTTTTCGTTCTAAACAACATGGCTGTCGTTCCAACGATGATTTTTAAGCGTGGTTTGACGCTTGAAGAGTTAGGAGCTTACTGCGTTTTGAGCGCGACAAGTTTCAACTGGTGGAAAGATGTCGATGAACTCAGCAACGCATTGGGAGTGCCAGTCGAGAAACTTGAATCACTCAGACAAGCGTTAGTTGAAAAGTGTGGTTTGACTGAACCTAAAGACGAATACAACGAAGAAGAACAGGCTGAACGCGCAAGTTCTATCTACAAAGACATTCGAACAAATAGTGAATTTTAAGTAAAAAAAACCGCCGTGTGAGGCGGCGGTCTTTAAGTTTGCACCAAATGTTAGTGCTGTGACGAGGTAATTATATGGCACAACCAAATAAGAACGCAACGATCAAGCGTAAACGTGCAAGTCGCAACTTCACCATGATTTGCAACGAGGTTTATGCAGACCATTGTTTGAGTTTTCAAGCTATGGGATTGCTTAGTTACTTGTTGTCAAAACCTGATGATTGGGAAGTTAAAGTGTCCCACTTAGAGAAAGTAACCACCGGAACCATGAAGAAAACGGGGCGTGATGGTGTTTACGTAATACTAAAAGAGCTTATTGAGCGTGGCTTTTGCCTTCGCCACAAAGAGGCTGACGGTTCAACCTGGTATGAAGTGAGTGACTATCCAAAAAGCCTAATCCGTGAAAGCCGTATTACGGAAAAGCCAGATCCGGCTAATACGACACTACTAAATACTGATCTTAAACTAAATACTGATCTAAATACTTCGGCCGAATCTGACGATTCAGACCAATTGCTTTCTGATGCGTTTGCAATTTTCTGGACTGCCGGAATGAGAAAGGTTGGGAAGATTCAAGCATTCAATGAGTTTAAGCGAGTTATCAAGCGCCTAAAGGCCGAGCCTTACGAGTTTGCACGAATGCTCGCTGAAGACGTAAAGCGACGCAATGCAGCGCAGCAACAAGGTTTTGATCGCTTACATCCAGAACGTTACATCAAGTACGAACGCTGGACAGATGAATTGCTTAACGACACGAATCTAAGAGGTATCGACAATGGACAGAAATTTGAAATCAATGGAATCGGTTATGGCGAGAATGCCGATCAGTCAATCTTCCCTGAATGGTTGCGGATTTACCCAAACCAATCGCCAGCAATCAAATTTGCACGAGTACAACAACAGCGCCAATGGATTGAATCCCAAGCTAACAGCCCTATGGGACACGCTAACGGAAATGTACGGCAAGACATGGGTCACGATGAATGGCGCAGTGATTACTACGGCATGGGAAAACTTCCTTTCGACCCTGAATGATTTGCAACTTAACCGGATACTAGCGATCTGTTTTGACCGACTATCCAACGGTAACCGCTTCCCTCCATCGCTTGGTGAGTTGATGACTCAGATTAACCAGCGAACCGAAGCGGAATACCGCGAGGCCTATGACCGATTTTTGAATCGTGCGCCAATGGGGAGAGCCGAGAAATGGGTAGCACAAAATTGTGATTGGGATTTGAAACGAGCTAGAGCTGGTGGAGAGTTAGAACTTTTCATCAAGTATCTACGGGATGCAGACGCTAAAGAACGAGCTGGCCGCTTGAGACTTGCAGAGGATGAGCTAAAAGCGCTACCAGTACACAGTCGAGTTTCGGTAAGTGACAAGGTTCGAGAAGAGTATCGACGTTCAGGAGAACGACACGAGTTTTCTGATCGAATTGACCAACTAAGGGCCATGAAACGATGAACGATATCAAGCAGCAAATGAAGATTTTGATCGCCAAAATGCACGAGTACGGCTTTGAAGAAATCGCAATCAACAACGATGTGCCAACAATGGATCAGGAGTTTGCTAAAGCGCTAGTGAATTACCTAGAAGCCACCAGCAACGCATTCTTGAGCGTATATCGCCTTCACAAGCTAGCGAAGCAAAGAGACTTCAAAGTATTGAGTGAGAACTTAGAACAGGACTTAAAAACACTAGCTGGCATGGCTAGCATGATCGGCAATACGTGTAACTCATACGGGCGAATGGAAATTGAAGCGTTTGATGTTGCTTTAGAGGCTCTTCACCGCGCAAAAGAAGAATCTAAATTTTCGGCCTGTTAAATTTACAAACGTAAATTTCGATCATATATTTGTTTTCGAAACAAAACAAAAGGTAACAATCAATGACCAAATTACCAGACCAAAAAGCTTGCCAAGTATTGTTAACAATGGGGCGCAGACGCCAAGTTGAACAAGCCATTTCAGAGCTAAATGAATTGGCCGTTGCCCTGTACCACCACTTTCGACAAGGCAAAGGCTCGATCACTGAAGTGATGGAAGAAATTGCTGACGTTGAAATCATGCTAGCGCAGATCTACCAGCTCGTAGACAAAGACCAGCTAGAAGCTATCCGACATAAGAAAATCGAAAAGCTTGATTTTTATCTATGGCGAGTAGGAGAGATCCCACGCGAGATTTCCGAGCTGCAACATCAAATCACTAAAGAATCCAGTACCGAAGAAATTGAGCGTATTGAGCTAAAAATCAACGCCCTTAGACGCGAAATGGAGAGCATTAAGGGATGAAGATTTATATCGCTGGTGGCGTTACCGATGTGCCTGATAGCGAAGCGCAATTTAAACGCGCAGCCCTAAAGATTCAGTGCATCGGTCACGTTCCCGTTCACGCACTGATGTTGCCAGAAGGATTAAGCGAACAAGGGTACATGGATATAGCAATGGCAATGATTCGTGAAGTTGACGCGATTTATTGCTTGCCGAACTGGAAAACTAGCGTTGGCGCATTCGCTGAAGTTGCTTACGCAAAGAAGCTTCACTTGCCAGTGTTCCACAACATTCAACAAATCAAGCATCGTTTTCGTTTCTAGGTGAGTTATGCGTTTTAGTGAAACCGTTCTAGTAGCGATACACGGCGCACTAGCGATCTACATGCTGGCTAAGTTCGGCATCGAATTTACGGTGATGATTTACTTTCTAGCTGGCGTAATCGTTGCGAGATTGAAATCACTCAAATTGGTGAGGTAGGCATGAAATTACGAGACTTGCCTTATCAGTACGATTTCAAGCTTAACGGGAAGAGATATAGCCAATTCATTAGACCTAAAAAGCCAGTAGATCCGAATGATTTCAAAGTCGTGTGTTATGAGCCGCCGCAAGGCGACTCTATTGATATTCATTGCATGACTGAAGTTAAGCCAATAGTGCGTGTTCGTGTGTAAGCAGGGTATGACCAAAAGAACCATGTTTTAAGGAATTACGTTGATGAACATAACCAAATTCAACAAACCTATTTTTGGGGATCTGACCGTCATCATTGATATGGATAACGATCCTTGGTTTATCGGGAACGAGGTCGGCGCAATGCTTGGCCTTGTGAACGCTCGTGATGCGGTTAATCGGTATGTTTCAGAACAAGATAAGAAGCCGCTAAAGCAATTAATGGCCGAATTTCCAACGTCGAGCTGCTCGACGTTAGAGTTAAATCAACGGCTTACGGTAATAAACGAGGCTGGTATGTATGACTTGATTCTTTCCAGCCAAGCGCCAAAGGGTAAGCCGTTTCAGCGTTGGATCACTCACGAAGTGTTACCAAATATTCGAAAGCATGGCTCCTATTCATTGACCGAACAGCCGCGAACAAGCGCGGAATGGTTACTTGAGCAAGCAAAGGCTCTAGTTGAACAGGAGAAGCAGACCAAACAGGCCATTGAAACTGCCAACGACGCTCATCGACGAATTGACGAGTTAGAGCGCAATTTTATTCCGGCTGGATATGCGATTGTTTCCGGTTTGGGTATTCACTACGGGCTATCCAATCAAAAGGCTAAAGAGCTAGTGGAAGCTTATGACGTTCCAACTAGACCAATCACAGTGAATAGTGGGACGTTCCCCGTTCTCACTAAGATGGTGCTCATTGAGGACTTTAAAGCCGCGCTCAAGAAAGAAATTCAACTTCTCTCACTATCAGATACCGGATTATGGTTTGCTGGTGGACAGTTAGGGCGATTTGCGGCCAAAGGGCGAGTGTTAGAACTATTCAAAAAATACCAAGAAACATTAGCAGTCATTTAGGGGAACGCATTAGATGAGTAATCCGAACCAAGTATTAACCTACTACCTGATCACTTATCACTACTACAAAAAAGGCGTGTTTGCGCAAGCTGGCTATCAGCAAGTTGCTTTGAGCCAGAGAATGAAGCCTTACTCAACTAAGAAAATAATGGCCGCTATAGCCGATCACTTAGGAGTTGACGCAGATACGTTACTGCCTATCAACATTCAGGAGCTTGGTTCCTATCCAAGAGCCATGATTGAAGATCTAAAAGAACAAGCCGAGGCGTTAACAGTGACGCTTTAGAGTATCGCTTTTGAGTTAGAGCGTTGCATTCAGTGAATGCAGCGCTTTTTTTGTGCCTAGAAAACAGGAGAAGAGCAATGAAAGGTCGCAAACCGACAAAGGCAGAACAGATCTATGGACAGGCCGTGATTCAACGTTGTGGTTGTATAGCTTGCGATAAGCTTGGTCACCCGAATGATTGGCCTGAACCGTTGGAATACGTTGAGTTTCATCATTCGAGTGAGAAAGGTGCGGTTAAGCCACTAGCTCACTTTTTTGGTTATGGCCTTTGTCCCGTTCACCATCGAGGCGCAACTGGCGGCAACCCAATACCAGAAGGCGAACCAGTACGACACGATCCGCTAGGTAGTCGCAAGCAATTATTCTTCAACAAGGTTGGTACAGATTTAGAGCTGGTGGAATATGCGTGGTCTAAATTGCCACTAGAAGCGCTCGATCAGATTGGAGAGCTTACCGGAATATGGAGCTTTGAAGAGTTGGTGCGAGAGGACGCGAAGCAACGCAACATTTTTGAAAACATAAATTCCAATATTTAGGTTTGTTTGTATAATCATCGAACGGATACAATTATTTTTGTTCAATGAATATTGCAAGGTATGACTGACATGACCAAAAACAAAGTTTCACCGAGAGATGAAATCGCGGCAATAGGATTTAACGCAGCTATTCGTCTCCTTTCTATCCATAGACATTGCTCAGAGCAAGATGCAGTTGAGTACCTAGCGTTCGAGCTAGGCCGAGCAATTCCACAGATTGAGCATTACCGAGTAGTAGGGCTAAGTATCCACTTAGTTCCTAAAGTCATCGAGATAATGCGACAAAACAAAATCCCATTTGGCCGCCACCAGCTAGCGCCAACAAAAGAAATTATTGCTATGGCACAATGGCGCAACACAAAGTGACGCAAGGTATTACCAGACAAAACACAGGGGAAAATAGGCTTGATTGTTGTTTTGTTTGGATTCGTGATCTTCTCTGTTGGTCACGCTCTTTTTATGATTTCGGTGTTGTCGTTCTATGATTCTATGAATCGAAAGTTAACAAGTAAGACATCGACCATAATTTTTTTGATTGGAACGCTGCTTATGACGAGCGGCTTTCTTCTAAGCCCTTTGTGGCTAATTCAACAAATAGGTATGAACAAATGACCGACCAAAAAGTGCTAAACAGCAAAACACGACCAGAACTAATGAACTTTCTTGAAGAGTTTGTGCAAAGGGACGGTTTTAAAATCGCCTTAACCATTAATCCAGAGATTCAGGATGATGAAAGAGTAGGTCTAGGCATTAAACACGAACAGTTTCCTACGGTTAACAATAATCTCGCTGATCACATCGGTTGTGCTTTGAACGAGGTGATCAAAGAGCTTATGCCTCAACTTCTTCCAAAGGTAACAGCTATTGCTCTTGCAAAGATGGCAGGTGTGGATTTGAGCAGCGTGAAACTTACAGAGTGCGATTGTGAAGATTGCCAATGCAAGGATTCTGAACACCACAATGAAAGCGACGAATCAAAAGACGACGGAGCAGAAAAGATCCGAACTACTTCAAGCTCGTCAAATCGTATTCACTGATGCGAAACGCTTAAACCTTGATGAGTTTATGATCCGGCTAGCCAAGCTAGTCGGTTCGTACAAGTCTGTCACTATCTACGAGAACAACGAGGAAATATCCAGCTATGACACGCGAGATTGTACTGTCAACGCAAGAACAGCTACTAGCAGAGGGGATTCTTTCGAAATCAAGATCACTACTTAAACAGATGGAAGCCAACACGCTGCAACCTGTTAGCGTTAGTGAGCTTTGTTCCTTAGCAGCGGCTAAAGCCTTGGCTCTTCTACATGACCATGAGGATGTATCGAACATCGTTATGGAAAACATTTCTTTTGGTATCGCTAACTCGAATTATTACTTACTCCGAACCAAGCAACAAGAAAGCCAAATCAAAGAACTACAAGAAGAAGTGGCCCGACTCAGTAAGTTGCTTGAAGAGTCCGGCCAGATAACTGTTATCGACGCAGTTACACCGGAAGAGGCCGAACTAGGCGAAGTTAGTAAGCAAGACAGCTAAGGAGAAAGTAGTGAATACCATTGACGCAGCGACCATTGTTTTTCAAGACGTACTTGGTTTTGATAATCCAGAATTTGCAAGCGCTTACGTCCAACTAGCCTACAGCGACCAAGCGGAGCTTGACGCCCTATGGTTTGACTTAAATTGCGACTCAATGAAAACCATTCTGGCGAACGTAATTGCAGAGCGCACCGGAACGTTGCCGACTCTAGTTAAAGCGGCCATTCAAACTAAGCCGCAGTTTTGCAATTACTCAGTGACGAATCACATTGCTTGGCAATCGCTTGTTAATCATGCCGTCAGTCAAAAAAACGCAGAAATTACGTGTTTTGAACTGGCTAAAATCATTCTGATGTATCCAGATTGCCCTAAGTTCTCGGAAGCTTGCGAATACGTTATGGAGCTTGGTTACGACGTTCCTAGTGATTTTCGTGCGGATTTCACGGTGTTCTTTAACGAGACTGTTTCGGAATATATCGAAGAAGAGGCAAAAACCGATGAGCGTGAGTGAGATTAAGCAATTAGAGCGCGATTTAGGTGCCGTGATCGGTTATTTGAGTGCGCCTAAGTTAAGCGCGGTTCAGTTAGTTATTCGCAAGGCAGAGGCAATCAAGCGCCTTACCCGAATGCTAGACGAAGCAAAGTTTCTAAAGCAGCAAACAAAGTGCATGGTATTGCACGAGTTATTTGCTGAATTTGAGGGGCGTTCGGCCAGCTCTTTAACGATAGAGAAGCTGGTGGACGTTATTAAAGAGTGTAATGAGCATCTAAAGACGGTTTGAGCCTATGGGATACGATCTAGCGGAGTATTTAAAGCAGTTTGGTTTAACAGTTGCCGACCTTGAGGACGAGTCGGGGCGAGGCCGTAATACGCTTTACACTTGGTACAAAAAAGATAAGCAGATTCTTATGTGCATCATTCGATCACGGCTTTCCAGCAAGCTGCAAGTCATTGCCAAAGATATCGAAAACAAACTTTCCATGTTGGAACGATAGTTATATCGGCCACCGAGATTGAGTATTCAGTAAAACCATGTCTATTTGCGTGTGAACGAATGCATGCAGAGCGTACATACCGTGTATACGGGTGTGTACGCTGTTCTATCCCTGTAGACTTAGTAAGGCGATGGTCTCACTGCGTGAAACCATCAATACTGACCATCAAGTGAAGCGACTTTCGATGTGAAATTTAAACTGATGTCCCACCACAGTCTCCAAATAATATAGCGACGCATTAGGGGGCAGGATCGCTATACAAAAGCTAACGCAAAGTGACTTAATCACTGAACTCAACGCAAACCGGAAATACCACGCGTTGGGAGTCCATCTTGAACAGTTTATTAGAGGATTTATGGCACGTCGAATATATCTTGCCAGCTTAACGGAGAACCTGAGTAAAACATCTGTTCTTCAGTTCCTTCTTCATGATTGTCAGTATCCCAAGCACCAATGAAATCTTCAACCTGCCCTTCTGTCATAAATAATTCTAAATTTAATGGATGCGGCTGCTTACGTCGTACATAGTTCATACGATGGCGATCTTCACGATCATGGAACTCGAAACCTTCAATTTCTATATTACATACTTGCTCTGCATGTTTGTTTAGCAAAACATGGTCATCCTTGGAAGTATTTTTCTTAATAGATGACTCGAGTAGTTCAGAGCTAAACTGTGCAACTTCAGCTAATAACGTTGCAAAGTGTTCAATATCATAATCAAATCCAAGGTTAGCATCTCCACTAGCTGGTGCTCTATATGATATAAGTTCTCGCTGAGCTTTTAGCTGGTTACAAAAGCTCTTAACTTCTTTAGCTTTCTCTTGATCAAACTTAGCAACCCAATCACACGTTAAACTAATTGCTTTTGCGTGAGAAATTTCAATGAGCTTACCATCTTCCCAATCTTTATCAGGAAGCATAAAAACCACACCACGAAGCAAAGACAAAATAGCATAATATTCAAGGTATGGAACAGCCACACGTAGATTCGACTCTTGTGCAAACTCTCGCTGCTTTAACAGCACAGTCGCATTGAGGATCATTTTAGTAGACAAGTAAGTTCGTGAGGTCCATTGTGAATTAAGCTCTTCATTCCAAGACTTGGTTAGTAATGCATAGCGACTAGCAATATCATTGGACGCTTTATTGAATTTTTTCTCGGTACCTATTGAGAATAACTCTCGATAACTATAATACCAATTACGCCCTGCAAAATTCATAGCTTTATTTTTAACCACTTTTGTTTGAATATTACTTCTGTAAAACAGTTCATCAACCTAAATTTTTTAAGCCCTGTTAAGATGTGGGCAACTCGATACCGATGTTACCGCAATACTAAACGCAACGCATAGCAAAAATGCCACCTGTGCCAAATCACTCTTGAACAGATTGTAAGTTGTACTTTTTACTGTTTCTCCAAACTCTCCAACGTTTAACAAATGAAAAACTTGTGAGTTTGAATTTAAATCGACAGAACCTATTGAAAGTAACATTAGCCATCATTGGGTCTGACTTCATGACTTTTATTGTATCTTGTGCATGAAACCTTGATACAGCAGCATTGTAGATAGAAAATGTAAAGGTGTAAGACTGACCTTCAGAAAAGTTTAGTGATTTTAAATCAATGGTTTGAGATGTGGTTTCGCCCGGGCTCAGTAATTGCTTAATGTCATAGGAAAACTCTGTAGAACTTACAATTTCGTGTTCCCCAAGTTGAACAACAAGCCTATCGACAAATACTGATGTATTTCCTGTATTTGACATAATAAACTTACAAGCGAGCTCATCTTTTACTACAGTTCCCGCACTTTCTTTGTATCGACGATTAATCTCAACTAATCGAGCACCGAACACAAATGAAGAGTAATAACTACTACGATAGAGTGTGAGAAGAGACACTAAAAGTGCAGCTCCAGCTACCCAGTCAGAGAATTCCAATTGGACCTCCATTTATTCTCCTAGACTCTAATGTCCTGTTAAGGTGTGAGCAACGCAATACCGAAGCTGCCGAATACCAACTTAAACTCTAAACTCAACGCATAGTGAAAAATGCCACGCGTTGCGAATTGCTCTTAAACAGATTTTTATGTTTATTCTGTTTCAAATTCTGCTATCAACTGTTCTACACGGGGCCGATATAACTCATTGTGAGCAAGAAATTCATCTAGAGATATAGTGGTACTGTTTTCTTCCCATTTAAAATGACTTACAGGTTTCGATGTACCTTGCCTTACTTGATATGTACCATCATCTAACCTATCTAGAAAGATATATGTTTCATCATCATGCCCACGAACGTTATAAAATATTTGTTTAGTTCTCATAAGGTGCCTTTTTCAATTTCTTTTCCATCAATATCATATTTGACGAATGATACTATAGTGCTTTGAGGAGGATAGATGCTCATACTATCCCTTACGATATACTTGGCGATTAGCTGCCCGTTTTGATCTAGTTCGTCATAACCATAAATGTCAGTATCACGACCTTTTCTTTGCTCACTTTTGCTACTTTTTCTGACAAGCTTATGGCCCTTTGGAATATTGAGTTTTTCTTCATACATACCTAGTTCCTTAATAAACATAACGTAAGTGGTGAGCAACGCTACCACCTTACCTAAACCATTGTGCAGAAAACACTAAAGTTGAATTTGAACCAAACCGAAAATACCAAGCAATGGGAATCCGTCTTAAGCGCTTTATTATACGCTTTTTGACCCCACATATATACCACTTGCATGGGATGCGTTTTCATAATGTCTAATATTTGTGATTATATATTTAATACTCTCTTCATCATCACCCAAACCTTTAGATATACGTACCATGAAATACACGATGCGAGACCATGCTTTGAAGTGGCCATCAGTTAATTCAGACGCGACCGGAAGCAAGTTACCAAAAGTATTTAGGTCAATGTCACATTGAGAACGAATGGCATCAATTTCTTGAGTAGCTAGGCCATTTGCTTTGATAAAATCGAACAAATTGTCGAGGTACTCAATGTTCTGCTTATGTTCTTCACCATAAAAGTTACCTACACGATACTTGCGGGGTAATGTTTTAAATCCGTGTCGCAAGAAAAAAATCAGATACTCACGTAGACGCTTCTCTTTGATGATTAAAAGCTGTATTCGGTTTTGTTCCTGCCAGCGATCTACGATGAACAATATAATGCATAGCTCGATCAGCATCCCAGTCAATTCTGGCAACAGGTTTCCTGAAAAGTACTCCGCAGGTTCGTTTATGTAGAAACCAACTCGGATACATACTAACAGTAGGATGAAAATCACGATGGTGAATGTTCCCTGTTTAGTATTACCTGGTATCCAATTCATTCTTTGTTATTTTCCTCTGACTACGTATAACGCTTTCCGTCTTCCATACTCCTATCATGCAACCTTTCCAATTACAGTTCAATTGATAATCAATAGGTTAATGAGAGGTAATGGGTATTGGATTACAAAATGACGGATAGTTTAAAAAGTTTACTTCGACTACCTAGGATAACTGTCGGTAAGGGAAAATTTTATCCAAATGAAGTTAATTAGCATCAGTGATAACCAAAAATAAGGCATAAATGAGTGTGCAATACCTATTGCAAAAGCTCTTTCAAATAGGCGTTTTTATGGTTAATAAGCATAAAGAGCACTTAATCGTTCAATCTGAGTTGGGTGCAAGCTAAATTTAGTTTAAATTTGGACTAATCTCGGTTTTGGTGTATAGTTAGTAACGCAAACAAATGAACCTAGACTTTGATATCTCCAAATCTAGGTGCGTTCTATGATTTTTTATACCGAAGGAAGAACCATGCGCACTGAGACGGTAAGCTACTTAAAGAAAAATGCAGCCGATCTCCCACTGGATGAAGCGATGACGATCACACAAAACGGTAAGCCGATTTATGTGGTGGAATCATACGAAGAACGACTAAAGCGCGATCAAGCAGTAGCCTTGATGAAGCTTGTTACTATCAGTAGCAAGGACGTAGCCCAAGGTCGCACAATGTCATCGAGTTCGTTTAAGGAGAGATTGGCCGCCAAGAAATCATAAGGTGACCATAAGATGGCCAATGTTGTTTATACGGAAACGTTCGCTAACACAGCAGAAGAACGTATTGACTACTACTCACAATGGAATGATTCCACTAGCGTAGTAGAGAGAGTTGAAAATTTGATTGAGACGTTCGAGCAGAACGTTGAGAGCAATCCGGCCATATATCCGGCTTGTTATGAGCTAACTCAGCTTGGAGTGTATCACTTTCGTCAGTTTAGTTTTGATGGGTTCAAACTTATCTATCAATACGACGATGCGACAGATACGGTTTACGCCATGGTTTTGATTAGTGATAAGCAAGATTTGCAGAAAACCCTAGTGGACTACTGCATCCGGTTCTTATAAAACTGATGATTAAAAGCCGCCTTTCGAGGCGGTTTTTTTATGCCTAAAGGTCGCAATAGCGGCCTTTTTTGATCATCCTCAAAAAATATTTTGTTTTCGTTCGTGTCTTTTTGTTTACAAACGAAAACGGCGGAGCTATATTTTACATGCAAACAAAATTGCACCTTTCGACACGAGGATGACCAAAATGACCAACTTAAAAGAAAAACAAATCAAACTGGCTACTGCTGCTATTGCTGATCTTAAAGAGCTGGTGGCGCAAACAGGCAATCTACTAATGAATCTTTCTAAATCTGGCGTTGAGGCAACTGCAAAGGCCGTTTGTAACTTCTACAACGAAGCGTCACCAATCCAACAAGATTGCTTAGACATTGCTTACTGCTGGTGTGGTTCTTGGGATTCAGAGAACGAAGCGCGTGAAGCATTGGAAGCCGTTAAGGGGAACGCAATCAAAGCCCTTGCTTGGAAGCAAAACCGCCTAGAAGTGTTTGAGTGTGAGCGTCCAGAATACCGCCAAGGCATTACTATCTATGAAGTGGTGCGCGTTTCTACTAAGCGAGGTGAACCGCTATCAGCGCATACTAATTACTTCTCTAGCAAAGAAAGAGTGAAAGCATTCCTAAACAAGAAATACGACTTTTACGCGCCGGATATGGAAGAGAACAGCAAATTCAAATGTATCGAACGCTCAGACTACTCTTTGCAGTTCTACCAAGAAGATGAGGAATATCTGATTGAGTTCCACATGAACCATGTAGATGTAGAGTAATTATTTGTTCGGGAGGTTGTTAGCATGAAGGCTGAAGCAATGACTCAAGAAATGTTCAATTGCATCTTAATAGCCGTGGAATACTTTGCCATTCTTTTTATGGGTGTATTCATCGCTCGTAAACGAGGTGTATTTAAAGGTAAAAAATAATCCTCGATCATGTATTTAAACTAAACAAGTCAGCTTTAATGCTGGCTTTTTTTGTTATCATTCGTGTCATAAAGTTCACAGGTGAGAACAGATATGGCCGTTTATATCCCCGTCAGACACTTAGGAAAGGCTTTTATCGAAAGCCAAGCCAAAACACCGACCAAACAGCAAAGGGACATTAGCAAGGCTTACCAGAAGCTACATGCGCGTGTTCAGCGCAACCTTATCGGCTTGCCACCATATCAAACTGAAGTTCTATTTCATCCGACTCGCAAATGGCGAATGGATTACGCTTGGCCCGACTTAAAGATTGCCTTGGAGGTTCACGGCGGTACTCATTCAAGTGGGCGTCACACTCGCGGCGTTGGCTTTGCAAACGACAGAGAGAAGATGAACGAAGCGCAGCTTTTAGGCTGGATTGTTATTGAGATTGCATCGGACAACTTAGGCCAGCTTAGAGGCTGGTTAGAACGCGCCTTTGATCACCGAACGAAAACAATGAACACTGAACAGTGATAATATGTTGACGCAATTGAACACTCGGAGTTAGAGAAGTGGCGAGAATTAATTGGGAACGCATTAAAAAACAATACCTTAGCGAATACGAAGAAACTGGCGTTGACGTTAAGACGTTTTGTGTTCGCAATGGTTTAGTCTACTCCACAGCAAGAAAATACTTAAATAACAAACTGTTACAGAGAAAAGAGAACAAACCAAGCGAACAGAACGCGAACAACGAAGAAGTTCAGGGCGAAAAATTACAACCCAAAGGGATCACACCGCCCAAAACCAAAATCAAACGCAAGAAAACCGCGAATCAATCAAGTGCCAAAAATGGACACGGTGGCCGTCGAGCTGGCGCTGGCGCTCCAAAGGGAAATAGCAACGCTTTCGTGCATGGCTTGATGACTAAAGCATTTGGCAACCTAGTTAAATACTCTCATCAAGTCGATGACGAATTTAAGTTAGAAGTGCATAAGCTTGCCGCTCTTCAGGCGCTTGAGTGCTACACGCAATACAAAGATGAATTAGCTGACTTCCTCAAAGAGCTGGAAGAACGTGGCGATAAACCTACAGAACTAGAGCAGGAGTTTATTGACCGACTTGAGAAACGAATCGAGTCGAGTTTTGGCATGGTTTGCCACCACACCGGAAAGCTTGAGTATTTAGAGGGCCAAATGGCGAACCGTCGATTAACCAATCGAGCAATAAGCAAGGTTATCGCTCAAACCACACAAGTCGAAGTTGATACCAACCTTAAACGCAAAGGCATTGCGTTGGCCGAAGCGAATACTGACAAGGCTAAGGCTCAAGCTGCGCTTGCTCGTCATGATCTCGACCAGAAACAACGTGAAGGTCTAGGCGACGATGATGATCTAGGTATGTTGCTAGATGAAGTTCAAGATTTGGATGACGATGAAATCATTCAGCGCTTCAAAGATAAAGGTGGAGTGTTGAACGATGATGAATGATGGTATTCAGCCGTATAAGGATTCTATTAATGGCCGTGGCATAAACCTAGTTATGCCAGCGCTTACCGATCAGCAATTCAAAGCGCTTTCACGGCCAGAGAAGCGCCGTTACTTCAGGAACTATATGACCTGTAAGGAATGGCGCTTAAACAACCTTTACAAGATAGAGAATGATAAAGGTCGCGTTGTCACGTTTCGAATGCGTGACGCTCAGAGAGATCTCTTTGAAACAGCCCATACCTTTGAATTGATTCTTAAAGCGCGTCAGTTGGGCTTTAGTACCTTTATCGACTTGTACGCGCTGGACTCGTGTTTATTCAATAAGAACTATGCCGCAGGTATTATCGCGCAGGATTTGGAAAGTGCTGGCGCTATCTTCCAGACAAAGGTTGTCTTTCCATATAACAATTTGCCTAATTACTTGCGTTCTCGCATTCGTGTAGTTCAACGAGCTGGTGGCGCTAACGGTGGCCGACTCAGTTTTTCCAATGGTTCACGAATCCGTGTTGCAACGTCATTCCGTTCCGGTACGTTGCAGTTTCTACATATTTCAGAGTTGGGCCGTATTTGTGCAGGTTACCCACAAAAGGCCAAAGAGATCCAAACAGGTTCGATGCCTACTGTTCACGAAGGTTGCAAACTCTTTATTGAATCGACGGCAGAAGGCGCGGCAGGACTCTTTTTTGAGTTGTGTAAGAAAGCCGAGGAACGAGCACATAGCGGAGTGAAGTTGGGTGCTAAAGACTTTCACTTTAGATTCATTCCTTGGTTCACTCATCCTAGATATTACTCACCATTGCCATTAGGCGGATTGAAGTTATCCAAATACTTTATTGAATACTTTAAGTCGATTGAGCCATTCGTGATCCGTCACTTGGGTAGACCGTTATCGGATGAGCAAAAGCAGTGGTATGTCGAAACCTATAACCACTACGAAGAGTACACAAAACAAGAGTATCCAAGTACACCACAAGAGGCGTTCTTAACGTCAGGCCGTCGTGTATTTAGCGCTCCTTCCTGTATGGCTGCGGAGTCAGCTTGCTCCAAGCCGTTGCTTGTCTATGACGTTAATCCAGAGACAGGCGCAATGTTTGATGTTCGAGATAGCGTAAACCGTGAAGGTAAAAGCGAGAACATGCAGAACGGACTACAGGGCTATTTGCTTATTTGGGAATTGCCTGATCCAGAAAAGGATTACGCCCTTGGCGCTGACGTTGCGGAAGGTCTGGAACATGGGGACAGAGGTTCAATTGATGTGCTGGACGAAACTGGCAATCAAGTTGCTCATTGGTTTGGTCATATCGACACAGATCAGTTTGCAAAGATTATCGCAATCATTGGCAAGATGTACGCAGGTAAAAACGGTAGAGCGGCCTACGCTGCGCCAGAACGAAACAACCACGGCCACGCCGTTTTAAACGTTCTACGCGATATCTATCCAATATCCAGAATCTACCAAGAAGAACACCACGACAAGGAAGACGAGGACGAAGAAACAGGACGATTAGGCTGGCTTACCACTCGTAAATCCAAGCCGATAATTATTTCAAACTTAAATGAGCAATTGCGCAATAATACGTCGGGCATTCGATGGATCGGGACAGTTACAGAGCTGAATACCTACGTTTATGACTCCAAAGGAAGCATGAACGCAATTGAAGGCGCATTTGATGACCAAGTGATGAGCTATGCGATTGCGCTAGAAATGGTTGTTCGAATGCCTAGAACCATGACCAAGTTACAGCCACGCACCAAGCGATCAAGCGATTGGCGTACTAAGTGAGGGGAGAATTTATGGCTTGGAATGAAGACCATGCGGAGCATGACGGCAAGGGCTTTAACCTTGCTCAATTACGCCGATTAGTCTCAAACGTGGAAGCACAACCAAACTGGCGCGACCCAGCGCAAAAGTGTTGTGATTACTACGACGGCAACCAACTAGCGCCGGAAGTAAAACAAGTTTACGAAGAACGTGGACAACCGATCATTATCAATAACCTAATAGCGCCAGCTATTGACGCCGTTTTAGGTATGGAAGCAAGAACACGAACTGATCTTGTACTTACAGCCGATGACGATGACGGCGAAGAGCTACGCGATGCACTTCAGGAGAAGTTTAAAGATGCGTGGCGACTTGCACGAGCTGATCGCGCTAATGCCGACGCTTACGCTTCACAAATTAAAGCTGGTATTGGTTGGGTAGAAGTTACCAGAAATGACGATCCTTTCTATGGTGGTGGCTACAACATCAAGCCAGTTCGCCGTCAGGAAATGTGGTGGGACTGGAACGCTCAAGAGGCCGATTTGTCTGATGCTCGATGGTTGCTGCGTAAACGTTGGGTAGACGTTGACGAGGCTATTGCTCATTTCCCTGAACACGCCGAAATCATTCGCCAAGCAATGAATAATTGGGAAGACTTTGCAAACCTTGAAAGCTACGAAGAGCAAGACCAAGATTTGCTTGCTGCTTACCATGAATTTGAGAGTTGGGATCGAAATACGTCTGAATGGTTAGATCAGGCGCGTGGCCGTATCTGCTTACAGGTTATCTACTACCGAACATTTAGACGCGGTTATGTCATCGACCTAAAGAATGGCCGAACAGTTGAATACAATCCAAATAATATCGCTCAAGCCGTTGGCGTAAAAATGGGTACATTTAAACCACGAATTGCTACATGGTCAGCAGTACGCGAAGCGTGGTTTGTTGGTATTCATAGAATCATTGATCGTAAATCAGTTGCACCGAGCGGATACTTTCCAATTGTTCCGTTCTTCGGTTATCGAATGGATAAATCCGGCCAACCTTATGGTGTTGTAAGCCGAATGATTAGTGCTCAAGATGAGATCAACTATCGTCGTATGAAGCTTACGTGGTTGCTACAAGCTAAACGTGTCATTGCAGACCAAGACGCAACCAATATGAGCCGCGAGGACTTGCTAGAAGAGGTCGAACGCGCAGACGGTTACATTGAGTTAAACCCTGATCGCAAGAACAAGAAATCAATAAGCGAAGCTATCCAGATTCAGCAAGATTTCAATATTGCGAGTCAGCAGTTTACTGTTATGCAGGACTCAATGAAGCAAATCCAAGACGTTGCTGGTATCTACAATGCAATGTTGGGCCAAGACTCTTCAGCCACCAGCGGAGTTGCTATTAACTCGCTAGTAGAACAAGGCGCGACTACGCTAGCAGAGATTAATGACAACTATCACTATTCGAGAACACGAGTGGCTGATCTGTTGATGGCCTACCTAATCGAAGACCTAGCGAAGCAAAGCAATATCGCTGTAACGGTCAACAAGCAAGACGCTCATAAGCGCAAAGTCATTCACCTAAACGTGACCAATGACGACGGCACAGTGACCAACGACGTTAAGCGTTGGAAAGGTCATATTGCTCAAGCTCCAATCCAGCAAACTGCTACATTCCGCGCTCAAATGGCTCAACAACTAACCGCGCTAGTTGCTCAGTTGCCACCACAAATTCAAATGGCAACGCTAGATATGGTTATCGAGTTAATGGATGTACCTAACAAGCAAGAGATCCTGAACCGTATCAGACAAACTCTAAACATTCCAAAAGCGCCGGAAGATATGACGCCAGAAGAACAAGCAGCTATGCAGGAAGAACAACGCAAGCAGCAAGAAATGGCTGAAATTCAAATGCAGCAGCTACAAAACGAGGTTGCTTTAGGCGCGGCCAAGGTTGAAGAACTACAGGCCAAGATTGCCAAACTACAACGTGATGCAGAAAGCCAAGACGTTAAAGACAACAAGGTTGAGGCCGAAACTGCGAAAGTTTTACAGGAGGTCGCAGAAGTCAAAGCACAAGCAGATAGCACAGTTAATGCAATATTAGCGAACATCGACCAGCAATTGCTAAACCTTCAAATCTAAATGTAAGAGGTAACTAGAAGTGTGGGAACAAGTTAAAAACATCGTGGGCGAATCCGCCCCTTTGGTTGGTTCATTACTTGGCGGTGCCACTGGTAAAACAATAGGTACTCTGATCGCTGGCGTTCTTGGTGTCAAAGATACACCGGACGCCGTTATCAAAGAGCTGATAGAAAACCCTGAAGCTCTAACAAAGATTATTGAGTTTCAGAATCAACACGCAGTTAAGTTGCAAGAAATGGCGCTTAACCAGTTATCTATGCAGCTAACAGACACACAAGACGCGAGAGACGCACACGGCGATCACTGGATGCCTTCAGCGTTAACTCTGATCTTGTGTGTCATGGTGTCAGGTATGTTTTGCTCATTGTTTTGGTGGACGGTTCCAAAATCATACGAGCAACTAATTATCATGATCGCAGGTCAGGTAATGGGCGCGTTCTCAACGGCTATCGTGTTTTGGCTAGGCTCAACGATGATGCAGGGCTTAGGTCGAACAAAGCAACCAATGAAGTTTATGAAGTGGGGGAAGTAAGTAAATGAAATTACCAGCCGAGTTTAAGCCGAATACTGAAATTCAAGAAATGATGGAAGAGCTAGGTTGCACTGGCAAACGTGTAAAGCCTCAAGACATTGTTGATCGAATTGAAGAGATTGATTTTCAAACCGTCACGCTTGCAGGTAATAAATTCATGTATTGCGGCATCAAGATGAAAGGCGGCTTTGTTGTTGTTGGTAAACCAGCAACTTGTATCGACCCTGAAAACTGGCGTGACCAGATTGGCCGACAAGTGAGTTTTAACAACACATTCGAAGAGATCTACAAGCTAGAAGCTTACAGAAAGATGAGCGCATAAGACGTAATTGTTTGGAGAGAAAAGCCATGTATGACAAACGACTAAGAAGCTATCGACCTAAATGGTTCAAGACTTGGGAACTTGTGAGCAAAGCTGCTTATCAGGCGCGTGGTGAAAAGGCCATGCTTGGTATGGATGCTCGATTGCTGATCACCATTGATGAGCTGCGAACGCTACTTAGTGAAATCGATCCGAAGAAAGCGGCGCTTATCTGTAACAACTGGAAAGCTGGTGGATCTCGTGGTTACTCAGGTTTGCGACTTGCGAGTGACAAACATTTCACTCCATTCTCTGCGCATGGCAGAGGGCAAGCTGTTGATTTAATTAGTAATCATTACACGGCTCAAGAGTTGCGTGATTTGATTATTAAACACAAAGACCGATTCCCTTATCTAACGAGAATGGAAGAAGGTGTGAGCTGGTTGCACTTGGATGTGTTCAACTTACCAGAAGATGCACCAGAGAATGCAATCCTGTTGTTTACTAAATCAGGTGAGACTCGCTACGCCTAGATAATCATCGAACGTTAATTTTTAGTTTGCATTCGTAAATTTGTGGTACATTTATCAGCAAATTGAGTGTGCGGCGAAAAACTAACGCAACACGAGAACATAAAAAAGCCAGTTAGCGCGATTGCGTTAGCTGGCTTTCTTGTTCGCAAGTGCGGCGATAAGCACAAACCAGACGCAAGCGCAGCGATAAGCGCACATGAGGGGATTATGACTATAGAACTTGACCAAGCACTATTAACTGGCAACGTCGAAGACATTGACGCACTGCTAGATGAAATTGACCTAGATGACGATTTGGGCGTTCTCAGCGGTGAAAATGACCAAGACAACCATTCGACTGATAACGAAATGGGCGTAGGCGAGGAAGATGAGGCACTACCAAGTGTTATTGACACTACTCAGCCAAAAGGTGACGCCAACCTAGATAAATCAGAACAGGGCCAAGAGCCTAAAACGAATGCGGCCAAAGATAGCATTGGGGTTCGAGAGATTGACGGCAAGCTCTACATTGAAGTTGATCCAGACAATGCAGCGGTAGCAAGTAAGGACGGTAAACATACGATTCCTTATGCAGTTCTAGAAAAGGCTCGCAATCAGGCGAGCGAAGCGTCAAGCCGTATGCAGGAGCTAGAGCAACAGTTAAGTGAAGCTACAACCGCCAAGGAAAAACTACAGCTATACACCAAGCAATTAGAAGAAGCTGGCATTACGCCTGAAAAGCTACCTGAAGAATTGCTGAATGATGAAAATGCGCTCAATGCGCTGCGTGATGAGTTACCAGAAACGGCGGCAAATTTACTAACGGCGCTAGTTAAGCGTTTTCAAAGTAAGGCTGCGACCACTCAACAAGAAGCCAATGACGGAGTTAACGAAGTTACTAACGCGCTAAACGCTGACGAACTAACAGAACTTCGCACTTGGGAATCGAGTGACCGTGACCGTTGGGATATGGCCCTAGTTATCGACAACAAGCTCAAGAATGATCCAGCGTTCCAAGCCATGCCACTAAAAGAACGCTTTGCAGAAGTGCAACGCCGAGTGAAGGCCGCTTTCGGTGATCCGGTTCAAGCGTCAATTGATGCTGAAAAGGCACAGAAACAAGCCGAGCAAGGCCAGCAGCAACCTCAACAAACGGCAGAAAAACAAACCGTTGTACCTAATTCACCGTCTAGTCTAGGTGGTTCTTCACTGGACACTACGGCGGCAGCTAATCAGGCATTGTTGAATCAAGACGCACTAGCGCTTGAGCAATCACTTGCCAATATGTCGCCAGAGAAGGTTGAAGAGTTCCTAGCTCAAGCGGTGATAGCTCTAGATTAGTCGAGGATTTCATAATGACTACTATCACTAAAGCTCAAGCTGCTAAAGCGTTTGGTGCCGCGCTGTTTACTCATACGCGCCGCCAAAACACTTTTGTAAACATGCTAACTGGTAAAGCTCCAAAGGCAGTGCCAGCAGACCGCAACCGAAACAAAACTCAAACTGAAGCTGGTGCGCCAGTTGTAATGATCACCGACCTTACAAAACAAGCTGGTGACACAGTTGAAATGGATTTGTTCCACAACTTGGGCGGTATGCCAACGATGGGCGATAAAAAAATCGAAGGTCGTGGCGAGTCTCTATCAAAAGTTGAGTTTGAATTAGTCATTAACCAAGGCCGTCATAACGTCGATTCAGGCGGTAAGATGGCTCAACAACGCACCAAGCAAAACCTACTTCAAGTAGCTCGTACAATGCTTGGTAACTACTTCAACGATCTGCAAGATGAAATCGCAACGTATCACCTAGCTGGTGCGCGTGGTGACTTCATGCCTTCCGACATGATTGTTCCAACTGCGGATCATTCAATGTTTGGTGAAATCATGGTTAACCCTGTTACCGCTCCTACAGCGGATCGTCACTTCTTCGGTGGTGACGCAACAGGTATTGCGGAAATCGTGGCAGCCGACACGCTAACCCTAGCGAAGATCGATGAAATTGCGCTTTACCTAGAAGAAATGGCACACCCAATCAAGCCTATCCGCTTCGAAGCAGATGAGCTTTACGGCGAATCGCCTTTCTACGTTCTATTTGTTACTCCGCGCCAATGGGCCGACTTATGGGCTGACGTTCAAGGTGCTGGCAAAGTGCAAGAGCTAATCGCGAATGCGGTTAACCGTTCGCAAGGCTTTAAGCATCCACTATTCCAAGGTGACCGCCTAATGTGGCGCAACATCTTGGTTCGTCAATACCGTAAACCAGTACGTTTCAATGCTGGCTCTAAAGTGAAAGTTGGCGCAGCAAGCGGCAACGGTACTGAAACTGAAGTCGAAGCAAAAACAGTAATTGACCGCGCAATCCTACTTGGCGGCCAAGCGCTAGCAGTGGCTTACGGTAAATCTTCAAGCGGTGCTCAGTTCTCTATGCACACCGAGAAGGTTGACCATGGCAACGGTCGTGAAACGTCTATCGCTTGGATGAGCGGCGTTAAGAAAGTTCGCTTCCAAGAGAAGAATGGCCGAATCAATGACTACGGCGTAATGGTGCTAGATACAGCCGTTGGCGGTCTATCTAAGTAATAAGTGACTGGCTGGCTATCTAGCCAGCCTTTATTCATCGGAATCAAAGGAGAATTGCAATGGCAGTTAAAGTATCACCAGCCGTTAAGCAAAACGTCTATAACGGTACTCACGGTAACCTTTCAGTGATGTTCGCTGAAGTTCCGGCACTTGCTGATGGTGACTCGGTTATCGCAGCAAGCCTTGAGGCTGGCGTGAAGCTGGTGGAAGTGAAGATCCTTACCAAAGGCGACGCGGTTACTAGTTTGACTGCACAAGCATCGCTTAATGAAGTGCTGCTAGGTGATGGTATTCATGCGCCTCAAGTTGGCACCAAGCTAGAAGATGTGATCGGTACGGCCACGGAAGTTCCGAAAGGTGCGTTGTCGTCTGATGAGGCTGGATACTTCCCGTCAGAAGATGTTGCTGAAAAAGATAAGTGTCTTGTTCTAACGTTCGCAGGTGCCGCAGTTACGGAAGATAAGATCCGTCTAGCGATTTACACCACTTCAGTCGGCACTATCTAAGATAGTCCACTCTGTTGAAAAACAGGCCAGTCAGATAATTGGCTGGCCTTTTTTACATGTTCCGTGGCAATGGCCGCAGCTCAACACATCGAATACACATAAGGGTATTGACTATGACAGCAGAAAAGAAAATTGTTTGGATCGGTGAAAAGCCAATTAAAAAAGTAAACACGCTTGGCCGTGACTACTACTTTAACCGTGGCGAACCAACCAGCGTACCGGAACAAGTGGCGCACCGATTACTGCAAATCAAATCTTGTTTTGCTACTCCTGAAAGTGCTCAGTCTCTAATCGAGAGCCTACAAGCTGAAGAGCAAAAGCGCCAGCAACTAGCGGAACGAGCGGCGCAACTAAAAGCTGAAGAAGAGAAAGCAAACACTTGGCTTGTTATGGTCGATGGCGAAGTCGTCAACATTTCCAAATACACCAAGGCGAAACTTGAAACCGTTATCCTAGCAGAAGAGCTTCCAATTGATCCGCTAGCGTTGGAAGTTCCAGAAGGCGAAACACATGCGTCAGCTCTACGCATGGCAGTGCGTGACAAGCTACACGCTAAACACGGTATTCCAGAGGCTTAATGATGAGCGCACTATCTGATTTATATCGGTTAGTGCGCCAGCGTTGCGCTGGCGTTGTCGATATCATGATGGATGACGCCTTGCGCGACTCTTACCGCGAGTTTTGCGAGAAATCAGAGTTCCTAAAAACAAAGGTCAAATTGACCGCCGTTGTGTCTGGTGTGCAAATTCCGGTTGCTGGCATTCCTACCGATTCAGCAATTCTAAAAATTGACAGCGTAGTGAGTAATTGCGGTTCTCCGCTTTACGTCAATGACGACTACGTTTTTGATCCTGTAACCAACGAGTTCACATTCACGAATGACTTTGATGCGGTGACCGTTACGGCGGTACTAAAACCAAAGCTAAATTTCGATGAGAACAACCTTAATTCATACCTAGTTGAAAACTACGGTGAGGCTCTAGCGGCTGGCGCTGCTTACCGACTCCGACTACAGGTTGGCACAAATTGGTTTAACCCTGATCTCGCGTTGATGTACGAGCGTGAATTTATCGAGGGTTATCGCCGCGCTTACCGAATAAGCAAAGACAACTTCAATTCATTCAAAAACAAAGTGCGTAAGCACAATTTCTACTAGAGGTGTGTATGTCTGCTAATAACACTCCGGTCAAACACTTGATCGATGAGGCAGCTCGTCTCGTTGTCGATAAAAACATGATCCGTTGGGATAAAGCGTTTTGGGTAGATGCGTTCAACTCGGCAGTTCGAGCAATCCTAGCAATTCGATCTGATGCGCTAACGGCCAATGAGGACTTTGTTTGTGTTGAGGGTTCAACTCAGACAATTCCAGTAGGTGCCCGTTTTGTTGTTGATGTTCTGCGAAACAAAGGCGGCGCGGCCATTTCTGGCAATGTAGATTTGAAGATGCTTGATGATTATCGCCCTGAATGGCGTTCAGAGCCTCTTGCTAGCGCGGCCAAGGCGTGGCTTTACGATGACAGAAATCCAACCACGTTCTATATGTATCCTCCGGTTGTTTCTGGAACAACCATTGAGTGCGTATTTGCAAAAGTGCCTACGCCAATAACTGAAAGCGATTACGACTCTGAAACCAAATGCGAACTAAACCCGATGTACGACAACGCGATCATTGAGTGGCTTGTCTACCGAGCATTTAGTGAGGATGCGGAGTTTACCGCTAACGCCGCTCGTGCAACCACAGCATTAAACGCCTTTAGAACAATGCTAGGCGACAAGAGCCAAGCAGATAGCATCGTTCAACAAAAGAGCGCTGATATCAAAAACCAACCACGCTAATTAATTGGAGTAGAGCACAATGAGTAGTAGCTGGTATCGAAGAGGTACGGTAACTGTAACCGACGGCTCAAAAGAGGTTGTAGGCGTTGGTACGTTATGGGTTGATGCCGGAAATAAACCGCTAGCTGGCGATATCATGTTCATAGCTGGCAGTATTTATGAGGTCGAATCGATCACCGATAACGAACATTTGTCACTGTTCAGGCCATTTACTGGCGTTCCACCAGCAAATGGTGAGTATGCGATCATTCGAAATACTTCAGTAACTATTGCAACTCGTGTGGCCGCAATGGTCGCGGCGGCTATCAACTCAAAACAAGTGTTGCTTGATGACCTTCGAGGTTATTACACATCAACGGCTGACAAGGTTCTTATTCACACCGATGACGGCTCAACTATTGAGGTTGTGCCACTTCAAACATTGGTGTCAGATATCACAAACCTGATCGCTCAGTCTGAAAGTATTAAAAACGATCTAGATAATACACAGGCGGCTCTAGACCTTGTTCGTCAATACTCTAATGCGGCGCAAGGTGTCGAAGTCGAACCAGGTAAGTATTCAGCGAAGAGCTATGCGGCTGATGCAGCGGACACGTTGGCTTTAGTGAGCAAAGCAGAAAGCGATGTGGATTTAAAAGCCTCTCAAGTTCAGCAAACCAAAACTGATATTGAGCAGTTCGTAGGCACTTCGAAGACGGACATTCAACAGTTTGTCACTACGTCAAAAACTGAAATTGATGCCAAAGCTACTGCTATTAGTAAGGCTATTGATACGCAAGCGACTACCGTTAAGGGTGAAATCACAGCTTTAACAAGCACTAGCAAGCAGGAGATCACTGCGCTTGCCACTAAGAGCAAAAAAGATATTACAACTCTTACAACAACGATTAAGAGTGAAATTTCAGAGCTAGTTGCTGGTGGCACTAATAGCATTACGTCACTTACCGATACGAGCAAGGGTGCAATTAACACCTTAGTTGGTGCAAGCAAAAACGAAATCACGGATCTAGCTACCACAGAAAAAGCAGCCATTTCGCAGCAATCAACCACAGCAATTAGTGAAATGACTTCACTAAAACAGAGCGCCGAACAAGCTGCATCAACGGCAACACAAAAGGCTACTCAAGCGGCTGCTTCAGCTACAAGCGCAGCACAAAGTAAAACCGATGCTCAAACCCTGAAAACGCAAACTGAAGCCTTAGCGAATGAAACAAAGCAAGTAGCGGAAGAGATTAAATCCGGTAGTTATGTTGGTTGGCAAATCTATTGCCAAAGCGAAGCAAACATGAAAGCTCAAAGAGCATTAGCTTCTAATGAGTTTGCTGCTAGTGGTTTTGTTCATTATGGTACTGGTTATACCAACAATGTTAATAACTTTATTATCAATGAAGGTATGTGGACTACTGAAGCCATTACCGACCAAGCCAATAAAGTTCGTATGGGTCGTAGTGTTACAGACGGCGGTCAAACAGGTACATCTAAGACTCCATTCCCTGTAACTACTATTGCTGGCTTTATTTCTAAACTTATTGGTATTAATGAACTAGACAAGCGAGTAGCTATTAAGTTCCCTGAAGCTCCTATCGGTACAGTTGTTTATGACTCGACTGGTAATTGTCGTGGTTCAGGCAAAGCTACACTAGACCTAACTAAAGATGTAGACCCTAAGTATGGTGACGTTGCTGGTTCAGTTAATGAAGCTGTAGCTCGTGCCTTTGAGGGGTGGCTTAAAAATGCTGATTTCCGTAATGGTACATCTGAATGGACTTATGGTAATTACGCTGTATTGACGCCTGAAAATGGCGCTTTACGTATTACTAATAATGGTTCAATTAACGGTCAGTTATCACCTAAAACGCCTACAGATTCCCCTAGAACTAAAGTTAAAGCTACTATAGTCATTAGTGATTTGCAGGGTGGTGCTAGACCTGTAGTACAGTACCAACCAGTAGCTGGTACATATAAGGCAATTGATTTACACGAAGGTGTTAACGAAGTAGAGCTAGATTTTACTGCTGCACGTTCTTTGTTGATTCAGCCAAAAGGTAGTACTACTGCAAGTATGTTGGTTCATCTTGTAGATATCCGGCCACTAACAGAAGAAGTAGTAATCAACCGTGTAGATATGTTTGGTTTTGAGTACTTCTTAGAAGAAATCAGCAAGGCCAATCCATTTGTTTATCCTTATGGTTGTATTCAGTCAAAATTAACAAGCATCGAAGGGATTGCAACAAAAGAATCGAATCGTCCTATTACCTACTATTCGGTATTCGATGGAGATACAACCTCGAAGGGTAAAGGCGTTGATTTTTGGGCTGCAACTGATGATCAAAAGAGAGCTTTGGTCTCTAATACTGATCACAACATTTATTTACTTGATGATGGCCGACTTGTTCAATGGCGTGTACGTCAACGTACTATTGCTGGTATTGGCAATGGTAAGTGGAGAAATATTAATCCTGTTGGTATTGGTGTAACTACTGCTGAAAATATCCTTAACTGGGATGGTGGCACTCGTGTTAAAGCACAAGCAGGTGGTGATGTTGTAATGACTGGTTCTACTGGTTACTTTACTTCTTACCAGTTAAAACAATACAACGATAAGCCCGAACTTGGTGTATTTACTGCAAGACATGCATCTAACTGTGTGGATTATGAATGTTACTTCGATGTATGCGGTGTAGTTCCTAGATTGAACCAAGGTGCTTATCATCCTAGCTTTAATCCTATGGGTGCCGCTGCTTGGCATAAGTGGGGAGTTGCTGCTGACTTACCTTGGTATGATTCTCGCGTAGTAAGTGGAATTACTAGTGCCGGTAAGTGTTTTACTGAAGTAAGTGCAACTACTCAAATTGCTAAAACACCGGGTTCAGGTCGTATTAGTCACGGTAAGAATAAACGTCCTGATGGTAAGTTCTATGATGCTATCTATGCTTCAGGTCAAGGTGGTGTAATTGACTACCGTTTACCTGCTTGGGATGTGTCTTCTAAAGAAGAAGCTTCTAAGATATTCCAGAAAGTAGTGAATGGTACTTACCGAGGTGAGGAACTGGCAGTACGGACTTGGATTAGTCCAGCTATTGCGCAGACTCCATCCCCTCAAGCTACAAGTATTGCCACTGAAATTAACACTATGGATCTCTACAAAGTAGGGGGTAAAGTTTCGTTATATGACATTGCTACTAAGCAAGTTTTAGTTACCACTACAATCACTGGTATACGTAATGGTGCTATTGATGTACTAGATACATTTAACCGTCTTGCGGGTGATGCCCATTTAGTCGTAACAATTGAATCTAACATCCCTGTATCAGGTGACTTCACTCAAGTAGATTTATTTGCTGAACCTTCAGTCATCTTGAATGAAGGTTCTTTTAAAAATGGTTGGTTAGGTGGTTGGGCTGGCATGCCTAGCTCTGCACCTGCTGGGGATATTGATTTTACTCGCAAAGTAAAAGTAGGCACTCCTACTAGAATATATAAGCTTCCATCAGGCGCGTGGTCTTCTGGAGAAATGCCTAACTTTAATTCAATCTTAAATGGCTCTACCCGTGGATGGTCATCAGATAAAACTATTCTATACACATTCACTTACACAGCTTTTGCTAAACAGACTAAGGGTTCTACTAACAAACCTGTGTTGAATAGTGCTGGTGGATTAGGTGCGGTTGCACAGAGTGGTGGGTTTCATGCCATTACTTGGGGGGCGTTATTAGTTGAATCTCTCATTGGCAAAGTGCCAACTTCAAGTGTTGGTGGAGCCGGCATGTCTTTATCTGACTGGATTAATATACCAATTCAGCATGATGGTAAAATTCATGTTGGTGACCTTAAAAAAGTAGAGCCATTTGATAAACCTCGCCCTAACAATGACTCTCCAGCAGTTAAAGCTCTATGGTATCAAACTGCGAATAATCAACAGTGCTCATTAAACTTTGCTTGGAATGAGTTGGTTTACAAGCCGTTCACCAATCCAATTGTTGACACTGGTGCTCAAATGCTTCGTAAGCGTGGTGTTATTTATCTTGTTGACGTTGCTGGAAGTGCATTGAATGGCAGACTCGTTATTTGGAATGGTAATGAGGCTAGTATTCCAGTGGACTATACTGCTTACTATGTTGACGCAAACAATATGATAAAAAGTAAGTCTTCAAATGCAGTAAGTACAATTCAACTATATACAGGTGACGGTTGGGGCGACGATTCAACAATTCGAATCATTGACGGTGCTGGAACATTCATAAACCTTAATGGTGATACTTGTCTATATGGTACGCATGAGCTGGCCATTCCATACGGTTACACAAAGAATAAAGCTCGTGCTGGTTCTCAAGTCAGTGGGGTGGATTTATGATCATTGATACCGACTACACGGCCTTAACCGATATTGATGAGAATATCCGGCATTACTATGCTGAAGATATTCGAGAACGAGTGATTGGCTACACAGAGGGGGAGGAACCTTCCCCTATAACCGAGCAATACACGGTCATTGTTCTTAATAAGCCTGAAGAGATTACTTTTCATGATGTAAACCAAAGACGCGGTGAGCGTAAGTCTTGGGAGCAAGTTGTTAAGCCAGAGCTTGAACGAGCAATTGCTTGGGAAGATTTTCAAGTAAACCACGATCAGTATCTTCAATGGCTGGTGGATGTAGAGAACTTTGTTCCTGAAATCACTATTGGTGAAGATGGTGAAGAAGTTGCCACGTTGCCACCAGCGCGGCCAGTGATCGATATGCAAAATCGCCGCGCCGTTTATGAAGTGATTGAAGTGCCATACGACGCTAATTATTACACTCATAATGGTGAATACGATTATTTGGTCAATGACGAAGAATTTACCGTTACCAAGACGCCAGTTGTCGAGAGAAAGCCTGACAATGTGATCGCGGAGTTTCATCGGAACAAGGCGCAAGCTTTGCGAGATGAAATAAAACTATCAAACATCTTTATTCATGGATATGAATTCCAAGTTCGCCAAGTTGACCGGAACAACATGGATGAAACGCTATGGTATGCAGAGCGCAATAATATGCTGGATAAAGAGACGGTCTGGATTGCAGCAAATAATGAACCTGTAAGACTGACGTACAATCAAATCCAACAAATTAAAGATGCTTATGCGATTCGATTGGAAAAGCTATTTAATCAATATGCCACTTGGACAGAGGGGGATATGCAAACTCCATTCGAATTTTTAGAAGTCTAAGATTCTCGATTGGTGATTTTTGTTTTCAATCGAGAAAGTGTTTTTATTCCGAGTTATTATTGGTCAAGCATTGCAGTTTATGACGGGGTGCGAAAGTGCCCCGAATTGGAAGGGGGCGAAAGATGTTAGAGAAGTTACTAAACAACAATCCACTAGGCGTTGTGATGTTGTGTGCTTCGATAGTTGGGACTGGCTATGTGATGAATTATCGCTTGAACAGTATCGAGACGACTCAACAAAACATTGGCACTGATGTAAAAGATATTCGCCAAGATATCAGCGCTCTACAGGCTGATGTTGCCGGATTGAAAGCCGTTGCTGATTACAAAGAGAGAGCAGGTAAATAATGCCTAGAATTAACGTCGCTACTTTCTTTGGAGAACGGCCAAAACAGACGCCGAGACTCCTACCAAATGAATACGCCACAAAAGCGGTAGATTGTCAGTTTCCGGTTGGAAACCTTCAGCCTTACCTTGGCTTGAAGGACACTACTGAAGGCTTAACGGAAAGCCATAAAACGGTTTATAAGTTTTTAGATTGGTGGTTCAAGTGGAAAACTGATGTTGATGTGGTTGTGTCGCCAATTGTTGGTGACCCTTGGAATCGTGTTTATTTTACAAGTGATACCGGAGTTCGCGTTACCAATAACCAGATATTTAATGGTGTTGGTGATCTTCCCGTTGACTCTTATCCATTAGGAGTGCCAGCGCCAGAGCATGGCGTGACAGCAAAAGTAAATGCTCCAGATCCTCTGCCAGAAGAAGACGAAGCAACCGACGACGAAACTCGTTTTTATGTCTACACGCTTGTTAGCGAACAAGAAGAGGAAGGGGCGCAATCTCCGATCAGCAATCAAGCTGAAATTAAGTTCCCAGAGAGTACGGTTACGCTGACATTTCACAGTGAAGGTGCTTTATCCGGCAATATCACTAAACGTCGAATCTATAGAACGTCAACAGAGGGTGGTGTTTCTGACTTCTATCTGGTTGGGGAAATTCCGATTTCACAAAATACGTTTGTGGATGATAAGTCAGCCGATGATCTTGGGTTCCCGTTGGAAAGTGAAAAATACGAAATGCCTAACAAAAAGCTACGGTTTTTAACCCTAATGCCTAACGGAATTATGGCTGGTGGCTATGACCGAACTGTTTGTTTTAGTGAGCCGTATTTGCTTCACGCATGGCCTGTAGATTATCAGCTCACAACAGAGCACGAAATCGTAGCAATGGAATCAGTGAGCAATATGCTATTGGTTGGCACGAAAGGTTACCCTTGGGTGTTCCAAGGTATCACCAGTGATGCGATTAGTGGGCGAAAGCTTGAGTCTATGCAAGCGTGTGTTTCCAAGCGCTCTATGAGAAATATCGACAACCTAATTATCTATGCGTCTCCTCATGGCCTTTGTGCGTTCACTGGTCAAGACGTTGAGCTAATTACCAAAGATATTATTGACTCTAAGCAGTGGGAAGCATTGGAGCCAGAAACCATTGAAGCTTACTACTACGATGGAAAGTATTTGGCTTTTTACGGAAAGGCGCTTGATAAGTCGTTCATATTCGACCCTAAAACGGGTGGTATTACGTTCCATTCTATAGGTTCAAACCTTGGATTTACTGACTTAGTGACAGGTACGCTTTATGTTCGAAGCGAAGATGGAACAAAATTGGCTGAATGGAACAAGGGCCAACCTAAAGCGTATGTTTGGCGTTCTAAAGAGTATTACGCCATGTATCCAACACTTAGTACGCTGTATATCCGAGCGGAAGATCCGGCATTGGTTGGAATGAAAATTATCGTTGATGGAGTCGTCATCAAAGATTACGAGATAGGTACGTTAACTGATCGACCTATACGCATTCCACCAGCAAGGGGCAACTCATGGCAATTTGAAGTTTATGGCACTGGAATATTAGAAGAGGTGATCATTGCTTCTAGTATGGCAGAGGTTTACGGGTAAATGGCAGTTCGTACATTACAAGGCGGCAAAAAGCTAAAGGGTAAATTCCAATCTATTCCCCACAAGAAAGGAAGTGACGCTGTAATGGATGCGGTTGCCGACAACTTGGAACAGTTGATCGGTATGCGTGGCGAGGGCGGCAAAAAAGCCGTCCTTTGGGAAGATATGAAAAAGCTTGGTTTTGCTGACTACAGAAATGGCAAATTACAGAGCACAATTAGTATCCCAAGTTCGGACGGCGGTAGTGGTGATCCGATTGTTGGTGAGGAAGTTCAGACGCCAACTACACCACAAAACTTAGTGGTTAAATCTGGCTTTGGTATCGCACTGCTTTCGTGGGATACCGCGCCATATAAAGGCCATGCTTACACCGAAATTTATCAAGCAAGAGATAACGTATTTGCAAATGCTATTGTGGTGCAAACAACTCCGTCTAGCGTTGCGTCATTGCCGATTGAGCCTACAGGTGATTATTACTATTGGATCAAGTTCGTAAACCTAAAAGGCGAACGTTCAGCGATTAACTCAATTAATGGTACTCATGCAAAGAGCGTTGTTGACCCTCAATATTACCTTGACCTGATCATTAAGGAGATGGAAGAACATCCCGAACTAATTCCTTTACCGGAGGCATTAGAAGGCATTGATTTTTCATCCATTCCAGACGCAGAAACTATTGAGAATATCGACGTATTATTAGCGGAAGCAGCTATGCAAAACGCTGTAACCGTTGATAAGGAAAGCGCATTTCGCAGAGAAGAGAACCGGACATTAAGGGCCGAGATTGAAACCAACTACTACACAGCAGTTGAAACCGATAAGGCAATGGCGGTTTTAAGAGAGTCGGTTACTTCTCAGATCGAGGAAAACGAGACATCAATTCTTGCTCAGATCAAACGAGAGTACGCGACGAAGGTTGAAGTTGATAGCGCGTTATCGGCATTAAGAGAGTCTGTTAAGTCAGAAATTCAGTCTAATGGGGAGTCAATTCTTGCGCAGGTAGACCAAGAGTTTGCGACTCAAGTTGAGCTTGATAAGGCTATATCTACAGCCAAGTTAGATCTCGAAACTCAGTTAGGTGATTCGATTTCAGGCATTGAGCAAAACTACGCGACGAACGCCAAGCTAACGTCAGCAATTTCTCAATTAAATACGTCGTTGTCAGCGTCAATTGAAGGAGTTGAGAGCAATCTATCAACCAACTATAAAACGTGGGTTGATACTGAAAAGGCGATCAATATTGCAACCAATTCATTGTCTTCAAAAATTGGAGAGGTTGAGAGTAACTTAGCCAACAACTATTACACTGAAGCGCAAACCGATCAGGCCATTGCTAAATATGCTTTGACGCTACAATCATCAATTGATGGTGTTAGCTCGAATCTATCCAAGAACTACTACACAAAGACGCAAACCAATCAGGCGATTAGTACCGAGATTGGAAAAGTTAATGCAACGGTTAACGGCGTTTCGTCTTCAGTCACACAGATTAGTGAAGCATTGGCCGATCTTGATGATGGCTATTCTGCGTTGTGGGGCGTTAAAACAAGCATAGGTGGAATGACGGCTAGTGTTGCTCTTATAGCCAAGTCTTCCACTGATACGAGCACAGCAAACGCAGAATTTGTTGTTAAGAACGCAGGTTTTAAGGTCGCTTACGACAAGAATACTGGTGGTACAGGTAGCAACAGCATCGTTCCGGTGTTTGGCACTATCAAAAACCCAGCCTATCAGGATTGGGTTAACGGCGGCCAAGTTGGTACAGCTCCGCCAAAATACGTACTCGCAATAGACACTGCATCAATCAAGGTTGCAGACATTAGAGATCTGGTTGCTGGTGATGTAGTGGCAACAAGCGTGCAAGCAAATACAGTGATCGCAAACGTAACGCTACGAGCGTCAACGATTAATGACCCGAACAGCAAGTTCTATGTGAGCGCGGCTGGTGTGGCAAAAATGGTTGGTGCCGATGTTTCGGGGAAAATTACCGCGACTTCTGGCGTGCTAAGGAACGTTACGATTACTGATTCTTGCGATATTCAAGGTCGTCTCAATGTTAATCAGATCGTTGGTGATGTAATAAAACCTTATCCGTACTCGGTTATGAAGACAGACAGTAGTGCAGGACTAATTCAGACGCTCTACTCAGTAAATGTTCCAATGGCTACTTGGGATCGCGAGGTTGTTTGGGGGAGTGTGTATGCGACTGCGTTCGGTGCATGGTTTGATTTTTTAATTAATGATGAGGTTGTTCATAGTCAAGATATTGGTGGTATGAGCGCTCAAAACTCACCGATCTGGCGGCATAGCCTTCCGGCTGGTAAGGCTTATAAGGTTAGTTTGCGCATAAGAAACTACGAAAACAATTCTTGGAATGTGTGGAACTCATCTGGATTAGTGCTCACCTACAAAGCTTAGGTTTAGTGCTTTTGGAATTGCGCCATTTTGTTAAGGCGCTCTAGATCGTTCAGGGGTAAAAAGTGCGGTTCGCTAAAGTTGATCACAACAATTATATCTACATGCTTGTGAGAAAGCTTGTTTACGTGGCTGGTCGTGATGATTTGCCGGATTTGCCGAAAGAGGTGATCAGTAAGTTGGATAGTGGTGATGCACACTTGTTTGTTGGTGAGCGTTGTGGCGCAGTTTTGGAGGTGACGCACGAAGATAACGAGATAGTTATGTATGTGGTTTTTGGATGGTCTGATAACGGGCATGGCATATCAGATTACATCAATGCGTACTATCAACTTGCTAAAGATGTGGGAGCAGAAAAGATTGTTTCATTGGCTCGAAGAGCAGGTGTGTACAGGCTTTGGCGCGCTCACGGATTTAAAAAAGTAGGGTACAATGAGCAAGGTTTAATCAGGTTTGAGAAAAGGCTGGTAAACAATGGGTAAAGGGCCAGAAAAAGCAAAACCAACTGCCGATCAGATTGCAGCAGCAGAGGTGGCGGCTAAAGAGTGGAATAGATATCAAGAGGTGTTTGTTCCAATTGAAAACGAATATATGCGTATCACCGAAAAAATGGGGGACGAGGCAAACTACGAGAAAATAGCAGGAGCGGCCAATACAACGTCGAATAGTGCAACGAGTTCGGCTGTCAATCAGACTCAAAAACAATTGTCGGCATCTGGCTTTAATCCAAGTTCAGGTAAGGCGTCTAGCGCTTCAAACGACATAATCTCAGGCTCCAATGCCAACGAGGTACAAACTACTGCGCAAGGCCAACACAACGTAACCGAGCGTTTTACTGGTAATCTTCAAAACGTAGTTGCAATGGGGCGAGGTCAGGCGACTCAAGCCACGGCAGGGCTTAACGATATCGCGGCGGCGTCAGCGCGTAAGGCCAACCAAGCTGCAATTGATGAAGCTAACGCCGTATCTATTCCGGCGGCGGTTGCTGGCGCTGGTGCCTCTTTACTTACTGGCACCGATACAGGCAAAGAGATGCTATCAAGCGCTGGACAGGGATTAAGTAATTACTTCAAACCAGATACTTACAAAAGTATGAAATCAGACGGTGGCTTTGCGCCAATGGGCGGCGCTAGTTCATACGGTTTAAGTTAAACGTTAGGAGAAAATAATCATGCCTCAAGAGGGTGAATTAGGTTATTACAATCCAAATACTGGCAGTTCAGCCGCGCCAGCCACAACCGCTCCAACCGCCAGTGTTAAAAGCGATAATCTTTCAAACATGATGGTTAACGCTTCTGGTAATCCTGAATACATATACGCGAATCTTACGAGAAAGCAGTACGAAGATTATCTAAAGCGCTTCCAGCAATATGAGAATCAACTTATCGATCTTGCTATGACCGATAAGTTGTTAAATAAGCAGTTAGATAGAAATAACGCAAATGCCACGAAGAACTTAGAACAAGCCAATATCAATGCTGCAAATGCAACTAGAAAGTATGGTTTAGGTGATCTTCGAACTGATCAGCAAAAACGAAACTTGGAAATGAATAACGCGCTTGCGCTAGCTTCAACTAATAACAACACTCGCCAAGCTATAAACGATTTACAAGTCGGATTGATGACGGGTGTTTCGTCAGGAAGCAGAAACTTAATTAACTCAGTTGGTGGAGTTTAGGGGGTTAATATGGGATACGGTCTAATTGATATTGGTCGAAATAACGCGAGAAGTTCGCTTGATACTTATAGAAATCTTTCTAACCAGGAGCAACAGCGCAAACAAGTGAACGAGCAGCTTAAACAGCAATACAAGCAAGGTATTGCGTCAGGTATCGGTACTGGTGCAACTCTAGGTGCAACAATTGGTAGTGTTGTACCTGTCGTTGGTACTGTTGCTGGTGGTGCAATTGGTGCCGTTCTTGGTGGTCTAGCTGCGTCGTTTTTTTAGAGGTTTTTTTCATGGCAAACGTTATTGGTAGTTTTAATGAAGGCGTTCGAGTTGGTGCAGGATTAATTGACCTACACAACCGCCAGCAAGATCGTGAGTTGTGGAGACAGGAGCACAACGAAGACCGAGAACGAAAGAAAATCTTGCAACAGCGAGAAGATATTCGTTGGCAGCAAGGGCTTGAAGATCGAGAACAACAAAAGTTACAGCGTAAAGATGATCTAGATTGGCAAGCCAAAAGCCGAAAACAACAAGAAAAGCAGTGGGCGCAAGCAGAGCTTACATTTAAGCAGCAACAGGAAGAATATAACCATAAGAAAACACTTATGGAACGCCAAGAAGGTTTTCAAACAATCTTCCTTCCAGCGATTGATAAGGCGATTGCCAGCGGCGATTTTTCCTTAATGGAGACGCCGGAGTTTGCAGATTATGTAGCTAAAAACCCTCAATTTGATGTGAACAACATTCTTGGTAGTGATGCTGGCAAGGCTTTAGGTGAGGCGGCGACTTTGTTCAACAAAATGGCACAAGGTGAAATGCCAGCAGAAAATGACCCAATGTTGATCAATGCAGTTGAAACATTGATGCCTGAAATCACCAAGGCAAAAGGTTTACCTACG
>NZ_JADDYH010000072.1:15152-56951 GCF_015163595.1 Vibrio sp. OPT41 | reverse complement strand
ATCTACACGGATAAGGATGGTAAGCAACATCAAATAGTTGAGAGAAAAGTTTCGGCAGTTCGAATCACTCAAGGCGGTGGCGCAGTTATTGAGCAAGATCTAACTCTTGATAATGGCAAAACTGTCACAGTTCCGGTTACTCAAAACCGAACAAGCAAGCCAGATGACAATATCTTAGTTGTGCCATTGTCGGAGTTTAGTAACCGAATGAAAACCATGATTGATACTCGTCAGCATTTGAACCGTGAAGAGTTGAACAACTGGCGTCAACTTCAAACAGGTCGATCTCTGAATTTCGATGAAAATGGCAATGTTGTATATGGTGGTCGTTCAGGCCGTTCTAGTCGCTCAGGCTCTAGTGGTTCTTCTTCTTCAATGGCTCAATTGGCGAAGCAACAGCTATCTGAACAAAACGGAATTAATAGCAAGTATGATGAACAGATTGCCAAACTTGACCGCAATATGTTCGATAAGGAACAAGATTATCAGGCCGAAATTGATCGCTTGAATCGAGAAAGGGAGAAGGCACTAGAGCGTCATACGATGATGTATTTGCCACTAACAGGTTATGATCCTCAATACTTAACCAAGGAACAAGCGCAAAGTATGGCAAGAAAACGAGCGCAAGCGTTTGTTGAGTCATATCCTGATTATGAGTTCAAAGCGGGCAGCAAAGCGCAACTTCAGTCTTATCTAATGGAAAACCCAGCCGCGACGCCTGATCAGGTAAATAAGGCTATTCAAGAGATGATTAAAAGTAAAGATATCATCAAGAAAAAGCCATCTAATGAAACGCTGATAAGCGAGTCTCAAGAGTTCACCAATGGCGAGAAGAAGGCCGCCGGACAGACAGAGGGTGAACCGTCAAATCAAGGCGAGTTAGAGGCTTTACGAGAGGAAATCCTAAACTCTGATGGAACTTATCAAGAAAAGCTTGCAGCAATTAAGGCAGCGGACTTGAGTCCTGAAGAACAACAACAGGCAATGGATTGGCTTAACTATAGTGGCTTTTATAGCGCAGCCGATAAGCTAACAAGTAACGCCAGAGATAACTTAAAAACTCAGGCTCAACGAGTAGAAGAGCAGCGTAAAAATGCGCCACCAGCCGCACGCTACATGGCATTAGGTTTGGCTAATCGTTAATTCATCGATCGTAAACAAAAATCCCCAATCGGTGCGGTTGGGGGTTATACTTCCCCTGTCTATTTCCTATGCAGAATAAGAGGGGATACCGATGGATTTCAGAGAGGCGATGCGTCTAGTTGAGGAAAGGGAACGCAATCAAAACACATCAACGTTTGGTGACGTTGTTGATATGGCTCAACAAGGCGCTTTGCAAACTTTGGCTGGTGCTGCGAATTTCGTTGGTGCAGAAAAGGCAGCAAGCTCATTAGAGAATTGGGCTAATGAGCAATACGAAACCTTATCGCCTGAAATGCGCGAAGCCATGGCGAAAGATATCATCAATGATGATATGAGCTTTGGCGAAGGTGCTAAAGATTGGCGTACATGGTTAGGCACAGCATCTAATGTGCTTGGTGGTATGGCTGTAACCATGTTGCCAGCAGGTGCAGCAGGTAAAGCAGCGTCAATGGCAGGTCGAAGCGCTGCGGTGTCCCAAGGTGCCAATGTCGGTACTAACGCACTTCTAAACTTGGCGGCTGGTAACGGTGGTCAAGCCTTAAATGTTCAACGAGAAATCGAGAACATTCCTTATCACGAATTAATGGATTCTCCACAGTTCAAGCGTTATGTGGCCGAAGAAGCGGATAAGAATATCTCTGATGAAGAGGCGCTAAACAACGCTCGTACTCGATTGGCCCAAGAGGTTGGAGATTCGATTAAAACCGACCTTACTCTAGGCATGGTCAACCTGATCGGTGAAACGGTAGGTGATCAGGCAATGGTTAAACTGCTAAAAGGTAGTTTAGGCAAAACAATCAAAGGTGCTATTGGTAAAGGTGTACTTGCTGAAGGTGGCACCGAGGCCGTACAAGGTGGCGTTGAACAATACCGCTCTAACGTTCATACCAACGAAAAGATGGACGTTGAAGGCGACAACTCCGAAGGCGTTGGCGCGGCTGCGCTTGAGTCTGGTTTAGTCGGTGGTTTGATCGGTGGTGGTTTTGGTGCGCCTAGTGGTGTGGCTGGTCGTTACCGTCGTCGTAATTTTGAAAGCAAGATTGAACAAGCGATCAATCCAGAAGTGATTTCGCAATTGCGCTCGGTTGGTAAAACAGATCAAGAGATTGAGGCTCTTCTAAGACCGAAGATTGAGAACCGCGCTCTTTCTATGGGCTTTGATGCTAACGAATCTACGGCTTTAGCACATCAAGCGTTAGGTGCTGCAATGGGTAAAGTGCCACCAGCAGCAGAGCGTCACGCAACGGAAGATCAAGCGGAAGCACAACAAAGTGTTGAGCCACAACAGCCGGAACCAGTACAGCCACAGCAAGCGCAACCACAACAACCAATTTCTGAAGCTGCAAAACAGCAAGAGCAAGCGCCTGTTAATCTGTTCTCTTCAGACAATCATGCCGATCTAATCCGTGACGGCCAGCAAGCTGTCAGCGCAATCAAAACTTGGGAAAAACAAGACCGAGGCAATGATTACGCGAAGCAATTGCGTCAAGACATGAGCCGTTACTTGGCAACTCTTAATACAGATCTATCCATTGAAGAACGTCAAGCGGCGCAGCGTTCAATGAATTCAATTTACAATGAGTTCTTGAGTGCTATTGGACAGAAACAAAAATCACCAGTTGATAATGAAGTTGCTCAAGCAGAAATGTTTGATCCTGAAACTGGAGAAGTAATGGCAGATTCAGAGCTATACCATTCTCAAGATGCTCAACGAGATAAGTTTGAATTGAGCCAATCAATTCAACGTGGTGAGCTTGGTTTTGTCGATGAAATTGCAGCGCAAGACGAAAACTTTAAACAAGGCTTGCAACGCGCCATGGAAATCTCGCCAGCAGCAGTGCTTCAGATTGCAAAAGCGCGTCGTGACGGAAGCATGAGCCAAGAGCAAGCGATCAGCGCTTTGCAGCGTGTCATTAACTCCGACGAGCTAAAACAAGTCGATCAGTTACGCCCAACTGATGAAGAGAGTTTTCTGCGTGATCAGCAAGCTCAAGAGCGCAATGCTCAACAGCAACTAGAGAATCGCGGCATTCGAACCAATGGCTATCAACCAAACGTTGAGGAAACGCCAGAGTTTCAACGCAATCAGGCGCGTGTTCTTCAAGGTATGAGACAACAAGCTCAAACCAACTCGTTTGCTGGTGGACATCAACCAAACGGTGAGCGTGACGTTACTCCGTTAGCAACGGGTATCGAGAATCAACGAGTTTATGACGCACCACAAGTTGAGTTTGATCGATGGTCTGACGTTAATCCTAAAGACGTTAATCGTGATGAGCGATTCACCAAGCTAGCGAATGAATATGACCTAAATCCTGTAGAAACAGAGCAGGAGCGTTATCGTGCGCCTTATATAGTTGCTCAAGAGCCTATTTCCGCATCAATCCAAGAGGTCGAACAGCGCCAACCTAATCGCAATGCTCGTATTCAAAAGAAATTTGATAAGCGCGAGTCTCAAGAGGTTGAGTCATACAGTGAAGAGTTGCCACAGACTGGCGACGAGTATGTTTACCAATCTGGTGAAGCTGCAAAACGTTCAGAGCTTGGCCGTCAACTTGGTAAAGCTCAAGCTGAAATCGCAATCAAAGGCCGTCAGAAAGTTAACCGTGAACAACGCATCAAGAACATCTTGGAAGGCAAGGGTACAAAAGACGATCTGAACTGGTTGGACAAAGAAGTAAACGCTCAAGCTGATAGCAAAAAAGCCAAGAAACCTACCCTTAAAATAGGTCAAGGTATTGATGGAGTGGACGTTAAGCGCAGCGGTAATACCACAACGTTGACGCCTAAAGTCGAAAAGTGGAACGCAACTATTGGCGAGAGATCGGTTTACGTCACTCAAGATAAAGAGCTTAAACAGGTACAAATCCGACTAGCGGAACAAGAGGAACCGGTTACTACTTTTGACTATGGCAAAGGTAGCGATATGCGCTTGATGGATGCTATTGGAAAAGCTAATCAAGCAGCGGATAAATATGTAAGCCTTATTGTAAAAAGCAATGAATCTTACCTTCAGAGCGAAGCAGAAAAAGCCCAAAGCAAAGGTGTTGTTGACCAATCACTTTTAGTCGAAGAACGCGAAAAGACAGCGAAAGCCGTTGATATTTGGCCTAGTGTTGAGCAACGCCTTGATCGCGGTCAAATGCCTACGCCTGAACAAATGAATGTTTTGCAAGATGCTGCGGAATATATCAATTCAGCAGGCAAGATTTACTTTACTGGCAAGCTAGGTGATTTGCTCCGCTTTGGTGACGTTCTGAAAACTCGCTTATCAAAATATGACGCACTACTTAGTGATGAAGAGCTGGAAGGTTTGGATCGCGAGATTTCCGACGCTAAGAAGGCATACCAAGCAAGTGACAGTGACCTTTCTCGCCAACGCGCTACCGCTCGTTTAGGTCGTCTAAACAAAATCAAAGACGGCAAAGGCACTACTGAAGATCTTAAATGGTTACGTTCAGAGCTTGAGTCTGAGCGTCGAGGCATTACCACTCCAGAGAAAGCTAAAGACGTAAATCAGACAATTGCAAAAGAACGCTTTGCTAAAGCAAAAACAGGTAAGGCAGATAACCCACGTTATCAAGCGTACTTAGATACTTTGGAAGCGGAAGAGCTTGAAGCTATCAATAGCAATGCTGGCTATATGTCTTGGATCACTCATCGTATTGCGGAGTTCCGAGACGAAAACGGAATTAAAAAGGGTGCCGATCTAACTTCTTCACAGCATAAAGAGTTTGATAAGTATCTGCGTGATTATGCTGATCGCCACTTATCTGAACGAGTGAAGTCAGAGCGCGACTCTACGGCGAAAAAAGCTGAGAACAAACCTACACAATTAAAAGCGATTCCGGCCACAATCAGCCGTAAAGCTAAGGGCAAACTCTCTAAAATCTCGACAGCTCAAAAGAAAGTTGAAGCAGCTCAAGAGAACTTAGATGAAGTTGAAATGCAACATTCTACGGATCGTAGTGGTGTTGATATGGCTCATCCACGAGTTAAAGCAGCACAAAGCCGACTAAGAACAGCAGAAAAAGCCGAACAAGATGCTTACAACGAGCTTGGTGAAGTCTGGAAAGAGTACCGAGCGAAAGGCGGTAACGAAGCGGTTTGGGATAAGTTTATCAACGAAAACCAAGGCCACCTAGACGCCAACTCTTGGGAAGATTTGAACCTAGATTTTGGTGAAGATGCGGATTCCGATGTGGAAATTCCAGAGATTCCGGCCAAGGTTCCTCCATTTAAAGATTTGTCTAATCCAACCGTTGAAGAGCTGGATGCGCTAATCAACTACAAACAAGCTGAGATCGCTCACTACAAAGCTCGTATTGCTAATGGTGAGAACGGCGAAGCCATGCGCCTACTAATCAATAGACTAGAAGGTGATATTGCCAAATTAGAAGAGCGCAAAACCAATACAAAAGCAGATAAGCAAGAGCCTTCGCTCATTGATACTCTTCAAGCTGTATCAGATAAGTACGCAGAAAACCCAACTTATCGCGTCAAGAGCTACGAGTTAGAACCAGCTTGGAAAGCAGTATCTAAAGCAATGGAAGAAGCTGGCGCGGATACGCACGACTTGTATTCATTCAGCAATTGGATCACTAGCCAATATCAATCAGATCGCCAAAAAGCAATCGACTTGGCAAAAAGCTATCTGAGTGACGACAAGCCAGAGCCAACGCCACCAAAAGGAAGCAAACTAAAATCTAGCAAGGCCACCAGCAACGAAACTGATGCGTCTAAAGCTAAAAAAGGCCGTTCTCGCCCAAGTGGAGCGCGTGAATATCTAAAAGCTATCAACGCGCTTCAAAGTGGCGAGTACACCAAGGAAGAGGCAATTGAGCTGATCGATAACTACATTGATGATGTTCCGGCTTTAGAGGAAGAATTTAGCCAATTCACGAAGCCAGCTATCGGCAATTTCTTTGCTCAAATGGGCCAATGGATTGATACAAGCTTGCGTAAAGACGATCTAGTTAAGCGAGCGGTTAAAGATATCGGCAACCAGTTTGCTGCTATTCAGTCTGATGGTGGAATGTTTGTAGTTAAATCACCTTCAGCTATGCGCAACATTCTTTCTGAAATGAGTGATGCTGACTACAACAAGCTTGCTGAGAAACGAAAACAACAAGCAATCGAGCGTGAGCAGGAAGCCGAGCGCAAGAAAAAGGCTCTTGATAATCCTCAAACACTTGATGATTTCCAAGCCTACGCACGAGCTAACGGCGGCACTATTGATGCTTTCAATGACCAGCAGCTAGCCGAGTTTGACCGTCTATACACTGAAAATCAGTTAAGCAAACTAGCAGAGCAAGAAAAGCGCGAACTAGAGCGAAAAGCTGAAGTTAAGGCCGTTGAAACTGACGGGACTATCGAGTTGAGCAAGGTCGATGTTCTCAACGAAGCTAAAGGTGAACAACGCTATGGCGCTGCGTTTAGCGAAGTTGATAGCGATACTTTCAACGATATGAGAGCCAAGGCGAAACAGCTAGGCGGTTGGTACGCACGAGCTTACAAACCTAAAAACTTGCCAGCTCGTTTTGACTTTAAATCTGAACAAGCGCGTGATGATTTCCTATCTGTAATGGGCGGCTTGAACGTTGATCAAAGCGAACGAGTTAAACAACGCGATCAAGAGAAAACGAAGTCGAAAAAAGAGAAGCAAGTTGAAGCTCTACGCGAAAAAGCGGCATCACTACAGGCGAAAGCTGATGAGTCAAACAACGCACAGCGTTTGACTAATACTTCTCGTCGCGCAGCCATGGCAGCAAGCGCAGCGGCACGAGCAGATAAGCAAGAGGCGCAAGCGAATATCTTGCGTAAGATTGCCGATGGCGTTGAATCTGGCGAGTTCCTACTGCTAGGCAACTTGACTGATATCAGCCAGCTTGAAGAACTAACAAGCGTTATGAACCGTGTTAAATGGGATATGCCTGAAGATGTTCGAGAAAAACTAGCGTATCGAGATCAGCAAGGCAACTGGCATTTAAAACCAGAAACTAAGTTTAATCAGGTTGCTCGTTACGTTCGTTTTCCAGCGCCGAAGAGTACGCCAGCGTCACTTGAATACATTGCGCGAGAAATCGAAAACCTAGACGGTTACAAGATGACGGCTAAATCTATTCGAGCAAACATTAAAGGCTTGAAGGAGCACGAGAGCGTTAACTTGAATGGTGCGCGTTGGGATAAAGTTATTCCTAAATTGCGCCAGCTAGCGCGTAGCAAATCAAACACTGTTTACCGTGTCGAGCACATCAACGAGTTATTCAAGTCGCAAGATCGCTTAATTCGCATGGGTATTAAAGGCGATATCACGTTGCGCCAAGCCTTGCGTGAATATGAGCAAGCGAACAACGGAAAAATGTCAACGCAGAAAGAAAAAACACGCTTACAAAAACTCACAGAGAAGATTGAGGAAACTGTACGTGGTAACCGTAATGCGTTTAATGACTTCTTCCCAACTCCTGAAGCAGAAGTGAAAAAGCTCATTGATTTAGCCGATATTAAACCAGGTATGAAAGTGCTAGAGCCAAGTGCTGGTATGGGTCACATTGCCGATCAAATTGCAGCTCTAAATGGCGTAGATCTTGATGTTGGTGAGCTTGCTTTCACTCTAAGCGAATTACTTGAAGAGAAGGGGCACAACGTTGTTGCTGGTGATTTCTTGGAATATAACGCTGGTGAAATCTATGACCGCATTGTTATGAATCCTCCATTTAGTAACGATGCAGATATTCACCACATCAACCATGCGCTAACGATGCTAAAAGATGGCGGTAAGTTGGTTGCTATCACTAGCTCAATGGCTGGTAATCGTGGCAACACAACAAATAAAAACTTCCGTCGTTACCTAGATGAAGTTGGTGCAGAAGAGATCAACCTAGACGCTGGCGCATTCAAGAACAGCTTGAACCCTACGAACGTAGCAACAAAGATTATTGTCATTGAAAAACCAGCGAACGATCAGTACGACGATATTCGTTTCAGCAAGGCCAGCGAAGTCAACAAAAAGCCTTCCACCAGCCTATCGCCTGAAAAGGTTACTCAAGCCGCTCAAGATTGGATTAACCAATACGACGGTTTGAAAGGTGCGAATGTAATGGTTGTGCCAACTATGGCCGATCTGCATGAACTGGTTGAAACTGAATCCAATGCGATTGTTAAAGGCGCATGGTTGTCCGGTGATAACCGTGTTGTGCTGGTGGCAGAAAACTTGGAAAACGTTGCTGACGTTCGCCGCACTTTGCGCCATGAGTTTATTGCTCACAATGGCCTATACGCAAACCTAGACGTTGCTCAACAAGCGCAGTTAACCAAGAAGGTCAACAGCCTACGAAACGTTAACTCTTTGAAAGGCATCTTTGCCGAGGTTGATAAATCATATCGAACCGCACCGGAAGACGTAAAAGCGGAAGAGGTGATCGCTAAGATTGCAGAAACAGAGTCTAGCGTTTCTCAACGAATCTTAGACAAAGTGTTGTCTTGGGTGCTTGGTGCATTGCGTCGTTCTGGCATTTTGAGTGCAGAGAAAATCACGCTTTCAGAAGTGCGCAACATGATCAACAACGTGGATAGCGACCTTCGAAAACCTAACGGAATGACCACGCTTTCTAACGTTGTGCGCTTTAGCCAAACAATCTCAAGCATGGATGAGGATTTGGCGCAGCAAGGCGATCCAATTGTGAGCATTGCTGATGCGTTGGCAGCGAAGAATGAGAGTTTCTACAAGCAAATGCTTGGCAAGATCAACGTTCCATTTATTAGCAAGCAGTTTGATGCGCTTAAAAATGGTGGTTGGGCGTTGTTAAACCTACGCCAAATGGCTGAAGTAGGTAGAAAACGAGTAAGCCGTGAGGTTGGCAACATTCTTGAGTCGTATGTAAACAACAAAGATTTGTTTACTACACGCAAAACAGACTTGATTGAGAAAGTTCACAAACAAGCTGATGCCTTGAATAAGTTCCGTAAGGATAAGCCACAAGACGCCGAAGCTACCTTTAGTTTGTTGCACGATGCGACGTTGGCCGATGTTGACCCGTCAAAAGAGTATGTTGACCAAACTGATGAGAAGAAAGTGCTACTCAAAACACTAGCGAAGCTTTACCAAGAGTACGGCGGTTCGCAAACTAAGCGCGGTTCTGAAATTTGGCAAGAACGCCAAGCGCTAGAGCGTGAGATTAAGAACGAGCCGAAACTAAGACTTAAACACAAGGCATTACGCGAGAAGTTCCTACAGCTTTCGCCAGATGCTCAAAAAGTCTTTACCGATGTGCGCGATCACTACATTAGCCAACGCGAGGAAATGGATAAGGCGCTAGAAGAGCGCATTACTGATCTTGCCATGGCTGGTAACAAACGAGCAGGTGAGAACACTTACCATCGTTACATGATGGAAAAATCACGCCTTGGTTTCTATGTTCCGTTGGCGCGTTTTGGTAACTACTGGATCGATGCCGTTGACCCAAGCGGTGAGCGTGTATTCCAAATGTATGAGACTGAAAACGCCATGATGAAAGACGTTAAAAAGCTTCAGGCGGCTGGCTACAAGGTTCAGGATGATAAGAATGCGAACTTAGAAGTTGGACAAGTGCGCTTTGGTCTAAAAATCCAAGAGAGTCGCGGCCTAAATGGTGCTAGCGCGTCATTCGTGAGCGATATTATTAAGGCGATCTCAGGTGCGCAAACTAACGACAAGGTGAAAGATCAGTTAACTGATGAAATCTACCAAATGTATTTGCAAACCATGCCTGATCGTTCAATTCGTAAATCATTCATTCACCGTAAAGGTGTGGCTGGTTATTCAGAAGATGCGGCTCGTGTGCTAGCAGATCAGGGTGTTCGCCAAGCGAACCAACAAGCGCGACTAGAAACAGAGAAGCGTTTCACCGATCTAATGGAAGAGTTGAAGATTGCTACGGATAAGAGCAATAACGTTTCGGCGTCACGCTTATATAACGAAATGGTTAAGCGTCACGAATGGATGATGAACCCACAACGCGCACAATGGGCGCAAGCGCTAACTGGTTTTGGGTTCTTCTGGCAAATCGGTATTTCACCAGCGTCAGCGATGATCAACTTATCCCAAAACTGGCAGATTGCTTTGCCTTACATTGGCTCACGTTTTGGTTTTAAGGAAACAGCGGCGGAAATGGCAAGTCTATCGGGCCTATTTGCTAAGACGTTCGTTGCTAAAAAATCAAAAGCTGGCTTGCGTGGTGATATGGACATGACCAACGGCATTTTGGGCGACGTACTTAACCAAGAAGAGAGAGATGCGTTACGCCACGCGATCAAAATTGGTGCTATCGACGTAACTCAAATGGCCGACTTAACAGGTATGGCAGAGCAAGAGTCGTCAAACTATACGGGTAAATGGGCGAAAGCACAGCAACTAATCGGTGCGCCTTTCCATTGGGCCGAAGTAATGAACCGTGAGGTTTGTTTTATCACTGCTTACCGTATGGCGAAGAAGAACGGACTAAGCAAACAAGAGTCACTTGATTACGCAACTAAAGCGACTTGGGATAGTCACTTTGATTATTCGAGCCGTAACCGCGCTCGATTCATGCAAGGTGACGTTGCGGCGGTAGCATTGCAGTTCAAGCAGTACAGCCAAAACATGACTTACTACTTGTTTAGCCGTTTCTTTGATTCAATTAAGGGCGAAACGCCAGAGGTGAGAAAGGAAGCGCGTAAGCAGTTGCTTGGCACATTTGCCGTTACGTTTGCCATCGGCGGTCTAAACGCTCTACCAGTCGCTACAATCGCGGCAATTGCTAATATGGCCTATGCAGTGGCAGGTGATGACAATGAGCCTTGGGATGCAGAGACAGAGCTAAAATCGCTACTTGCTAAGACGTTCGGTGAAGATATTGCGAAAGGCTTGTACTACGGTTCAATGCCTAGCGTTTCAAGCCGAATCAACATTGATTTGCTTCGCCTTTGGGTACAAGAATCAGACGCACAAGATAGCGTTGGTGTTGCTGAAAACATTCTTCAACAGGCGGCAGGTGCATCATTTGGTATTGCTGTATCTTGGGCGCGTGGTTTGGACTACATGACAGAAGGCCAGTATTTGCGCGGCGTAGAATACATGACTCCAAAATGGATTAGGGACGTGTTTAGAACTGCGCGATACGCTTCAGAAGGTGGCACTGTCACAAACCGAAATGGTGAAATTATCATTGATGATGTGACATTGTTTGAACATGCTCAACAAGCGCTTGGTTTTACTCCGGCTCGACTTGTTCAGCAGTACGACTCAAACAGCGCATTGAAAGGCTACGAACGTCAAGTTACTCGCCGTCGTCAAAGCTTAATGAATGCTTACTGGCTGGCGGTACGCACTAAGGACAATGATGGACGTAAAAGCGTGCTTAACAATATCCGTGAGTTCAACCGCTCGGAATGGGGCCGACAAAACCCGATCACCAACGAAGTTTTAAGCCGTTCGGTGAAGCAACATTTCAAAATGGCGAGTAAATCACAGAATGGTGCGCACTATAATCAAAAATATATGAAGTTGCTGCAAGAGCAACAGAGTTGGTAGCATTAATGGAGTGCTTAGAAAAGAAGTATGGAGAGATCTAAAATGATCGCTAGTAAAAGCATTTTAACAGCAATGATTTTGGGTTTAGCTGGTGGCGCGTCGTGCGCCACCGCAGCGCAACTACCACGTTGCCCGACGGTAACGGAACAACGAAACCCGTATGATTATCATTATGCACGTTTGATGGAGAGCAAACTGTACTCGCGTGACTTTAAAATCAATGTTGCGCAAGGTGTTGATAATGGTTTGTCGGATGAAGAAGCGCTTGAATATGGCAGAGCCAAAGTTGCTGAAATGCATGGCTTTGGTAAGTCGGAACTTGACTTTAATAGTGCAATGCGTGAGGTGGAGCTAAAAGAGCAAATCGAAAAGTATAAGGTTTGCAAGTTCTATGAGGTTGAGTTGGGTGTTCATGGTGATTTGGTTACTAACCTTGATCGCGACAAAATTGAGCGTCAGATAGAAGAGGCTCAAGCCAAAATTGCAGCCCAAACTGATGACTGTATCTACGAGAAAATCAAGGGTGATTCCACCAGCGCAGCAATAGCCGAAATTCGAAGAATATGCCGTTCCAGAGCGCTAATAAACATCTAAATGCCATAAAAAGCCGCTAAATTGCGGCTTTTTGCTTTCTATCAAATAGTAATAACAAAGTCACACTTTATGGTTATAAATTACTGGATATGCGATCAGGTGTCTGGTAGTTTATGCGCGTTTCCAATTTGTTGTTTTTATACGAAATGATGTACATATTGCGTTAAGTAATAGCATTCATATTGGGAGTCAATTCTATTGTTTTCATTATTTAGCACTTGCTAATTCTTTGGTAAATTATTTGACAGTAAACCACTCGGCTTAGGAGGACAATAAAATGAAATATACATCAAATGACCTTAGAGTGGTCGCTACGCTTATGGAATGTGAGGCTTTGGACGAAGCTGCGAAGGAATTTATACAGCGTACAGTGATGAAAGCGGCCAGTTTGCTAGAGGCAGTCAAGTTTACTAACAACAACCAAAAAGAAGATTCTTAACAAGTATGCTTTTTGTGGCAATTCAGCCGCTATCAATGATGAATGTGAATCTAGTTTACTACGATTGAGGGAACGTGACAGCGTTCCCTTTTTTGTTGCGTGTAGCTGGTGGCCGGATATTGTGTATATAAGTTTTACTCACTTGCGCATTGCCTCTCAGCCAACGATAATGACCACATTATCGTTTCGTGTTTGCCCGATCCTTTTCTTAAATCACGCCGATTTGTGTGTATATCGGGGAGCACGAAAAAATACAGTGTGTATATAGGAGTGTATATGAGTTCATATACACACTATTTGAGAGCTGTAAAAGTCTATATAAAACAGAGGTTTAACAAGTTGTCATCCCATTTGTCAGAAATATACAAAGAGTTTATGTTCGAAGCAGCACACCATTTGCCACACGTACCAGAAGGTCACAAGTGTGGTCGTTTGCACGGACACTCTTTCCTTGTTCGTCTTTATGTAGAAGGTGAAGTTGATCCACATACAGGTTGGGTAGTGGATTTTGCAGAGATCAAAGCTGCGTTTAAACCAATTTACAATCGCTTAGACCATTACTACCTAAACGACATTGAAGGGTTAGAGAACCCGACTAGCGAAGTGTTAGCAAAATGGATTTGGCAGCAGCTTAAGCCAAGCTTACCACTGCTAAGTAAAGTAGAAATCAAAGAAACGTGCACAGCGGGTTGTATTTACAAAGGCGAATAAGTCACTTTCTATTGAGCATTAAACAAAGGCAAGCGAGAAGCTTGCCTTTGTTGTATCTGAATGGCCCAATTTTGATTATGCTTCACCAGTTAGCTTAATGGGTGTCGTAGAATCCATTCTTTTTCATTATCACCCAATGTTGTTTCCTCTGTATTAATGAATCCGCACGCATCAAAAAAACTGATAGCGTATTGCTGACTTTGTGGAACAGTGGCGCAAAGAGAGGTGCTTTTAGGGTTAATGGTATACGCATAAAGGAACAGTTTACGCAATGCCTCACTCCCAACCCCTTGACGTTGGAAACGTTGATCAATCATCAAGTACTTAAGCTCCAGTTCGTATCGTTTAGCAAACGGCGCATGTTGGGAGAAACCTTTATCGATAACAAGATAGCCTACTAATAGATCATCAGAATAAATCGTAAAGAACGCCTCTGACTTACTACGTTTTTGATAAGCCATTTCAAACGGTGTAAAAAATCCTTTTTGCTCTTCTTGCACATCCAATTGCATCAAACTTGAAAAATCTTTCAGTTTGGTGGGTTTAATCGCAATCATCGCTCAATCACAAATTGGCGGCATACCTTTATGCCACCACGAGTTTTTATAGAGTATTAGATCTATTTTAAGTAACTAACCGAGTGAAGAAAAGCTAGCAATGAAGAGGGTAATAATAACCTTGGTGAATATAGGCGCCCAATGTTGTGAGTAAGTGAGCACTGTCTGCCGTTTCTACGCCTTCAACAATGACCGTGCAGCGATACGTATTGCCCATAGCAATTAACTGACGCAAGGTTTCTATCTTTTTATCATCAGATTTTAGGCCAATAACAAATTCTCGGTCGATTTTGAGGTAGTCCGGATTCAGCTTGCTGATAAGCGCCACATTATTATTGCCGGTGCCAAAGTCATCAATACTGATTTTACAATCCAGAGCTTTTAGTTTCGCGACATTGTCATAAATCTCAGAGGTATAGTACATCGATGCATTTTCTGTGATTTCGATTGTCAGCAAACGGCAATCCCGATTAGATAGCTCTCTATATAGGATTGAAAAGTTACGCCCTCGCAGCAAAGAAGGACAAACGTTAATGCTGATAGGGATGGGCAACGCTTTTTGTTTGGTGTAGATGGAATCAATCACCAGTAAGGTATGAGTTAGCAGCAATCCATTGCGGATCAGTGTTTCAATAAACCGTTGCGTATTTTTTACCTTAAACCGGGAGAGGGCTTCGTAGTGCACAATCTTTTGTGCCGAAGTGTTATAAATCGGCTCCAGTTTTATTTTGAACTGTCGAATTGCGCACAAGTAAGCCATAAAGGCTTGTAGGGAGCGGTGACGCAGTATAATGAGAAAAAGTAAGCTCAGTAGAATGATACTTTGAAACGGCCCAGAGATGTAATACACCTCTTTATAGCCACTATTCTTTACGTGATAATTGAAAAAGCGTTCATTGGTGTTACCAATCTCTAACGACGTTCCGGTATTCGTTGATAGCTTCATACCGGAAAGAAAAAAACGTGAAATATGATTTTCAACATTGTCGGATAAGTTAATGTTTTTAACACGAACCAAAACAGTTGCGTTATTTAAGTCAAATGATTGTGTCGTGTAATTGTTATTGTTACTCCACTCTTCAAAGGCTTTTTTGCTGACAGGGACAACGGTTTCTGGAGTGACTAAGCATCGAATATTGAAACGATCTAGCATCATGCTCGATTCCACCAACTTCACATTATCAAATAGCGACTTCAGTTCGCCTTCATTAGCAAAGCAACTCCTGCGGGAAAGGCTCTCTGCAATTTCGAAGGCGTTATCCAGATAATTATGTTTAACGATGCTGTTTATCGCGTAGTAACAGATAGCAAAGAAAATGATCGCAGTGATCAACACAACCCACATTGCTTCTGAATAGATCTTTTTATTACGCAGGCAAATACGAAGCGCTTTGCGAAGACTATTGGTTGTGTATTGATTGATCTTCTGTTGATGTTCGATGCCATTCTGATGGTTGTTTTGCATAGTAAAAGGGATGAAGTATCCGGTCCGGTGAATGTTTTCGATAATGTTTTTGTTAGTGGTTAAATGTTCTTCCGTGAGCTTGCGAAATTTCTTTCTTAGAGCGGCCACCGCGTTTTTAAAGCCATTTTCAGGCAGTGTCATTTTGTATTGTTGAGTGATTTTGCTTTCTATTAACCGCTGACTAATCGGCGTATTTAAACTGCCGTATGTGGCGATAGTTGACAGAATGGCGTACTCATTTGGGTTGACAGGAATGGAGTGGTGGAGTGACTGATTGAGCTCTAGAGATATTTCGTTTTCGGACAAGCAAACGCAGATTTGGTTTCCAATTTCAAACCTAATCATGTGTTGATGTGCTCCAAGTTTAATTTTTGGCTACGTTATCAATAAAGCTAGGGAAGAGATGTGATTTTTTACTGAGATATCCATAATATTTGGATATATTCAACGTTTTAGGTTTTTTTTACTTGTCCTGATAACGCATTTTCCTGGGTTTTTTAGGTATAAAAAAACCCGAGCACAGACTCGGGTTTTGATTGGTATTCAGAAAGGCGTGTTAGCAAATCACTTTGATTGCTAGACCACCTTGAGATGTTTCGCGGTATTTCGCGTTCATGTCTTTACCTGTTTCTAGCATGGTTTCGATAACCTTATCTAGAGAAACAGTTGGAGCTGAAGAGCGACGTAGTGCCATGCGAGTAGAGTTGATTGCTTTTACTGCCGCAATACCGTTACGCTCAATACATGGAACCTGAACCTGACCTGCAACTGGGTCACACGTTAGACCTAAGTTGTGCTCCATCGCGATTTCTGCTGCCATACATACTTGCTCTGGGCTACCACCCATAAGCTCAGCAAGGCCTGCTGCTGCCATAGAACATGCCACGCCAACTTCACCCTGACAGCCAACCTCTGCACCAGAGATAGACGCGTTACGCTTGTAAAGACCTCCGATTGCGCCAGAAGCTGCAAAGTAACGGATGTAATCTTTTTCAGTCACAGTTTGGATGAACTTATCGTAGTAAGCCAGTACCGCAGGAATGATGCCACACGCACCGTTAGTTGGTGCTGTAACAACGCGGCCACCTGCTGCGTTCTCTTCGTTTACTGCGAAAGCGAACATGTTTACCCAATCAACAACAGACATTGGATCATTTGTTGTCTTTTCTGAAGTAAGTAGCTGCTGGCGAAGTGCTGCTGCACGGCGAGGCACACGCAGTGGACCAGGCAAAATACCTTCTTCATTCATACCGCGATCCATACACTCGCGCATTGTGCGCCAGATGTTCGCGAAATAAGTACGAGTTTCTTCATCTGAATGAAGCGCATGCTCATTCTTCATGGTTAGTGCGCTGATGGACAATCCACTTTCGTGGCATTGGTTAACCAGTTCCTCTGCCGTTGTAAACGGGTAAGGTACTTTTACTGGGTTTTCAGCTTCTTTACCGAAATTTTCTTCATCAACGATGAAACCACCGCCGATAGAGTAGTAAGTTTTTGAGTACGCTTTTTCGTCATCAATCCAAGCGTGGATCTGCATGCCGTTTTCGTGTAGCTCTAGGTTTGTTTTGTGGAAGTTCATTCCACCTTCACGTGGGAACGATACTGTGTGACAGTGCATGCCAACGGGAAGGCGTTCAGTTTCTTCTACACGAGCGATAAAGCCCGGGATAGAATCGATATCAACTTTCTCAGGAGTGTTGCCTGCAAGACCCATGATGATAGCAATATCTGTGTGGTGACCTTTCCCTGTCAGTGATAGTGATCCATAAACGTCAACGGTGATTTTAGTGATGTCGCGCAGTTTTCCCATTGCACGAAGATCATCAATAAACTCTTTACCCGCTTTCATTGGGCCTACAGTGTGTGAGCTTGAAGGTCCAACACCGATTTTATAGATATCAAAAACACTAATCATATCGATTACCTCAGAAGAAAGCCTCCCAAGGGGAGTTGGGAGGCTTAATTTTATCGTTATATTTTTGGATTAATCATACTGCACTGGGCAGAGATGATTAAAGAGCGCCGTAGATTACAGAACTAATTGCAGCAAGACCACAGATTGCTGTGAAAATTTGCACAGGTGCTGAAGTTTTGTACTTAGCCATCGCAGGAACTTTTTGCATTGCGAAGATTGGCATCAAGAATAGGATTGCCGCAATCATCGGTGCACCCATTGTTTCAATCATACCTAGGATGCTTGGGTTAACGATAGCAACGATCCAAGTTGTGATTACAATGAAGATTAGAGACATCTTCTCGATCTTACTTACTGGTGATTTTGAACGAGATTTCACTAGACCAACTAGACCTTCGTGCGCACCCAAGAAGTGGCCAAAGTAGCTAGAGGTGATCGCTGCGAAAGCAACCAATGGACCCATGTAAGAGATCAGTGGAGATTCATGCACGTTTGCTAGGTAAGAGAGAACAGAGATGTTTTGCTCTTGCGCCGTTGCTAGTTGCTCTGGAGACAGAGAAAGTACAACAGAGAAAACGAAGAACATAACAAAGCCCATCAGCATCATTGCTGCGCCACCGGTGATAGCGTCAGTTTTCTTAACTGCGTCATCACCGTATACACGACGTTGCTCTTTAGAGAACTGAGAAATGATTGGGCTGTGATTGAAAGAGAACACAATAACAGGGATTGCTAGCCAAACGATAGCTGGCATTGCACCCCAGTCAGGCGACACTTCCATCATTGAAGTGTTCCAACCAGGAATCAGGTATACAGACAGTGCTAGTAGGATGAACACGAGAGGGTAAACCATTGCTGAAGTTGCTTTCAGCATAAGCTCTTTACCGAATACTACGCCTGCTGTCATTGCAGCAATAAGTGCACCAGAAAGTAGCCAGCGAGGAATAGATTCCATGCCCATTTGGTTAACTAGGAAAGAGTCAACTGTGTTTGTGATACCAACACCGTAGATAAGTACGATTGGGTAGATAGCGAAGAAGTAAGCGAACGTAATAAGGTTTGCGCCAGTCTTACCAAAGTGCTCTTCTACTGTGTCGGTGATGTCCGCTTCAGGGTTTTTCGCAGAAAGAACGAAACGAGCTAAAGATTTGTGTGCGAACCAAGTCATTGGTGCTGCGATTAGGGCTAGGATTACTAATGGCCAAAAGCCACCTGCACCTGCTTTAATAGGAAGGAACAGTACACCTGCACCTACTGCCGTACCAAAAAGGGACAGACACCAGGTAAAGTCTTTGTAAGAAAACTTACTAGACGATTGTGCGGTAGAAACCGCAGAAGTAGTTGTATTCATTTTTTAGTTACTCATTTTGGGAACAGGAAATAAGTCGGGAGTAATTTTGCAAGATTTTACACTAGGAAAATTAGATCTAAATCATTTATTGCTTACGCTTATTGAATGATATGTCAAAAACCTGCTTTTTATCACGAAAATGATGTGCTACTCGTGATTTCTGCTAATGAGTAAAATTAGAAAAACTTATCAATAGGGCTGTTTGTATAAATTTATTTCACCGCAAGCGTTTGCGGTGAAAATGGAAAATTAATCTAATGTGAATGAATGTTTATGAAGCAACGTTTTATTAATATTGATGCGCATAATGATCGCGCCTATAAAAGCACCGATATCAACAACTGTTTAATGTGAAATAATATGTTTTTGCATTGATTCGATAATTTGTGCCGTCATGCCCCAGATGAAATGCTGTCTATATGGGATAGCAAATACACGATGACTGCTTCTTTTTAGGTCAAATTTGGTGCTATACAATTTTTTGGGGTTCAGAATATGGTTGGCAGGAACCTCAAAAACTGACTCTACTTCATTTGGGTCAATATGCGTTTTATATTCCGGAGAAACAAAAGCCAAAAAAGGTGTCACATTAAATTGACTAATCGTTGGTAGTGTAGGCAGTTGACCAAACACATGAATATGCTCATCTTCTATCCCAACTTCTTCTTTGGTTTCCCTTAAAGCTGTATTCACGAGCTGAATATCTTCCTGCTCATATTTGCCACCGGGAAAGCTGATTTGTCCCGGATGATGGCGTAAGTGGGCTGCACGCTTAGTCAGAATGACTTGTAACCCGTCATCGCGTTCCACAAAACCGATTAAGACTGCCGCATCTCTCAGGGACTTTTCTTTCATCCATTTCAGTCGTGCAAGGGACTCTTTGTGGTAGCCCGTTGGAAGCCGAAATTGAAAGTTCTGTAGTAAATGAGTTTTGTCGATAACCAAACTGAGTCCTTATTTATCGTGCCTAACCATTATTTATTATACTCAAAGACGGCAAAGCGTATGGCGTTATCGTTACTGGTTACCAAATAAAACATTCGCATTAAAGCACTCGCCAGCACTTTCCCTCTTTGTGTTGTGTGTCTCACTCTGCTTGAACATATTAATTTGAAACTTATAAGGTTATACACCATTCTTTATTTTAGGACGTCACTATAGGACAAGTATTGGCCAATGAAAGGGATTATTTTCACCGAGTTCATGGAGTTAGTAGAAGAGAAATTCGGTCTTGATGTGTTAGACCAAGTTCTCGATCTTTCTAACGATGAAGGTGTTTACACCGCTGTTGGTAGTTACGATCACAAAGACTTGGTTAAGTTGATCGTGAATCTCAGTAAAGTATCTGGTGTTCCCCCCGAGCAACTGCAAGAAGTGTTTGGAGAGTGCGTCTTTTTGAATTTACTTCGCTCCATTCCTAGTCACGCCAGTTTGCAACAGTGTGAAACGACGTTTCAATTTGTTCGCCATGTTGAAGACTTTATTCATGTCGAAGTTAAGAAGCTCTATCCTGATGCTAACCCTCCGCAATTTGATTTCATTAGTGAAAACCAATCCCAATTGGTATTTGACTACCACAGCGCAAGATGTATGTCTCACGTATGCTTAGGATTGATAAAAGGTTGTGCTGCACATTTTGGTGAGGTAGTTCATATCAAACATCAAAACCAGTCAGAAGATGGCAGCAAAGTACGTTTTTGGTTAGAGGCTCAATAAGAACGATATGACGGGAAGTTCCTCATTAGAAAGGAAACTCAAACGAGAAGTTGCATCAAGAAAAGCAGCTGAGCAGCTGTTGGAACAGAAAAGCTTAGAGTTATATGAATCCAACCAGCAACTCAGTGTTGCATTGAAAAAGCTGGAGCTGAAATCTAAAAAGGATCTGCGTAAGTTTGAGTTTGAAGAGCAAATTGATGCCACGTTGATTAAGTTCGGTCGTACTTTTTTATCGAGCACGTTCGATGAAGCAATGATAGCGAGCTTTATTGAGCAGCTCACTTCTAACTCGATCATTTCTGCGGCTTACTTGTTTCTTGACGCTACAAAGCTGAGCTCATTACGTCGTCATCACTTTGGTCACTTACAGCTTCGTCATAACAACGAGATTTTCACCACTCCTAATTGGCAGGGAGAGAATTTGCATTTGCCAGTTATCATTGATGGGGAAACGGTTGGGGAGTTGATTTTCTCTGTGTTGCAAGATCAAATCGATCAGTCTTTTATTTCCAAACAGATGGAGCTCGTGTCTGACTTAGTTCATGGTGTTATTGGTCGACACTTAAGTTTAGAGCGAGAGGTCGAGCTGAGAAAGCGGGCTGAGGAATCAGAAAAAGCGACGAAGGAGTTTGTCGCCATGATTAACCATGAGCTGCGAACTCCTCTCAATGGCGTATTGGGTAGTGCGGAGTTATTGAGTCGAACCCAATTAGAAGAAGAGCAGCGTCAATACTTGAGCAATTTGACTCAATCAGGGGACTTATTGAGAGTTATCATTAATGATCTTCTTGATTTCAGTAAGATGAATGCCGGTATGATGGAAATCATACATAAAGTTTTTGCCTGGGAGGAGCTTGAAAAAGCCATCATGGGTGTATTTGCCGCTAAGGCTGCGGAAAAACGTATCCATTTCTCTATCGACAAAAAGCTGGGGATCCCGGAATTTTTAGTCGGTGACTTAGAGCGCATTACACAAATTTTGGTTAACTTGGTGGGAAACGCGATTAAGTTTACTCACTTGGGTGGTGTCGTGTTACGTGTGGAATGGCTTAACGGCACGGCTTATTTTGAGGTTGAAGACACTGGTATTGGCATCCCAATAAAAGCACAGCCGTCACTATTTGATCCATTTGTCCAAGTTGATCGCTCGGCGAAACGCAGCTTTGAAGGTTCAGGTTTAGGTCTCGCGATTTGTAAAAATCTCGTGGATTTGATGCAAGGTCAAATTAGCTTTGAGAGTGAAGAGCGCAAAGGGACAACTTTTAAAGTTGCTATTCCTCTTGAGGAAGGGCAAGCACAAGGCACAGCAGAGGGGGAATTGGTCACCATAGAGCGAAGCGATTTAGCAGGACGCTCAATATTAGTGGTTGATGACATCAGAATGAATCAAGTCATTGTTACTCAAATGCTGAAAAAACTCGACATTACACCTGATTTAAAAGCCAACGGCAAAGAAGCATTAGAAGCGGTGAAAAGTAAAGACTACGAACTGATATTCATGGACTGCCGAATGCCTGAAATGGATGGTTATGAGGCGACGATGTATCTGAGAGAGCGTGGCTTTACTCATCCTATTATTGCATTAACCGCTGGCACTACCATCGAAGAGCGTCAAAAGTGTATTGATTCAGGCATGGACGACATCCTCACTAAGCCGTACACCGCAACCGATATTGAACAGATTATGTGTAAGTGGCTTGAGCAGTAGACGCTTCCTTTTAAAAAAGAATTTTTGTTGGCCAACGGCTAAAAGCTAAAGTACATGCAAATAAAATACACAGAAAAACGCACCACACTGGATAATGCCGATCATTTAACGATGTTTTTTGGGTCATTCTAGCGAGCCTTGGCGAGACTAAGAATCTAGTAGCAGCACGATGAGCGGGTAATGAAACAAATTTGACCACAAAGTGCTTGAATAGAAGAACCTGTATCACGCTCCTTCGTCGCTGTGCAGGGTGATGAGATACAGAAATATGCCACTCGCTGTTAAACGAGCGGCATTATCCGTTCTAGAGGCGTTTTAGATTGTTTTCGTCACTAGCATTAAGCGACGTTGTCCGCGGTTGAAATCTACGATTGCAGCGCTGGCAAAATCTTTGAAAGCTTATCCAACGTTTCTTGATACTCAGAGGCGCAATCGCTATCTGCCACGACGCCGCCGCCAGCCCAAGCGTAAAGTTTGTTTTTTTTCGCTACAAGAGTTCGGATAGTAATGCTGGTGTCCATACGACCATGGCGTGAAATGTAGCCAATACTGCCGCAATACGCGCTGCGTCGATGCGGCTCAAGTTCTTCAATGATCTGCATTGCGCGAACTTTAGGTGCTCCCGTAATTGAACCGCCTGGAAAACACGCTCGCAGCAAATCCGCAGGAGCGTATTGTTCATCCAAATTTGCACGAATGGTGCTCACCAAATGATGCACAGCAGGGAAGCTTTCAATATCGAACAGCTTTGGAACGTGAACGCTACCCGGTGATGCAACTCGACCAATATCATTACGCAGCAAATCGACAATCATCAGGTTTTCTGCCTGATCTTTTTCCGCTGTCAGCAAGTCATGGGCATTAGCGTTATCTTGCTTTGGATCTTCGCTGCGTGGTCGAGTACCTTTGATTGGTTTCGTTTCAATGACGCGATCTTTGAGCTCTAAAAAGCGCTCTGGAGAGATACTCAAAATCGAAGACTCAGGCATACGGATAAACGCTGAGAATGGCGCTTGGTTGGCGGACTCCAATTTCAGATACGCTTGCCACTCGCTGCCTTGATACGGTGCGTTAAAGCGCTGCGCCAAATTGATCTGATAACAGTCACCGCTCAACAAGTATTCTTGCACCTTGTCAAAGCGAGTGGCGTAGCTCTCTTTCGTCATGTTTGACTGCCAATCACCAGACAAAGCGAAGTCAACGGTTTGTTCTGCTTTTTGCTCGTTTAACCATTGCCAAGCTTGCTCGATGTTCTGACCGACTAAGCATGCTTTTTTTAGGTGGTGGTCAACAACAACGGCCCATTCATACAGACCTACCGCCATATCCGGCGTGTTGAGGTCCTTTTCTGCCACTTCTGGCATCGTTTCTACGCGGCGACCTAAATCGTAACTGAAGTAACCGAGCGCACCGCCGACAAAAGGCAGATCCAATTCTTTATTTAACTCTACGTGAGGAAGCCACTGTTCTTGCAACTGATGAAGCAGCGCAAATGGGTCATCTTGAGTTGAATAGGCATTCGATGGCGTTTCAACTTGTGTGTTGTCGGCAGTGGTTTCTAACGTTGCAATTGGGTTGGAGACCAACACATCGAAGCGGCTATCGATATGCGTTTCTGATGCAGAACGCAGCAACATCGCCCAAGGCTGGTGTTGAATGCGAGAAAAAAGGTGAAGAGCAAACTCTGGTGCGTATTCCAACGCTTTAAAATCAATGAATTGATTGTCCATGTTGTTCATTTGTGTAAATTGTGACAAAGAGATCGTTCACTGCATGGCATGTCATGGGCAGCAAGAGTATCATATTCCTCTGTATAGCCAAACTCCCTCTATTCATAGGGTTTTGAGATGGTTTACAAGTAGGCAACTTCAGCATTTCGTGTGTCGATATCAGCCGTTCGACAATTGTTTATAAAAAACGAAGCTCAAAAGAGCAATAAGCTCAACAAACACGATTGAAGCTAAGCCAATAATGGAAGCATAACTATAACGAGGCATGTAATGACGGTAATACGCAAGCAGGATGTGATCAGCAGTGTCGCTGATGCGCTACAGTATATTTCTTACTACCACCCGCTAGACTTTGTTCAAGCTCTTGAAAAAGCCTATCACCGCGAAGAGAGCCAAGCCGCTAAAGACGCGATTGCTCAGATCTTAATTAACTCCCGAATGTCCGCAGAAGGTCACCGTCCAATTTGTCAGGATACTGGTATTGTGACGTGTTTCGTCAACATCGGTATGGGCGTGCAATGGGATTCGACCGACATGACGGTTCAGCAGATGGTAGATGAAGGTGTTCGACAAGCGTACACGAACCCTGATAACCCGTTGCGTGCGTCAGTACTTATGGACCCTGCTGGTAAACGTATTAATACCAAAGACAACACGCCTGCCGTCGTACATATCAACATGGTTCCGGGCGATAAAGTTGAAATTCAGATCGCTGCGAAGGGCGGCGGTAGCGAAAACAAAACTAAGATGGTGATGCTAAACCCATCTGACGATATTGCTGAGTGGGTAGAAAAAACGCTACCAACAATGGGGGCGGGCTGGTGTCCTCCTGGCATGCTTGGCATTGGTATCGGCGGTACGGCTGAAAAAGCAGCGGTATTGGCAAAAGAATCTCTAATGGAACACATCGATATTCAAGAGCTTATTGACCGTGGCCCACAAAACGCAGAAGAAGAGCTTCGTTTGGATATCTTCAATCGCGTGAACAAACTTGGTATCGGTGCGCAAGGTCTTGGCGGTTTGACGACTGTTGTCGACGTTAAAATCAAAACTGCGCCAACGCACGCGGCTTCTAAGCCTGTTTGTTTGATCCCGAACTGTGCGGCGACTCGTCACGTACACTTCACGCTTGATGGTAGCGGCCCAGCAGAGCTAACACCACCTAAACTAGAAGATTGGCCAGATATCACTTGGGAAGCGGGCGAAAATACGCGTCGCGTAAACTTAGACACAATTACTAAAGAAGAAGTACAAGAGTGGAAGACAGGCGAAACGGTTCTTCTATCAGGTAAAATTCTGACTGGTCGTGATGCTGCGCATAAACGTATTCAAGGCATGCTAGATAACGGCGAAGGTCTACCTGAAGGCGTAGATCTAAACGGTAAGTTCATTTACTACGTAGGCCCTGTCGATGCAGTTGGTGATGAAGTCGTTGGTCCTGCTGGCCCAACAACATCTACGCGTATGGATAAATTCACCGACATGATGCTAGAAAAGACCGGCATCATGGGCATGATCGGTAAAGCTGAGCGTGGCCCTGCAACGGTTGAATCTATCAAGAATCACAAAGCGGTTTACCTAATGGCTGTCGGTGGCGCTGCGTACTTGGTGGCGAAAGCGATCAAGAAAGCTCGCGTTGTCGCATTTGAAGATTTAGGTATGGAAGCGATTTACGAATTTGAAGTTGAAGATATGCCAGTAACAGTGGCCGTCGACTCAAATGGTGTTAACGCGCACCAAATTGGTCCAGACACTTGGAAAGTGAAAATTCAAGAGATGGAAGCATAAGGCAAAGGGCAATCTTGCTGCGTCTCAGTAGAGAGAATGTGACAAGGTGCTGATTTACCTAGCAAACAATTGACAAAAGTGCAGCGAAACCTGCACTTTTTGTCTATATAATTAAGGATATAAACCTTTAGGCATAGCAATCAAACGTTATGCGAACAATAATTAGGAGACGGCATGCCTCGTTTTATTCAGATTCTACAAATTATTCTTGCTGTAGTGATAGGTGGCTTTGTTGGCTATGACTTGATTCTTCACGGTATCAGCATCTTTGATGAAAAGTACGTAACCATCACATGTGTGTTGTGGTTGATTTTGGAAATCGCTCTATTTGTTATCTATAAGTTGATCGAAGACGACTAGGCTTAAAGAAAGCGGGTTCCTGTTTAACATAGTAATCAGCGCATATAGAGTTACTAATGCTGTAGATTAAGTAAGCCTCTGAACCACTCAGGGGCTTTTCTTTTTTTAATACAGCATCAAGCCGGATGTTTTGTTCATCTTTTATTAAGGTATATAAAGTTAAACTCATAGAATTCGGGATAGAACAGTATTCATAGATCGAAATTCGAAGTCGCTGACAACGTTGTTTTAAAGTGGAGTAAGATAAAGAAGCGTAATGAAGAGAATAAAGAAAGAAGTTAATGACTTTATCAACAGAGGTATGGACTCTAATGTTCGAATTGCTGTCACCGGACTTTCTCGTGCCGGTAAGACGGCATTCATCACGTCATTAGTGAATCAGCTTCTTCATACTGCAACCCATGACAATTTGCCTCTTTTGACTGCGGCTAGAGATAAGCGCCTTATTGGGGCGAAGCGTGAGCCTCAATCGAATATGATGGTGCCACGCTTTGCTTACGATGAGGCGATGAGCCAAATTCATGCCACTCCACCTCAGTGGCCAGTTCCGACACGTGATGTGAGTGAGATTCGCTTAGCGCTCAAGTACAAACCAAATAAAACTACGAAAAAGCTGTTGAGTAAAACCGCAATTTTAAATGTTGATATTATCGACTATCCAGGAGAGTGGTTGCTCGACCTGCCTTTATTGGACATGGACTTTGCAACGTGGTCGCAAACTCAGTTTGATGCACTTAAAGGCCAGCGTGGCGATTTAGCCAAAGCTTGGCTTTCTGAACTGGAGAAAGTGGATCTCTTTGCAGAAGTGAATGAGAAACTACTTGAGAAAGTTGCACACACATACACAGAGTACCTTCATTCTTGTAAAGACTCTGGCCTTCATTGGGTTCAGCCTGGCCGCTTTGTATTACCTGGTGAGCTAGCAGGCGCGCCGGTGCTACAGTTTTTTCCGTGTCGTGCTGATTCGGAAAGCAAAGCGCCCAAGGGCAGTAACTTAGCGATGCTAGAAGCCCGTTTTCAGGAATACCAACAGAAAGTAGTGAAAGCGTTTTATAAGCATCATTTTGCGACCTTCGATCGCCAGATTGTACTGGTGGATTGTTTGCAGCCTCTCAATGCCGGTGATGAAGCGTTTTACGACATGCGCCAAGCGCTAGAACAGATCATGCATAGCTTCCGCTATGGTCGTAGTAGCTTTTTGCGTCGTTTGTTCTCACCAAAAATCGACAAAGTGTTGTTTGCTGCTACAAAAGCGGATCATATCACGCCCGATCAGCACCCAAATTTGGTGTCTCTGCTCCAACAAATGGTGCATCCAGCATGGCAAACGGCAGCCTACGAGAATATTGAGATGAGCTGCATGAGTATCGCTTCCATCCAAGCAACCACGACGGGGTTTATTTCCTCTGGAGATAAGACCATCCCGGCGTTACAAGGAACAACATTGGGTGGTGAGCCGATGACTATGTTTCCCGGAGAGGTGCCGAAAAAGCTACCAAATGCAGCTTATTGGCAAAACAACGGGTTTGATTTTACGTCGTTTCGTCCGATTTCCTCACCGAATGATGAGCCAGTGAAGCACATACGCTTAGACAAAGCACTGGATTACCTGATTGGAGATAAATTGAAATGAGTGAGTTGAAGCAAAAACAAGTTTTCTCTGAAAAAGTAATGGAAAAAGATCAGCAATCGAATCAACCGGAGTTGACGGCGCAGCAAACATTCGGCGAAAAAGAAACATTTGTACCTGTTGAAGTTAAAGAAGCGCACCAAGAGACCGAACAGGAATTGCAACTCGAGCATGTCATTCGTCCAAAATCGGGCAGAAAATGGCTCGCGACTGGCGCATTTGCAACTTTTGCTGGTTTGGTTGGCTGGCAAGCGGTGGACTCGGTTATAACCGCAATTCAGGCTTCTGATTGGCTGGCCTTAAGCTGGACGGGGTTTATTGCTGCGATCGCTTCGCTTGGTTTAGGAGCTATGGGTAAAGAGCTTTGGAAACTGCGAAAACTACGAAATCATTTTAGTGTTCAAGAAGAAGCAGAAGCACTTGTTAATAGTGAGAGCGTTGGGAAAGGGAAAGCCTTTTGCGAAACCGTAGCAGAACAAAGTGGTGTGATGGCAGAGAATCCGGGCTTTGATCGTTGGCAGAACAGTATTAACCCTGCTCATAGTGACGCTGAAATTCTTGATATGTATGACTCGATGGTGGTGATCCAACAAGACAAGTTGGCAACGAAAATCGTATCACAGCACGCAACCGAGTGTGCGGCCCTAGTCGCCGTGAGCCCTCTGGCTGCCGCTGATATGTTGCTGGTGGCGTGGCGAAATTTCAAAATGATCGACAACCTCTCCAAAGTATATGGGGTAGAGCTAGGTTATGCCTCTCGCATCAAGTTACTAAGAGCGGTATTTGTCAATATGGCGGCGGCTGGAGCCAGTGAGCTCGCTATTGATGCCAGTATGGATTTGATGTCGATGGATCTTGCTGGCAAAGTTTCTGCTCGTGCAGGGCAGGGACTAGGTGTTGGTATTCTAACGGCACGTTTGGGCTTGAAAGCGATGACCTTATTGCGTCCACTACCCTGGTATCCTGACCGTCAGGTTAAGTTGGGCACCATACGCAAGGCAGTGGCGGCGAAAGTTGCATCAATTACGATGAAACCGTAACGAATATCAACTTTGATGGATAGGATTGCTTGACGCCATTCCAAGCATGATAGAAACTACTGTCAACTTTTCCTGACAGTTGTGAATTGGGATATTTTAAGTGCGTCTTGAAGTCTTATGTGAAGATCGACTCGGCTTGACCCGAGAACTGCTCGATATTTTAGCGTCTAAAAGCATCGACTTGCGTGGTATCGAAATCGATATTAGCGGTATTATCTATTTGAATTGCCCGGATATTGATTTTGATACGTTTAGTGAGCTGATGGCTGAAATCCGCCGTATTCCGGGGGTGAAAGACGTACGTAAAATCCAGTTTATGCCGATGGAGCGCCACAATACGGAGCTGCTCTCGTTAGTTGATAACTTGCCCGATCCGGTTTTTGCCATTGATCTTAAAGGTGCCGTAGACATGGCAAACATGTCTGCACTTTCATTGCTTGGCCTTCACAAGCAAGAAGTGATTGGTACTCAAATCGGTGCTTTGTTACCAAGTGTTCGTTTCTCTCGTTGGTCTGAAGGTGTTAATGGTCGAACGCGGGAAAACCTTGTGATTGATGGCTTGGACTATGTTCTAGAGTTGATGCCCGTTTATATCCGAGACGAAGCGCAAAACTCGACTCTAGCGAGTACTCTAATGACGATTCGCTCTAGTCAGCAAGTTGCCAGAATTGAAGAAGCACTACCGCTGCATAATCCTCTGGGTTTTGAGCACTTTGTTGGTATATCGAACCGTCATAAAGCACTAATGAACCAAGCTAAGAAGCTGTCTGTGCTTGACCAACCATTGTTGATTGAGGGCGAAACGGGGACTGGTAAAGAAATGCTTGCTAAAGCTTGCCACAGCCGTTCTAGCCGTGCGAGCAAACCATTCCTAGTTTTGAGTTGTGCTTCTATGCCTGACGATGTAGCAGAAACCGAACTTTTTGGTCATGCGCCGGGTTCATTCAATCATGAACAAGGCCACAAAGGCATCTTTGAGCAAGCAAATGGCGGCACGGTATTTCTTGATGAAATCGGTGAAATGAGTTCGCACCTTCAAATCAAGCTGTTACGTTTTCTACAGGATGGTAATTTCCGTCGTGTCGGTGCAGAAGATGAGATGCATGTCGATGTTCGTATCATCGCTTCAACAAAACATAACCTTGCCGAGCTTTCTGAAGCAGGAATGTTCCGTGAAGATTTGTATTATCGTCTCAACGTACTTACGCTCAGCATTCCTCCGTTACGTAAGCGCTCAAACGACGTTGTACCATTGCTTGAGTTGTTTGTGGCGAAACATGCTCAACAGCTTGGGATTGATAAGCCAGAGTTTGATGATGGTCTAGTTGATGCCCTTGCAAATTATCAGTGGCCAGGAAACATGCGCCAGCTGGATAACATGGTTCTTCGAGCGCTCACGGAAATGGATGGTGATATACTAAACGCGGATCACTTCAATTTACCTCAGCCTCAGTCAGTCGGCGCTGGTAGTGCAACGCTTAACATCGACGGTTCTTTGGATGAGATCATGCGTGATTATGAATCTCAAGTTCTGGAACGTTTGTATCAGTCATTCCCATCAAGCCGCAAGCTTGCTAAGCGCTTGAATGTATCGCATACCTCAATCGCTAATAAACTGCGTGATTACGGTATCCGTAAGAATTAATCGAATTGAACGAAAAGACGGAATTAATCATTTGTAATGGAAGATAACAGCTCATCTATCGCCGTTCATAAGTTGGACGGTGACTTGCTTCTTCGTACCGCTGAAATCGGTGACGCAGATATGATTGCCGAATATTTTCAAGCCAACCGAGAATACCTGAAACCGTTTGAACCGAAACGTGAAGAGGCTTTTTTCTCAGTGAACGGTTGGTTGCAAAAGCTTATCAAGCTCAATGAGCTGCATCGAATGGGATTGGGGTATTATTGCCTTTTAGTCAGAGCCTCTTCGGGTGAAATGCTAGGTACGATATCCTTTAGTAGTTTGAGTCGTTTTCCTTTTTATTCTTGTAACGTCGGATATTCTCTCGCTGAAAAAGCGCAAGGGCATGGTTATATGCGTCGTGGATTAACCATGGCTTGCGACTACATGTTTAACGTTCAGAAACTGCATCGTATTCAAGCTGGCTACATGCCTCACAATAAACGTAGTGAAGCTGTGCTAGAGCATGTAGGGTTCAACCGAGAAGGGTATGCAAAAGATTACCTTTTGATTAATGGTGAGTGGCAAGACCACGTCCTAACGTCGCTTATTAATCCGAATTGGCAGCCAGAAGGACGATAGTATGGAACGATTGGAAAAGCAGTTAGCACTTGTAATCGAGCTCGATAAACTCAAAAGCATTTTGCGCCGAACTCGAGTTAAAAGTGCTGAAGGGCGCCTCGAAAATAGTGGTGAGCATAGTTGGCATGTCGCACTGATGGCAATATTGATGGAAGAGCATGCGAATGCACCTGTTGATATTTGCCGAGTGATGAAAATGTTATTGATACATGACGTAGTAGAGATCGACGCGGGCGATACCTTTGTTTATGATACTGCTGCGTCTCAAGAGCAAGCAGAAAAAGAAATCAGAGCCGCAGAGCGCTTGTTTGGTATGTTACCCAGCGATCAGGAGCAAGAGCTATTGGCGCTTTGGCATGAATTTGAAGCCGCGCAGACCGATGATGCTAAGTATGCAAAAGCACTCGATCGGTTAATTCCAATGCTCTTGAACTACCATAATAATGGTCAGAGTTGGAAGGAACATGGTGTCTCACGCGAACAAGCACTTACCATTAATAAACGAATTGAATTTGGCTCTGTTACCTTATGGGACAAAGCGAAAGAGTTGATTGAAGAAGCCACAGAGAAAGGTTGGCTGAAATCGTAATAAAGGAGACTGAATGTCTTATTTGCCTTTGGACGAATACCAAAGAAAATGGATTTTTACGCATCAGTCGATGCCTGTGCCAGAAGAAGATTTGGCTTTTATTAAGCCGATGAGCCAAGCCCGCTCAGCACAATTTTGGAAAGAAAATATCAGTGCTCAAAGCCCTGATATGGATAGACTTAGTTCCCAAGACTGGCCAATGAATGAGGCGAATTGGTCTGAAACTGTGGATTGGATGGCTGCGTGGGAGTCGGATGATCCTGACATGCCAGCGGAAGCTGAGGCACATATCGATTGGCAAGACGATGTAACCGTTTACTTTTGCTACGAGAAGTACAATGTCATCGAAACGAAATGGTCTATTTTTAAAAAGCACTGGAAGAACTTTCTCTTTTATGACGATGGTCCGATACTAATAGGACGTCGCCGTTCGCAAGCACTTTGGTTTGATTCAAAAGGCAATGTGAAACTCGGTGTTCGTCAATAAAGAGTTATAAAACAAAGCCACCTTTCGAGGTGGCTTTGTTTTTCTAAAGGCTGGATAATGGACTCAACACACCACCAGCCCCGCGCTCGATAACGTGAGTATAGATTTGCGTGGTTTTTACATCAGTATGCCCTAATTGTTCCTGAACAGTTCTAATGTCTGCGCCAGATTCCAATAAATGCGTGGCAAAACTGTGTCTTAGTGTGTGGCAAGTTACAGTTTTCTCAATGCTTGCGTCGCTTGCCGCGCGCTTTACCGCTCTTTGTATTGCGCTTTCATTGATATGATGCCTCCGGAGTTCACCAGTGTCTCGATCTGCGCTTAACTTTGTTGATGGAAACAAAAAGTGCCAGTTAAAATCTAGCTCCGCTTTTGGGTATTTACGTCGTAAACCTTCAGAGATATATACGCCCGCATAACCAGGCATGTGCCTATCTTTAAAGTAGTAGTTTCTTGCTAAATTAACTTGAGCTTTGAGTGGTTCATGTAGTTCTTTGGCTAATGTGACTGTACGATTTTTACCTCCTTTTCCTTGCCAAACGCGAACTGCACCATAATCATAATCGATGTCTTGAACTCTTAAGCGTAAACATTCCATAACTCGAAGCCCGGAGCCGTAAAGTAGCTGAATATGGAGTCTATACCTCGGGTCGATATGCTGAACGAATCTTCGGATCTCCTCCCTGGTTAACACAACGGGAAGTTTCTTTTCGGTCAAGGATTTCTGAAATCTCATATCAAGTGATAGTGGGGTTTTAAAATAATCACGATATAAAAATGATATTGAGTTCAGCGCCAAAGCTTGCGTTTTTACCGCAACTTTTTCTTCTACCGCTAAGTAACTCAGAAATTGAATGACATCATCTTCTGCTAGTGTTGATGGGTGGGCGAGCTGGTGAAAAGTGATAAAACGTTTTATCCAAAATAGATAACTTTCGATAGTTTTATTCGCATAATGACGAGTAAGCATGTGCTCTTTTACACTAAGTAAAAACTGACTTTTCATGATAAATTAACCTGTTTATTTATACAGCTCCGTTAATGTATCACCATTTTTGAAATTAGCGTGCTGTGCGCCGCCTAATTGCGCGCGCCACCACACATATTCATACTGTTTTTCTATTTGTTTCATGCATATAAGTGCTACGATTGATAGCGCTTTTGATAAGAAAGAAGGCGGTAGCCTGCCAGAAAAACGGCAAATCGCCGTATAGAAAGCGTTAGGTGCTTGGAGAAAATCATGAACTCAAAGGAAGTCGTCCTAGCTTTTCGGGATGCGATGAAAACAAACGACTTTGCTAAAGCAAGCGAGTGGCTTAGCCCTGGTTTTGAGGGTTTCTGGCCGCAGTCTGGTGAACTCATTATTGGCCGAGACAACTTTACGGCTATCAATTTTTATTACCCAGCGAATGGTATTTGGGAGTTTACAATTCACTCTGTAGTTTGCGATGGTGAAACAGTTGTCACTGATGTATCAATTACAGATAGCGTCCAAAAAGCACGAGCTATAACTTTTCATACCGTTGAAAATGGCTTGATAAGTAAGCAAAAAGAGTTCTGTCCAGACCCAATGGAAGCACAGGCATGGCGGGCAAAATGGGTCAGATTAGTGCAAGATTAAGCTACGCACCTAACAAACAATTTAAGAGTGATTCGGCACGCGTGGCATTTTTACTATGCGTTGGTTTTAATGGTTAAGGTGGTATGCGGAAGCACCGTATTGCGTGCCTCACACCTTAATTGGGCGTTAGTACGGGTTTGACATCAAAGGTCATAAGTTTTGGTGTTTATCTGTTTTGGTGCTTGTCTTTACACCTTTCAGTTTGTGTCTTTCACGTTCTTTCCGGTGGCACTATATGCGGAGTGTTTGCTTTGATTTCACCGTTTACGGTCTCTAACTCTTAGCCTATTTCTTTGGCGCTTCTTCGTTTTCGTTGTACTTCCTGGTTAATCTTGTCGTTCGTTGGGTGTTGCCATCAAAGTGCGAGGATCGAATCCTTTTCTAATTTGAAGCAAGTAAAAGTAGGGGAGTTCAGTGCGTTTTTCTTCTAGCTCAATTTCGTCTCTTAATGGCGGTAAAGTTTTGTAGCTGCGCGTCTCACTTCAGTGTTCAAAGCCTTTCATATCATGCTAGTTTTCAATATCTTGGAGCGCATAAATAGAAGTAGCGCATGTACTAACAAATTGCTTAAGAGTGATTCGTAACGCGTGGCATTTTTACTTTGCGGTGGCTTATGTGATTAAGGCGCTGTGCGGTAGCTTTTGTATTGCGTTACTCACACCTTAGCAAGGCGTTAAGTGCAATCAGCGAGAGTCACATCAAAAAAGTAGGGAAGTATGAGCATTAATATAAAATGGGATGGTGATTGTCGCTTTAAAGTGTCAACTGAAGGCGGTTTTACGTTTAATGTTGACGCTACAAGAGAGAAAGCCCCTTGTCCAACGGAAGTTCTATTGTCGGCTTTAGGTTCATGTAGTGCTACGGATGTCGTCTTGTTACTACAAGATCAAGGTTTTGAAGTTCAAGGTCTAGAAAATACGGTTACTTTTGCCCTAACGGAATCAGAACCTCGTTTATATAAATCGGCAAACTTACACTTTACAGTAAATGGCAGTGGTTTTAAGGAATCTGACATTTTGCGAGCAGCTAAAGAAGCGGTGGAAAAGCATTGTCATGTCTGTCTTATGTTGAGCCCTACGATCGATATCACTTGTTTAGCCGAAGTGGGTAAAAATTGCACTTAACAAAGCGTTTAAGAGGGATTTGGCACGCGTGGCATTTTTAACATGCGTTGAGTTTAGTGTTTAAGGTGCTTTGCAGAAGCTTTTGTATTGCGTGCCGGCACCCCTTAACGCGGCGTTAACTGGCGCAGAAAATACGAAAGCACATTGATACGGTTTCTAGGTTCAGAGGTTTAGCGTGTTCGGTCGGTTTCCTTAATTGAGCTAATGCGACTAATTTCAATTTGGTACTTAAGTTTACTGATGTGAAAGGCGGCACAAAGCCTTCTAATAATATAAGGCATTCGCGATTAGTTCGGCGAACTTACATCGCCGAAGTATGGTGTTGTGAGACGCATTTCAAACTAAAGATAAACGGTAATCTTTTGGTTAAATACATATTTGAGTTAGCTTTACTAATCATTAGTTAGGAAAACCAGCTTTGGGTAAAGTGGCTGTAAGATCGGCGAAAACTGAAAGGCGCTCAGTTAACAAACTGTTCAAGAGGGATTCGCAACGCGTGGCATTTTTACTATGCGTTGAGTTTAATGTTTAAGGTGGTATGCGGCGGCTTTTGTATCGCGTTGCTCACCCCTTAACAGAGCGTTATGTTGTCAAAGATTAAGTATGAAGATTTTAATATTATTTATAGCGGCATTATTGTCTGGCTGCGCTGGTTTAATTGAAAGTGCTAGTTCCCCAAATTATCGAGAACACAAAGCTCGGGACAGTGTATCGCCTAGTAATCATAAAGGTTCAAGGAAAAACAAATTAGTCGGTACTGTTGTACTCACGTTTAATATTAATAGTCAGGGTGATGTGATTGACATAATGGTTACTGATTCTGTACCTAAAGGAGTATTCGATGCTGAAGCTGTGCGAATATTATCAAAACGGAAGTATGCGCCTTCCGAAAAAGGGGAAACTGGCCCTAAAAAAGCTAAGTTCGAGTTTAAAATTTGACACATAACAAACTGCTTAAGAGGGATTCGCAACGCGTGGCATTTTTGCTATGCGTTGGTTTAAGTGATTAAGGTGGTGTGCTGCAACATCGGTATTGCGTTGCTCACCCCTTAGCAGGGCGTTAGAGCGCAGGAGAAAAAAGTATGAACATGACCGATATAGTTGAATACATTTCATATCTTATCGCCGGCATTATTATCGCTCCTTTCGGCTTTATGCTGTTTAAAGAATTCATTGGTGAAGATCGCAAGACAGTTACAGATGAAGTCAAATCGACAGTAGGTAACGAATCGAGAAAGTTTCTGGGTGGTAGGTATGGTGATGCCGTTGTAGGTCAATTTGTCGAGTTTAAACTGATAATAGCGATAGGCTTGCCAGTAGTGCTATTTCTAGGAATTTCTTCCTTGGTTAATTCTCTTTTGAAAGTTCTGTTCAACCTGTGAGTTGCGCTCTAACAAACTGTTCAAGAGGGATTCGCAACGCGTGGCATTTTTACTATGCGTTGGTTTTAGTGTTTAAGGTGGTATGCGGCGGCTTTTGTATTGCGTTGCTCACCCCTTAACAGGGCGTTAACTAGCACAATGACTACCGTATAATGTTTTGATAAATTTTGGACGGCAAGCTTAATTTTGGGAAGTTTTATGACAAAAAAGTACTCAGCTATATACTATCCAGATAGCTATATTTTCAGCCAAAAGTCGTTGATGACATACTTATTTATCTATGATGAATTACATCTTGTAACCTTTGCTGATGACTCGAAAAATCCCACCGAATATTTTAAAAATATACCAGATTATACGACTGTTACTTCTATGACACAGGATGGTAGTCAAAGGGAGTTTTACATTCACGGGGATGAAGTAACTTCAAATGCTGCAGGCGATGTTAATGCTGATGCGAGGCAAGTAATTCAGTTTTATCAATTTATACATAAATATAAAAGTCTAATTGGTGAGTCTATTTATTTTCACCCCAATATGATAGCTAACTTATGGTCAAGTATGACCGAGCAACTGTGGAATGGTGGACTTCCTATACAGGATCTTGTAAGTCTTTTATCAGGCAATAATCCAACATTGCTGGAATATGAAAAATTTCAGCAAGAATATCCAGAAGTTAAAAGTGAAACCCTATGGAGAACAGTCCCTACGGCATTAAACTTAGCTCAGGATAAGGACTTCATACTAGTTAGCGACAAAGCTGATATATCAGTTCCGTTTTTATCTGAAAATCATAAAAATGTTAAGTTGTTAACAAGTGTCTTGGCTGAAGAATGTGTAAAAATCATGATACCAGACTGCCGCCAAGCGACCCCTGATGAAATTTTAGAGATAAGAAGTAAACTGAAAGATAACTTGTTGCCTTTCCGTATGTCATTGCAAAAACTTACTGGTGATTTAAGAGGAGCTCTTGAGTCAGACGCGAAAATTGACGATCTCAAAGGAGAGGCAAAGTTTATAGTTGAAAGTCAAATAGAACCTCAACTTTATGAGTTAAAGCAAGCAATTGAAAGAAGTAACTCTAAACTGATGAATAATGTATTTGGAAAGTTTTTACATTGGGTGCCATACATAGCAAAAGCGTGGGCTATGCCAACTCCTGAAAATATTTTATCGATAGCTCAAAAAATGGGAGAAGATACGAACTCAATTCTTGATACTATTGATGATTTTTCTTATACCAAAGCACAAGGTTTATCATTTCTACTACAGGTCGAAGAAGCAACTGGCAAAAAATGAGCATAAAAAAGCGCTAGTTAACAATCTGTTTAAGAGTGATTCGCAACGCGTGGCATTTTTACTATGCGTTGCGTTTGGTGTTTAAGGTGGTTTGCGGCAGCTCTTGTATTGCGTTGCTCACACCTTAACAGGGCGTTATGCTCTAGGAGGGAATTTTGCTCAATTTACTGAAGAAAGTGGTGCTAATCAATCTTGTTGCAGCATTGATTGTTATTCTCTTAGCTCAGTTTGTCCCCTTCTTTGCTACTACTCAGCCAGTCGACTTTCTGTTCTTCGTTGTTATCGTGAACTGGGTTTTAGCAAAGCTTATGTGGGAAGGTGGCGTATATAGTAAAACAGCGCATATGGATGATTCTAGAACAGATAAAGTTTACAAAATGGTAGAAGGTCATGATTTCGAAGAAGACCAACGAGAGCAGCATAGAATGAACTTCCAGACAGGTTTGGTTTTCTTTATTGCAGGGCTTCCAGCGTTTATCACTTGCTTAATTCTCCAATTTCTTTGAGTACGAGCATAACAAATTGTTCAAGAGTGATTCGGCACGCGTGGCATTTTTACCATGCGTTGGTTTTAGTGGTTAAGGTGTTATGCGGAACCTTCGGTATTGCGTGCCTCACACCTTAACAAGGCGTTATGGCTCAAGGAGAAATATGTTAGTAGAACATGCTGTAGATTTGGGTGAGTTTGTAACCGAACTCCAAAGTGAGACTGATCGAGGGTTACCTTTGGTTGGTGCTGCTCTCATTGATGAAAAGCTGTCAAAAACACTGGAGTCATTTTTCGTTGGGGGTAAGTCGACCAAAAATCTGCTCTTTGGTGCTAATGCACCCATTGGGGACTTATCTTCTCGCGTTGAATTATGCCTTTCGCTTGGATTAATAGACCAATTTGAGTATCAAGAGATTCAAATTATTCGCAAAATACGTAATCAGTTTGCCCATCTTCGACATGGACTCACCTTTGACGATGAGAAAATAAAAGGTTTGTGTACTAGCCTCAAATCTCCTTTACCTGATGGTATGCCGAAGGAGCGGCAAACAGCAAGGTTTCGGCTTATTAACGCGATTGTATGCATCGTTCTAAGGTTGTTTTATCGTCCTGAGTGGGTTGCTAAAGAACAAAGAGTGCCAAAGCAATGGGTTCCAGACTCAACTTGGTACAACACCAATGACACTCCGCCACCAGAGAATGCAGGTTTTGTTGGGTTAGTCAGCAAGTCGCTGTGAGTTGCGCCATAACAAACTGTTCAAGAGGGATTCGCAACGCATGGCATTTTCACTATGCGTTGGTTTTAGTGGTTAAGGTGGTATGCGGTGGCTTTGGTATTGCGTTGCTCACCCCTTAACAGGGCGTTATACGTTTTGGGAAGATCGGAGGCAAGAAAATGTCTGAAGAAGCGATTAAACTAGTAAAGAACCTACTCGAAACAGATGATAATTATATAGAAAACATAATTGCATTATCGCGTATTGGAAACGAAATGTATGGGCAATGCTGGAACACTGATTACCACGTATTTGGTCTCATAGCATCGGAGACGGACCATTTACCACTTAATCATGTTCGTTTGAATTGCTCAGAGGAGTTTCTCGTAAAAGCTGATAAAGAGCTAGTTGAAACGATGAAGTTTTATCGTTCCGATGTTGTTAGTGCTTGCAATAAGATCATCAGAAATATAAACGTATAACAAAGCGTTTAAGGCAGATTCGCAACGCGTGGCATTTTTGGTTTTAATCGGCTTTAGTGTTTACGGCACAATGTTTTAGGTCGGTGGTCTGCGTTGCTCACTACTTAACGCGGCGTTATGTAACCAGCGAGAGTTTGACGAAAAATTCTGATAAATTAGAGCTTTAAGTTCTATGATTGTTAAATATGAATAAAGTGTTTTTCAAAGAATCAGCTTATATAATTGTAGGCTTGTTTCTTATTTACCTGTTGGTTTACCTGCTAGGTTCAATAACTGGAGTGGCAATTTATGCCTTCTATACATTACTTGGTATAACAGTTGTCTTGACTGTTCTATTGCTCAGTTACGCTTTTATTCCTAGCTTTTTGCATGAAGACTTCGATGAAGAACTGAAAAAAGGTGAAGCGGGGGAGTTTCATGTCATTTCGCTTCCTCTGCTTTTATTCTTTTCCTTTTCTCTAACTTCTTATTTAGGTTGGTGTAGTTATGGGGAAGGCTTCATGACTGCAAATAACAGTAATCCTTTAATTTGGTTAGCCTATGGAGTTGATAACTTTGTACGTGCTGCTTTTTTTGATTTTGCTGAAATATATGGACTAGACTTGTCAAAAATCGAGCATAATAGCAACTTTCTTCCATCAACGTTCGTATTTTGTTTTAGAACGGCAATGTCATTAAGCATTATTTCTGTAGCTTGGAGAGCGTTTAAACAGTTGAATAAAATTTAAAATAGTAAGGGTGTCCCCTCTCGAGGAGGGGACTGGAGATAGATCTCCAAATTTCAACTCTTGGGTTTTATGCAGCATCCATTCTGTTGTTGAAATTGTGGTGTCTTCAAAAGAGAAGTACCTGCTTCCGCAGAATCCTTGCCTGCTCCACAAGCTAGTGTTTTAGTTGCACCGGTCACCCAACGACGCATAACTCATTAGAGCCTTCATAGAATGTCTCCTTTATGAGTGAAGTTTTAACTTCAAAACGAAGTTTGCATGAATCAGGGTAAGCGATCAATGATCTTGTCATAGTCATGTGATAATGGTTACATAACAAAGCATTTAAGAGTGATTCCCAACGCTTGGCATTTTTCATTCTATCGTTGGGTTTTGTGTTTAAGGTGTTATGGTTAGGTTCAGTGGTAGCGTTGCTCACACCTTAATGCGGCGTTAGGCGACATGAGATAAACGGTAGAGTAGTGATAGTATCTTGGCGTGAATCTAGCTTCAGTTAATAGAAAAGGAGTGGATTAATGAATGGTAAAGCATTTGATAATTGGCAAAAATCTCGAAAGAAAGGATGTTTAAATTGGCTTTTCAGAACAACTTTCGTCACAGCCATTTTGTACATGATTTTTAATGTTATTTTCCTTTATCCATCTTCTGATGCGGCAAGCATTACGATTTTCTTATCGGATAATGCTCTTAATTACTCAATTTACACGATCGGGATGTTTTTCGCATTTTGGGCTATTTGGCTATACAACGAATCTTCGTATGAGAAAGAAGTTAAACGTAGAAATGTCGCCTAACAAACTGTTCAAGAGGGATTCGCAACGCGTGGCATTTTTACTATGCGTTGGTTTTAGTGTTTAAGGTGTTATGCGGCGGATTTGGTATTGCGTTGCTCACCCCTTAACAGGGCGTTAGAACACACGGAGGCAATAAATGGCTGAATGGGAAAATCCAAGATATTTTGACAATAGTTATAGTCCTGATTTAGAGGTGACAAAACTAGACCTCTACAGGTTGCTCAATCAGTTTTTAGCTAGCAAAACATTATCGAAACTATGTAACGCAGATGGTGAGCTGAACCATGCTATGTACACACTCGATCCATTTTTTGAAGTTGAAGCAACTAGAATACTATTAAGTTCTGCTGTAATAGCGCGTGTGATAGATGATAAGCACAAAGACCTTCATCAATATAATACGAAAAGCGGAATCTTAATTCCGAACCTCAATGAGCCAGAAAACACTGTTGATCCTAACTTGAGAGAAGCCTGCAATAAAATCATTCATGCTGATACCATTAGATATGATGTCGAAGTTGAAGTGCAGGGCATGACTCAACGGTATTTCAATCCATACATATATTATTATGGTTCTTTGGGAAAAAAGCGTTGGAAAGCAACGTTGAATGTAGTCGATTACGTAAAGAACTATACGGACAATATCGTGTAAGTGTGCTCTAACAAACTGTTTAAGAGTGATTCGCAACGCGTGGCATTTTTATTATGCGTTGGTTTTAGTGTTTAAGGTGGTATGCGGGAGCTTCGGTATTGCGTTGCTCACACCTTAACAGGGCGTTAGCTGTTTGAGGAAAAAATGAGAAAATTCGATAAGCCGCTATTCTGGCTGTATATAAAAACAAGAGACTCATTGTTGTCATCTTTTAAGGGCTTTCTGGGAATGCTTTTAGTGTTGATCGGAGCAGCAGTAGTTTTAGGTAATGAATCCCCTGAGAATGTCTGGATTTCGGTGGGAATCATTTTATTAGTATTGAGTCTTCCAGTCTCAATGGGCCTGATGATGATAAAGCTCAAATTTAAGAGTTTTGCTGGATCAATACCTACAGCAGAACTAGCATATTTTTTACAGCACGATGAAGATGCAAAGTTAGATAAAGCTGTGAGAGGCTTATTTTCGTTATG
>NZ_JADDYH010000072.1:0-15099 GCF_015163595.1 Vibrio sp. OPT41 | reverse complement strand
TATCTTTTATGATTTACCTTTGGTTTACGATGGTAGCTATCGCAGCTCTTGGTATGTTGGGAGCAAAGCTCGTGTTGTAAAACACAGCTAACAAACTGTTTAAGAGGGATTCGCAACGCATGGCATTTTCACTATGCGTTGGTTTTAGTGATTAAGGTGGTTTGCTGCTGCTTCGGTAATGCGTTGCTCACCCCTTAACAGAGCGTTATGCGAATGGCACGCTGTTGATAATGATATTGCCAACAATTCAGATGTAAATATAATATATAAAACAAACAAATACCTCAGTTGGAAAAATGAAATCAATTAGTTCACAAAGAGTAATCTCCAGGGTTGAAAGTCTAATTAAAGATGGATATGCATTATTGGAAACGATAGAACCTCGTTTTGATAATGAAAAAGACAAAAAGAAAGGTCGATCTCGTGGAGAGTATGTGGATGAGCTTTTACACTTAAAGTTCGTTACTTCATCATTACATTTTATTGAAACTATTTTTGGGAAAGACTCCATCTTTTACATTCGATTCGACTCGCGCTTTGATGGGATCGCAGAAGAACCAGTCAAACTGAAGATAGCCTTATTAGAAGCAATGAAAGTTGAACTTGAGGAGGTTTGGTATTGGACAGCTCAAGGACTTGCTAATGCCGAAGTTTTTAACTGTATGCTTGAAGAGTCTGAACATTTATTAGAAAAGGGATTCAAAATTCCTGCTGCAGTACTTGCAGGTTGTGTTTTGGAGTCGCATATCAGGAAATTGTGCGAAAAAAACGATATCGATTTGTATGCGACAAAGTCTAATGGTGACATTTCAAATAAGAAAGCTTCTAGGCTTGCACAAGAGCTCACCCAAAACGATATTTTTAATAAAAATGACAGTAAAGAAGTCACTAACTATTTAGGTATCCGAAATAGTGCGGCTCATGGGCATTCAGAACAATTTGATGATGAACAGGTCAAGATTATGCAACTGGGAATTGCTGGAATAATTTCAAGAAACCCAATCTAAAATTCGCATAACAAAGCATTTAAGAGTGATTCGCAACGCTTGGCGCTTTCGCTTCGCTCAAGTATAGCCAAGCGCCGCTCACACCTTAATGCGGCGTTAAGTTTCTTTCTTGTGAGCGTAATCATAAGTCTTTAACTGCATGGAGTTGAAACTTGTCGGTCTAGTTCAATAGACTAGTAGTTACTATCGATTTATGAGTAAACAGTATATGAAATCAGCGGTAATTTCCTCTTGGAGTGTTGATGCGTTTCTATGTTTGAATCAACGTTTAGTCGATGTAATGTCAAGTGAGTACATTACAAGAATAGAAAATTTCATTGACGCATATGTCTTATATGACAAGGTCTACCTCCCATATAGATATAAGGACAAAGCAGAGCTAAAAGCGCTAGATTCTAATAGCTCTATATTTGAGTTCGTTGATCCTTCGACTCTAGAACACTCTGACGATATGAAAAATCATGTCTCAATCGATATAGGGCTTTATGAGCGTTCGTTTGATGAGTTATGTAATGAGGATAAGTCGTGGTTTGTTCAGCACCAACCTTCTTTTGGCGAAGAAGCTATTTTACACCCAGAATTGTTTAGTTCTGGTTTTATGACTCAACTGAGACTTTGGCAGTGGGGATTGATTAATGAAATGGGCAAAAACAATGCTGCAATTCCTCTGATGCCATTGTCTCTAGAGGCAATTGAAGTCTTTGATACAAGTAGAGAGAAATTAACTGAAATAGTTATTAACAAGTACTACCAATATGCGAAGGCCCATGAAGCCAAGTTTATTGCGTTAATGCAATATGAAACTGAGCCATTTATAGCTCAGTTGAGTAAAATGCCACCTTTGCTTAGTTTGTTTATTGATAGAACAAATCAGATAGAATGCGGGCTATCAACGCTGATAACTTTGCGTGATGAATTTGTCGATTTTCGTAAACTACGAGAAAGCTACACGGCTTCTATTCAGGAGGCAACAACGTTTGGTGAGCGAAACGATATAGTTTCTGATTGGAACAGTAAGTGGGATTTGTTGTGCAAAGGAGAGTTCAAAACCCCAAATCTGTTACGTAGAAAGGTATCATCCACTGAATTATCAAGTGCAATTGTAAGTCCTGGGACAGGTGGTGCAAAGGCATTTATTCACCACGTTTTAGAGCATTTTGAGTATAAAAAAAGCTACAAGCAGTTCAGAGTGTTTGGCACTATCAATCAGTGTTTGAGTAATATGGATATAAGTCAAAATAAGTTGAATAGCGTATTTGGTGTTGAAAGGTTCATCGAGTATAAAAAAACTTAACAATCTGTTTAAGAGTGATTCGCAACGCGTGGCATTTTTACTATGCGTTGCGTTTAGTGTTTAAGGTAGTATGCGGGAGCTTCGTTATTGCATTGCTCACACCTTAACAGGGCGTTAGCTTTCAAGGAGGAAAATTGAGCGCAAGTGACTATATCAAAGAGGTTCGTTCTAAGATTGGAACGATGCCACTTCTTATCCCCGGCGTTGCGGGTGTCATTTTAAATGAAAACAAAGAGCTACTACTTCAGCAAAAATCAGATGGCGCATGGAGCCTTCCTGCCGGAATGATTGAACCTCAAGAGTCGCCAGTGCAAGCATTGCTCAGGGAAGTTCGCGAGGAAACAGGTTTGGCTGTAAAAGTAGATCGCCTACTTGGTGTATTCGGCGGTGAGGGTTTTGGTTTTACATACCCAAATGGTGATCAAGTTGAATACACAGTTCTCATGTTCAAATGTGTAGTAGAAAGTTGTTCTCAATCCGCACTCGATGATGAAACGGTATGCCTTAAATGGTTTTCAAAAGGTAATATGCCAAGGCTTGAGCTGCCTTACCCGTTGGATTGTTTGTTTGCAGAAAATGATTCAACGTACTTCGTTGGCTAGAAAGCTAACAAATTGTTCAAGAGTGATTCGGCACGCGTGGCATTTTTACTATGCGTTAGGTTTAGTGATTAAGGTGGTATGCGGAGGCCTCAGTATTGCGTGCCTCACACCTTAACAAGGCGTTATAGCGCACGATAAAATTGAATATGGATGGTCATGGATAATATCGAAAAAGAGCTCTATCAAGCAGCAATAGAACTAGTAAATATGCGATATCCTTTTGGTTGGGGTGGAGCTGCGGCTGTTAGAACAGAGTCAGGAAAAATATTAACAAGCATTGCTCCTGATACTAAAAACGATGCTCTTTCACTATGCATGGAGGTGGGAGCGTATTTAGAGGCTCACAAACTCAATGAGCGAGTGACCCACTCATTATGCCTGTGTCGTGAGAGCGAGAACGATGAATTTCTAATTTTGTCACCATGCGGAGTTTGCCAAGAGCGCCTCGTCCATTGGGGTGGGGATGTCAAAGCAGCAATTACGACTTCAGGGAATGCATTGGTTTTCAAGACTATACGAGAATTAATGCCTCATCATTGGTCACTTGTAAACGGCAAAGCGCTATAACAAACTGTTTAAGAGTGATTCGCAACGCGTGGCATTTTTACTATGCTTTGGTTTTAGTGTTTAAGGTGGTATGCGGTGGCTTCGGTATTGCGTTGCTCACACCTTAACAGGGCGTTAGGCATCCGGAGGTCATATGTCAGCTGGTAAGAATGAAAAGTTCTTTATTGAAAAATTTGAAAGCGCATTTGGTTTTGGGAAATTGAGTGGTAAACAGAACTTCGACAATAACCAAAAGGGAGCTGATAAAGTTTCCATATCAGTAGACCAATCTATTAAGTTAGAAGATGGTACAACCATTTTAATTGAAATAGACTCAGCGAACATGGCTAAGCTACTCGTTGGTCAGTATGTTCTTCTTAATGGTCTGGTAAACCCTCAAAAAGAGCAGAACATTTTCTTAGTTGTTCATTATTTCAAAGACTACAATCCGCAAAGAACTCTCAAAAATCTCAAAGAGGTACGTAATCTGTACCCATCCTCAAATTGGCTGAAGTATTGTGCAATTCACGTAAATGAGCTAGATGAAATACTTTAAAACTGTTCTACCGTAGAAGATTTTTCAGCTTATATAAGAAGCAGAATATACTGAAAACATGCCTAACAAAGCGTTTAAGACGGATTCCCAACGCTTGGCATTTTCGGTTTGATTCAGCTTTAGTGATTACGGCACAATGGTTTAGGTAAGGTGGTAGCGTTGCTCACCACTTAACGCGGCGTTATGTACTTGGAGAGGAATATGGATTTTCTCGTAGGCGTAGACCTTCAAGATTCATTTGTTTTGGGGTGGAACTACTGCGATCAAACTTTGGAAATTGAACTAGAGTTCAGCATCTGGCCTGAGTCTGAATACTATAAAACTCCAAAGGTAGCTGAGTATACTTGCTATCGCTTGGGCTCTCTTCTGTTTAACGATGTTTCGAGTATTACTGGGCTCTTGAATCAAAGTGATATACAACCGACCCTAGATCCTGATGGCTCAAAAGACTATGGAAACATAGAATACTTCGAAAAGAACCAATCATGTTTCAAGGTTGTTGGTAGCTTTGGGACCATAGAGTTTGAGAGCTCAGATATTCATTTTGAGCTACGTACATAACAAACTGTTCAAGAGGGATTCGCAACGCGTGGCATTTTCACTATGCGTTGGTTTAAGTGATTAAGGTGGTATGCGGCGGCTTTGGTATTGCGTTGCTCACCCCTTAACAGGGCGTTATGTAAATCATGAGAATAAGGAGAATTGAGATGGAATTATCAGAAATTAAAGCGAAAATAATTGAGCTATTGGATGCTCAACTTGAACAAAAGTTTGAAGAATCAGATTTATCTGCGAGGCATTACAGTTTTACTAGCCCTGACTACGACTTCTCTTTTTCAGTATCACTTGTAAGGAATGTCAGCGAAACTCAATTAACTAACCGAATAAATCGCTGTATCAATAAAGCGAAAGAAGTTTCAAAACCTAATACACATTTTCAGTTTGACGAAAACTGTGGTTTATATATCGTTTAATTTCAGAAATTTACATAACAAACTGTTTAAGAGTGATTCGCAACGCGTGGCATTTTTACTATGCGTTGCGCTTAGTGTTTAAGGTGGTATGCGGCGGCCTTGGCATTGCGTTGCTCACACCTTAACAGGGCGTTAGCTTAAATCATTAACAAGGATGTGTAATGAGAAACAAAAAATGGGTATTTGCGGCGATTTTACTCATTGGCGGACCTTCACTATTGCCCTTTAGTTTGGAAGTGATTTCTGCAATCGAGTTATTTGGCTTTTTGGGCTTATGGACAATTTATTCACCCTATGCAGAATATTTGGTGAATCATCCTAGATTCAAAAGAGGTCTTTGCTTAGCGACGAGTTGGGATTTTCAGCCTCAAATGCTGTTCTCTCTAAGTGAGCTTAAGGCATGTCCCCAGTTAGTTTTCCATATGCTTCCAGTTCAAAGCATTATGGTTTGGACTCTGAATATTCTGTTTTGGGGTGGTGTAGCGTGGTGCTACTAATTTAAGCTAACAAACAGTTCAAGAGGGATTCAGCACGCGTGGCATTTTTGATATGCGGAGGTTTTTGGTGTTGAAGTGCTATGCAGAGGCTTGGTTATTGCGTGCTTCACCCCTTAACTGGGCGTTATACGCTTTATGGAAAATGATACAAAAAGGACGTTATGAAGTTATCTGAGTTACAAAGTCATATAAAAGAATTCGATTATGCGCCGGAGCAATCTGGACACTATTTTTTAAAACTAATCGAAGAAGTTGGCGAATTATCGGAATCTATTCGCAAAGGTAAAAGTGGGCAACCAACGCTAGATGAACTTAAAGGTTCAATCGCAGAAGAGTTATATGACGTCTTGTATTATGTTTGTGCTTTAGCCAATATTCACGGTGTAAACCTTGAGAAAACGCATGAACTAAAAGAAGTTTTGAACAAGGTTAAGTACAACCGCTAGAACGCGTATAACAAATTGTTCAAGAGGGATTCAGCACGCGTGGCATTTTTACTATGCGTTAGTTTTAGTGATTAAGGTGGTATGCGGTAGCATCGGTGTTGCGTGCTTCACCCCTTAACAAGGCGTTATGTGCTTTGGGAGAAAATGGAAATGGATATTCCCGACAGATTCAAAAATGTAAGATACGTTTCATCCCGTATTCCAGGTTGTAAAGATGATTCAGACTTAACGCTTGGAGCTAACTGTCAGGTCTTTGCTTATAACCTGCTTAAAGACTTCGGTCTAAATCCACCTAACTACCGTTCTAGTGAACTGTGGGGTGACTCAGAGTTTAGTGAAGTGGTCACTGAGTTAAGCCGCTAGATATCATGATGTACAACGACTCTACTGACTCATACGGAGCACACGTTGGGGTGTATGTCGGTAATGGACTTGTCTACCACCTTTCTTTATCCAATGGCGTACCCATGTTTGAGCGCCATTTAGACTTACTTCAACAAAGTAAGTATCAGTTTTTTATTGGCGCTAAGCGTATAAAACAGTTTGGTGCATAACGTAAGCACGCACATAACAAACTGTTCAAGAGGGATTCGCAACGCGTGGCATTTTCACTATGCGTTGGTTTCAGTGTTTAAGGTGGTATGCGGCAGCTTTCGTATTGCGTTGCTCACCCCTTAACAGGGCGTTATGTGCCAGTTCGGAAACGGAGAAATATTCGATGGAAAAGTGGTTGATAGAAGCGAGTGAAGCGTTGAGTGAAGCTCTATATGCGATTGCTTCTGGAGAAATTCCGAAGGAAAATATGTATCAGCTCGCATCAGTTTTTTACTCTAAACGAAATCATATGAACGATGATGCTCTGTTTGAAATGATGAATAACGAAATTGATGAGCAAGTTAAAACAGACTGGTCACTCGACCCTAACTCGAAAAAACAGTACAAGTTTCACTTTGTATCGTCTTATCTACTTTGCTTTGCCGTAGCAGGTAAAATTGATGAGTTCTTCTACGACCAAATCATGGAATACGTGAACGAGAACTTGGAGTTATTTGAAGATTAGGCCGACGTAAATCCGGCACATAACAAAGCGTTTAAGTCAGATTCGCAACGCGTGGCATTTTTGGTTTTAGTCGGCTTTAGTGTTTACGGTGGTATAGTTAGGTCTAGTGGTAGCGTTGCTCACTACTTAACGCGGCGTTAGTCGCCAGAAAAAGCTAGCAATCAAAATCATGTTTCTTAGCTCAAAATTTGGCAGCTGTTTGTTTGGTATACAGATTAATCGTCGATGGTCAAAACTCAGTTTCAGCTGTTTAAAGTCCAAAGTTTTGCAAGTGTCCAAGCGGTTGTTTTGTTCTTTGGTGCTGACAGAGCAGGGCAATCGAGAGTCTATTTTTGGTTGCAAATCCGCTCGGTGAGTTTGTTGGGTACAAAAGCCGATTTACTCGCTGAAATGACGTTTTCTCTGGTGTTGTAAGTTCCACGTGGTTTCAGTGACTTTGTTGAAAGTCCGCACTGTGAGATTGGCTTTCCAAACGCGCTTTTGGGTGTTGTTAGTCCGTTTTCTGCGGCGTTGTTTGTTCCAAGTGGTTTCATTGAATAGCCGCTTTGAGACTACGCCTGACTTAAGTGCATCAAAGCACATAAAGTTTGTTGTTCGCAAAGTTTAGTTTGGCTTAAAATTGTCGCTCGGTGCCTCGCGACTAACAAACTGTTTAAGAGTGATTCGCAACGCGTGGCATTTTTACTATGCGTTGGTTTAAGTGATTAAGGTGGTGTGCGGCGGCATCGGTATTGCGTTGCTCACACCTTAACAGGGCGTTAGTTGCCTACGAGGAAATAGAGGCTTAAATGAATAAAATTACAAATAAGAAAATAGAAAACTATAGTAAGTACCTCAAAGAGAAAAGTCGTCCGCCTAGCCGCGGGGGGAATACGAATGCTCTACATGCACATTATTTAGTTGTTGACGGTGAAAGTTACAGCTTTCTTGCCCTTGGTTCACAACAATGGGTGTTTAAAACCGATTTAGTTTCATTCGAATATGAGATTAAAGGTACATACAAAAATATACTTGTCGATACACTTAAAACGGTGGATAAGAATGGCAATGAGGTCGTGCGTGGGAACCGTGGCTTTAAACGCCAGCTGAGAACCGCTGATGCTCGTATGCCGGTAAGTCGTCGCGAGATGAACAGCTTTAAATAGGTCGGCAACTAACAAGCAATTTAAGAGGGATTCACAACGCTTGGCACTTTTGCTTTTACTTAAAATTTAGTGTTTATGGCACAATGTTCTAGGTTGGGTGGTAGCGTTGTTCACCCCTTAATTGGGCGTTATGTGTTTTTGGAGATTGAAGTATGGAACATAACTTTGAACGGCTAAAAGAGCATATTTTACCTTTATCGAACTCAAGTGAGTTTCATCACGCCAAAAATGAATGGTTGCTTGTTGGTGTCGAGATTCAAGAAGACTTTGATAGTTGCCCTTGTGGTCAGCCGATAAAAGAGCTTTGCTACATTGAAAATCAATTAAATGGGAATAAAACTCACGTAGGAAATGTGTGCGTAAACAGGTTTATCGGTATTGATACAGGTAACTTATTTGCAGGTCTCAAACGTATAGCTAAAGACGTGAATGCAAACGCCAATGAAGACTTAATTATCCATGCTTATAAATTAGGTTACATCTACGAAAACGAGTATCGATTTTTGATGCAAACAAAACGCAAACGTAGCCTTTCCGAAAAGCAGGTCGCGTGGAAACAAAAAATTAATCGCCGCATACTTCACCAGACAGTAGTGAGAAAAAACACATAACAAACTGTTTAAGAGTGATTCGCAACGCGTGGCATTTTTACTATGCGTTGCTTTTAGTGTTTAAGGTGGTATACGGCGGCATCAGTATTGCGTTGCTCACACCTTAACAGGGCGTTAGTACTGGGTTGGCATCAAAGGCTAAAAGTTTCTGTTTTTATTGGTTTCTTTTCCTCGCTTTACATCTGATCAAATGTGCCTTTCAGGTTCGCTCCGGTGGCACTAGATGTGAAGTTTTCGCTTTGGGTTTATCGTTTACGGTTTCTAACTTTCGGGCTATTTCTCTGGCGTGGTTTCTTTGGCGCTGAGAAATTTTCGGAAAAACAAGCGTTTCTTTGTCGCAGCTGTTCAAGTTTGAAGCCCGTATTCTTTGCTAATTTGAAAACAGTGAAAAGGGCAGTGAAGCATGTTTTTCTTCTAGCCAACTTACGTCTTGAAGTTAGTTTTCAGTTTGGCAGTTTTCCGTTTAGCTTCATGGTTTTAAGCCAACAGCTTCGTGCTATATTTCAATGTATTGGTATGTACCAAAGGCTTTGCGGGCAGCGTACTAACAAACAATTCAAGAGGGATTCGTAACGCGTGGCATTTTTACTATGCGTTAATTTTAGTGATTAAGGTGGTTTGCAGCGGCATCAGTGTTGCGTTACTCACCCCTTAATTGGGCGTTATGTACCTAAGGGGTATCTGGAATTATGAGTGATTTTGTTCGTAAGGTTGGTGAAAACTGGAGTCAGATTGGTGCTGGCGCTAGTATAAAACGTCAATCAGCTGGTGCGACGAATCATGTTTTTCGTATCCAATCCTCAGAGACTTATTATCTTAGAAAATATAGTGTTCGCAATGTTGCTAAGATCAAGTTAGAGCATGAGCTGCTGAGAAAGTTATCGCAAAATTTGAATACTATAATTGCTCCTGTTTTGACGCGCGATCACCACTCCTTTTGTAAAATAGGTGATGAGTTTTATGCTCTATTTCCTGAAGCAAAAGGAACGTTAATCGAAAAAAGTGCTCTGTCTGCGTTTCATGCTTTTCAGTTGGGAAAAGCCCTTGCTGACCTGCATGTTCAACTCGCTTCCGAGGTTGGAAACGACTTTCCAACAATTGAGCTTTCTTGGGATAAAAGTGCTTGGGTCGATAGACTACAAAAAATAGTCGCAGCTATTGAAACAAATAGTGAATTTGATATGAATAACTCGGTGCTACGAAGAGTAAAACAACAGCGTGATTATCTAGCTAGCTCAGAAGCTACGCACTCATATACCCCGTTAACAAGCAGGCAACTAATCCACGGCGACTTTCATCATTTCAATGTCTTTTTTGATTCTAATTGCACAGTAAGCGATGTGATCGACTGGGATTTAGTGCAAAACATGCCTCCTGGTTATGAGTTGGCGAGAGCATGCATGTATATGTTCGATTTGGAGCTTCATAGGTCATTAGCTTTATTAAAAGGCTATCTGTCTGTCAAGCCTCTATCCCGATTAGAGCTTAACGATGGAGCAAAGGCGTGGGCTGTTTACGCCGACCACTATGTGTGGGCTTTGGAGGAAGTATTTTTAAAAAATAATACAGCGGCACAGAAGTTCATACCTCAAAGGGACTTTATCTCTTTTATGGAGCAATGGCTCCAAATTGAAAGTGCCTTGTTTTGAGGCGGTACATAACAATCTGTTTAAGAGTGATTCGCAACGCGTGGCATTTTTACTATGCGTTGGTTTTAGTGTTTAACGTGGTATGCGGTAGCATCGGTATTACCTTGCTCACACCTTAACAGGGCGTTAGGTGCTAGAGGGAAAAGGTAGATATGGAAATCGCTTTTCGGCAAATAAGTATCGATGATTTAGACTTATGTGTTGATGCTAGAAAAGATGCATACTTTTGTAGTTTCGGTCATTACGACGGATTCGATGATTTCATTAGTGGTTATCGCGAGCGAGTTATTGAGCGTTTGGTGACTCCAGAGTGGTTCTACATTCATATTTTTGTTTCTGGTCAGTTCGCAGGACAGTTGGAGTTTCGCAGTTTTTCACCAGAGCCTGAAACTGGTTATGTGCATCTGATTTATTTAAAATCAAATTTCCGTGGCTTAGGGCTAGCTCCTAAGTTGCAGGATTACATCGCAAATGTCTTGTTTAGAGCAGGTTGTAAGCGTGCAGTACTTTCAGTAAGTCGAACTAACACTAGGGCTCTTACTTTTTACAAGCGCCATAATTGGGAGTTTGTGCGTAAGAATCCAAAGCACGATGAAACTGACTTTTATCAGCTGTGGTTACGCACCTAACAAATTGCTTAAGCGTGATTCAGCACGCGTGGCATTTTTAGTATGCGGTGCTTTTGGTGTTGAAGTGCCATGCGGCGGCTTGGTCATTGCGTACTTCACACCTTAGCAAGGCGTTAGTTCTTAAAGTTGTTTTAATATCAGTGGAGTAAGTATGTTTACAGGCATAGTTCAGGCGGTAGCCGAAATTGTTGATGTGACAGATCAAAGAGGGATTAGAACTTTTGTTATCGACTTCCCTAAAGGGTTTTGTACTGATCTAGAAATTGGGGCAAGTATTGCTATTGACGGTGTGTGTCTGACAGTCACTGAAATACAGTCAGATGTTCGTGTTAAGTTCGACGTAATGCTGCAAAGCCTCTTGATCACAACTCTGAGTAAGTATTGCTCATCCCAATTAGTTAACGCTGAGAGAGCCGCAAAAGATGGGGCAGAAATTGGCGGTCACCCGCTATCTGGTCATGTGGACTTTAATGTAGCTATCGTCGACGTAAAACAAATTGAGGATAACTATTGTGTTCGCTTAGCACTCCCTGATGCTTGGAAAAGATACGTTTTCCCTAAAGGTTATATAGCTCTAAATGGAGCGAGCTTGACTGTAGCTGACGTAAATAAGCATGAAGGTTGGTTTGAAGTTTGGCTTATTCCTGAGACTCGTAGAATGACTGTTTTCGAATCAAAAGCCAGTGGTGACTTTATCAATATAGAAATCGAGCGTGGTACCCAAGTAGTTGTTGATACGGTTCGTGACACGTTAAATGAAAACCTTGGACCACTATTACCATTGTTTGAAAAACTCCTTTTAGAGCAAGGTGTTGATTTGGATTCACTAGGCTATAAACCTCAGGCACTCAGTGGGTCAAAGAACTAACAAACTGTTTAAGAGTGATTCGCAACGCGTAGCATTTTCACTATGCGTTGTGTTTAGTGTTTAAGGTGGTATGCGGCGGCATCGGTATTGCGTTGCTCACACCTTAACAGGGCGTTAGTTGCCAACGAGGAAAACGCAGCTAAAACAGAGTGTTTAGGTCTAATCGTTCGTGTGCTTTGCTCTATTTTGCACTTCGAACTTCGGGTTCTTGGTTCGCGGAAATTGAGCTTCGATCTTTTCCTAGTTTGGTTTGCCGTTTCAGAAGCCGATTCGCTTGTTGAGAGTCAGCTCTGTGATATTGTCTTTTCAAATGAGCTTTTTGGTGTTGTGAGCCCGTTCTCTACGGCGCTGTTTGTTCCAAGTGGTTTCAGTGACAGGCGCTTAGAAACTGCGCCTGATTTGAGTTTTCCAAAACACGTAAAGCTAGTGTTGGCAAAGCGGTAATTAACTTCAAATCAAAGCTTTAGGTTTGGCAACTAACAAAGCATTCAAGAGGGATTCACAACGCTTGGCAGTTTTGGTTTGAATTGGCTTTAGTGTTTACGGCACAATGGTTTAGGTTAGGTGGTGGCGTTGTTCACCCCTTAATGCGGCGTTAGCAGACAAAAGTAAATCAAGGAAGAGGGTACGTTATGTCTGATAAAGTAATTAAGTCTTCAACAGCTACAATTCAAGTCGGTGCGACTAAAGCCGATGGGAAATTGGAACTAACGGAGTCGGATTTAATTTTTACTCCGTACAACGAAAAGTTGGGTTTTGGTCCATATCAATTAAAGCGCCAAGACATTGCTGCCGTAGCTAAGTGCTTGGGCAAAGGTGGTGGTGTAATTCCAATCACTACGGATGCATTTCGCATAAAACTAGCCAACAATACGTGTTATGAGTTTATTGTAGCGAAGCCAGAGCAATGGATAGATGCACTCGTTGAAATTGTCAGCTAACAAACTGTTCAAGAGGGATTCGCAACGCGTGGCATTTTTACTATGCGTTGAGTTTTTGGTGATTAAGGTGGTATGCGGCGGCATCGGTATTGCGTTGCTCACCCCTTAACAGGGCGTTATGTGCTTTAGGAGAAAACGATGAATAAGTGTCTAATCATCATATTAGCTAGTCTTTCATTTGGTGCTCTTGCTGAAGAAGAGTCCATTGACTGTAATAATGCGATGACCACAATCGAGATAAACCAATGTACTGCTATTGAACTAGAGTCAGCACAAGTTAAATTAGACAAATATCTAAACACTAGCTTTGAGCACAACTCTCATGACCCAGAACTGATCGCAGCAATTAAGCTTGCTCAACAGGATTGGCAAGCATATATGTCCTCTCACTGTGATTCGGTTTATACGCAATGGCGTGATGGAACTATTCGTGGAGTTATGGCGATATCGTGCAAAACTAAGTTAACTAAGCAAAGAACGCACGAGTTATGGGAAAACTTTTTAACTTATATGGACAGTACACCACCAGTTTTACCGGAGCCAAGTGTAGAGTAGGTTTCAATCACGCACATAACAAACTGTTCAAGAGTGATTCGCAACGCGTGGCATTTTTGCTATGCGTTGAATTTAGTGATTAAGGTGGTATGCGGGGGCTTCGGTATTGCGTTGCTCACACCTTAACAGGGCGTTATGTGCTTGGAGATCAAATGATAAAACAGCCTCCTTACAAAGTTGAGTTTGGTCAATCAGGAGAAGTCCCTCCGGCGCACGTTGCTGCCATAGATAATACCTCAATAAAGTTAAGCAATAGCAGTCGAGATGGTGATACAGGCGGTCGTATTGATGAGCTTGCTCTCAATGGTGGGATTCAATCAAAGGAAACCAAACAGACGATGCTTGAGCTCAATAAGCAGGGTTTTGTGTTTGCTTACGATGATAAAGCTTATATTTCACCTAGCCATTTTATGAAGCAACTTTTATTGAGCGGTGACCTAAGAACATCATTCAAAGAAATCAGTTGGTCAAGCCCAAAGCAATGGTGTCTTACAGAGTATGAATTTGAGCAACGCACATAACAAACTGTTCAAGAGGGATTCGCAACGCGTGGCATTTTTACTATGCGTTGATTTTAGTGTTTAAGGTGGTTTGCGGCGGCTTTGGTATTGCGTTGCTCACCCCTTAACAGAGCGTTAGCTTACAGTCTGAAAAATCAAACAAATATAGCTGATGTTAGGTAGGGCATATCGTCAAAATGAGCTAACTGATGGGCAAATATTTTGGCTGTATCAGCAGTAGTAAGTAACATTTTTTTAGCGGTATTTTTACCGTGTGTGGTCGTAACGTTACTTGGTCTTGTTTTGTTGGTGGTAATTTCAGCTCCGCCTCTGTTTCATTTATGGCAAAGTTTTGCACTTGAAAGTAGCAAATCCAATACGAGCCTTGGTGGGTGAAGTTCCGTGAGTCTCCACGCTCGGCGGTTTTGTCAAAGCTCAAGTTAATACTAAGTTCATCGCCTGAAGTTCTCGGCTATGTTTATAATCTCGACTTCACGTTTAATGTCAAAATAAGTGGTTGTTTTAGTTTGGAATGCTCGGAAAGTAATAAGCTAACAAAGCGTTAAAGACGGATTCGCAACGCGTGGCATTTTTCGTTTGCTTTGGCTTTAGTGTGTACGGCACAATGTTTTAGGTCGGTGGTCTGCGTTGCTCACCACTTAACGCGGCGTTATAACCACGACATAAAATGGAGTATTTATGATAGCAAGAGAATGGAAAGCTACTTGCCCTAAAGAGCATGAAGAAGGGTTTATTGCATACCTGTATGAGACAGGAATCAAAGATACATCTAGTACACCGGGTTTCCTCGGTGCTCAAATCCTAAATCGAGATTTAGGCGATAATGCTGAAATCACTTTGTTGACCTATTGGGAAGATCTCGAATGTATCAAAGCATTTGCTGGTGAAAATATCAGTGTCGCTAAATTGTATCCAGAGGATGAAAAGTACAAATTGAATCCAGATCGTCATGTTAGCCACTATGAAGTCCGTGAGAATATGTGGTTATAACAAACTGTTTAAGAGGGATTCGCAACGCGTGGCATTTTTACTATGCGTTGTGTTCAGTGTTTAAGGTGGTATACGGCGGCATCGGTATTGCGTTGCTCACCCCTTAACAGGGCGTTATGTACTTTAAGGAAAATTGTAACCAACTCTAAAGGATCGAGAGTGATAGATCATTTTGAAATTAAGGTAGTTGCATTCGAAGAATGTCGTG
>NZ_JADDYH010000071.1:0-205 GCF_015163595.1 Vibrio sp. OPT41 | reverse complement strand
CCCAGTTAAGACTCGGTTTCCCTACGGCTCCCCTAGATGGTTAACCTTGCCACTGAATATAAGTCGCTGACCCATTATACAAAAGGTACGCAGTCACACCACGAAGGTGCTCCTACTGCTTGTACGTACACGGTTTCAGGTTCTATTTCACTCCCCTCACAGGGGTTCTTTTCGCCTTTCCCTCACGGTACTGGTTCACTATCGG
>NZ_JADDYH010000070.1:0-345 GCF_015163595.1 Vibrio sp. OPT41 | reverse complement strand
CCCCTACGGGATACCATTGGGTCGTTAGCTCAGTTGGTAGAGCAGTTGACTTTTAATCAATTGGTCGCAGGTTCGAATCCTGCACGACCCACCATTTCCTTCCACGGAAATCAAAACAATGTGGGCGATTAGCTCAGTTGGGAGAGCACCTGCCTTACAAGCAGGGGGTCACTGGTTCGAGCCCGGTATCGCCCACCATTCTCTAAGTATTTTTGGAATAAAACGTCCAAACCAGAACAAGCAATTGATACTGGTTGGTATTTTTGACTCTGAAAGTCTTTAGAAAATGTAACTTCCTTGTGAAGCAACATAGCTCTTTAACAATTTGGAAAGCTGACAAAACAA
>NZ_JADDYH010000069.1:0-238 GCF_015163595.1 Vibrio sp. OPT41 | reverse complement strand
GACATTCGATTTTGCCGGACTCATCTCTTTACCTTCATTTTTAGAAAAAATGAAAACAAAAAGCCAAGAACACTTGAATGTGTTTTTTGGTGTTTGTCTTAAAGACAAACATTGAGAACTTTACAAACAACAATAAATTGTTGTTTTGTCAGCTTTCCAAATTGTTAAAGAGCTATGTTGCTTCACAAGGAAGTTACATTTTCTAAAGACTTTCAGAGTCAAAAATACCAACCAGTAT
>NZ_JADDYH010000068.1:0-204 GCF_015163595.1 Vibrio sp. OPT41 | reverse complement strand
TTATCGTTACTCATGTCAGCATTCGCACTTCTGATACGTCCAGCATGCGTTACCACACACCTTCAACCGCTTACAGAACGCTCCCCTACCCAATATACAAAAGTATATTGCCGCAGCTTCGGTTTACTACTTAGCCCCGTTACATCTTCCGCGCAGGCCGACTCGACCAGTGAGCTATTACGCTTTCTTTAAATGATGGCTGCT
>NZ_JADDYH010000006.1:0-17538 GCF_015163595.1 Vibrio sp. OPT41 | reverse complement strand
GTTTCTTGATAACACTGATATCTTCAATGCGAGCTTGCCGAATATTTAACATATATAAATCCTTTTAACTTACCGTCCTCTCGCGGCTACATAACGCCGCGTTAAGTGGTGAACAACGCCAACCACCAAACTTAAACCATTGTACCTTAAACACTAAATTCAACTTGAACTGAAATCACCAAGCGTTGTGAATCCGCCTTAAACGCCTTGTTAGGCGAAGTTTTCCACCAGTGTTTAAGTTGTTTTGAAAGCAGATTACCCGAAACCAAATAAGCAACCAAACACCCACTGACTTTTTGTGATTCAAGAACCACAAAACTCACTATGTTTCAGCCAAAATTCCAACGACCACGAAATGCGAATTTGCAGCGACTAAGTAGTTTTTGAACCTGAGAAACTAACAGCTACGAGCTAATAGCAAAAACGAAAGCTACGATTAACTTGCCCTTTCCACACTTTGAGCCAGTTAAACTCACAACCAAGCGACTGTGAAAACCAAAGAGGCAACCAACGAATATTGGCATGTTTTACGGCTGGAGAGATTCAAGAATTTGAGCCGACAATACTGAGTTGCCGACTTAGAAAAACGAATACTCAAAGAGAACTAAAAAGATGAGAACAAAGAACTTTTCTGCCCGTCGCCTAACGCTTTCTATACTGCTTTTAGCCACCTTTCATTCTGATATAATGCAGCCTTTCTAATACCATATCAACGTGCAATCAATAGGTTAGTGAAAGTTGATAGAGATTAGATTGCATGACGCCTGATGATTTCAATAATGGCTCACTTCAAACTCCTTCAGATAGCTTTTAGTAGGGGAAATTATAAGCAGAGCTTTGCTCTGAATTACTTTTGGGTCAGAGGTTTGTTATCTAAAGACTTTTTGAAACACTCTTGGACACACTCGCGCGCCCCCCTATGCTTAATTAGATGGATTATGAGGGACGGCAAATTCGCTTTACTCAGAATCCAGTCCTATATGAAGTCAAACATTTAATTTCAAGTAATAACACCACCACAAAGTTTACGATATTTATGACGGTGTTATATAAATGCGCTAGTTACTTGTTCGCACTATTGCTGCCGTAACAAGCAGCTCGATTTTTAGTTCAGTACTTGCCAGTTTGGCTTCTCCACAGGCTCTCGCAGGAGCAAAGCCAGTCTTGAACCAGTCGTCCCAGACATGGTTCATTTCATCAAAGTCCTGCATGTCTGCCAACCAAACTGTAACTTGTAATATATGGTCTTTATCACTACCCGCTTCAATCAGTAATCTTTCAACCCGGGATAATGCCTCAGCGGTTTGTTCAGCAACGCTGGTGCCTTTCACACCGACTTGACCACAAAGATAGACAGTATCATTATGAATAACGATTTTGCTCATTCTTTGATTGGTGTGCTTACGCTGAATGTGAGTCATTTTGTGTTCCTTTATTTCTATATTTGTACATGAATGATTCGCCGATTGGGGTCAAGCTAGCCAACTCACCCAGTTTGAGTGGTTTAATCGGATTTCTCAGGCGGTAATAGCCGACCTTCTCCATAGGAATCCCTACTTTCTCTTGGATAATATGAGCTACCGTGGTCCCGCAATAGCGTCCCTGACAAGGCCCCATACCGCAACGCGTATAGGTTTTGATTTGGTTGATCCCGTGCGCGCCTCTCTCTACCTGACGGCGAATTTGTCCTGCTGTCACTTCCTCACAACGACAAACAATAGTCTGATCGCTTGGTGTCAGTGCCTGCTTAGGTGGCGTGTACAGAGCGTCCAAAAACGGTCGCACTCCAATTTCTTTATCAATCAATGCTCGCAGCTTGTCTCGCTCTTCAGTTAGTGATGTTTCTCCATCGCTTTCAAGCGACATTAAAGCACTAACCGCTGCAAGCTGACCTTGGTATTGCGCAGCCATTGCTCCACCAATGCCGCTACCGTCACCAGCAACAAAAACACCTTGGCGAGAGCTTCGGTGGTATTGATCAACCCTTGGTCGCCAACAGATCTGTAGCGGATCCCATTCGTGCTCCAACCCCATTGCTCTCGTGAGCTGAACATTAGGAATAACGCCAATATGAGAGAGCAAAGTATCGGTATTTAAGGCGTGTGGCTGTCTTTGAGCGGTGAAAGTGAGTCGCTCGACAGCTTGATCTCCATAAGCGGCTATGTCGGTGGCACCGGTATAGCGTTTAACTCCAGCACGGCGAATTTTACCCAACAGCTTAAGGCCTTTGAAAAGTACTTTGTGACCTTTTAAAGCTCCGCCAGCATAGCGAATCGATTCGACGTAACTGCTAGGTTGTTGGGTATCCACAATCGCTTTAGGAGGCGAGCCAGCATCGATCATCTGTGCCGCGAGCAAGTAGATGAGTGGCCCAGTTCCGACAAGTACAGCATTGGTTGGAACTAAGCCCGAGGTTTTCATCATAATCTGACACGCACCCGCGGTCATCGCTCCCGGTAAAGTCCAACCGACAAATGGAAATGGCCTTTCCGTTGCCCCAGTCGCAATGATGATTTGTTTCGCTACGGTTTTATTGGCTACACCATTTTGGCTCCAGTAGACGCAGTTTTCATTGTCGACTCGCCACAGTGTCGCCCTAGTAATATGGGTCAGCGGTGCTCGATTAAACGCTTTGATTATGCTTGCACCATGTTGATATTCGGGGCCAAAGATAGAGCCGTTTGGGTGTCCTTGTTCTTTCTGCGCTCGATATATCTGACCTCCCGGGATCGGCTGTTCGTCAATCACAACCACACTGGCACCTGCTTCTGCGCACCTCACTGCCGCGCTCATTCCAGCTGGGCCAGCACCAATGACACATACATCGACTTGTTTTTTTATTTCGTCTTGCATGAACTCACCACTAACTTGTCTGACGGCAAATCGTCATGCCATCTTCTATTACATTCATACATGCTTGGACATTGTGCTCGCCATTAACTTGAACACGACACTCAAAGCAACTACCCATCATGCAAAACGGGGCGCGAGGGGCTCCCGACAGTGGAGACTCTCGAGTATGGTCAACACCTGCAGCCAACAATGCAGCCGCAATGGTGTCACCAACATGGGCTGTGTATGGCTTGCCTTCCCAAAAAAACTCCACCGTCTGTTGCGACCTTTCTGTCGCAACCATTCGTTGAAACTTAGAACCTGTCTTCACTGAATAACTCCAAAGTTGGTGCATCCGCTGCTTCTTCTAGCCAAGCTGGGAGCAAAAAACTGTGCGCTGCGGCTAATGTAATACCACTATGACAACTAATGAGATAAGCGCCTGAATTGGTTTTCGACTGTTGATATATCGGTAAGCCATCGGGAGATATGATGCGAATAGCTCCCCAGCTACGAACTAACTTTGTCTGGGCTAAAAACGGATAAACCGCAATCGCTCGTTCAGCTATCGCCGCCGTGACGTCTAGGGTATCGCTATCATCGAAACCAGCGTTCTCCTTAGAGTCTCCAATCTGAATACCACCTTCATTGACCTGTCTGATGATCCCTGAGGCACGCTTCAGTCTTGGGGGAAGCTTTTCGGTAATCAGAACTTGACCTTTTTGTGCGCTAATTGGTGCAACAAAGCCAAGCTTAGGGCCCAGTTCCGCCGATCCTAAACCTGCCGACAAAACCACTTTAGCGCTGTTGTAACGCGTTCCATCTTGCAGTACGACGTCGAATCGATGTGAGTCGTTTTTACTTATCTCTGACACAGTAACGCCAGTGACAACATTTGCCCCTAACTCATTGATTGCTTTAGTGTAAGCACGAAGCAGATTTAACGGATTCACATGCCCATCTTCCGGGCCATAAATAGCACCAACAACTTCTTCACCAATGTCTGGTTCTTCAGCAATAAGACGATCTCTATCCCAGACTTCGTAGGGATGATCCGTACCCAGTTGTTGTCGAAGCACCTCATATTGCTTGGCTTTCTCTGCCATCTCTTGCTGGCAAAAATGAAAGTCATACCCTCCGTTTTGAACAAGATTGAGTTCTTCACCCGTCATCTCTTCAAGCTCATCAGCCAGTTTGCGCCATAGTCCCACTGAGCGACGTGTCCACGTGGCATAGTGAGGGGCACCTAAACCTTTACTCGATAGCCACACCAAGCCAAAATTCCCTCGTGATGCACGATGAGCCTCATCTCCACCATCGAGTACTGTTACCTTATGCCCAGCTTTGAGCAGTCCGTAAGCCACTGCGCAGCCCACGACGCCTCCACCGACAATTATGTAATCCGGTTTCATATCGTTCTCTTCAGACTTTTGTAATAAGGGGCGCAACAACGCCCCTACTTGGAGGTGCGCTTAGTTTAATTAAGCGCTTTGTCTAGAATTGGTTGGCTCCAGTCAGAACCAATATCATTAATGATTTGAGGCCATACGGTGGTACGAACCTTATCCGCCGTCAATTTCAGTTGTGCCGGAGTCATTTCGACGATTGTCGCGCCGGCATCAACTAGTTTTTGCTCGTTCGCTTTCTGATCTATTTGCGCCGCTCCCCAGCGTCGAGATTCAAACTCAGCCGCCGCCGATACCAAGGCGTTTTTCTCGTTTTCATCAAGGTCATCCAAACGCTCTGAGTTAATCATCAGATACCAGATCTCAAAGTGAGTATTGAGTGGAATGTACGTTTTAGTTACGTCACGGAACGAAGCATAATAACCTTCCGCTCCAGAGCCAATCACTCCATCTACCACCCCAGTTTGTACTGCAGTAAAGGCTTCGGAAAACGGTAGTGGCGAGCCGATATAACCTACATTGTCAGCAAGTAGCTGGAAGCTCTTGATTGGCGGAACGCGAAGCTTGATGCCTTTGCTCACATCAGGGTTACCCGCTTCAACCGCATTACGATTCAGTGAAATACCACCAAAATAAACTGGGTAAGCAGCAAGTAGTGTGATGTCTTGTTTAGCAAATAACTCTTCCATCGCGGTTCTGACTGGTGCTCCGCTACCGTAGATGTTTTGTGCTTCTTCCCAGTTATTGGCAAGGAAAGGTAGCAAGCCAATCTGCATTTTACGGTCCGTTGAAGTCGATGCAGGCTGCAGTGCCATGTCAATCGCACCAACAGAGATACGTTCTTGAACTAAGGTGTAGTCACCTAGAGCGTTTGCTGCATAAACTCGAAGCTTAAGATCGCCATCCGTTGCCGCTTTCAGTTCATCGCTGAGTTGTTTGATATCATTATCAACTACAGTACCTTGTGGGCGAACATGGCTGATTTTCAGCGTCGTCGCTTGTGCAGGGATAACCGTCGCTGCAGCTGCGATAAGAGAAGCAAGCAACGTGTATTTTTTCAGTGCTTTAGTTGGAGCAAACTTACTTGTTTTTGTCATTGGTAATTTCCTTTTAGTAACCAAACACAGTAGGGAGGAAGAGTGATAGTTCTGACCAGAAAGAGGTCAGAATCACTACAGGTAGATAACCAAGTAGTATCAGCGACATTGCAGGGCCAACTACTTCGGAGAATTTAACGTTACCGATACGTGCACCTAGATATAGAATCGACGCGTATGGTGGAGTAACACCACCCATTGCTGTATTCACACCCATGATTGCTGCAAACTGAATCGGGCTGATGCCAATAGCGGTCATCAGAGGTAGTAATAGCGGAGCGATAAGAATGATTGCAGTCAGGTCATTGACCACCATTCCCACTAAGAACAACAAAATGTTGATAAAAATAAGCAGCAGGACTTTGTTTTCAGTGATACCGAAAATCGCTTCGACCAGTTGCTGAGGAATATCCTCAACCACGAACATCTGGCTAAGAATCAAGCTGAACAGAATCATGAACATGATTGACCCGACCGCCGTTGCTGATTCTTTCCCCGAGATAAGCAGTGTTTTCCAGCTCAAACCTTTGTAGATAAGAAAACCCACTGGAACAGCATAGATAACGGCTACAGCTGCGGCCTCAGTCGGCGTCATCACGCCACCATAGATTCCACCTAAGATGATTACCGGCATTAATAAAGCAGGTACGGCATGAAACGTCTTGCTAGAGGTTTGCTTAATCAACTCTGACATCGACGGCTTATCATCCAATATCAATGGAAACTTGCGCGCTTTGTACATATTGATTAATGCGAAGTTAAAGGTCACTAATAAGCCAGGGCCAAGCGTTGCTAGGAAACAGGCGAGAATAGAGGTATCCGTTACCCAACCGTAGACAATCATGGTTACGCTTGGCGGAATCAACAGTCCCAAAATGGACGAGTTTGCAATCAGTGCGGTCGCATACGCTCTTGGATACCCGCGCTTTTCCATCTCAGGAATTAACAAAGGACCAATAGCCGCGACACCGGTTAACCCACTACCAGAAATGGCACCAATGATTGCACAACTGAAGGATGCAACAATCCCTAGACCGCCGCGAATATGACCTACGAACACGTTCACAAATCCGAGTAAACTGGCGGCAATGCCGCTCCTGCTCATGATCGTTCCTGCCAGAACAAATAGCGGAATAGCTAGCAGAACAGGGTTCATCAGCTGACCCGCTCCCCACATCATATTGCCTTTCATCGACATATCACCGATAAAAACCATCACCATTAACGCACCACCAAAACAGAACGGTAACGGCACACCAAAGGTCAGCAGTATGACCAAAACGGCTACTGCCAACAGAGCTACTTCAACCATAATTAGACCTTATTTACTTGATAGGAAGGAGACATCAGTTGACGAATCAACTTGACCACATGCATTGCAATAAAGAGGGTTATCAGGAGTAAGCCGATAAAGACCGAGCACTCGTGATAAAAAGTTGGGATATAAAGCGTTGGGCTCTCTTTCCAAACCCTCCACGCATACTTGACGTAGTCCCAAGCCCAGTAGGTCAACCAACTCGAAATCACCAAGCTGATCGTTTCACTGATAAGGGCTAAGATTTGATGACCTCGCTCTGTCTTGATAAATATTTCCAGTACATTTGCACGGATTTGCGTATCTTCCCTAGACGCATTCACCGCACCAAGCATGTAGAGCCATAAGGTCGGAATAACCATCGACTCTTCAAGCCCCATAATTGGGACTTCAAAGACATATCGTGTCACTACCTGAACAAACTGCATCAATGCCACAGATGCAATCAGGAAAGTGAGTAGATATCTAAACTTTTGCTCCACGTTGTTATTTCCTTATTGTTTTATTTGTAAACACCTCGTTAATTTAATAATGACAAGCAATAAAAACAAATTTAAAATTTCTCTAATCTGATAACTTTTTCTTATAGACTCATATGAATAACCTTTCTATAAAACAGCTAGAAACCTTTCGCACCGTGATGCGTTCTGGATCCGTGACCTTAGCTGCCAAAACGTTGTGCCGAACACAGCCGGCGATCAGCGCAATGCTGGTCGGATTAGAGAAAGAGCTTGGCTTTGCATTATTCGAACGACATAAAGGTCGACTCGTGCCGAATCCAGAGGCGTATTTTTTACTTGAAGAGAGCGATGCGATTCTAGAGCGACTTTCACGCGCGACTCAGTTAATGGCAGAAGTGAAAAACCTAACGCGAGGCAAATTGAGGATCGCCTGCATGCCTGCCGCCGCATTATTCTTTATGCCTCACGTTATTGCAGAGTTTGTAAAAGACAGGCCTGAGGTTGAGGTATCCATGATGATGCGTAGTTCAACCATGGTTCAAGATTGGATTGCTTCCCAACAATACGATATCGGTTACTCAGAGTTACCCAAAGATAGAGACTCATTCCATGTCGAACCGATTCACCTACAAGGAGTGTGTGCCTTACACGTTGATCATCCTCTTGCCAAGAAACAGACGATTACTCCGAACGACCTCGATGACTTCCCACTTGCGACTCTTTTTACCCGTCATGCTGCAAGTGAGCACTTACGCGCATTGTTTGAAGAGCATAATGCTTCCTATCGGCCTAGGTTCGAGCTGCAAAACTACATTTCTGGCTTTGAGTTTGTCGAACAACAGCTATGTGCTTGTATCTGTGATCCAATAAGTGCCGCCAGTTATAAGCTCTATAAAGGTGATCAAGGGAAAGTTGTTTTTCGCCCTTTTTCCCCCGTCGTGACATTCGATCATGCTATTCTGACGCCGGCGCATAAACCAATGTCTGAGCTAGCCAAATTGTTTGCAGAGAACATTCAGCATAGTGTGAACTCATTTGTGTCGGTTTTGGAATAGGTGTATGGAAACTCTCCATATCTATTACATAATTATAATGGGGCGAAGAAGATTTACGAAAGACGATGCATGTATCCACAACATAAATAACTTTCGAGCTGAATGAGTACAAAACCCAATTGCTGAACCTAGATTTGAGCCATGAAGATGAGCTTTGACAAAAATGGTATATCGCGGACTTTAAACTAACGTAGATGCTTCCTGTAGGGTCTGTTTACGTGAGTGTAGACAAGGTGCAATGTCAAAGTTACATTGAAACTATAATCGTCATGGATGAAATCCGCGGCTCACCACCTGGGATATACGACATGACACAACAAACTAAAAGAATTCGCCTTTCTGAACAACAACGTTATGAGGCAATTACTCGCTCGATGAGTGGTGTCATTGTTAGTGTGCATACTGCCTGCAATATCAAGAAAGCTCGCCGTAATATTATACAACAAATGCGCGTTGCAGTTAATAAAGCTGTTCTCGCTGAGTAACCACCACTAGTCATTCTTTCACAATCTTCAAAGGTATCTTGCCATTTAGACAAAAGCTATCGTGGTTTTTGCGTTAACTTCCCCCTAGAAATTGAATAAGGTTATACATCAACTGATTAACCCTAAGATCAGCATTATTGCCCCAAATCTTTTTCAAAAGTGAAAGCGTAGTTTCTATTCGTTTAGGGTCACTCATTGAGCCCTCCCCTTACGGTCTAACGTCAAAATACATACTTGAATCAATTTTTTGGTGTCAATTATCAGGGACAGGCGCAACACGTCTAACGTACATATACCTTAATTGAGCGGTTCCCAAAATGTTCTAGTTTAAAACGAATACCAAAATCAACGTTGAATTAGGTACATGTACTCAAAATGTGCATAATTTTTAGTTTCGCATGTAGAAAATGCAGGATGCAATAACCCTTCAGCCAGTTTGTATCAATTATGATCCGGGATCTCTTAGCAACTAAAGTGTTGGAGGGCACTTGAGTTTAGAGGGCTAGCCGTACCGAGACAAAGACAATAGCTCATAATTCATTGACTTTTCACCTGTTTGATAGGCTCGATATCTTTGCTTAGTTATTACTTGTTCTTGTCCACAAATAGAAACAAATTCATCACGCAAGTTGCGTCACGCAGTCTGCTTGATAAGTTTTTAGCTCGGAAAGGAATCAAGACAAGGTTTGCCTTTAATGCGCCGTACACTCTTGGACTTATATGGATGCCCCTATGATTGCAAGAGCTGATTAGGTTCGGCTCACTGACATATATCAGACGTCTCTATGAGCTTTAACTGCTCACGCCATGATGTAATCTGCTCGCTGCTTTCTTTACATTTCCACGGCATAGTAATGCTTTGTCCAAAACTAGGCTTTCGCAGAGACGTTGACCGTTAGTTCATCAATACTTGCAAACTCGGGTACTGCTTTTTAACTGTAGAACATTTTACATGTTAACTGTTACGCAAAGGCTTTATTCACATTGAATTGTTCACCTGAGTTTAGCAGATGCCATCCAATTCGACATCGCTTACATCGCTTATTAACCAAAGCGACAACAGCTTTAAGTTTGCCTCTTCTGGCAATAAGATACCGTAACCACATTCCCATCTTATCCTGACGTTTATCTGCATACCGAACAACCGCTCGTGCGCCATGCAAGATCAGCGTTTGTAGCTGTTTATTGCAGTTTTTGGTAATACCTTTCATTTTCTACTTGCTGAATATCTCGATTTAACTGCCTAAGCTCATCGTAGTTTTCAAGCAATAGACGCCCCATAATATGGGATAACTGATGACTCGCATCTTCAATAGCTAATGGTCAAAGTTCTTTAAACTTAGTCACATGCTTAGGAAGTATCACACCGTATTCAGCGGCCATAGCACGAGATTGATTAACTAAAGCAATGCAATTATCGACGAGGCGCAGACGGACATTTCGCAATGCTTTGATATCTTGCTGTTCAATCGTTTTTACTTATACAGGGTGAACATCTGGTCGTTGGGAACCTTCGCATATTGCTCTGGCATCATTAGCATCGTTCTTCTGATGCCCCACGAATTGTGCTGGTATCAGCATAACTTCAAACCCGTGCTGCTTCATTTTCCGAGCCCAGTAGTGAGATGATGCTCAACTTCCATTGCGATGAGAGTGTTCTCCGGAAGCTGATTCAGCTTCGTCATCAAATCGCTTCAGATCATCTTTCTGTTCCATTCCACCTTGTTATCATGAAGTAGAACACAAACCTGAAAGACGGATTTGGCAATATCGATACCAACAACTTCAATGTTCATGATTGATACCCCTTCGTAATTAAGTGCTAACACCTTAATTCTGGCTCATCGAAGCTGTTAATGGGGGCGTCCATCACATCATTTCTAAGTTAAGGGTGTTTAGACGTAGTACCCAAAAGAGATCATGCAGACTTCATTTTTTAATTTGTATATTTGATACATTCCGTTAGTTTCAGATAGAAAAGTTTTTCAGCTTAAGACTGACCATTGTACTTATACTCTTAGTTCCTATTTCGAGATCAAGAGCATCGGCTACTATTTTTGAAATGAACAATCCAAGTCCTTCTCCATCATGGTGTGTCTTTCTTGCTCAAGGATTTCTATAACCTCTCTGTTAGTCATTTTTCTAACTAAAAGGTGTCTATTAAGTCGGTGGTTATTCAGTCCATCAGTTTTGTCTGCAATAGACAATAGTTCACAGTCTATTTGACCTTCTGGCTACGATCTGTTCTTTGGGGGCTTATAGCGTAGGTCACGTCGATTCTCTGGTTTGCGATTAATGAACTGTAGAATGGGATATTAGAAAAAGAAACCACATGCACATGTAGCAGCATTCATTACTTTTCCATTAATGTTTCTTGGTACTCTCTAAACTGGAACGGAATAAGCGCTTGTTCTGCAAACAGCCCACTTCCATCAAACATAATTCTATATGCTTGTTGTTCGCCAGCGATGAGCGTTAGATTCAACTCCAGATCGTAAGCCATGCATTTTTTATTAACGACTTGCAGTTTATGTTCGCCGGGACTTGGGTAAGCTCTGAAAAACTCAGATTCAGCAAGTGTAGCTATATGATTACCATCCAAGTAAATCCAACTAGTGCATGCTGAAGCGAAATAGCCACGATCTCTAGCAACGATCAACCTTGCTTTTCGTTCATGACTATCAATCTCAAGTTTTGTTACGTTTTTTACTAGTTCTACCTCGTGACCGGTGACGGAGTTAATAGGTTCCGTTTGCTTGTAAAGTTGTGATGTACAGCCAAAAAGCGAGATGGCTCCAAACCCTAAAAGAATCGATTTCATTTTCATTACACATCCTATTATTACTAACAGTCACTATTACTATTTCATAAATTGGAGAAAATGCATGGAAAGGCAATCTATAAGCCTTAATGCTCTTTAAAAATCAATAATCAAAATACAGAAATAAAGCATAAGAAAACCATGAGATAAAACGAAAGAGTAAAAAGCATTGGTATGATGTTTTCTATGTAAACTCTTTTATTTGCCCCTTTGAACGTGGCCAAATATATGCAGTTCGTTGTTTACGCCATCCCAATTTTTCATAGAATCCACTCTCGCCTAGAGCAGCCGTCAGCATTGTTGTTATATATGGGCGAAGGTCTACCTCTAGTTCCGATAAAATGTGCTTACCCACACCTTTCCCTTGGCATTGTGGAAGTATAGCGAGATCCACTATCCACCCATAATACAGACCATCATCAACCGTTCTTCCTACACCAATGAGTTCTCCGTCAAGATATGCAAACCGTACAAAACTACTAGCCTTAAAAGCCTGCTCGACTTGCTTTGGATTTCTCTTACCCCAGCCTACGATTTCAAACAAATCTGATACTTGGCTCCAATCAACATTTTCTAAAGAGTTGTATAGTATATGCCCATGACTCAGCCAATTAATTAACTTCAGTTTTTACTTTTCTCTAGTAGCACAAGGACCTATTCAATAGGAAGAATCTTTGCAGAATACTTCCAAAACCAATCTCCATCTTCACCTGCATCTCCATAAGTAATACTGACTTCCCCACCTGATGGTTTTACAACGAAGATAGGCATTTCATAGTAAGAGTGACTCGTACCCTCATGGCAATCCATTTTACTTTCAAGCTGTAAGCCACTGTCTTGCCGAGTAATTTGTCCACGATATACGCAATGACGAGCTTCTGTCTTGCCCCACAGTCCTTCAGAAACATAAAACGGATAAAAATATAACGCCTGGTGATCACTTTCAACCGACACTTCTATTTTGTATTGAGGTGAAGCAAATAATTCTGAGCTTATACACATTGCTACAGCGAAGAGCTTACACTTTATCTTTAGTCCATTGTGTTTCATGGTTAGCATAAATATCAACCTTAAGAAACTAGCAGTTCAGTATTAGCTAGATCTGATATTTCTTTTTCATTCAATCGAAAAACAACCAATTCGTCCAACTGAGATGCTCCAATTCGTTCATAGAATTTTATTGCCGGCATATTAGTTTTTAAAGCCCACCACTCAAAACGTGCACAATTATTTTTGTCTGCTAATTTCGACAAATATACAAGAACCTGTTTACCAAACGCCTGTCCATGATATTTTGGCTCGATAAATAAATCATCTAGGTGCAGGCCTCTCTTTCCGGTTGTAGTCGAGAACGTATAATAATACACAGCAAAACCACATGGCTGGCCTTCTTCATATAAGAGTATCGCCTCCGCCGTTGAGGACGCAGATAATAGATTTTCCCGAAGATCATCACTAGTAACCGTTACGTCATATGGGAGCTGTTCATAGTCAGCTAACTTCTTAATAAAGTGAACCAATAAGTCTGCTTCTTTTGTTGTCGCTTTTTTTATTATCATCAGTGTTACTCTTTATTGCTGGTCCATTCATCTATCAAAACGCAGATACAGAGCGCAGTCTCTTAAGCAGCTTGCTATCGTATACTTTATGTGTCACATTTACCTTAAAATTCAGCAAGTTAACAAAAATATGTCATTTACTAGCAACAAGCGTAAGTTTATATTTCCGATGCTTTTCAAACTCGTCTGATTAAACCAAAGATCATACATTATTGTTACTTTTGACTCTTCAAAGCTAGAATACCAGCGGCTCCTAGCATCAAGATACCACTTCCTTTGTTTACCAATGCAAGAGAGATTCTGCTTGCATCGACAATTCGTCTAGCAGAAAATGCATAGAGCATAACTAAACTGAAATCTAGAAGCGCCATAGTTGGGCACATAATCATTAATTGAGGTATAACAGGCGAATCCACACGAATAAATTGTGGGAAAAACGCGGAAAAGAAAATGATCGCCTTTGGGTTGCCGGCTGCTACCAAAAAGCCCGAGCAGAACAGTTTCACGTTAGAAGCATGCCAGTTCTGTTCATCCGACGTAGAGCAACTTACCTGCTTGGGAGAGGCTAGTAGCATTTTTAGCCCAATGTAACATAATGTAACAACGCCAAAAGCCTTGATGAGGTTAAATGCAAATTCCGAACTCGTGATAATCACTCCTAAACCCAAAGCAACCAATAACATTTGAATCAAGTTAGCAGAAATATCGCCGAGAGCCGTGTAGAACACGCGTTTATGACCATACATTAGCGCATGTGTAATACCTAAAAACACGCTAGGTCCAGGTGTAGCAGTAAGAATTAGTGATGCTATAACAAAGCCAAACCAAACGTGTAATTCCATTGTTTATCCTCAATATACGGTTACTTACTTCTACTAATTTTCCGCTGATACGTATCCACTTCAAATGAGACGATCACTCAAACCACATGTTCACTAGCGACATTACGCCCATATTATTTGTTTCCGTTCCATACAGATTGTCCGCACGAGTAACAGTAAAATGATTCCACCATAGCGGGCAATAATAGTAGTTCTGAATCAGCCAATCTTCCGCTCGATACAGCTTATTCAGAAACTCCTGACTGTTGTTGCTTTCCTGCATTAACATATCAATAAACGTTAACAAGCTCTGCTTTCCTCTCTCAGGCAAACATTGCCTAAAAACATTACCACAAAGCATCCATTCGTAATACTGATAGGCAAGATCGTCGCCAAATACGTAACAATCATAGGATACATCAGAGGTGACATTAGATTCACCTCGGGTATTTACCTGCCAAACAACCCCTTTTTTTGACAACGCATCAAGCAAAGGCTTTAACTCTGTAATATGACTCTCTGCCACTTCAATTCTTACGGGGCGAGTTGGTGCTTTCATTTCGTGATTGAATAAGTGAAACCCTTTATCTTGATGGCAGTTAATCACACTATTTGCCAGTTCTTTTGAGCAGCCATGTGTGAATTGTCGGCTATGATATACGATCCAAGCTCTTTCTTGTGCTGATAGAGCTTTCTCATGATGGTGGAACTGTAAGACAGTACACCCACTATGGTCGGTTTGTTGGGGCAAAGTTAATTGGGATTCAGAATAGAGCTGCTCTACAACGTGCATAGAAGCTTCAGGTTGGGCATCGCTGCTCCAAAATTCTACTCGTTCAATATGACCTCCCAAACCAAAATAGCGCCTATTGCGAACTAGACTCCAACACTGTTGCTCTAGCTTTTCCAATTGATATGCCCCACACCCAATCGGAGTTGATAACCTATGGTCAAAGATCGCACTGTGAGAGTCGGCTAACAGATGTAAAAATACTGGGTCACACTGATTCATATAAAAAACGATCCACTGTTTATCGATCTCAATATGTTCTATATGGCGAAATAAAATCTGATATGGATGTGGTGTATCGCGGCGCATCTCGATATTTGATTTGATAAGCCTCGGTGTAAGAAGTTTACCATTGTGCATCACTACATCATTACGGATCCTAAGACGAATTTGCTTGTCACTGTAATAGAACTGATGCGCAAGGTGAGGGATAATTTTTTGTTGTTCCGGGTGGTATCGAACTAGAGTGTCAAAAATACTATCAATTAATAAGATTGAGCGTGCAGATTGTGCCATAAATGGTCGCCATTCTGGCAATAAATAGGGCACTAAATACATTAAAGTATTCTGTTTTTTCAGCTCTTGTTGCACTTCCCCTAGCCAATGAGGCAAGTGGTCTTGGAATAGACGAACCTCACCAAACTGAGTAGCAATTCGATATGCCTGATTAATATTGCCAGAGCAAACCATTCGCTCTAACTGTGTAAACAATGACGGCTCAAAGCCTTTCAGAAGCGTCAATTTCGAACGATGGCCGCGCCCTTTACCTGAATCCCAACGAATAAATCCAAAGCTGTCAAAAGAGGCCATTAGCTTGCTAACGTATCTTTCAGAGCAAACCAGAATGTCAGCAAGAGCTGCAATATCAACCTCGTAAGTTTCATTGAGAGAAAAGTGTTTCTCCAACTGCTTTAAGCGTTGCAAATGACCAGTGGATATCGAGTGAAAATCTACCATGTCAACCTCAAGTTATGTTCTAAATGCGCTGACTCGTTTAAAGTGACGCCTTCTAAGATTACATTATCTTTTTGTAATTATTTAAAAATCTTTCTAGAAATGGACAATCTGACCGACTAGAAAACCAATCAAGAAAAACACTCCATATACTTTTATATAAGACCTATTTCGTACGGCGACCATTGGTTGTTCTGGTTCAACTAAGTAGCACTTTGCATTCAGAGTGTAGAAAGTATAATCAAGTGGATTCATTTTGATTCCCATAACAATGACTCTAAGCGTGATTATCAAGGAAAAAACCAGAAGTAATAATGCTCTCTTTAAAATAAATAGTTCATCTTTTAGGTCGTATATTTCCATTTGTTTGCAATGCCGAAAGCTTATGAGCCTCCTAATAAGTTTCAGTAAAAACGATGACTAGGCAAACATTAACTATCAATTCAAATGAATTTAGCCCAAACACCACTTCACAGATAGGCCAACTGCCGAAATCCAATTAACTCAATCAGAAACTTCCGATTTGATCAGTGACATTCATCCACTTATTTTGGTGTCATACCGAAGCCTCACTACAAAATTACTCAATGGTGCGAGTACAATAACTCTTTAGTCAACTGAGTTTCACTCACGTTTTGGATTGATTGATTTGTTCCACCTATGCCTGTGTAGGTGATCGAACTAAGGCTGTCGATGTTTATTTTAAAAACTCTTCACGCTGCGCTATTCAGCACCTAGCTGTTGATATCGATACTCAAGAGATTATTGCAGTATTGCTGACATTATCGTGTGTGACAGAGCTCGAGAGATGATGCATACGATACAAAGGAGTGCCGCAGAGCGGCCCTAACCGCCCACAAGCCTTTGTTTATACCTCATTGATAAAGACTATTATTTAGTGATACATGGCACGGATTTGTAATCTACTTTTTATAAAGACTCTTTTAACTAATCTGGACTGCTCTAGAGGAAGTGGATAGCCCCTAGTTCGTGCTAGCGACGATATGCCAAGTTCAATCTGAAAGAATTAAAGTACACACGCTCTACATCCAACCAATCGCTTCAATATAAAAACCAATACCGGTTACTTCAAAATTCGAACTCTAGGTATTTAGCTCCCTAATACCTAAAATTGATATCAGCTCAAAACGTTACTGCATTCAAAAAAATACTAATCACTGAGATTCAAAGAAACACGTCGACTCACTCCCCACCTAGCCCTGACTAATCCTCTCATAGTTTCTATATAAAGCAATGAGTAGATGCGCTTCGACAGAGCGTCTCAAAATTGTAGGGGACACCTAGAAAAAATCCATATAAATGGCATGTGTCATTTATTACCCGCGCTAATCCTTTTCCTATGGTGCTTATTGATTGGTCGGATATTCGAGAGTAACTACGCAGCATGACATTACGATTTTTGAGCAGGCATTTTACGACAAAGCTGCCACTCCCCCAGGAACCATTAAACGTCTTCGATAAAATTCAAACTCTGCAACCCAATGGTTGATACTGGTAAGGGCGCAAGCGTGGCTAGATCTCGATTAAATGTGGTAACGCGTCTTGTCAATAACCCTCAAACAACGGATAGCTCTAATTTTTGGGGAGAAAGTGACCCGTCCTGATATGGGTTGACACTTTTTAACTAAAACGCTCGATGTACTTCATCGGGCGTTTTGTATTTTAAAGCCGTATGAGGCCTCATTTGATTATAGATATCTACGGACTCTGCTACCATCGTCCTTGCTTCTTTCAGATCTTTCGGTTTCTTCAGCAAGAGCTCCATTTTGAGTATCCCATTTACACGCTCAGCTAAAGCATTCTGATAACAGTCATACCCGTCAGTCATTGAGCAAGTCACTCTATGTTTCTTATGGATATCTTGATATTCCTTCGAACAGTATTGTGAGCCTCTATCTGAGTGGTGTATTAGCTTTTCTTC
>NZ_JADDYH010000067.1:183859-184390 GCF_015163595.1 Vibrio sp. OPT41 | reverse complement strand
GCTAACTAATCAGTGTCCCAATTAGACTCTGAATACATTAGCGCAAACCAACGCCGTTATTTGGATTTTTCACTTGCAAAACGGGGCGTACCATACATCTGTCCAATACGAACCAAATCTGCGCATACATTCGCGTTGTATTCATCGGCACAATAATAGTCAGCACTGACTGATGGTACAGCTTCCCTTTGTTCTGGTGATAATAATTCTAGGAATTGTTCTAAGTAATCCTTAGCTCGCGCGTCCATGCTCACTCCATTAATCATAAATTCGCAAGGAGGATAAAAGATATCACAACAAATAACCATCAGGAACAAACTGAAAAACAACAAGAATATGACTTCTACGAAGACGACTGTTATTTCTTTTGTAATAACTTTGCTAAACGTTTGTGCTATTTGCTATTGTTGCATGGTCTATCTGTACTCTTCTCGTGAAAGGACGTTATATGCGCTTATTTATTGGTATTTTTTTCTCGCTGATACTTGCCTTGCCAACAATGGCATCGGAGGAAAAGTATTCAGAATCGGA
>NZ_JADDYH010000067.1:130232-183805 GCF_015163595.1 Vibrio sp. OPT41 | reverse complement strand
TCTGTTAGATAGACCATTAATGGAACGCTATATTTTAGATGAACTAAAAGCGCTGCGTCAGGACTATCAAAGCCTAGAAAAGCGAATGATCACAGAGATCACCGATCGCGAGCTAACGGTCGCAGATAAATCGTTGAACTATGCCAACGTGACCGTTACATACTTCTTCTACATCATTGCTGGTGTCGCATCGCTGATTGCCTTTGTCGGATGGCAATCTCTGCGCGAGTTTAAACACAACACCAAAGAGATGGCTGATAAACGATTGGAGAAGATCGCCCAAGAATACGAGAAAAAGTTTGTCGCCCTTGAGCGAGATTTAAAACGCAAAACTCGCATTATCAGCGAAAACAACAAAGAGATTGAGAAAATCAACGAGATCCATAACTTATGGCTACGTGCACAAAGCTCTCAAACTCCAGAACAACGTATTGAGATCTATGATGAAATCTTATTAATTCGTCCAGGTGATTTAGAAGCGTTGACTTACAAAGCCGACGCAGCGATGGAAATCAACGAATACCATTGGGCACTTAGCATTTGTAACCGCGTACTTGAAGTCGATTACACCAACGGCCCTGCACTGTATCAACGCGCGTGTGCATACTCTCGCCTTGGTATCGAAGAGCAAGCTATTGAAGACTTGGAACGCGCAATTGAATACAGCCCATCCATTCGTGATTTACTTGCCGAAGAACGAGACCTCGAATTGCTGCACGGTAATGAGCGTTTTGAAAAGCTCTTACATCTAGCAAGCGAATAATGGAATAAACAGCATGAGCAGCCACTTTAATCTAGAAGACGCTAGCCAAGTATTGGTTGGCGCTTTTGCCCTAGCAGTCCCGATCTCATTTTCGGAGGAAGCGTGGCGATTGGGTGAGAGCCTACCAATGGCAAACTTGCTCATGCTGTTAAGTCTTTCTGTCATTTTCCTCAGTTTTTTCGCGTATCAAAGCGTGTTTCAAAGCCACATCAAGAATCGCGTATCCATCTTTATTTTTCGTGTGGTTATCGCGTACCTCATTGCGGCCGTTGTGGTAGCGTTAGTACTTTTCTGTCTTGATAAACTGCCACTCATGAATGAGCCTTTGGTTGCGATAAAACGCGTTATCGTCATCACAATGCCTGCTTCGATGGGCGCGATCGTAGTCGACAGTTTCGACAAAGAATAGAGATAATCGCTACTCTTCTTCTAACGTTAAGTTCGACCCCGAGTGGTCTTTCCCTAATACATCTTCTGGGTTTCGAAGTGCGCAGGTTTCTAACGACAAGCACCCGCAGCCAATGCATCCGCCTAAATCGTTTTGCAACGCTTTAAGTTTTTGAATCTTTTGTTCTAACTGTTCATGCCAATGGCTTGCCATTTCTTCCCATTGCGCTTTGTTAGGGGCTTGGTGTTTCGGCAGTTCATCTAACGCATGTTTAATTTCTTCTAACGACAACCCAACTTGCTGCGCTGCTTTGATCACCGCAACACGGCGCAACACACTGCGATGGTAGCGACGCTGATTACCTTGATTTCTCCAGCTCGAAATCAGTCCTTTTTGCTCGTAAAAATGTAGGGCAGATACTTTCACTCCAGAACGTTTTGCCACTTCTCCTACGCTGATTTCCATCCTTGACTCCCTGCGTATCAATTTTGTTAAAAAAATGCTTTACCTCAAGTTTACTTGAGGTTTTAAAGTTGCACCATCTTAATTAACGCTAAACCCCGGCGATCTCAAGATAATGTATTCAGCGCGAACGACTTGGTTGTTAACCACAAGACAGTTGGACATCAACCTTTTGAAATCCATCGGGAGTTAGAGGCAAACATAATGAAAAATAAAACTCAGCCGTACTTAGCTGGCCGCTTCTTCGACAGTATCTCCTCTGGCTTATTCATGATGGCGCTGCCATGGGTCATGCTTTCCGAACCTAACATGGGCACTTTCGTAGCTTTAGTTTCTCTGAGCTGCACCGCGATTTCTTTTCTAGCAACGCCTTTCTTTTCCACTTTAATTGACCGACATTCACGCAAAGTACTACTCGTGCTCAATCAATGGATTCAATCGGGTATGGCTTTGGTGGTGTTCATTGCTTATTGGTTAGGGTTTGAGTCACACTGGTTGCTGGCTTTTGCGCAATTGGTGTATTGGGTTTCGAGTAATTTTGCATGGACGACCAACAACGCCTTCACCCAAGAAAATTATCAGCACCATGAGTATGCGAAAATTTCGGGTCAGCAAGAAATTGTAATGCAATCCACAACCCTCGGAGCTGGCGCGTTGGGTATTGTTTTGCTTGAAATGTGGGGTATGAAAGAGTTTGCTTTGTTTGCGGCCAGCGCCTCTGCGTTAGCAGCGATGTTCTATATTCTGACGCCTTATACCCAACAATTAAGGGCGTCAAAATCCGTTGCTTTCATCGCGCAACTCAAAGAGAGCAAACAAATATTCCGTCTCGAACCCCGATTTTATGGCTTTATTCTGCTCTCTTGCCTCTCTTATCCTGCATTGACGTATTTGAGCAAACTGGTGCCGATTTGGTTTTCTGAACAAGGCATCTCTGGCGATTGGTTTGCAGGGTTCAACATCAGTTTTGGCCTCGGTTCGTTGCTAACCGGCTTTATTGTCACCAAAGTGCTAAGCCGTGCCTCCCATAGCCACATTATGTTCGCTTCGATGGTTATGGTATCTTTTGCGCTTATCGGGATGAGTTTTGCGATGAGCCCGCTGACCATCTTATTGTTTACGGCGCTGTTTGGCGTATTTAACGCGCTAAATCGCATTGCGAGAGTCAACTGGATGCATCACACCGTAGCGGTTCATCAACGAGGTCGCGTCGATGGCGGCATCAGCATGTTTGCCACCACCATTCAATCTCTCAGTTACGTCCTGATTGCAATGTTGAGTCATTACGAACTAACACAATACGGTTTTGCAATCGCAGCTGCTGTCATGGTGTTAGCAGTGATTTTGATGGGATTACTCAGTCGAGACGTCGAGCCGTTTAACGACCTGCCCCTTCATGCAGCAGCAAAGTGAAGCATAGAAATTGAGAAGTTGAGAAATTGAAAAAGCGAGATAGGAAGGCAACCAACATCGTCTTCCTATTTTTTTACGCCAGCACTTTTGCCTCTATCGCTTATCAGCAAGGTTGGGTATTCTGAAGTGACCAACATGAGCAGGGGGAAATCGCAGTGAACTTAAGGCAATTAGAAGTCTTTTACGCCATTATGCAAGCAGGAACGGTGTCAGGCGCGGCTCGCTTACTGCACGTTTCCCAACCTAATGTCACTCGAGTTCTCGCCCATACAGAACAACAACTGAGCTTCGCTTTATTTGAGCGTGTAAAGGGCCGTCTCGTTCCCACTCAAGAAGCCAAAGCCTTATTGCCAGAGGCTGAAAAAGTCTATCAACAACTCGGACAATTTCGCTCTCTGACCAACAAAGTCAAACAGGGAACTCAACATTTACGAGTCGGTGCCCCGCCTGTTTTGGCCGCGCACTTGTTAGCGCCGACTGTCGCGTTGTTGTCGAAAGAGCACGGCATCTCCTTTGAGCTATTAACGGCCAATCGCGATGAGCTGTGCTCAGGATTACTGAAACATGAACTGGATGTCGCCATTGCGTTCGGTGAAGAAACACCACCAGCGATCATGGGGCACGTGTTATTGAAAGAAAACTTAGCACTGATCGCTCCTAAAAGCGCAGCGATACCCGCAGAAAAAACCGTCATTTTAGAAGAACTCATCAGTCACGATTTACCCATTATCGGTTTAGATAGCCGAGACCCTCTGGGCTTGCTGTTACATCAAACCTTGTCAGCGCGTGACGAGCATTATCAACATGCCATTACCGTCCGCAGCTACTCCGCGGCGGCTGAACTGGTGAAAAACGAAGCAGGATTCGCGATTGTAGACCCTTGGACTGCAAAACAATATCGCCAAGATAATGCCGTTTCCGTGCATGCTTTGGAGCCAAATATGTCCTTCTCTGTCTCTATTTTATTCGCAGAGCACACACCTCAATCCATTGCGACAAAGCAATTTATCACCGCCCTAAAACAACAGATGGTTTAAAGGTATAACCTGAAGTTATACCTGCCTAACAAATAAGCATTCGGTTTCCTAAATCAGTCTGGCTACATTAATGAGCAATAACGATGACGAAGGGAACCATCATGCAAATTGCTCAACCTTACCTACTTTTTCTTGGCGATGTAACCGATCCACTCGCAGCAAAAACCGCGCGTGGCATATATCAATGGCGACCTGAGATTTGTCTTGGCCAAATCCGCCTGACGCCAGAAACCGTATCGCTTGGTTTAACCGACATGACACTACAACAAGCGCAGCAGCAAGGAGCAAAAACGCTGGTGCTCGGCACAGCAAATCCAGGAGGCGTCATTCCCGAAGCTTGGCAAGCAACCTTACTTGAAGCGGCAGAGATGGGATTTGAAATTGCATCGGGCATGCACCAACGTTTGGCGGAATTTGCTCCCCTTGCCGATCTAGAACAACGCGGATTAACCAAACTGTATGATGTTCGCCATTATGATGCCCCGCTCAAGGTCGGCAATGGCAAAGCTCGCGCAGGCAAGCGAGTACTTACTGTAGGGACAGATTGCTCCGTTGGAAAAATGTACTCTGCCCTTGCCATTGAGCATGCATTGAAGCGTAAAAACTGTCGTGCAGAGTTCAAAGCAACGGGTCAAACCGGAATTCTCATCGCAGGCAGTGGCATTTCGATTGATGCTGTAGTTGCCGATTTTATCTCCGGCGCAGTAGAAGCGATCAGCCCTGAGTTCACCGATCACGATTGGGACATCATCGAAGGGCAAGGTTCATTGTTTAACCCTTCATTTGCTGGCGTAAGTTTGGGCTTACTTCACGGCGCACAAGCTGACGCTCTGATACTGTGCCATGAGATTGGTCGCCCGCACATCCGCAACTTACCACATGCGAACTTACCAACCATTGAACAAACGATAGAAGCGAATCTGGCCGCTGCTCGCCTAACAAATCCAAACGCTCAATTAGTGGGTATTTGCTTGAACACTTCGGCGATCAGCGAAGAAGATGCAGCCCAGTTATGCCAGGATTGGAGCGACAAATACCAGGTGCCCGTCACCGACCCTGTGCGTTTTGGCGTTGATGCGGTTGCAGATAGGCTCCTTACGATTTAAGAAACATTTACGGTTTAGAAAATAACTGCGGTTTAGGGAAAACTAGTGAGATGAAAATTCATGTAGAACCCGTCACGATTGCCATGGCGACACCATTTCGCATCTCTCGCGGCAGTCGGACAGAGTGCCACGTAGTCCGCGTGACAATTGAACATCGAGGCATGACCGCCCAAGGTGAATGCACGCCATACCCTCGTTATGGTGAATCGGTTGAATCGGTGATTAAGGCGATTTCTCACGCCGCGCATGAACTGCAAAGTTTGTATGCCAAAGGCGAAGCTGATGTCATGGTTCTCAAAAGCCAGCTTCAATCGTTATTACCCGCAGGGGCGGCAAGAAATGCATTGGATTGCGCCCTTTGGCATCTTCACGCGCTTTTGAGCCAAAAGCAGCAGGTTCACGACCTCTTTACGTTACCCGAGGCGATTGTGACGGCGATGACGGTTTCTATCGACAAGCCGCAAGCGATGGCAAAACAGGCACAAGCTTACCTTAGCCAAGGCGCAAAACTGCTTAAGGTAAAACTGGATGGTGAAAACGTGATTGAGCGCGTTGCAGCAGTACGCGATGCCGCGCCGCACGCACAAATTGTCTTAGATGCGAATGAAGCGTGGCAAAACCTCGACCTCGCGACGGTATTTGCTCAACTCGAACCGCTAGACATCACCATGATCGAACAACCGTTGCCACAAGACTGCGATGACGTACTCGCCAGCATTCCGCACCCCATTCCACTTTGCGCCGATGAAAGTTGTCACACCAGAGAGCAATTGCATCAGTTGGTTGGCAAATATGAAATGGTGAATATTAAGCTAGATAAAACTGGCGGGCTCACTGAAGCACTATTATTAGCCGACGACGCCCAAAAACTCGGTTTTAGCCTCATGTCCGGTTGTATGTTGGGGACGTCGCTGGCGATGCGAGCCGCGTTACCTATTGCTGCTCAGGCAAGCGTTGTCGATCTTGATGGCCCGGTGTTACTAGGACAAGATGTAACGCCAAGCTTGGTTTATCGCGACGGCGAAATCGTTCTTTCCAAATAGCCTAAACAATCCAGAGGTTTTGCTCCAAAAGTCAGAACCTCTGAGTTTATGATCTCGATTAAAAAACAATCAGCCCCATCATGAAATAAATCACATAAATTATATGGTTATTGAGGCATGCTAAGATTCCAGTAGTCCAAGAAGGTGGTCTTATGCATCGAGTCATCCGGAAAATGACGTGGAAAACGAATAGGCGGTAATCCCGCCCTACTCCAATGCAGTGCGTGGGTTTCTATAACAACCCACTTCCTAGCAATTCGTAGGTTTTTCACGCCATCTTGCAAGGAGGCTTTATGCCTATCAATAAAATACGCAATATCGCTTTTGTCGGTCAAACCGGGACCGGTAAAACCACACTGATAGAAAAACTGCTCTTCACCTGCGATGCCACCCACCATTTAGGCAGCGTAGAAAAAGGCGATACTGTTACCGACTTCGACCCTCAATCCATCCAATATCAACACAGTATTGAAGCAACGCCAGTCGCACTGCGCTGGAATAAACACCGGCTCAATATCATCGACACTCCGGGACAAAACGAGTTACTTGGCCGTACTATCAGCGTTTTTCCTGCCGTTGAAACATCCGCCCTTGTCATCGACCCTCAAACACCGCTTAACCAAACTTCCGATCGCTTATTCACCTTTGCAAAAGAGCAGCAAAAATGTCAGATGATCATCATCAATAAGCTCGATAACCACGGTAATCAGTTAGAGAGATTGATGGAGAACATCGTTGAGCATTTTGGTGACCACTGCTTGCCGATCAACTTACCTTCGACTGACGGGGAATCTGTAGTTGACTGCTATTTCGAACCAGAATTGGGACGAGAAACCTTACTTGCAACAGTAGATGAAGCTCATGAGACCTTAATTGACCAAGTCATCGAAGTCGATGAAGAACTGATGGAACTGTATCTGGAACAAGGCTCTGAACTCACCGCAGAGCAACTGCATGATCCGTTTGAAGAAGCACTGAGAACTGGACATGTGATTCCGGTCTGTTTTGTCTCAGCACAAACCGGCGCGGGCGTCGAGTTGCTGCTGCGCACCTTGGCGGAGATCATGCCCATGCCAAACGAGGGTAACCCTCCTCTACTGGAAAAGAACGGCAAAAAAATCAAAGTAAATTGCGAAACCTTAGAGCACACCGTCGCACACGTGTACAAAGTCAGCGTCGACCCATATATGGGAAAACTTGCCTACTTACGTGTGTATCAGGGTGAAATCAATGCGGGCAGCCAGCTTTATATTGGCGAAAGCAACAAGGCATTTAAAGTTGGGCACTTATATCAACTGCAGGGCAAAGATAGAACCGAGATCCCTCGCGCGCTTGCAGGCGACTTCTGCGTTTTAGCCAAAGTGGATGATCTCGAATTCGATTCAATCGTTCATGACTCTCACGAAGAAGATGGTGTTCAACTCAAAACGTTGGACCTTCCTGACTCCATGTATTCTTTGTGCTTGAAGCCTCTTAAGCGTGGAGATGAGCAAAAATTAGGAGATGTGCTGAATAAAATTGCCAGTGAAGATCCTTCGCTGCGCATCGAACATCGCGCTCGCACCAACGAAACCATCATCAGCGGCCAAGGGGAGTTTCACCTCAAAGTCGCATTAGAAAAGATGGCGAACGTGTACAAACTGGACGTCGAAACCTGCCAACCAAGCGTCGAATACTTTGAAACCATCACCAAACCTGCCGAAGGGCATTATCGACACAAAAAACAAAGTGGCGGTGCAGGCCAATTTGGTGAAGTGCAATTGAAGGTTCGTCCACTCGAACGTGGTGCCGGATTTAAGTTCATCAACAAAGTGGTGGGTGGCGCCATTCCAACCGCGCTCATTCCTGCTGTTGAAAAAGGTATTTTGCAAGCGTTAGAGGAAGGCGCGATTTCTGGCAACCCAATTAAGGATGTGGAAGTCACCGTTTATGACGGTAAATATCACTCCGTCGATTCGAAAGAAATAGCGTTTGTCATCGCAGGTAAGAAAGCCTTTTTAGATGCGATTAACAACGCAGATCCTATTGTGCTAGAACCCATTGTCCAGATGGAACTGCACATCCCAACCGCGAATGTTGGCGATGTTTCTGGTGATTTATCTGGAAACCGAGGCTTAATCGAAGGCTCCGAGCCAATAGACAGCAGCTTCACCTTACTCAGAGCCAAGTCACCAGTAAATGAGCTGCAAGATTACGCTCGTCGATTGCGCTCCATCACGGGTGGTGAAGGCAGTTTTAGTATGACTTTAAGCCATTACGAGCCCGCGCCACCAGCAGTGCAAAAACAGGTCTGCCAAGGCAGTGCACAACAAGGTTAATTCCCTAAGATTCAAATCAATCACATAAACAAAAAAGCGCCCTCATTTTGAGGGCGCTTTTAGGTAAAAGAAAAATTATTTATCGAGAGACAAACCTATCTGACTGATTTTGCTTTCAAACTCTTCGATGCTGTTCGCTTTGTAAGTCGGAGCACCGTTAAAGTAGCGCGGTTTCTCTGGCAGCATCGCATTTTTCAGCTCTTGTTCTTGATCGATATTGTCATGGTAAACCGTTACACGATTTGGAATATCCTGCTTCATTACAGCCATTTTGGTTCTCCTTTATTAAGACGAATAGTAAGCGTAGAACGAATTTATCGGAGTACAGGCGAGACTGTGTAAAATTTAGACACTCACAGCAAAATCATATTTAAACGGTTGCATTTAATATTTTTGAGGCACTTTGTCGTGGCTATTGGCAAACGTGAGTGCAGCGATTAAGGTGAGATTTCTCTACATGAACACAGGAAGTCCGGTGTCGCAACAAGAACTCAACCAAATGGGCAGTGCCAAAGTTTTTCTCATCGAAAAAGATGGCGTCCAAGTAATAGAAAAACGTAACCCTACTCAAATAGAAGTGGCGTTTTATCAACGCTATGCCGAGCAGTTTAACGCGCTTGGAATACACGTACCGCGCTTGATTCAACTCGACGACCAGAAAAACGTTCTGCACATTGAATACGTTCCCCACGCAGTCGAGCAAGCATTCTTACTTGAAGATCCTCGAGTCATTGAACAACTCGTCAAACTGCACCAACTTCCACCAATATCAGATGGTATTTATCACCGCCATCAGTGGACACCACAAGCGACCCAACAAGCACTCGCAACACTTGAACTGGGCTCAGAGACAGAACAGTTCTTCCACAACCTCCAACAACGATCGGCGCACCTTTTCGATGGACAGAACTTGATCTCCGGAGACTCGAATGCTGGAAACTGGGGACAGCGTAGAAATGGCGAGCTGGTGCTGTTCGACTGGGAGCGCTTCTCTACAGGGCATGTCGCGATAGATTTAGCGCCGCTCATCGAGGGCATGGGCACATTTGATGATTACTTGAACGTAGCAGGCAAGTATATAAAGTGCGCAGAGAAAGGTGAAACAACAGCATTGGCGCGCGATATCGGACTAGCAAAAGCGTGGATCGTTGTCGAGGTAGTCAACATACTGGTCTCCAGAGAGAATCCGCAGACCAGCAAGTATTTGGACTGGTTTCGGCAAACCTTGCCGCAATGGGCCAAAAGCCTTAGTGCTCAGGTGATGAGTTAGGCTCTGAGATTTGATGTAAACGCCTTTCAGGTTCTGCGCATGAGGTTTCGCAGTTGCATACTTTATCAACACCGACGTTGTTTAAACCGCCGCAACTTCCTTGAATACGCTTGTTATGAAAAATGACACCAAGTGACATCAACAAAATGATTGCGAGAAAACCAAGAAAGGTAAATAACCAAACCATATTAACCTGCCTTATTAGCCATCGACTCTAGCTTAAGTATAGCAGGGCTAGATGTTGCTTTGAGTAGCGCTTTAGGTCTTGCCAACAAGGAGGTTTTTGATTTTTGGCCACCACAACCACAGGAGCCGCAGCCGCCTTTTTCTTTGTGAACACTTTTCTTATGATTGTTTGATGGACGTCCTTGAGAGGGCTCAATCAAAGGCTCTCTTGGAACCGCAAGCACATCTTCCAAGGAACTACGAGTAGACAGCCTAAATACTGGCGTGCCACTGCTAAGTAGCTTTGCCAATACACGTTCACCGATATTTCGCACAAGAACAGCATCCACATTGTACCCTTTTAGAGACTGAATCAACTGAGACTTCGCATTACAACCCGCTTGTGGCATAGAAGCTATGTTCGCTAAGTTTTTTAGCATACCGTCAGTATCAGAATAAATAGCAATGTATGGTGCTTTTACAAAGTGGTTTGCCACCCGCTCACCATCATTAGGAATAGCATAAATCATAAGTTTGACTCCTCATTCGGAAAAACTAATGCATGACCTTCAACTAAACTTTTTGCGACTTTCAACCTTGCACTTTTTACTGTGTTACCAAAAGTTTGTCTAGAAACGCCCATCTGCTCCGCAGCTTGCTGCTGGCTAAGCCCCTCTAAGTCGGCTAAACGTAGCGCTTCTAACTCTTCTGGTAATATGGCGACTTGCTCCAACTGATTAAATGGAATGCCATTGGGCTTAAAGCAGTGGTGAGCCGCACGTCCGCATATTCGTCTTTCTATCTTTGGTCTTGCCATCATTGTCCCTCAAAAACACGGAGTCAAATTACGCCTTAAACTGGCATATGCCAATAACATTTTTAGCATATGCCAATAAACTAAGTTTGCAAAAATCAACACGACAAATACGTAATACATCAGCATTAATTAGACATCTAATAATTTAGAAATTTCGATGACAAACGAGCAAAAAGATCAATTCTAATTAACCGGATAATAAAAACGTTAGTTTGCGCAGATTTTTCATACAAATACACGCTAATGTGTTCATTTTATTGAAGAAGAAAAACTATAATCCAAGCAAATCATTAGTTTGAACACTAATGATTGTTTTATTTTAAAGGATGTATACCTAAGGAACGAAAAAGAGAAGTTTGACGATATTCGCCTGAGCTTAAAGAGTAATACGTTCGATAAAGAACCTGTCGAACGACCATTACTTGGCCTAGGTGCCCTACTCTTCTTGCCAAATTAAGTTTCTTGAAAGCGCTTAGGTATATCAGAAAAAGGAAGTACATATGTCTGACTCAAATTGGCTCAGCGAATTCCCGGAAATGGATGCCTCTGATCTCAGGGCGATTCGCAAAACACTCGACGGCGCCTACAGAGATTTCTCTCGCGAGTATGGTGAACTCATTGAGTCTCTGTTTGATCCGCTCCTGGCGTTTCTTGTCTGGTTTGAAAAACTTCTGATTTCTACACCTTGGTTCATTATTTTAGGTGTCTGCACCACTCTCGTTTATGCCGCTAGCCGCTCTTGGAAACTGGCCGCTGCATGTTTTGGTTCGCTGATTCTGATTGGCTATTTTGGAATGTGGGAAGATACTATGCGCACGCTCAGTATCATCACTGTATGTACTATGCTTGCCATCGCACTTGGTATCCCTATCGGCATCGCTATGGCGCGCTCTAATCGCATTCAGTCGGTGGTAACACCATTACTAGACGTCATGCAAACCATGCCGGCATTTGTGTATCTCATTCCAGTTGTGATGTTATTGGGCATCGGGAAAATTCCTGGCCTTATCGCAGTAGTGATCTACGCGATTCCACCGGTTATTCGTTTAACCAATTTGGGCATTCGTCTAGTTGATAAAGAAGTATTGGAAGCCGCAACCGCATTTGGTGCCAGCACTCGGCAACGGCTTTTTGGGGTTCAGCTTCCGCTTGCAATGCCAACCATCATGGCGGGAATTAACCAAACGATCATGATGGCACTGTCAATGGTGGTCATCGCATCAATGATTGGGGTAAAAGGTTTAGGTCAGCCTGTTCTAAAGTCTATTACCAATCAATATTTCACTCTTGGTCTTCTCAATGGTTTAGCAATTGTCGCCCTAGCAATCCTTTTTGACCGTGCTTCACAAGCGTATGCGAAACGCACTCAAGCTCATTTAGGAGACTCAAAACATGACTAGTCCACTTATCGAAATCAGCGGTCTGTATAAAATCTTCGGCCCCAAACCCAATAGCGTGATTGAGCGCGTTAAGTTGGGACATAGTAAAGAGCAGGTTTTAGCGGAAACGGGCCACACGGTCGGACTAAAAGACATCAACCTGCAAATTCAAAAGGGTGAAATTTTTGTCATTATGGGATTATCCGGTTCTGGAAAATCCACCATGATTCGCCACTTCAACCGATTAATCGATCCAACCATGGGGCAGATTTTGGTAGAAGGGGTGGATGTCATGCAACTTTCTAACAAAGAGCTTGAACAGTTTCGCCGTCACAAGATGTCTATGGTGTTCCAACGCTTTGGCTTGCTGCCTCATCGCACTGTTATCGACAACATCGCATATGGTTTAGAAGTTCAGGGAATAAATAAAGAGGCGCGCTTAGAAAAAGCAAATGAATGGTTAGAAACCGTTGGACTGACGGGTTATGAGCACCAGTATCCTGCTCAACTATCGGGTGGACAGCAACAGCGTGTGGGCCTTGCACGGGCACTGGCTACCGACGCCGAAATACTGTTGATGGACGAGGCTTTCTCAGCATTGGACCCTCTGATTCGGAGCGAAATGCAAGATCAGTTGGTAGAGCTGCAACAGAAGCTGCACAAAACCATTATTTTCATTACTCATGATTTAGATGAAGCGCTTCGACTTGGCGATCGCATCGCGATTCTTAAAGACGGTGAACTTGTCCAACAAGGTTCACCGGACGAAATCTTACTGCATCCTGCCGATGAGTACGTTGAAGCCTTTGTAAAAGACGTCAATAGAGCGCGAGCACTGACGGTCGAAACGCTGATGCAGCCACCTTCGTACTGTGTTCGCGCTGAAACCATTGAAGATGCGCTGAGTGAAATGAAACGTGTTAAACGTGATTATGCCTACCATGAGACCAATGCAGGCTATCAAGGCGTGATAACACAGCAAGGATTGCTAAACGCAGCGAAGTTAACTCACCTATCAGATTGGCGTGATGATATCTATGAAGAGGTGCCTACCATCTCTCCACATTTAGCCATTGAGCAAGTGCTGACTGAAGTCATGTCGTGTGAATATTCACTGCCCGTCATCGATAAGCACGGCAATTTGAAAGGCGAATTAAATCGTCAGGTTATTGCGGAGCTGTTTTCTGATCAACGAAGCACAAAACGAGGCACTTCACGCTCAAGCTTCAATAACGTTTCTTAGATGATGTTGATAATACAGCTCACAACAATGTGGGCTGTTATCAATTAACTCGCTCACAATCCCCTTTTAGATATTTGTCTGTGGGCTCAAGCTTGATACCCAAAGCAACATTTACATTGTTCTGATTTTCCTGACAATTTCATGCTCATATCCGGTTTTATTGACATAGTTAGATCATTCTATTGCTTTTTGATGACGCAAATCCTCGATAAATGTCTACTATTACTCTCATACAAAATCTTGATTTAAAGAGGGATAAAATGAAAAAGACAATGTTGGCACTAACAGGCGCGGTAATCATTCTTGCAGGCTGTCAAGATGAGAAACCTGCCGAAACAAGCGCAGTTGAAGTACCTCAGGCAACGGAAACTGAAGTCACCACCAGTGCAGACGTTACGACTGAGACAATTGACACGTTACCAGTAGAAGAAGAACAGGTAATTACTGAAGAGACATTTGTAGACTCTGAACACAACGCACAAAGTGCTCTGGACTGGAACGGCACCTACAAAGGAACACTACCTTGCGCGGATTGTGCTGGTATCGATATGACCATCACACTAAATCAAGATGGCACTTACGTACTTGAAGAAAGCTACCAAGACAAAGAAGACGGTCAATCAAAATCTGAAGGTCAATTCACTTGGGACGCAAATGGCAGCATCGTAACGTTGACAAATGAAGATGCACCAAACCAATACTTTGTTGGTGAAAACGTACTTATGAAGCTAGACATGAATGGCGAAAAAGTAACGGGTGACCTAGCACCACTATACAACTTAACGAAACAGTAAGAAGCTAGTATCAATACCTGATAAATACCCAAAATCCGAGCCACCCCAGCTCGGATTTTTTCGCTGTTTTAACGAAAGCTATTCCAGCAACCTTTCTATTCTGAAGCAACATTCTGCTTCTTACCCTGATTGTTCATTACATTTCCATACGCTTTGCCGATAGATGCTTACAACGTCATTTTGTACAGTGTTCAAAACAAAACAGAACAACTCGGAAAAATGATGAAAAAAACATTAATTGCACTACTTACTCTGACAGCTGCTGGCTCAGCTTTCGCTGGCGATACTTACATTCGTAACGGTAACATCTACAACAACGAAGGCGGTTGGAACGTAGAAGCTGGTGTGGCTCAAGGCAGCGATCTTTTCAAAGATCAAAAGCATAATACAGCACCAATTCTCAACGGTGGTTACCATGGTGACGACTTTAATGCCGACCTAAGTGGCATTAACTACCGCTTCTTCGGTAACACCAATGAGTTAATCAACATGAGTGCCTACCTTGTAGGTAGCGGTGTAATGCGCGACGGTGATACAGCGAAAAGCCTGAAAGGCACAGATAAACGCCGCTTCGCCGTCGATCTAGGTTTAAACGCAGACTTTACACTGGATCAAAACAACGTCATTTCTACGTACCTTCAGCACGATATCAGTGGTGCTTACAAAGGTTACTTAGCGGGCGCGACTTACTTCCACATCATGAAATTCGGTAGTGTTGATTTTGTTCCTTTTGCTAACCTAACTTATCAAAGTGAAGACTACGTAGATTACTACTTTGGTGTAAAACAACGCGAAGCAAACGCAAACCGCAAAGCATACAAAGGTGATTCAACGGTAAGCTATGGTGTGGGCTACAAACTTGTTATGCCAATCAACGACAACTGGCAAGTAAGCCAAATGACACAATACACGCGCCTAGGCAGCGGTATCAGCGACTCATCTATCATTGATAGTGCAAACCAATGGGTTGTTGGCGCAAGTGTGTCGTACAACTTCTAATCCGATACGCCCTTATAAAGCCATCATTTCGATGGCTTTATGCGTTGGACATTTGCATAATCTTGAACACAGACTCTAGTGTGAATGAGCAATCCATAACCTATGTAAATCGCTATAGCCTGTATTCTTCACCTGCACACCTCGCACTTGCTGTGTTTTTGTCACTTCTTCGTAGCCAACAAACAAAGGCAAATATAGGTACTGATCGCGCAGCGCTTTCTCTAGGTTTAATAAAGACTGTAGCGAGTGATCATCTGCCATCGCTCTGCGAACCTTTTCTCTATGGCTTAACATCTGGCTTTGATCAAAACTAAAACGCAGTCCAGTTGCTATCGACAGCCATTCGAAGATGCCATATTCAAATGGTGCTTCCATGACTTCCTCAATGAAGAGCAAGTCTGCTTGGTGAGACACTACCTCAGGAAAACTAATGTCATCAATAACAATGATCTCTAACTCTAATCCCGTTGCACGAATCACACTGTGCAACCATTCGGAATGGCGAATTAGACTCGGTATCGTCCAGACAGGTTCAGCTAATACCACTTTACCTTTCAGTTTAGGTATCACACCACCATCTGTTATTGATAAATCTTGCTCATGAGTCTCTAACTGAATGTTGTCAACGGCACTTGGCGCATCATAAATTCGCTTTTGCACATGGATGTAATCAGCGAGTTGATACCAAGTCTCTTTTGTGAGTTGGGATTCCACGCGTTCGCGGTAGGTCACATATGAAAATGCGCTAATTTTTTCCACTTCAACGTGATCGGAGCTTTGGTTAAAGCTCAACATATTTAAGGTTTTAACATCTCCATGAGACAGCGTTATTTGATCTAACAATGCGCGTGCTGAAAAATACTCTTTGTGCGCTTCAAGAGTCATACTCTCCTGGTTCCAGCCGCTGATTTTAAATGGTCCAGTCCCTATGTGGTAGGAATAACTAGAACCGAAAGAGACGACATCTCGACACAGAATAGACGCATGAGGAGTTGCTAGCATGTATGGAAACAACTTGTTCGGATGCTTCAATATGATTTTTAAGCAGTTAGATGTTTCTGCAACCACGCTATCAATGCATTGCCAGAGCTCGTGAACTGGTCCTTTTATCTCCCTGAGTCTTTCTATACTCCAAACCACATCCTGTATGTTAAGGGGTTCACCATCATGGCGATATATGCCCGGCCGCAACCATAACGTCATTACCTTGCCTTCCATTTTCCATTCGTGTGCTAACGATGGCTCGATACCACCATTGGAATTTTGGGTCAGCAATACGTCATAAACGCTTTTCGCGACGTGTAATTCAGTGTGACGGTAAGTATTCGCAGGGTCGATTTTGGATACCCAAGGGTAAGAAGAAATCAAAATAGCGTTATTTGATTCGTTCAATCGATTCACTTTTTCAGAAGCGATAGTCAGTGCTCTAACCGCGGTTTGACCGAACCAATCAATAAGTTTCGTTATTGAGTTCATTCTTCCTCTGCCAAGCTCCTCAACCAAAAACTCGGTCATCGCTTGTTGGAGGGAAATATTAATACTGAGACGGCTAGCGTTACTTCGGCCAATCGCAGGTTGCCAATCGACCCAATCGTAAGTGGCAAGCTTTTTCATCACAATAGAAACATTGCGCCTCGACGTGCAAATCACCGCTTCTAGCTCAGAAAGCGTAACAAGGTGATACTGGTGAGGTTCAAAGTGCTTTAACAGTAGATCCAGATACCTAAGATTGACATCGTTCACAAAGATTCCTAAGAGTTATTCCAAAGCAAAAAAAATAGCACAGGACGCTTAGCAACTAAACTTCCTGTGCTATATCTAAACAAATTCAAAGCTTGGACTCAGCTCGACCAACAGAAGTCAAAAACGTTTACTAAGCCAAGAGGTAACTTGAATAAGTATTCTTAGAAACGGTAGCTCATACCTACAGAGAACACATTGATGTCTGCATCAACCGTTACTTTTTCATTGCCAAATTTCGCAATGTCTAGCTCAGGCATCATGTATTCCCATTCAACTTGTAGAGCAAAGTTTTCAGTAATAGCGAACTCTGCGCCTAAACCGTACATGCCTGTTACAGTGCTGTCAGAAATGGTGGTATGGCCTGCGCTACCGTCAATCACAGAGTTGCTAATTTTGAATTCAGCATTGAAGTAAGAAAGACCAGCTTTAGCAAAAAGGTTGAAACGATCGCCAATCGGTAGAGTCGCTTTTGGCTGAATCGATAGATACTTCATATCACCAACAGTAACAACTTTGCCGTCTAAAGCATCGTAACCACCAATGGCTGCTTCTAGAGAAATGTATTCGTTGAATTTGTAACCACCGAATACTTTGCCTGAAAGGCTTGAGTCATCTTCAAGTTTAAGTTTAGTGCTAGCGTTAGTACCACCACCATTGATAGAGCCATTAACATCACCAAACGATGCTTGACCTACAGATGCACCAACGTAAGGAGCTGCGTTTGCAACAGAACATGTTGCTAGAAGGGCTGTCATTAGCCATGTTTTTTTAAACATTGTATTTCACTGCCTGTTAATTATTGAGGTTGTGTTTTGCCCATCCTTAAGCATGCCATGCTATCCATTTCACTTGGTTTCAAAACCAAGTGGATGTTAATGAATAAAAACTCAATAAAACATGAAATATTTAGACACAACTTTGCCACTTTCTTTCTTAATTTTGACAATTTAGTCATTTCACAAGCATTGCTGCTTCAACCAGTTAGTGAGTTTGATGATTTCCGCTTGTTTGGCTCGACTCTTTTTATGAATAAAATAAAAGCTGTCGCCGGTTTCCAATCCATGAGAAGGGATGTACACCAAATCATGTGCTTTATCTCTTTCATTGAGCATAAAATCATTCGCAAATGCGATGCCTTGGTCATAACGCGCCGCCTCTATTGCCAACAACATATGACTAAAATGTTGAACATCGACATCTTTCGGCAAGGTGTAACCGCCCGCTCTGCACCACTCTGCCCAATCTTTTCCTCTCTCTCGATAAATTGAGTCTGTCGACAAAATAGGGTATCGCCAAAGCGCTTCTGGAATAGGTTGATCTTGCAACTCTTTCCAAATTTTATGGCTGCAGACCGGATACAACGTCTCCGCGTATAACTTTACCGACATGTAGTTTCGCTTTGGCTTCTCTACCGTGATAAAACAATCGCCAACGCTGTCTGTCTGTTCAGGATCACCAACGACCATATTGAGTGTCAGATCGATTTCTGGATGTAGGCGCTTAAAATCAGACAAACGCGGAATAAGCCACTTTACGGCGAGCGAGCTATAAATCGCCAACCGTATGCTGCCTTTGTCCCCTTCTCGCACCTTTTGGCTGGCCATCGCAATTGAGCTAATTGCTGGGCTAATATCCTCTAAATAGCGGGTGCCCGTATCGGACAAAGAGAGCTTTCTGCCTTGGCGGATAAATAATGATTCACCCAAGTAATCTTCTAATAATCGTATCTGGTGGCTAACGGCACTTTGCGTCACATTGAGTTCTTCAGCAGCAAGCGAAAAGCTAGAGTTTCTGGCAACAGATTCAAAACAGTGAACAGCTCTGAGTGGTGGCAATTTCATTATCTAAAAATCTCATACTTAAACTAATAAATATCACTTCACTTCATCCTATGACATCACCTACTCTTTGGCAAAGACAGAGGAGAGGAAAAAGTGAAAGTTACATCGGTCGGAGCAGCGATGCTGCTATTAATTGTTGGAAATCTCATTGCGGTGCTTTCGGACTCTTTAATTAAAAGTGTCGGAAATGAAGTGCCTATTTTTCAATTTGTCTTTTTCCGACAAATTTCAGCGGTGCTTTTCCTGCTGCCAGTCTACTTGCTAACAAAAAATGCGCCTTTTCTTGAAGGGTTTAAGTGGCATGCTGTTCGCGCTCACGTATGGTTACTTGGTGCAATATTCATGGTTTTGGCGATCTCATCTTTACCGCTCGCAACTGCGAACGCGATCTTTTACGCCGCGCCATTAATCATGTTGCCGCTTGCAGCAATCTTTTTTGGAGAACAGTTGTCTAAGCAATCGGTCGCCGCAGCGATAATGGGCTTTGCCGGTGTATTGGTCATCATTCGTCCAGACCAAATCGATTGGGCAGCCATTTCAGCTTTAGTTGTTGCAATTACTTTAGCAATCAATAACTTGCTCATTCGAAAACTGCCAAAAAATCAGTCTGTGATGCAAACGTTATTGATGACAAACTTGGCAGGTATTCCAGTAGCCTTCTTGCTTGTTCTGATCGAAGCAGAACCTTGGGACTGGAGTGCTTTCCCTGTTGCTGCTGGCTCAAGTTTGTTCATCATGATTTATGCAGCAACATGTGTCATCGCTTACCGCTCGATCGATAGCAACAAAATTGCCAGCGCTGAATACAGTGGCTTAATTGGTGCCGTGTTTGTGGGATTGATTTGGTTTGGAGAAGTGCCAGACATATTTATGGCAATAGGAACCATTATGATTGTTGTGCCTCTGGTTTGGCTTTCTAAACGAGAGCGTCGCAAGAAAAAGTTGCAAGAGCAACAAGAAGCGCACGTTACTTAAAGTTGTGCTCTAACCCAAAGACTAAAAAACCGAGCCGTAAGCGCTCGGTTTTTTTATGTGGCTCTAATCGGTTTTTACGTAAGCGACTACGTGAGATAAAAACTGCCTTGCAAAGCGATCATTAAACCGGATGCGATATTCATGCTCGGCTTCCGATACTAGACGCCAGCCTTCAGCAAAGTATTCTTTGATATCATCAACCGCCTCTTCTTTATTTTTGATGTGTTTCGCGTTCCACTGATAAGTGCAAGAGACAACGATCAGCCCACCCACATTGGTGGTTTTTTTTAGAGCATTGATCACGCTAAGTGGCGACTCACATTGATCAATCACATTTAAACATACGACTAAATCAAAGCGAGATTGGAGAGTATCGAGCTCAAAAGGCTGGTTAATTAGCGTCAAATCAACATGAGCACATTTCTGTACGATATCTCTATTCTCTACCTCTAAAGTGTTTAAGGTGTTCACATCGTGAAGGTAAGTAAGCCCGACGCGTTGTTCTTCTATTAATCGTTGCTTCAAGCCATCCATTAACCTATTTGAAGGCTCCACAAGCGTCGCTTCTTTAAGGTTAGGTAAGCGTTGCACTAGCTCATAATAATTTCTTCCCAGCGCCGCCCCAACCTCAAGTAGGGAGTACGGCTGAACGCTGCTTTCGATTACCGCTTGCGCAATAAAATCAGCAACTTGGGAGCAGTGAGGTGATGACAAAAAAGAAAGTGGGACTTGTTTTGAGCGACTGGTTATCATCTCAATCTGTTGCTCCTCAATGAACTTGTCGAACCATTGCGCCTCGAAATAACCAGCCAAACCGTGCTCGGTCAGGTAAAAATCTTCCATGTTTTTTCCGTTCGTACTTTAAGAAAAGTGATTGTATCGAACGCGGAAATTAACGGGTATTTCTGGCCGCACATTCCAATGGGAAAACAGATGAAAACGCCGCTTATGTGAAAAAGCCCTTTCATCTCAAAGATAAAAGGGCTTGTTAATCGCTTCGGTTAAGTCGCTAACTATTGTGGTAGAACAACGTTACCATCTTGAATTGGGAACGTTTTTGTCGCTGGTTTGCTCGCCAAACGAACCGTCGTTGGTGCACCTGAAACTTCGTAAGTGACGTCGTAACCCACTACTTTATCAGATGTCGTATATTCTGTATGACACTGTTTTTTCGTCGTTGTTACTACATCACCTTTTTGCACATTTTCCTGGATCTTACGACCTGTCAGTGCACCAGCAATCGTACCAGCTGCAGTTGCAATCACTTTACCTGAGCCACCACCGATTTGGTTGCCCAGCGCTGCTCCAGCTGCTGCGCCACCAACCGTACCAATAATTTTATTGTCATCCGCAGGGGCAACTTGCTCGGTTACTACCACGTCTTTACATACTTGGTGCGGCTTTTTCACCGTTTCAGTCACCGCTTCAACCAAAGTAATGTTTGCTTGAGTTGAAGCTGGTGGCGTTTTGTCTTTACAGCCTGCTAGTACAGCAACAACTGCCGTTGCAATTGCGATAGATTTCATATTCATGATTTACATCCCAGTATGGTTTGCTTTGATGAGCGTTATGGTAAATCGCAAAAGGGAAATCACATCAGACGAAAACAAACCCTCTGTTATTAACAAGTAAAGAAACACTGTTTTATAAGAGGTACGTCAAGAAACACTCAGCAGAATGTCAACAGAGATAAAACTGTATCACTACTGATTATGATTGGGCTGGACTAGTCTATGAGATTTATTTTTAAGCCAAGCTCAAAAATAGTTCGTCATCCGTTAAATACTTATGACGGTGGCTTAGATTACGCACGTGCATAAACATAAAATCAGGGAAACCAGGCGCTATAATGTTATTTGGTTCCCAGCATACACCGCCAACAAACACATATCGCCCCTGCTTGTCATCTTCGTGAAGGGGGTTATTAAGAGGAGAAGAAAACTCTGCTCGGCAACCTTCAACCACACAAACAATTTGTCCTTTAAAAAGGCCAATCACGCGCTTTACAAGATTTGCCTTGATACCACACCTCCATGCTTGGCGAGTGGCCATCTCATAGCCATATTTTCGGATCGCTTTCTTTTGCAAATGTACTACTAGGTTCATTTTGACTCCTGATTCAAGCAACTACGTGAAGCCCAAAGTCATAAAAGCAGATAGACGTCTATACCCGAGTGAGCTCATGGTACGTGGGAATAAACTACGTGATTAGACTGAGTTTAGTGTCGGATGAGATACACCGTCCACAATGCTGTAACGTATCGATTTACACCAATCAAAGGCAGATAACACATCAACTTTTGAGTGCTTTCCTGCGCTGTATCTGGTTACTTCTGTATATTACTATAACGAAATCACCCTCCACGTTTACCTATATAAATTTGTCGTAACGATAGAGGGTGCTTATCAAGGAGAGAGGATAACGCCTACACGTCGATGAGATAATTTTGACCTTCAGTTTCTAAACGATCAATCATTTTACGACACTCATTTAAATCAAGAGGTTGTTCAAAGCGGCGCTTGAGATTCATCAAAAAGAAGATATCTTCACACATGGCTTTCTCAGGTTCGTCACTGATTTTGGCGACCGGTGAACCATTGCACGTGACCATTTTTATCACGATAGAAAGTGGCTGGTAGGCGTCACCATCTTTATTGACATAATCACCCATATCATTGGCAAGAAAAGTACCGATACCAAAACTCACCTGAATACGTCCTTGGAAATACTCGCAAATATCTAACGCTTGTTCGAAGTTAAGTCCGTCGGTAAACACCAGTGTTTTTGTTAATGGGTCTATATTCAGCGACTGGTAGTGTGCAATCATTTTTTCACCCCAGCTATAAGGGCAACCACTATCGTGACGTACACCGAAGTACGCGTTACTTAGTTCTTCATCAAAGTCTTTAAGGAAAGCATCGATACCAATCGTATCGGTTAACGCAATACCTAGTGCACCATTAAACATTTTTTGCCAACGTTGCAACGCCACTTTTTGCGAATCTCGCACATTCACCAGAGCTTGGTGTCCCATAAACCATTCATGAGCAACCGTGCCGATAGGCGTCAAGTTTAGCTCTTTTGCTAAGTGATAGTTGCTTGTTCCTGTCAAACATTCCGGCACTTCCTGGCACAAATATTCCAGCATAGTGCGCTGAGCTTGAAAGGAAAAACGTCGACGCGTCGACATGTCAGAAAATTTAAAGTTAGTAATGTTACGACGTTTTAGTTCCGACTTTAGGTGTCGAACTTTCTCTTCTAAAACAGTGGTAAATTGCGCAACAGGGATATCTGACCAACGCTGACGGCTACGAACTTCAGACACGATGCTCATGATGATCGTTTCGTACAAGATGGTGTCTCGCCACAAACCGTTAATGGTAATTCTTAACTGGCTTGAGCCATCAGCCATGGCTTTGTTATGGAAAGAGACATCGCTTTGTGGGTTGAAACGGAAATGGCGCAGTGCATCAACAAAGTCAGGATTCAGGTAAGGCGCGACACGCTTAATATATTCAATTTCTTCTTGCGTAAATTGAATATCTTGCAGTTTAAGGACTTCGGCTTTTACCTCGGGCAAAAGCTCAGAGAGGTCTTCCTCACTGCGCACGATAAACTTATATGACACCATCGCATCAGGGTAAAGCGCTGTTACAGCGCTCATCATATTGACTTTGTAGACATCGAAATCCAAAGCACTTTGAATGATGCGGGAAGAAAATAGTTTGGTGGTCATTAGGTGCCCTTCTACATGCCCTTCCTGGGTATATAACTTTTTGTTACTAACTAATTTGCGTAAACAATAAACACCCATCTATAGTTTGTCAACTTTTGTTACTAACCACTCATTTTTATAAGGTTTTTTTGTCTAGAATTCGAGCAAGCATTGTGAATAAGTCAGAGTCATCCGTAAATTTATGCTCAAACCGTATTACGAACACTACCAAAAACGTTTCTAACAACTCGTTACTTACCCATTGATTGACCACTTGTTATGCGCTAGATTACTTACAAATCAATATTAGGACCCAACCATGATCGTATCTGTCGACATTATTCCATTCAGGCTATCTGGCTGTGCCGATAAGGGATTGGAAGTGTTGTTGATTAAACGTTCAAATCCAAATCGGCCATACCATGGAGTCTGGGCACTACCGGGCGGATTTGTCTTTGATAAAGACTTAACCAGTGAAGGCGGACGCCCGGCCGATGAAAACTTTGAAGCGGCGCGTCGCCGAATTTGCCGTGAGAAAATCCATACCTACCCTCGCCATTTTAGCGAAGCGTTTATCGACGGTGATCCAAAACGCGATCCAGAAGACTGGAGCTTAAACATTACGCACTACGCCTTAGTTGATCGTAACAATGTAGAGCAAATAAATAATGCAGGTGTACCGGAATGCCAACTTAAATGGTTTTCGCTACAGGCTATTCTCAATGGAGAAGAAACCCTCGCATTTGATCATCAAAAAACCATTGAAAAAGCGTGGCAAAAGCTTCGTGCATCCATTGAATACACATCGGTTCTTTTGTTTGCATTAGACAAAGAGTTTTTGGTTGCGGACATCATTTCTGCTTATCAAGAGTTTGGTATTGATATCAGCCGAATGACGATTAAGCGCCGCTTGATAGATTCAGGCGTACTAAAACCCACTAATAAAGTCGCTTCAACCAACAAAGGCAAAGGTGGAAAACCCGCAATGGTATATACGCTGACTAGCGACGAAGTAACCTTTTTTCAAAACTGTTTGCGTGGATAAACGCAGACAATCTGACAGACAAGGAGTCTGCCATGACTGTTCGAGTAAACTATCAAACTACAGCAGTGATCGACGTTGATCCAGAGAAAGGCTTTAGTGAGTTATGTCCAAATGAACTGCCCGTTGCAGGTGCGTTGGAAATCGTACCGGAGCTTCTGAGTAATCATGCCAAAGGCCGATTAAAACTGGTCAGTCGTGACTTACACCCACCGAAAGCAAAATGGGATGCAGAATCGCCATCCAATATGCTTGAGCCCGTTGGTTTACCGAATGTGGATATAAAGTGGAACCGTCACTGTGTGCTTGGCACAACAGGTTCTGAGCTGCTAGATGGTTTACCACCCGTGTTGGACTACGATTTTCAAGTTAATAAAGGCATGGATCCTGATGCGCACCCTTACGGTATTTTTTTCCATGATATTGCCGACACCAAAACGACAGGTGCGCATGAATTTCTAAAGTTCAACGGGATTGATACCTTAGTTATCGGTGGCCTTGCCTTGGACTTTTGCGTGAAAAAATCCGTCATGCAAGCGCTGGAACTTGGCTACAATGTGGTAGTTAATCTTGCTTCAACTCGAGCGGTGCTGCCTGATAATGTAGAGAATGTGCTGACAGAGCTCAGAGATAATGGCGCATTATTTGTCGAGAAAGCGGACGACATCATCGTAGAAAAGTTCGCCTAGAAACGATAGTAACCGAGAAGGATTTCACCATGCATCAACACGAAAAATTGAATTACGTTGAATTTGGTTCCACTAATGTCAGTGCGACCAAACAATTTTTTGAGCGTGCTTTTGACTGGAGCTTTACCGATTATGGTCCAGAATATTCTGCATTTTCAGGACAAGGGTTGGATGGCGGATTCTTCAAATCTGAGTTTATAAACCAAACCGCAAATGGTGGCGCACTTTTAGTATTTTATAGCTCAGACATTCAGGCCACTCAGACAAAAGTAGAGCAGCATGGTGGAAAAATTATCCGCCCTATTTTCGAATTCCCCGGCGGCTGTCGATTCCACTTCACTGAACCGAGTGGAAATGAATTCGCAGTATGGTCAGAGAGCCATTAAGTCATCACAAATCAACAACACACCATCAACGTGAGCCCAAGCTAGCCAGATCCGGAACTGGCATTACATTTCTGGTTGACCTCATCCTTGGTTTAATTCACTGTTAGCGCAACAATTAATCGATGAGGCGCTAGACCTCGACCAAGGATGTCAAATGACTGCCGTCAGTTTTTTTCGCTTACTCTGCCTCGCTGCTATTTGGGGTGGCTCGTTTCTGTTTATGCGAGTCGCCGCCAACACATTCGGGCCAGCTTACTTAATCGAATTTCGAGTTACATTTGCCGCCGTCGCTTTGTTATTGATCGCCGTATATTTGAAGAAGAAACTCACGTTAACTGCGCATACTAAACACTTCTTTATTATTGGCTTATTCAATAGCGCAGTTCCATTTTTACTCTTTGCGTACGCAGCCCAGACCCTGAATGCATCAACTTTAGCAATATTGAACTCAACCGCCCCAATATGGGGAGCACTAGTTGGCTTTGTTTGGTACCGCAGCCCACTCACAGCGAAATCTGTTCTCGGTATGCTAATAGGCATTGGAGGCGTTGCAGTCTTGGTCGGCTTAGATACTTCAACCATAGGTGAAGAAGCCATGCTCCCTATTGCCGCCAGTTTGATGGCTTCTTTCAGCTATGGCATTGCTACCAACTACACTAAAAATGCGCCACAAGTACCTGCTTTTGACAATGCTCACGGCAGCATGTGGGCGGCGGTTATTTGGGTACTGCCGCTGCTACCATTCTTACCAATGCGTGCAGAACCAAGTCATTTCGAATGGAGCTCTGTTGTCACGCTCGGCGTTGTATGCACAGGGTTCGCTTATTTGCTCTATTTCCGCTTAGTTTCTGATATCGGCCCAGCGTCAGCACTGACTGTCACTTTTCTTGTTCCTGTTTTTGGTATCTTATGGGGCTACTTGGTGCTAGATGAGCCCGTCGGCTCTAACACCATCATTGGAACAATTCTAGTGCTTAGCGGCACTATGCTAGTCACCGGTTTCTCCCCAACAGCAATGCTCGCGAAGCGAAAACGAAGCGTGGCTTAATCAGCCTAATATGACTTCCACACCTCGCTTTTTGATTTGTTCAAGGTCACTTTTCGGAGCGGCTTTGTCAGTCAGCAGCACTGATATTTCGTCAGTCTTACCAATTGATGAGGGATAAATCTGCCCAAATTTACTAGAATCCGTTAGAACAATATTGCGCCTTTTTTTCGCAATGATGGTTTCTGCAATCTCAGCGCGCATCATGTCGCGGCTAGTAAAGCCAGTGTCTTGATGGAAGCCGTCAATACCCAAAAAGGCTGTGCTGAAATGAATGTTCTCAATACACAACTTAGTCAGCGGTCCGACCAAACTCTCGCCTTGGTGCTGATATACGCCACCAAGCAAGATAATGTTGGCAGAAGTGTTACGGATGAGATGGGCGATATACGCCGATGGCGTAATGATGGTCACATCGCCGCGCTCAGCCAATGTCCGAGCCAACAACGCATTGGCACTGCCTCCTTCAATCAGCACTGTCTCATTCGGTGCGACCAAATCCGCAGCTTGGTTTGCGAGCGATTGTTTAATATCGAAACGTACTTCTAGGCGGGCATCAATGTCATCACTTTGCAACGCGGTAGCTGCGCCGTGAATGCGCTTTAGGTAGCCCTGTTGCTCCAGAAAGTTCAAATCCTGTCTGATGGTCACACCCGACACGCCAATGATGTCAGAAAGCTCCGTGACTTGAACGCGTTTACGGTCGTTCACTAATTGCAGGATTTCATTTTGTCTTGGGTTCACAGGTTCGCTCCTTATTGATGGGCTTACAGTATACTCACCTGATGTTTCATATGAAAAGAAATTGAAAGTAAAAAGGAAAAAACGCGTGGTCTGATTAGCCAAGCTGTACCTTGCGAATCTCGCTCCCATCAACAGATAATAGGGCAACGGAAATGGGATAGAAGAAGAGGGGTTAGCTCCCTACATCCCAACAACGGTAAAGACTAGGATAAAAGTGATGGAAGAAATTTACTTCGCTGGCGGCTGCCTTTGGGGCGTGCAAGAATTTATGCGCCACCTTCCGGGCGTAATCAACACAGAAGCCGGGCGAGCAAATGGCACAACGGATAACACTCAATCCGAATACGATGGCTACGCAGAGTGCGTGAAAACCCAGTTCGATGCTGAGCAAGTTTCGGTTGAAACTTTAATGGGGTATTTGTTTGAGATAATCGACCCTTACAGCGTTAACAAGCAAGGTGAAGACGTAGGTGAGAAGTACCGTACTGGTGTTTATAGCCAAAACGAACAGCATCTCACCATCGCGAAAGCGTTTATCGCAGCACGACCGGACGCCGACAAGATCGCCGTAGAAGTACTGCCACTCACAAATTATGTACCAAGTGATGATGAGCACCAAGACAGACTCACAAACTTTCCGAATGATTACTGCCACATCCCATTAGATTTACTACATAAATACAGGGATAACTCGTAACCATTCAGTCAGCATCGCTTTAAAAGGCAAGATGCATATCAGTTAAAATCGATGCCTTCCATTAATGACAATGTCATTTCTGCCGCCGATATTTCCTTACAACCCGACGAGTTTTGTCCGCACCACAACGGTGTGAATTCATCTCGGTTTTGCTTTTCCATAAGCGCTCTTAGTTGAGCCATTTCAATGGATGCGTATGGGAATTTCGGCGCAAACTCACTGATGTAGCCTAGCTCCGACATTGCGCGATTCACAATGCCTCTCGCTGGTCGGCCCGAGAAAACATTGGTCACAGCGGTATGTTGCGCGCGTTCACTGGCAATGGCATATCGATGTAAAGACGATGTTTTCGCCTCATCACACAACAAATAGGCGCTGCCAACTTGAACGGCACTCGCTCCTAATCTCAACGCGGCTTCCACCCCTCTTCTATCAGCGATTCCGCCTGCAGCAATAACAGGCAAATTCACCCGTTTGGCGATTTGTGGTAATAACGCAATCAAACTTAATTGAGTAGTTAAATCATCCGATAAAAACATACCTCGGTGTCCACCAGCCTCCAAGCCTTGGGCGATAATACCGTCAACGCCTTTTGCTTCTAGCCAAAGTGCTTCGTCCACCGTGGTCGCTGACGAAAGGATCTTCCCTCCCCACCCTCTAATTCGAGCTAACAGATCATCGTCTGGCAAACCAAAGTGGAAACTGATCACTGGCGGTGCAAATGGTTCAATCGCGTCAGCAATATCATGATTGAAAGGCATCCTTGTCGGAGCGTTTGGCTGAGCCTGAACGGTTGCATCAACCTCGGAAAAATACGGTTGCAGCGTTTTTTGCCACTTTTCGTGCTTGTTGCCGTCATACTCCGGCATTTCATGGCAAAAGAAATTGAGGTTAAACGGTCGGTTAGTTGCCTGCTTGATAAGTTGAAGTTCTTTTACGATGGCGTCTTTGTTCAGCATTCCACAAGGTAACGAGCCAAGCCCGCCAACATTACTGACGGCTATGGTCATTTGGCTGTCTTGCACACCGGCCATTGGTGCTTGAATAATCGGTAACTCTGTTCCCAAAAGTGTATTAAATATCTTATTTATCATGACCTTTCCTTGAAAACTTAACCTTTACCTGTGATGGATTTGCGCCATCGTTATCCAGACTAGACTTTCACATGATTAACCGCTTATAAAGTTAAAGTGATGCATTTGTGCGCTATGCACTTTTGATAGAAATGACAAAGGGAGCCTATGGCTCCCTTAATATGCTGAATAACAAGAATCAAAGTGACTATCGTACGACATCTGATTCAAGCTCTAGCTCTGCTACAGACAGCATGGCAAACTCTTCCTCGGCGGTTGCTGCCACCAGTTTGTTGCGGCTGTATAACCCATAATAAACACCACCGATAAGAAACAATCCCATTGTCATGAAAAAGGCTGAGGGATCAAAAGCATAAACACCTGTCATTGCGATCAAAGAAAGCACCAGAGAAATACTCGAAGTAATTATCCCACCAGGCGTTTTATATGGACGAGTTAATTCCGGCTGTTTAATTCGCAATAAAATATGGCTCAAGGACATTAATGCGTACGATACAGTCGCACCGACAACAGCCATCGCCAAGATTAAGTCCCCCTCACCCGTAAGTGAAACCAAGAACCCAAAAACGCCCGGAACCAAAAGCGCACGAGAAGGCACTTTTTTGTCACTGGTTAATGACAAAGTTTGCGGTAAATAACCCGCGCGGGAAAGCGCAAACACCAAGCGACTGTAACCATAAATGATTGAAAAGAAAGAAGCGATAAGGCCAGCCAATCCAAGTAAGTTCACGGCCATTGCTACCGTTGAATTGCCCGTAAGCTTTAGGGCGTCAACTAATGGCACCGCGCTATCGCCTATGACCTTTGAGCCAACCGCACCAGCCAAAAGGACGACTACGAGAGTTGCGGTTAGCAATAAAAACAGCATCGCACCAATGATGCCTTTGGGAACATCTTTTGCCGGATTTTTTGCCTCCTCTGCCGCTAAAGGCACACCTTCAACCGCAAGAAACAACCACATTGCAAATGGCAACGCAGCCCATACGCCATACCACCCAAACGGCAAGATTTCTGTTGCCTGAGCCGTCGCCGGAGCAATATCGAATAAGTTGTTAACATCAAAATGACCAATAAGCACAGCAGCAGTAATGAGAATAGCTAGCACAGCCAAACCGCTGATGACCATCATTACTTTGAGAGCTTCGCCTACCCCTGCCATATGAATAGCGATAAAGACGGCGTAGAAAAGTGCGTAAACAACAGGGCCATCGATACCAACCAATTCATTCACTGCTGAGCCAATAAAAATCACTATCGCAGCAGGCGCGAGCGCATATTCAATCAAAACTGATAAGCCAGTGAAAAAGCCGCCTGTCGGCCCCATCGCCTGTCTTGCGAAGCTGTAACCACCACCCGCAGCAGGAATCGCCGCAGACATTTCAGCTAAAGACAATACTAGCGTGAAATACATTATTGCCATCGCGATAGCAGCAATAAGAAAGCCTCCCCATCCTGCTTGAGCGATGCCAAAGTTCCAACCGGCAAAGTCACCAGATATAACATACGAGACACCTAAGCCAGCAAGTAAAATCCAACCTGCGGTGCCTCTTTTTAGCTGCCTTTTGGCCAAGTACTCCTGATGTTTAGACATAGTAAATCCTTCTACTTTGATGAAATTAAAAAGTTGTCGCTGTGTTTATCTTCAACGCTTGCGCCACTTGGCTCATTGATATCGGAGCGATCTTTCAGGTTCACTCCTGACAGTTGTAATTTTCGAGCCTCCTTGAGCAAGTAAAATGCGCGTTCACAGGCATCGTCATAGTTGAGCCCCTGGGGACGCACATTGGAAATGCAGTTTCTTTGGGAATCTTTAGAGCCTCGTTTAGCCCCCCAAGTGAGATACATACCCATGCTATCCGGAGAAGTTAGACCGGGCCTCTCTCCAATTAAAACCAGCACGGCCTTGGCGTTAAAACATTCACCAACATCATCCCCTACCGCTACTCTTCCTTGCTTTACGATTGTGATAGGTGCGAATTTCCATTGATGTTCATCATCAGCGCTTAAAAGAGAAATCAATCGAGTAACAACAGGCACGGCATGGTTTTGAATTGCGACGGAAGAAAGTCCATCAGCAATAACAATCGCAAGATCAATGTCAGTGTTATGCTCATTTGCTATCAAGTTGAGCGTTTGCCAAGAAGATTCATCAAGCAGCCTTCCTAAATCGGGCCTTTGCAGGTACATAAGCCGGTCACTCACTTGACTGCTCACTACCACTGGAGGTTCTAAGGTATTTTCAAGAATCGAGTAAGAGTCCGACAAACCAGCAACGAGAGACTCAATATTCAAACTGCAATGCACTGCATCCATAGCTTGGGCGTGATCCAGCTGAAATGAGAGTAACTCGTTGGTTGGTACACTGTTCCCGCTGCGACCCAGAGCGATCCGAGCAGAGGTGAAGTCGCGTAACTTGCCCCAAGGGTTATGTGTGACAACTTCAGACTCATCTTGTGGGGACTGAGCAATGGTGATTACTTTACCCATGAGAATACCCCTTATTCAGTTGGTTAATTGCTCCCGAAAACGAGCGAGAGATTTGCTCACTTAACCGAACGTCTTGCACGCTCTCGAAAATCTGCATCTCCATTAACCATTGTTCAAACTCTGGTGCTGGCTTCAAACCGAGTACTTTTCTTGCGTAAAGGGCATCGTGAAATGAGGTAGTTTGATAGTTGAGCATGATGTCATCAGACCCTGGAATACCCATGATGAACGAGCACTCGGCCACACCTAATAGTGTCAGCAAGTTATCCATGTCATTCTGATCGGCATAGGCATGATTGGTGTAACAGATATCGCAACCCATAGGTAAACCAAGCAACTTCCCACAGAAATGATCTTCAAGCCCAGCACGAATGATCTGTTTGCCATCAAACAGATACTCAGGGCCAATAAACCCAACGACAGTATTAACCAACAAAGGATCGAACTGTTTCGCGACAGCATAAGCGCGGGCTTCACAAGTCTGTTGATCGACCCCATGAAATGCATTCGCAGACAGCGCTGTACCTTGTCCGGTCTCAAAATACATCACATTGTTTCCTACACTGCCTCGATTCAAAGACAACGCGGCTTCATGGGCCTCTTTCAAAATCGACAAGTCGATTCCGAAGGTATCATTCGTCCCTTGCGTGCCGCCTATCGACTGAAAAACGAGATCGACTGGTGCACCCATTTCAATGGCTTCGATCGTGTTCGTGACATGAGTTAACACACAAGACTGAGTCGGTATTTGATAGTGTTGAATCACCTCATCCATTAAGTTCATTAACTTAATAGCTTGAGGTACATTATCTGTTGCCGGATTGATACCGATAACCGCATCGCCATTTCCGTACATCAGACCATCAAAAATGGTCGCTGCGATACCGTTGAGAGAATCAGTGGGATGATTCGGCTGTAAGCGAGTAGACAGGCGACTCGGCAAACCAATCGTATTCCGAAAAGCCGTGACAACTTGGCATTTTTTAGCAACGAGAATCAAATCCTGGTTGCGCATAATCTTACTGACTGCGGCCACCATTTCTGGTGTTAAACCTTGACGAATTTTAGCCAACGTTTCACCATCGGCTTCTTCACTCAGCAGCCAATTTCGAAAATCTCCGACCGTCAAGTGCTCAATCGGCTTAAAGGCTTCAAGGTCATGCGTATCGATAATTAGGCGAGTGATATCGTCGCTTTCGTATGGAATAACCGCCTCGTTAAGAAACGTTTTAAGTGGTAACTCAGACAGCGCCATTTGTGCGACTACACGTTCTGCCGCTGACTGAGCACAAACCCCGGCTAACGCATCGCCTGAGCGCTCCGGTGTCGCTTTCGCCATCAAGTCAGCTAATGACTTAAAGGTATAGACTTTACTTCCTTGTTGCCGACGATAAGTTGCCGTCATTGCTCTTCCTCTTCACTATTTGGTTCGCTTTTTGCTGAACTATCAATAAGCTTTAAGAAAGTATTGCTAAATGTGTTCCGTAGCGTTATCAAAAACTGGCAACATTTATAAACCAATAATAAACAATGAGTTATGTAAATACTGCTCCAACATGACTCACAAAAAAGGAATGAGCATCACAAGGATGAGTAACCAAATGCCCCAAACTGCACCAATGCTGTGCATCCATCACACTAAGGATGCAAACCAACAAGCTGCGAGTCTGATAAACTGGCAACAGGAATATGACCAACTCAGCGATGGTCGATTTTTAGGTCAAATTCGAGAACGACGATTTCCCAATTTCCATGTATTTCGTGAAGACAGTAACCGCTCGCTAAGACAGCAATGCAGGGTTGAAGAGGGAGGTATTTGGTTGGGTTTGAGTGCGGAAAATAAGCCGCTACACCTAAATCACAGTCAGTTTAATTCAAGCCAACTTTTGCTTAGGCAAGGTGGCGCTGATTTTGAGTTAATGACACCGGAGCAGTTTTCTATCTATGGAATAGTGCTCGACAAAAACTTCGTTCACATCATAGAAAATCAACTTGAGCTTGGGAGTATCCAAAACAACACATTACACTTAACGGGTTTGACGGAAAAACACATTCAACAACTTAAATACTACTTAGGCATGTTACTTGGTTCCGCCGAACCAAGATGGTCTGAAACCACACATCAAGCAATCTTAAAAGATATTGTGCTGGAGCTGTTCTCACTCAGTTCACTGCACACGAGCCATCCGATATCAATCTCTCATCGTCAACACGTGATGCACCGTATAAAACAACAGCTACAGGATCTAGACTACCGTACACCGATAACCGTCAGTGAACTGTGTGATGCAGTACACGTCAGTCGTCGCACACTACAGTACACCTTTGAACATTGCTGTAATACTTCCCCAAAGCAGTTCATACATCGAATGCGCCTGAATCAAGTACGTAGAGTGCTACAAAGCCCTGAAGATAATCGAACAATTGCAGAAATCGCTTTTGACTTTGGTTTTTTCCATCTCGGGCAGTTCAGTCAAAGCTACAAGCGGCTATTTGGTGAGACACCAACTGAAACGAGAAAATGGGAGTCCAGCAAATAAGATGACAGGCAGTATATTCTTTCAGATCCTGCGTTGGGGCCATGTTATGCAGTCGCAATGATTTGCTGAAACTTAGCATGAAGCTCTTCAAGTGCCGCTTCAACATCCGGTTCTGCACGGCTCAAGTGCGAGATTAACGTCATAAAATAGCAGTCAAAAATCAGCGGTATTTTTCCCTCAAGGACGGAGCTTCCGTTTACAGATTGAAACAAAGCTTGGTTAAACGACTGATAATAATCCAAATCCCAAATCACTTCTTTCAACAAAGCTCGGCTCAGCTCAACGTTCGCAAAATAGTAGCGATAGTATTTCTCCGTCAGCGCCAAACCAATGTCGATATCGGTTTTACCTTCCACACTGACTAGCGTTTCTTGGCTGATCTGTTGCAGTTGCGCCAGCATCCCTTCGCGCAAAATCGACAGTTTAGTCGGGAAATGGCTAAACACTGTGCCATCGGCTACTCCTGCTTCTCTCGCTATCTGCCTTGTGGTCGTCATGTCATAGCCATTTTGAGCAAAAGATGCCCATGCGGCTTTTAGAATTTTATCTCTGGTTTGTTGTCGCTTCGTCATTGATGTGTCTGCTTAATGAGCCTGAAAGGATCATACCTTGCGTGGTTGAGATTGACAAATTGAGCGCGCTCATTTATAAAATTGATCATGCTCATTTTATATAAAAACAAAAGGAATCGCTCATGTACGTATTAAACAAACTAGGCCAAGGATTGATTTTCTTCCCGACCATCTTCTGCTTTTCGTATATTTTAAGACCGATATTAATGGTCATCCTTATTCCAGGAGGACTCGCACTTTTGGCGTTAATCGGTGGCGCAGAAGTCAGAGCGGAACTCAAAGCCATGCTGCTTGAGGAGTTTTTTGGCGTTAGCCCATCGCACACCACCTCGAAAAAGGCGTGAGTGCGCTACAAACGTTGGCAAGGCTAAGTAAAAAAGAAAACGCGCAGATATCGAGATCTCAATACCTGCGCGTAGATGCGGTGAAAATAAGACTGGCTTTAGTCAGTATTCATGTTCTGGCCAATTCGCCATAAAACGCCACTAGGGTCAAACAAACAACATTCGCGTATGCCCCAAGGTTGCTCGACTAGCTCTGTCAAACGCGAACCAAATTCCTCATGACCCACTTTGGATAAGTGCTGATGCCAACTTTCTGCGTCTTCTACGAGCAAGTGCATCATGAAGTTATTGCCGTGTTCTGGCTCATAAAAATTCTGTAAAAGAAACGCGCAGCTACCTTGAGAGAAGTATGCTACATCACCGAAGTCCGACGCCATTTCAAAGCCAATCGCCTCATAAAAGCGTTTTGATAGCGCGTAATCTTTCGCCGGAACAAATGATTTGATTTCAACAATATTGAGGTTTTCCATTTCCAATTTCCTAAGCCTTTTTCCATAAAACTGACTGACGTAATCTCGCTCTATGCCTTCTATTCGCCTTGCGTAATCTGCTGTGATGACAGTGGCACACACTCTGCCATTTGCGTTTGTAACCACGTGATAAATTTATGTTCGAGTTCTGTACGCTTTTTATCTTGACTCAATAAAACGTAATTGCAACTTGATGGAGAAAACCCAAATGGTGCGACCAAATTACCACGCTTAATATCGTCCATGACAAAAGGATACGATCCCATTGCGACGCCTAAGCCATCCACTGCGGCTTGTATGCAAAAATAAAAATGCGCGAATGATTGCTGAGTGTTGCCGTTGAAAGTTTCACAACGTGTTGATTGCTGCCAATCCGCCCAAGCATTCGGTCTGGTTTGGCTATTCAACAATCGAGCTGCTTTCAAATTGTCTTTAATGGATTGCCAATACTCAGGAGAAAATACCGGCCCCACCCACTCTTCCACAAGAATGGTTTTGTCGTAATCGTGATGCTGCGCAAAATCGTCTCGACGAATCGCCATCGAAAGCCCAGTTGATCCTAATGTTACCGGGCCACCAGCCGTCGACAAACGAACATCAGCACGGTGTTCATCATTAAACGCGGCCAACCTTGGCATCAACCAGCGCATGGTTAATGTCGGTTCACAAGACACTTCAAGATGCTGATGCTTCTCTTGAATAAGCGTATTCACGCCTGTTTCTAGCGTTTGGAATGCCGTTTCTGTGTATGTCTTGAGTAATTCGCCTTCTGCCGTCAACACGACTTTCCTGCCCTCTTTGAAGAACAAAGGTTGAGACAGATATTGCTCAAGTTGCTTGATCTGCTTACTCACGGCTCCGTGGGTAATGTTCAGTTTGTCAGCCGCTTCAGTGTAGCTTGAAGAGCTCGCCGCAACGTGGAATACATAAAAAGATTTCAGGTGACGCATCTGTGAGTTTTTCTCACCAATATGGGAATATTTTTCGATTATAGTCAGTAATAAAGACGCCTACAATTCCGCTACATCCCAGACTTCATCATTCAAACAGGAAATCGATATGGAATTTGTAACTCTTGCGTTATTAGGTGTGCTTATTGTTATTAGCCCTGGCGCAGACTTTGTTTTGGTATTAAGAAATAGCTTAAATCAAGGACGAAAAGCAGGCGTGTACAGTGCGATTGGTATCAGCATGGCGATCAGCATCCACATCGCTTACTCCATGCTGGGGATCAGTTACTTAATTTCACAAAATGAATGGTTGTTTAATCTCGTGCGCTATCTTGGGGCCGCTTATCTTGTCTACCTTGGGATTAAAGGAATATTCTCCTCGCAACCTGCATCAAACTCAGAAACCGTTCAACAGAGCGAGTATTCAATGTGGCGATTTTTCATGCAGGGATTTCTGTGTAATTTACTCAATCCCAAGACGATGCTGTTTTTTCTGAGTATTTTTAGCCAAGTGATTTCTCCCGACTCTAGTCAGCAACACATCGCCTTGTTCTACGGGATTTATATGATTGCGCTGCATGGTATTTGGTTTTCTATCGTTGCTGTTTTATTCACGTCACCCCAGCTACAAGCTTTCTTGTTGAAGATTAAGCATCGACTCAATCAAGCATGTGGGGCGGGATTGATCATTTTCGGCGCAATGCTGGGCTTAAAGGTGTAGTACGCTTGCGGTCCGATTACCCCAGTTCAAATTGATCATTGAACAAGTGGCAGCAATCAAATAAAAATCAACATTATCAATACTTTAAATTAGAAAAAAACAGCCAACGTGCGCTGGCTGTTTCGATACAGTTAATGGATGACCCGAGCGTCCCCTTTAAATAACTGAGACAGATCGATAGTGAATATCGTCACTGTCGGACGTTTAGGCAGAGCATTTTCGATTGAAAACTCTGGCCCAGCTGGAACGAGGGGGAAGTGAATAGCAGTCGGCCACGTTGACGAAGCTTCATTACCGCCCGGCTCAGATATTGAGAAAGAAAACGCAGGTAAACGGGTCATAACACTTACCTCAAATGACTGATTAGCGGGCTCAAGCGAGCCCGCTTAGGTTTTGCAATATTATTGTTATTTTAACGCTTACTTAATCACTAACGATTGATGACGTTAGATATCAAGTTCTTTGTCTTCAACGTGGTTGGTGATCATCGCTTCAGTGGTGATCATCAAGCCAGCAACAGACGCTGCGAATTGAAGCGCTGAACGTGTTACTTTCGCAGGGTCCAAGATGCCCATTTCGATCATGTTGCCGTATTCACCTGTTGCAGCGTTGTAACCGTAATCGGCATCACCCGCTTTAACAGCGTTCGCCACAACAGAAGCTTCGTCACCTGCGTTAGTTGCGATTTGACGAAGAGGCTCTTCCATTGCACGTAGCGCAACTCGGATACCCACGTTTTGGTCATCATTGTCGCCTTTTAGATCCGCCAATTCTTTCGCGATCTTAGTTAGGGCAACACCACCACCAGCAACAATACCTTCTTCAACCGCTGCGCGGGTAGCGTGTAGCGCATCGTCCACGCGGTCTTTCTTCTCTTTCATCTCAACTTCGGTTGCAGCGCCGATCTTGATCACCGCTACGCCGCCAGAAAGCTTCGCAACACGTTGTTGAAGCTTATCTTTGTCGTATTGAGAAGTGGTTGTTTCGATTTGTTTTTCAATCGAAGCCACACGATCAGCAATCGCGCTTGCTTCTGCTGCACCACCCACAATGGTTGTTGTGTCTTTGGTGATGGTAACTTTCTTCGCACTACCTAGTTGCTCTAACGTTGCTTTTTCGAGCTCTAGGCCGATTTCTTCAGAGATGACCGTACCAGCAGTTAGTACCGCAATGTCTTCCATCATCGCTTTACGGTTGTCACCAAAGCCAGGCGCTTTCACCGCGGTCGCACGCACGATGCCGCGCATGTTGTTCACAACCAATGTCGCTAGCGCTTCACCTTCGATGTCTTCAGCAATGATCAATAGCGAGCGAGAAGATTTCGCCACTTCTTCTAGTACAGGCAATAGCTCGCGGATGCTGCTGACTTTTTTGTCCACCAATAGGATGTAAGGGTTGTCTAGCTCGACGCTGCCATTTTCTTGGTTAGTGATGAAGTATGGCGACAAGTAACCGCGGTCAAATTGCATACCTTCAACCACAGACAGTTCGTTGTTTAGACCTTGGCCCTCTTCCACCGTAATCACGCCATTGCGACCCACTTTTTCCATCGCTTCTGCAATGATTTCACCGATCGCGCGATCGCTGTTTGCAGAAATGCTACCCACTTGGGTGATGGATTCTTTGTCACTGCATGGCTTAGACATTTCACGTAGTTTCTCAACCGCCGCTTCAGTGGCTTTGTCGATACCACGTTTTAGGTCCATTGGGTTCATGCCAGAGGCTACCGCTTTAAGACCTTCATTGATGAAAGATTGCGCCAGTACGGTAGCCGTCGTTGTACCGTCACCCGCTTCATCATTCGCTTTGGACGCCACTTGTTTCACCATTTGTGCGCCCATGTTTTCGAACTTATCTTTCAGTTCGATTTCTTTCGCTACAGACACGCCATCTTTGGTGATGGTTGGCGCGCCGTAAGATTTATCAAGCACAACGTTGCGGCCTTTCGGGCCTAGTGTCACTTTTACTGCGTCCGCCAGTAAGTTCACACCTTTCAGCATTTTTTGACGTGCGTCATTAGCAAATAATACGTCTTTTGCAGCCATGGTTATCTCCTCAAAAAACTACTACAAAAATAATTACTCAACGATTGCTAACACATCAGATTCGGACAGAATTAAGTATTCTGCGCCGTCAATTTTCTCGGTTTTCACGCCGTAACCGTCATTGAAAATGATTTGGTCGCCCACTTTGACTTCCATCGCAGCGCGTTCGCCATTTTCAAGACGTTTACCTAAACCAACAGCAATGACTTTCCCGCGGTTTGATTTTTTCACCGACTGAGAAGTTAAAACGATTCCCCCTTCAGATTTATTTTCCACCTCTTGTCTTTCAACAATTAGCTTGTCATTTAAAGGACGAATTTTCATTTTTAAGTGCCTCCTACTTGGAACCAAAAATAAAAGACAAAATAAACATCAAGATGGATTTGCGAGTCGACAGCTCGCTTTCGATGAAAATAATAAGGTCGAAAAATTAGAGTTCAAGAGGTGAATTTGATAAAAATTTTTTATTAAATTAAATAAAATTTTCTATCGAATTATCGCATTCACAACTACTTAGCATCTCTTTATGATGGAAAATATGCTCAATCAAATCTAGAGTGGTTACGTACTCTTAAAAAGGATAATCAAACAATGAAAAAGGCCGTATCTCTATTTCTTGCAACGTTGTGCGTTGGCTTCCTCTCCCCCAACGTGTCGGCTTCTGAACGCGCTGAACAAGGGTGGCAATTGATTGACAAGGGCGCGATGATTGTCGATGTGCGTACGCCGCAAGAGTTTTCTGAAGGGCATTTGGATAATGCCGTCAACTTCCCTTTATCTGAACTTGATAAACATTTTCAAGACGTCGATAAAGATCAAGCTATCGTGTTGTACTGTCGCAGTGGTAACCGCTCTGGCAAAGCGTATCAATACTTACAAACGCAAGGCTTTACGAATCTGCACAATGCAGGTGGCTTAGAAGAACTACAAGACGCCAGATAGTCGTCTCCGTTCTAATATACAAAGTAAAAGCGCAGAGCGTGTCGCAAGCGTATTGTAACGCGCTCTGTTTCTAAATACTTATCTACAACAACTCTACTTTGGCCCTGCATCAAATTGAGTCAGGTTATCCGATATCTCGAGCCACGGCGCTTTCGACGCGACAAAAATATGGAAATCAGGCTTGTGAGAAGATGTGTCATCCAAGATACCAAGGCGAATATTGACGATCCCATTGTTCTTTTTCGAATACAGACTTGATCCGCAGTGGCGACAAAAGCATAGCATGGTATTTTCGCTTTTCTGATAAGTTTGAATATCTTCTTTCCCTTGGATAATAAGCAGTTTATCCAACGCAATACCACCGGCAGATGAATAGTCAGAACCTGTGAACTTGCGGCATTCAGAGCAATGGCAATTTCCCATGTACTTAAATTCATCTGCCACTTCCAACTTTACCTTGCCGCACAGACATGAGCCTTTTAGTACTTCCATTTGAATTCCTTTTTGTTATGAATCTAATTGAATTAGATGGCTATCTCGACACCATGCCATTGCAATACGAAAAATTAAAGACAGGCAATACAGGTTTTCAAAAATGAAACGAAAATGTAAAACTTTCCATTCAGAGGGAGGTGCGCTGACACGTGAAAAATCGAGCTATTTTAGATACAAAAACACCAAGCAATAACGCTTGGTGTTTACCTCACAGAATGTCGCCTCAGAAAAGGCGCTTTCCGCTGTGCTTAAAAAATGCAGTGTTTAGTAAAGCTGGTCGCTTCGTTTGCAGTCCAGTCACCTTTCGGCTTATCTTTCAGGTTTTCACACCATTGCTCGCTGCCGACACCATCTTGCAGAACACAATGCTTTGCAAAGTCTACCGCGTTGTCTGCTGTCCATTCTGTTTTTGGCTTATCGCGCATGTCGTTACACCAGCCTTCAGTGCCCACTTCATCACTACAAGCGGTCAAAGCAGAAGCCGCCAACATCAGCATGACTAGTTTTTTCATAAATTTAAGGTTCCAGTTGCAAACAATAGTAAAATTAAACTCAATCTCTTCAACACGTGCCCATTCAAGTGTCTGAATAAAGGCGTCACTAGCTGAAGTGACTTTTGTATCAACTATAACGAAATTATCAGTCTACGTGTTAAGACATCGAAAAATTATTGAGCGACTCTGTGTAAAGCGCGCCATTCTAAAAGCTATAGGCAGCGCGCTTTCGTTAGCTCACCAACCTTAGAAGAGCCAGTACCAAAGCACGCTAAACGCAGCTCTAATGCCATTTGTTCAAAGTGTTCGACGACAGACTGCGTGCTGATCGTCGCAGCTTTTAATACCGCACCAGCTTGCCCAATGAGATTAGCACCCAAATGAATGGCTTTCGCCGCTTCAAGTCCGTTATGAACACCTCCCGAGGCGATCAACGGTAATGTAGGATGCAGTGCGCGGATTTGAGCCAAACATGTTGCTGTAGGGACACCCCAATCGCGGAAAAGCTCGGCTGCACGCTGCATTTTCGGATTGTCTTGGCAATACCCTTCAACCGCACTCCAGCTTGTACCACCCGCGCCCGCAACGTCAATTGCATCCACACCAGCATCAATTAATCGCTGCGCAACGTGTCCGCTAATACCAAAACCGACTTCTTTGATAATGATAGGAACCTTCACGCGAGATTTAAGCATCTCAATTGCCTGGAAAACACCAACCCAATTGTGGTCGCCATTTTTCTGAAACGCTTCCTGCATTGGATTAACGTGCACAAACAAGGCATCTGCTTGAATCGCCTCAACCGCACGTTGCGCATTATCGAGTTTACCTTTATCGAGCAATTGAGCGGCTCCAAGGTTGGAATACAACGGTACTTCTTTCGCCAACTCACGAATGGTTTTACCCAAGCCCGAATGCTGACTTTCTTCTAAGCTAATCCGTTGCGAGCCCACACCCATGGCAATACCTAATTCGCTTGCGGCTTCAGCCAAACGACAATTGATCGTTTCTGCGTCTTTTGCTCCGCCAGTCATCGAGCTAATCAAAAATGGTAGCGCTAATTGATGACCAAGAAACTCTGTCGATAAATCGATCGCGTGAAAGTCACATTCTGGCAGCGCACAGTGTTCGAACTCGACAGACTCAAAACCCGCCGTTTTATGCTTCATGCTCATATCATGATGTAAAACAGCATCTAGGTGTAAATCTTTTCGGTTAGTTTGCGGAGCCATAATGTCACCCTAAAGTAAAACAGTCGCGCAGTATTGCGATCCTTATCAGTAACGTCAATGCGAATTTTGTGAATTTGCCGGATTACTTTTCCGAAACGAGTAATGAATCTCGACTGCCCCTGACATTATAAGAAAAGAAACTCGCTTTCCGTTTTCAACAAGCCGGCAAGTTTCTCTTCAAATTGAGATAATCAGCGTACGATACCCATGATGCAAATGGATCACATTGCTCTGTAGTTTACTTTACGCTGTCCGACAGAATTAGCGACACAACAGTGCTTGTCGTCGTTGGTTCAAACTGTTCGGGATCATCACAGAATTGAATTTTTCCTTTTTCTTCTACATGGAACAGCGGTACAACTGAACTACCTTTGTGATGCGCTAAATAATCTTGATACGTGAAGTTATCGCTCAATTTCGTGTGTTTAACCTCTGCACCACGACTTAACATACTGGCTAGCTGGGTATAGCTTACATTGCCGCCCATCAGCAATTTACCATGGTACTCCTGAGCCACGGAGTGCTTCTCGCTGCCATTGCCGTTGGTTTTCACTTTTTGTAAGCAGTGAACTTTATCTTCCCCAAACTCGTCGACGAATTGCATGCAAGCCATAATGTTGAAATGCTGATCGGGCGTTAATGCAACCACTTGACCTATTCCTATCAAGTTCAAGTTGTCGTCCGCGTGACTAGAAATAGGGTTGCCGTAATAGTAATCCAATCCCAACATACGAACCTGACTGATGTACTCCCAGTTTGAGTCAGTCATTAATACGCGACGGTCATAACGCGCTAGCGCCTGCCCTATTTCTCTTGCAACTCGGTTAGCACCAATCAACAAGAAGCCGCGTGGTGCTGGCTCTGCGACGCCCAATGTCAGCGCTATAGGACGTGCCGTCGCACTTTGTAACACGACCGTTCCTATAATCACCATGAAGGTCATAGGGACCAGTAAAATCGCTTCATCAATGCCGTATTCGTTCAATTTGATCGCGAAAAGAGACGAAATCGAAGCAGCAACAATACCGCGCGGTGCAACCCAAGACAAAAACAGCTTATCTTTGAGACGCAAGTTGCTGCGGAAGGTTGAAAGAAAAATCGATAACGGACGCGACACTAACTGCATAAATACAAACAACAATAACGCACCGCTACCTAGCGCAGCAAAATCATCCAGACTGATTCGAGCCGCAAGGAAGATGAACAATCCGGTGATCAGTAAAATGGTTAAATGCTCTTTAAAGTGCAGAATTTGCTGAATATTGATGTCTTTAGCGTTTGCGAGCCACATACCCATTACGGTGACGGTTAGTAACCCAGCTTCAGACTCAATGTGGTTAGAGACCGAAAATACACCTAGAACCACCATCAAAACCGCAAATGGCTGCAAATATTCCGGTAGCCAAGAGCGACGCATGATCGTCGCAACTGCATAGCCTGAGGCCGCACCTAGCATGACGCCGACAGCAATGATCGTCCCAAACACTTCGACGCTATTTATCGCGCTGTGAGATACGATAAACTCGTAAACCATCACAACAAAAAGCGCACCGAGCGGGTCAATCAAAATCCCTTCCCATCGCAAAATGTTAGCAAGCGTACTGTTAGGTCTTACGGTTCGTAGAAGTGGCACGATGACCGTCGGCCCTGTTACTACGGTTAAGCTGCCGAACAACATGGCAAGCTCCCAAGTAAAGCCGAGGAAATAGTGTGTTGCGATACTGGTCGCCGCCCACGAAATGATCGCCCCGATGGAAACAATGCTCCATACCGAACCACTCACGCCACGAATTTCTTTAAAATTTAAGGTCAAACTGCCTTCAAATAAAATCACTGCCACCGCCAAAGAGACCAACGGAAAGAGCAAATTACCTAATATCTCATCAGGATTTAACCACTGCATAAATGGCCCGACGATCAGCCCTGCCAACAACAAAAATAAAATCGCTGGCAAACGCAATCGCCAAGCTAACCATTGGCAACCTAAACCAATAACCCCAACCGCTGACAGCACCAGCGCTTCATTACCCACTTGCATCAATAATTACCTGTTTTTGTCTTTTTTCGCGTGAATGCGCTATACCCGAATACATTCAGCCTTACGGTCAGATAGAAACTACCGAACGTGCAAATCAAACGACTGACCTTCGATGACATCGCTACGAAACGCACATGTTTGAAGTCATTTGGCGATCGCATCAGAACTATGAATATAGTTGACCCCCAATGACTTAACGACTCATTTTTGTTCATCAGGTCTTAAAGTGGCACACAAGTGTGCGACTTTGTCGAATTCATCATTACGCATTGAGTTTCATTATGTAGAATGATTTCTAAAGAAAGCGCGGAACCTAGCACTATATGAGGCTAAGGCATAGAGCATGAACTAAGCTTTAGCGTAAGTGCTCAAAGTTAAGAATCGTGGGTCACGCGACGTACGCAAGGAGAAATGGATTGTACGTAATACTAGCACTGTTCATGGCGTGTCTCGCCATCCTCATCGGAGTGAAAGCCGCCAACCGAGCTGCACTTTTAGAAAAAGAACTAACCAAACTTCGTGAGGAAGTCACATCACTACGAGCCAGTGTCCATGGGGGCTCAAGCCCACAAGTGCACCAACAATCCAGCATCGAAAAAGACACACCATCTGTAGCGACGTCACCTCACATAGAATCACAACAGAAAAATGTCTCATCCTCTGGGGAACATGATCCAGCTGCCAACCTAGACTTGGACCAGAGCGCTGCGAATCAAGGGTACGCCCAGATAAGAGAAGTGCAACTGGATGTTTTTAGTCAAGAAAATGAGTCATTCCTTCAGAGTAAAGTTCAGAGCCTGCTTAGCAACATCCAAGAAAATTGGTTGGTTTGGGTAGGCGCATTGGCCATGCTGATCGGTGGAGGTTATCTCGTACAGGTGATTGGTAGTCACATCCAGTTTTCGCCATTTATGCGAGTGTCCTTTGCCTTTGTGATCTCATTACTTATGGTGCTTGTTGGCGAGTGGTTTCACCGTAAAGAACAACAGAATCCGCAGCGGGCAGCACGAGCCCAAGGCTTTACGTATGTTCCTGCTGCCGTTACCGGTACGGGATTAACGGGCATTTACTGCACCGTCATTTTTGCCTTTGTGGTTTATCAAATGCTAACGCCAAGTATCTCGTTGATCATTTTGGCTTCAGCGGCATTTTTCAGTTTAGCATTATCATTGCAACAAGGGCCGTTAATGGCCGTGCTTGGCTTAATTGGTGGCTACACAGCACCACTGTGGATTGGAGGTAGTGAACCCAACTACTTTTTGTTAGCCGGATACATCTGCGCGATTTCGTTTGCGGCGACCTTATTGATGCAAAAAGTGCGTAGGGCATGGATTACGCCAAGTATCGCGATTCCACATGTCATTTGGATGTTGCTGTTGATTGAGAGTGTACCAACAGAACGGTTGTTCTCGTGGCTCGCGATTTATCTCTCCATCACTTTGTATCTCATTTTCGCGGTTCCGAGAATGGGTTGGATGCTCAATCCTCGCTTTCGTCACTATCAAAGCAAGTGGACAAACTCGCCGACCGCTACCGCTCTCGCAACTACTTTATTGACCTTTTCTGCCGTCACCAGAATGCCGGAGCTGAACGCTCTACAAATGGCGTACTGTTATACGCTGCTTGTTGCGATCATCTGGCTACCAGCACTTCGTACAGGCTGGTCATTACGTGTATTTTTGCCATCCATTCTCGTCTCGGCAACCGCGCTGATTGTTCTTACCATCGCTTTTGATGCGCTGTATATGTTAGAGCGAGAAGCTAGCATCCTATTCGCATTGGCGGTGAGTATTGCGCTGATCTGCTATCGAACATATTGCCAATCACTTAGTGACCGTTCGCAACTCAGTGGGCTGCTTCTGCTGGTACTGGCTCCCGCGATGAGCTTAATTACGTTGTTTTATATTGACGAATTTATGCAAGGCTACCTGTGGTATTGGACTGCATTCTGCGCATTGATGGCCACTTACTATGCTGTGCTTGGTCAGCGTGCACGTTCGTTGGCATTAGAATGCTCTGCCGTTATGCATGCTTTAATCGTAGGTATCGCTTTTGTTTGGTTGAGTGATACTTGGTTAACAACAGCAATCTCAATACAAGTTGCGATAATGGCCTTACAGGCTCAATTCGGGTTATTTCGACCTGCGAGTTGGGCGATTAAAGTGGCAATGGGAATACTGGTTATCCGACTCACGCTGCTACCTTTCATCCCCGAATGGCAACCGGTAGAAGCTGGGCATTGGGCTTGGGTTCTGGTGAGTTATCTGCCTTCTCTCTTCATCTTGTCTTATGCTCGTTCAACACTAAAACAAGTGGACCGAGAACTGACCAACTGGTTTGAAGGGGCGTTTTTACATGTATTCTTAATGGCATTGTTCACCCAAACTAACTACTGGTTAACGGGGCAATATGGTTACTTGGGGCACATCGACTTCACAAGTGCGGCAGTCTTTGCCAATCAAGCATTAGTTATGGGTTTGGTATACAGCTACCGCAGCCAATTTGCGCAACGCTTAAGCCGTATCTACGAAATCTATAGTTACTTGCTTTGGTGCGCGTTCGCTATATTGATTATTTTGCTTAATACGGCAGAATCGCCGTTGGTGACTGATAACGTCTCGGCACAAGCACTTCCCATCTTTAACATGCTGAGTATCGGCTGGCTGTTACCAGCTTGCATCCTGCTTATCGCAGCCTTTAAACGCTGGAATACGTTGCAAGTTCATCGATTTGCGATTGCTAGTCTAGGCTTTTTACTTGCAGCCATTTGGTTGGGGATGTCTATCCGTCAATTCTGGCAAACCACATCGATGATGCTGTATCAGCCAACCAGCATGGCTGAGTTGTTCAGTTATTCAGTGGCTGGCTTGCTCGTAGGTGGATTGCTGACTTGGCGCGGCGTGACCCAACAGGGGCTGATGATGCAGCGTGTCGGTCTAGTGGTCCTTGCCTGTGTCGCACTGAAAGTATTCTTATGGGATGTGAGCTCTCTGGATGGGTTCTGGCGAGCGATAAGCTTCTTAGGCTTAGGTGCGTCTTTGATAGCACTTGGATGGCTATTCCAGAAATTGAATCGTTCGGTGGCAAAAGCACTCGAGCCCTAGACGAGTCGAAGAGAGATTCCCGACAGTGCGCTGTTTTCGTTATTGGGGGACGATAACAGTGTAAAGCAGGGAATCATTGGAGTGTTCGTTACTTCAGTAAAGCGACCACGGTATGACGACGCACGTTTGCTTGCGCATTCAATGCCTGAAAAGTCGAAGTAAACTCGCCAGACTTTTGCATGAATCCATCCAGTTTTGCATTCACCTCATTGACTGAAAGCTGTGCGGTTTTGGTTTGGATAGAACGCATTTGAGTATTCAGTTCACCATGAAAAGCTTTCGCTTCTTGCAAACTCGTTTGAACTTGTTTCAGATGCTGATTTACTTTGGCAATCGTCTGCTTGATGCCGTCGCGTGAGCCTAGATCAAACCCGAGCTCCGCAATACCATCTGGCTCAGACTTTAAGTTCAAAACGTTAGGCTGTCCCGCAGGGAATCGGTGCCCTTCCCCCGTTACCATCACCTTTTGCTGCATTTGTTGATAAGCGTTGTCTCTGGCTTCAAATAAAATGCTGCCATCATCGGCTAATGAGGCTCGCATTCCTAACGCAATCAAGCTGCGATCCAGCATTTTGACCGTTCGCTCACCGTCTGATTGTCCATCAAACTGAATCATCACCGCTTGACCTTGAGGAAAATCCAAACGGATTTGCTCGGCCTTGTCGCTTAAGCGATGAACATTCAAACCTGGAATAGAAAAGCGACGAATGTCCGCTTTATCCAGTTTTAAGTGCAGTTCGTTATTTAGGACTTTCTGGCCATCGAAACGTGCTTGCTCAACGACTTTTTGGATGGTGGCTTTAGAACGAACCAATGTATCCTGCAAACCAGGAACATTTTGTACGCCTTGATTAATAGCTTGCGTCAAACCACGTTTAATTTGCGTGAGCTCTTTGCCAATCACCTGCAGCGATTTGGACGCGATCTGAACCGCCGTGGCTTGCTGCTGACCCTGCGTAAGCTGAATACCAGATACAGAGTAGGCTGACGCAGTGTCAGCCTGAATTTGCGCCGGACGCGGTTTAATTGCCGTACTTGAGTCTGCAGAACGGGTCGGCATGATAGAGGCTTGTTCTTGTCCACCTAAGCGTATGCTATGGGGTCTAACCTCTACTGTACTCATTACCATAAAAAGAACTTCCTAACCTTATAAACGGTCAAACAGCGACAAACCATCGATCTTCACATAGCTTGCTTGCGTTGCTTGCAAAGCGGCCATGTAATTACTCAATCGTACCGACGCTTCACCATAGTCCAGAGCAGAGAGGTCTCCAGATACCTTGTCAACGAACAGCTTGTTTTCACTGTGCGCGCCACCAACAAGATCTAAGTTGTTGTGTCGACCACCAATCTCAGTCATGGTCCCTAGTACGTTTGAAAAAGTATCGTCGATAGCGCTGATACTCGCCTCAACTTCAGCTCTGAAGTTGGCGGTAGGGCTCTCAAACTCTTTGATCAGCGCATCAATTTGGTTAAGCACGTTATGGCCTCCCCCAAGGTCCAATATTTCTTTTGCAGTCATATTGGAATCCATCGTGACACCTTTAGCAATTGTTACTACGCGCTTGTCACTATTACCTTCAATTACGTAGCTGCCGCTCGCTTTACTTACAGCCGCAGTATCCGTTTTAGTACCAGAGAAAAGGTAGTGCCCTTCTTCATCCTGCGCGTTAAAAGACGACTCAATAGAGTCACGGTAACTCTTAAGCTCTGTAATCATACCGCCACGACTTTCGTCAGTAAGAGAGCCGTTCGCACCCCAAAGCGCGATGTCTCGCATGCTTTTTAAGCTTTCTTTGATCGAATCTAAATGGGTTTCTTGACTCGATAGCGTCGTTTTTACGTTTTCAATGTTGTTTTTGTACTGAGCAATCGCACTGGTTTCTCGGTCTAAGTTAAGCAACTTGATCGAAGCCATTGGATCGTCAGACAGCTTGGTTAAGCGCTTGCCAGTAGACATCTGTTGCAGAGCTTCGCCTAATCCCGCGCTATTGCTCTGCAAGCTGTGCAACATCATTTGACTAAATTGATTGTCACTAATTCGCATCTAAACTTTCCTCTTAGAATAACTGCAGAATAGAATCGAGCAGTTGATTTGCTGTGCTGATCACTTTCATGTTGGCATTGTGCGCATTAGCAAACATCATTAGGTTAGCCGCTTCTTCATCGCTGTTTACGGAACTAACATTATCGCGAGCTGCGTGCGCTTGCTTGTTCATGGCTAACTTCGCTTGATAATCAGCATTAGCTTGGCGTGCTTTAATTGCGGTTTGACCCACCATTGAACTAAAGGCATCGTTCAAGCTTACTGAGCCGTAACCTGATACCGCCACTGGCTTGTTGCTTAACTCGATCAATGATTGCAACGCATCTGCGTTACCAGGTGTTCCATCACTTGAGAACGCAAGCTCATCTGGAGTTAGCTTGGTAATATCCAAACTGGCTGCAGGGTTTGCTGGGTCATAGCTGAACAAAGGTTTACCTGGGTTGCCATTTAAGTCTTTGCCAGTCGCAAGCACGGCGTTGTATTCATCCGCGAGAGCTTTCGCCATGTCATTCAGAGCCAATTGGTTTGGTTTCAACACTTCGGTTTGATAGTCATTAATCGCACCTAATTTGCCACCAAGCGAGTCACCAATCGCAAAACTTTGATTCGAGAACGTGACGTGTAAGTCCGCCAAGTAAGGATCACTCGGGTCAGGAATGGCTTCCAGTTTGCCATGGTCCGTACCCATCACAAGCGGTTGACCAGAGGTTAGTGTGACCTGAACACTGCCGTCATGCTGCTGTGTTGTTTTGATTTCAATGGTTTGAGATAACTCACCGATTAACCTATCTCGTTCATCCATTAACTGTGATGGGTTACCACCTGTACCTTGCATCTCTACCAGTTGCTTGTTCACCTTCGCGATATTTTCCATAAGGCTATTCGCGTGGTTAAGCGCTGCATTACGTTGGTCGCTCATGTCTTTATGTTGATTGTATAAAGACTCGGTAAGCGTATTAAAACGGCGGGCCAAAGCTTCAGATTCGTTAATGATCTGCTGGCGGTAAGGTATGGATTCCGGCTTAACGGTCGCATCGTTAAGCGCAGCGTTTAGCGAGTCCAAGCCAGCCGATATACTGAAACCATCGGCACCAAGCGTATTCTCCAGCTGACTCATGTTACTGGTGTATCCAGATGCGTATGCCGCCATACTGTTAGTCGACCACGTTTGCTTAATCAGAAATTGATCAGTAACGCGGCGAATGCTAGTGACTTCTACCCCTAAACCTGGACTTAAGCGATTGGCTTTACCATCATCGACAGATGCCATCAACGCTTGTTGACGACTGTAACCCACGGTATTCACGTTTGCCACGTTTTGCGCGGTTACGTCTAGGGCCACACGGTTCGCGCCTAAACCTGAAAGGGCAATATTAACTAGGTTCATTTACAGCTCCATTTTTCTGATCAACGGCTGAGAAAACGCGGTAGTCATACCGGCCTCACCGAATACCTGTTTAACAGAGGCGACGGCTTGAGAAGCGGTATTAAATAGGCTTGAATTCTTCTCCACCTCTTTAGAATCTACTTGTGAGATAGATTCAGAATTCGAAGCTTTACCATCGTTAGCGGATGAGATGTTGCGCGCAGCATCGAAAGCAACCTCACGCATAGACGGGCTCAGCTGCTGGATGAGCATATTGGCAATGCCTGAGCTCTGTTTCTTTGCTAGTTCCATCGCCAGCTGACCGTCATACATATCACGGAATACCCCTTGTTGCTGACTGGCAAACGGGCTGTCTTTATCAGCAAGAGCATCACTACTGCTGCGCATTTGGCGTAACACCATTTGTAGGAACATTGCCTCAAATTGACCTGCGACGACTTCAAGTGCGCCTTCTTGATCACGACTATGCTTGATGTTAGCCAATGCACTATTGTCGTGATAAAGCATCGAATTTAACTGAGTTTGTTCATTGGTACTGTCTAGCTTCATCCTTAACTCCTTATATCACGACCAATTCAGCGTTCAATGCACCCGCTTCACTCAAAGCTTGCAGGATAGACATCAAGTCTGTAGGCGTGGCACCTAAACTATTTACCGCATTAACTATGGTGTTAAGTTCCGTGCCTGGAGGCCAAATCACCATCTGAGCGAGATCTTCATTCACATCAAGATCCGTTTGGTTAACGACTTTCGTATCGCCATTTGCAAACGCATTAGGCTGACTAACTTGTTGTGATTCAGAAATTCGCACGGTTAAGTTACCGTGACTTACTGCTGCTTCACTCACTTTGACACTCTTACCGATCACCACGGTGCCAGTGCGAGAGTTAAAGACAATACGAGCAGGTTTACGGCCTTCAACGACGCTCATTTCTTCAAGCATCGACATCATGACGACACGCTGCTGTGTATCTTTTGGTGCACGCATATCAATGCGCGCTTTATTGATCGCAACTGCAACGTTAGGTCCAAAAGTGTTGTTAATTTCACGCGCAATATTTTTTGCTGTAGTGAAGCTAGGCTTGCGCAGGTTTAGGGTGATTTCATCACGTTGGTTGAAATCGGTTTTGATTTCTCTCTCTAAAGTCGCACCATTCGGAACGCGACCCGCCGTTGGTGTGTTCACTTCTACTTTGGAGCCACTTCGCCCCTCTGCAGATAAGCCCCCCACAACCACGTTGCCTTGCGCAATCGCGTACACTTCGCCATCAATACCACGTAAAGGCGTTAGCAATAACGTACCACCACGAAGGCTCTTTGCATCACCGATTGAAGACACAACCACATCCAACGTTTGTCCTGGGCCTGCCATTGGATCAACGGACGCTGTCACACTCACAGAAGCCACATTTCGTAGCTTAGGGTTCATACTGTCATCAATTTGAACCCCAAACTGACGTAGCATGTTGGTAATAGATTGAGAGGTAAATTTCACTTGGTTTCGGTCACCTTGGCCGGCTAAGCCAACTACCAAACCATAACCAACCAGTTGGTTTTCTCGAATGCCGCGAACATCGACCAAGTCCATGATCGGAATTTCCGCTTCAGCACGTGAAGTGCCTGGTAGTCCCAAGGTCAACACCAATAGGAGAGACATAAAGAAAGATTGCATTGTCTTCATTAGAAAGGTACCCATGGGCTGTTGAAGAACTGAGTTAGCCACCCGGCTGCGTTGCTGTCAGCTAGCGCTCCGCGACCTGCGTAGGTAATTCTTGCATCAGCAATTCGTTGAGAAGAAACTTGGTTACTGCGGTTAATATCATCCACACGGACGATACCGGTTAGACGAATAAACTCGTCGCCTTGATTCAGACGAAGCCATTTTTCACCGCTGATACGCAATACGCCATTAGGTAATACTTCGTGTACCGTTACCGTAATGGCACCTTGAAGCTTGTTGCCTTGTGAACTTGATGCACTGCCATCGAAGTTACGTTTGCCATCCACGCTAACCCCTAACTCATCGATAGTTTTCGTGCCTATGGTCGGCGCCACAAAGTTAATTGCTGAACTTTTACCGAACTTAGTACCCGCATTTTTACTCGATGAGGTTTCTTCTGATAATTGAACCGTTAATACATCGCCAACTCGGTAAGCACGACGATCCTGGAACAGAGTCATCGTGTATTGGTGACGATAAAGGCTACCAGATTGGGTTTCCGGCAGCGTGTAATCGAGCGTTGGTGGTGCATATTCCTCAGCATTCGGCTCAGGCGGAATAAATTCCTGACGGCCAGCACATCCCACCAGCAACACGGCGGCTACTGCCCAACTCTTAGAAAGCCATTTCATTGCTTTTTCCTTCATCATCACCAATTTCATACTTACATTGATTGCGAAACAAACTTCAGCATGTCATCTGCAGCAGAGACCACTTTCGCATTCATCTCATACGCACGTTGAGTGGTGATCATGTCGACCATCTCTTCTACTACTTGTACGTTTGACCCTTCCAGTGCACCTTGCTTGATAATGC
>NZ_JADDYH010000067.1:93593-130178 GCF_015163595.1 Vibrio sp. OPT41 | reverse complement strand
CGGCGCCATCAGCTCCTGCAATCAGCTCATCAGCTGGACCGCTGGCTTCCGTTTCACGGAATAAGTTGCCACCCATGGCCTCTAAGCCGGCTGGATTGATGAATTTTGCAAGTGTAATTTGACCAAGCTGCTGAGGTGTTGGATCGTCTGCTGTTGTTGTAGTCACTGTGCCATCAACACCCACAGAGAAAGAGACCGCATTGTCTGGGATCTGGATTTGAGGCTCTAAAGGCAGGCCCTGACTGTTCACCATTAAGCCTTCTGAGTTTCGATGGAACTGACCATTACGTGTATACATGATCTGTCCGTCCGAGTTTTCTATTTGGAAGAAACCCTGACCCATTACAGCAAGATCCAACTCTTGCGTTGTGTTTTGGGTATTACCTTGCGTGAACACTTTTTGTGTGCCAACAACGCGAACACCGCTACCTAGCTGAATACCACTTGGTAGTTCGTTAACTTGGTCTACTTGTGCGCCTGGTTGACGCTGAATGCTGTAGAAAAGATCTTCAAATACGACTCGGTCACGCTTAAAGCCAACCGTGTTTACGTTTGCTAGGTTGTTAGAAATGGCAGTCATCTTCGTGTCTTGCGCTGCCATGCCTGTCTTACTTACCCATAATGCTGAATGCATTTTTTACTCCTTGCGGGGCGAGACTTAGCTCGCCGCCATTAATTTGTTACCAGCTTTTGCTAGAGTTTCCGCCGTTTTCATCATGCGAACTTGCATTTCAAAGTTGCGCGTCAGCGACATCACACTAACCAATTCATCAATAGCAGATACGTTACTGCCCTCAATGTGCTCAGGAGAGAGTTGCACGGTTTCATCTGCCGCGAATGGCACGCCATCTACGCTGTGCAGCAAGCTATCGCTCTCTTTTTGCAGTTGATTAATTTCCGGTTTAACCAACTTCAAAGTGCCTGCCACAATTTCTGCGCCGCCACCTGGTGGGATCACTGAGACTTGACCACGCTCGCTGATTTCAATCTTTTGATAATCCGGCACAACCAAAGGACCATTGTCACCGAGGACAGGGAACCCATTGATTGTTAGAGCGCCAAAAGTATCGACCTGAATATTGCCTGCACGGGTGTAAGCTTCGTTACCCGCTGGGGTTTCTACAGAGAGATATCCCTCCCCCATAACCGCAACGTCCAACGGACGTCCTGTTTTCACAATATCGCCAGCGTCGAAACGTGTTGAGGCAGAGTTGGTCACAACCATAGTGCGACCATCAAAACCTGGGCCTTGCATCTCTACACTACGCACACGCTCCATATCCGCTCGAAAACCCGCAGTATCAGCATTTGATAAGTTGTTTGAACGAACGTGCTGCGCTTTAAGAACTCGGCTGGCACCCGACGTTGCCGTAAATAACAAACTATCCATGCAAAACTCCCATTACACCGCGTTAAACAAAGCTTGAGTAAGCTTGTCGCTGGTAGAAATTGTCTTTGCGTTTGCTTGGTAGTTGCGTTGTGCAGTCATTAGAGCAACAAGCTCGCTGGTTAAGTCAACGTTAGAACCTTCTAATGCACCCGGAGTTAGGTCACCCATCGTACCTGAACCCGGAACACCCATAATTGGAGCACCTGAGCTAAAGCTTTGAGTCCATGATGTTCCACTCACTTTCGCTAAGCCTTGTGTGTTTGCAAAATCAGCAAGAACAACCTGACCTTGTAGCTGTGATTGGCCGTTAGTGTAAGTCGCGTAAACCATGCCGTTACCTTCAACGCGTACACCTGCAAGTTCACCTGATGTGTAACCGTTAGGACTATTAGTACTTACGCCAAAAGCTGCACCAAATTGCGTGCTGCCTTTCAGGTTAATGTCTACACTCATCGCGTTCGCGCCTGCAGCAGGGAATGAAACATTAAACGGCGCAGTTGGTGCTGAAAGCGAGCCGTCTTTACCAAACGTTACAGGCACAGTTGCTACTGGCGTCGTACCGCCATCTACTTGAACGTTCACTTCCCACGAGTTAGAAGCAGTCTTAGTAAAGTACTGAGTTACCGTGTGCGAGTTACCCAATGAGTCGTAGACTTTTGTTGTGTAAGACGAGTTAAATGAGCTTGGATCTTTTGGATTGAATGGCGTTACGGCTTTATCAATAACAGACGCGCTTGCGTCGAAGTTCGCAACAAAATCTAAGCTGTCTGTTGCTTTAGCATTCAGTGAGGAAGTCGATACCTGAATATTACCCACAGAACCTGTCATTAGGTTGTTGTTGCTATCGACACTGTAACCTTGAAGCTTTGCACCGCTGTTAGCCGTAACAAAGTTGTTCTTATCCGTTGAGAACACACCTGAACGTGTGTACAACATTTGACCCATATTATCTTTAGTAACAAAAAAGCCACCGCCATTAATAGCTAGGTCCATCGCACGGCCAGTTCCTGTGATACTGCCGTCTTTGTCGAAGTTCTGTGAAATTGACGCGACTTCCACACCACCAGGTTGCATGCCGTTATATACAGCGGAGAATTCTGTGCGGCCACCTTTAAAACCATACGTTGATGCGTTGGCAATGTTGTGACTGATTGTGTTTAGCTCTGTGTTGGTCGCGTCCAGACCACTTAGTGCGATGTTAAAACTCATAAATAGACCTCTGATTTCCGTATTTGGTTAAGCACCAAACTGAGTGATTTGATAGAAAGGAACGTTGCCAACGCCATGGACATTGACTAATGCTGCGCCACCGGTATTAGGAATGCGCACTTGCTCAACAGTGCCTGCCATCAGCACATTTGGACTTGCTTGCCCTTCTTGCACTTCTACGGCCACTGAGTATTTGCCTGGTTTAAGACCAAGTTCTTCAGGATTAATTGAAAAGTCGACGTCACCTTTGCCGTGAGCACCTAGTGGCACTTTAGTTGATTGACCAAATTCATCTTTAACAACTAACGTGACTTGGTTTGAGCTATGAGCGAGTTCGATTTTTCCGTTTTGTACGTCTTCACCAAGCTGAAATTCATCCGCATTGACGTAAACCGTTTGCCCAACAAGGCCCGCTGTTGATAGCACTTGCATGTTGTCCAGTAACACCATGCTCTGTTGCATTGTCTTAGACATATTCTCGGTACTTTGTACCTGCGAGAACTGAGCCAATTGACCAACGTATTCCGTACCATCAAGGGGATTAAGTGGGTCTTGGTTTTGAATTTGAGCCACCATCAAAGAAATAAACTCATTCTCCAATGAAGAAGCGCTGTTCATGTCTTTAGGGTTTGGTGAGATACCGTTGCTGTCTTTTGCTTTTGTATTTACTGGAGCGTCAGACGATAAAGGGGTGTATTGTGCAATACTCATTAGCTGCCCTGCCCTAATCTAAGCAGACCTTGCTGCATACTTTTTACATTGGCTAATACTTCAACATTCGTTTCGAAGCTGCGTGTTGCGGACATCATGTCTGCCATTTCAGCAACTACATCAATATCTGGGTAAAACACATAGCCTTCATCATTAGCCAGTGGGTTGTTCGGCTCAAAACGCTTCTCTGCATCTCCAGCATTTTTAACAACGTCAACAATGCGAACTTCTGCATTGGGATAAGCTCCATTTTCTGTTGTCATTTGCGTTTTTTGGTACACAGTCGCAAATACTGGCTTAAGCGCTTTATAAGCATCTTCTGGATTTGCAGATACTGCATCTGCGTTTGCTAGGTTACTGGCTACCGTATTCAGACGCACAGTTTGTGCTGTCATCGCGGAACCAGTGATCGAGTAAATATCAGTGAATGACATAATTAACGTCCCTCAATCGCTTTCGCTAAGCCATTAAATTTCATGTTGAGAAACGTCAGGCTAGTTTGAAAGTCCATGTTGTTTTGCGTGAATTTTGCTTGTTCAACACCAAGCTCTACGGTGTTGCCATTTTTGCTATTCTGGTAAGGCACCGAGTATTGGGCCTGAACCTGGAACTTTGGCACCGGTTTGTTCACACCACCTGCCGTTACTTGGTTCATTACGGTGGTGAAACTTAGGTCTTTCGCCAAATACCCAGGGGTGTCAACATTTGCTAGGTTACTGGCGAGGACTTTGGTACGCTGAACGCGAAAATTAAGTGCCTCTGGATGTACTCCTAAAGCATTTTCAAATGTGATCGCCATGCATCTTCCTTACAGTTGGCTCGAATACGCCAACATACAAACAAGATACGTGCCATAAAAAATAGCCATATATATCAATGATTTACAAACAAGGATGGAAGCCAAACTTCCGGTTCTCGGAAAGCATTAAAAACAAGAGGAAAGTGTCCACTTCCTCAACAATAATGCTGACGTTACTCGCTTTGACATCAGAACAAGCATTCGCCAACACCAATGACAAAACCCTAAGCGTTGAAGAGATAAGGTCCGTTGTAGCAACGGATTTCGAACAAGAGGTGGATCGCGTAGCGCTCTCCAATCAGTGGGGGAAGTACAAACTGGACTTCGACATGTGGGTGCCCGGTTCCGCCAATCACTTGCCAGAATGTCAATCGCCTTTAGTTATCACAGGTCGTGACAACAACACGTTGCCAGTCGGTAACCTCAAGCGCTCAGTCAGCTGCGACAATATCGCATCACCATGGCGAATTAACGTTACGATAAAGTCTTCGCTGACTCTGCCTGTTTTGGTCGCGACAACCACGGTTGGCCGAAATGAAGTCGTAACGGCTAAACACATAAAGCTTGAAACCCGAACCATCTCTCGCCAAGACGATTTTTATACTCGCCCCGAGCAAGCAGTAGGCTTAGAAACCTCTCGTCGTTTGAGGGCTGGACAAGTGGTTAATCCATCCAATTTGTCGGCCCCACCTCTAATCGAGAAAGGCAATGAAGTCATAGTCATTGCGAGCAAAAATGGATTTAGTGCCAGCACAAAAGGAGTCGCCTTAGAAGATGGAGCGAAAGGGCAACAAATTGACGTGGAAAACCCAAGTTCGGGCAAGGTCATAAGAGCAGTCGTAACTGGATTAAACCAGGTTCATACTCAATTTTGATTTTTTGACTCGGGGTAACATTTTTTAATTTTGGCTCTCGTCAGTAACACTGAACTTCGAGTACAAAAAAAATATTTAATGTTTATCACATTCTAACCGCCTACTTAATTTAGAACATGATGATGAGGACCACAGCATGAAAATCGACAAAGTCGCGGGCGGTCATGTCCCACAAACAAAATTACAGCAAGCAAGCAAACAGCCTGTCGACGTCGTCGAACAGAGCAAAGTACACGAGCCTGCATTTCAAGCGAATACCGTAGCGATAGATCGCGCTCAAGCTGAAATGGCATCACTACCTGATGTTGATATGGAAAAAGTAGAACAAGTACGCAACGCATTAGCGCGTGGTGAACTTAGCCTAGATACAAAAGTGCTATCCAAGGCAATCATGCAGTTCCATACAGGTCACGAGTAATAAAACGCTAGGAAGACATCATGGCAAGCGCAGTATCGCAGCGAATTCAACAATTTGTTCGCTCTATATCTGAGGATATTAAGCTTTATCAACAACTGCTTCCTTTGCTGCAGCAGCAAAAGGTATTGTACTTAAAGTTTGATGGAGAGGCACTGAACGACAATGTTCAGAAACAAATGCCGATACTCAATAAACTCAGCCGCTCCGCCAATGACAGAAGCCAGTGTATGCGAGCGCTGGGGTTAGCGTGTAATGACGCCAGCGTAAAACGAATTTTCAATGCTTTGCCTGCCCAAATAGGTATGCAAGCTAGAAAACAATGGGCGCTATTGGAAACGTTGGTAAGTCAGTGCCAACAATACAATCAGAGCAATGGCCACAGCTCTGCGGCGTTCCATGAGTTGGTCAGTCAACTCAAACAACCTGTGCAACACACTTATGAAGATAAATCGTTCTAAACGATGTTCGTCTTGCCTACAGATTCAGTCGCCATCTCGGCTGAGTACTGTAGGCCTTTTTATTTTTATTGCCTTTCTGTCCTACCTTCCATTCACATGCCAGGCAAAACCAAATGCTGTCGATATTCAAACGCAGTATCAAGTATTAGCCCCATACAAACCACAAATTGCCAAGCGTCTCGATTCATCCAAACCGGTAATTAACCACATTTTCAAACAGCTTCAAAACCACTCATTACCAAATAGCCTAGCCTTAGTGCCAATGTTAGAATCTTCTTACAACCCCAAAGCCGTTTCTCACGCTAACGCCGCCGGACTTTGGCAACTGATACCAGCCACAGCGAAACGTTTCGGATTAACGATAAATACAAAACAAGACGATCGCTTTGACACAGAAGCTAGCACAACGGCCGCGCTCAAGTACCTGGCGTTTTTATACAACAAATTCGATCAAAATATGGCTCTCACTTTAGCTGCATACAATGCCGGAGAAGGACGTGTTGCACGTGCTATTCAGCGAGCAGGAAGTCGAGATTTCCAACAACTCACGCTGCCTAACGAGACTCGCCAATATGTCAGCCGCTTCTATGCATTGGAAAAGTTGATAGATATCGGTCAGTTACAATCCTCATCATTTCAACCTTTACTCTTATTTGCTCCAGACGCTCCTATGATTTCACAACCGCTGGTCGACTTTAGCCGACTGCCTCCGCTAGTTAATTTGTGATAAAAGCTACGACAGAGCTCAATGTCAGAGAAACGTAAAATCACAAGATCCTGTTCGGCGGATTTGAAAACTCGTGATCTCTATGCAAACGTGTGCAAAAAAGTTGAGGTAAGGTATCTCAAAGATAAGAAAGAGTAGTGGTTTACTAAAAAGCGCCCCAATTGCGCTTGGCAATTGGGTAGATATGCGTCACATTGCGTTTGCAAAAAAACATGAAAACCAATGGTCAGACCTAATAATTATTTACACACTAAATGTAAAACAGCTATTGTTTTCATAGTTCGAAACAAATCTAACATATCAAGATGACGCTTCGCTTGCGCGTCTGGAATAAGTCCGGGTTCCGGGGGGGAGTCCGGACTTTTTTATTGCTCTAAAATCTTTGCCCACAATAGAGCCAACAGAAGCTAAGTCGTAATGATGCAAACTAGCTGTTTATAGTAATTCTTTAGAAATCAACTGAAGTAAAAACGTTTCGCGCTCAATGCTCATGCCTTTTTTCGGGCTTTCTGCCATCGTTTTTTCATTGTGTGCAATTGCTTCGTGTATGTTCATCCATACCGGGCGCATTCCATTTTTAACTTCGTAATCTTCATACGCCGTTTCGCCTAGCTCACGTTCGATTTTACATGTATAACAATACGACACCATGTGCATCACGTCAGCGTCATCCTTGTACCACGGACGAAACTCCTCAAAGATTCCGAAAGGCTTAATACCATGTATATTTTGGGCGCCCGTTTCTTCCTCTAATTCACGGACTAATCCAGCAATGACATCTTCACCATCATCAATACCACCGCCTGGTAGCGTGTAGTCATGGTAACGTTCTGTATAGAGCAACAGCACATCTTCACCATCAAGTACAATGGCTCGCGCTGCATTGCGCTGAAAAACAATTTTGTCATCCAAATGCTCTATGTCTGGATGAACGGTCGATTTTAAATGTCTCATCGAAAATACCACGGTCAATGTTTTGTGCGCATATTACCGAATTTCACACTTTAAATCATTGTTGTAGGCCAGGTACGTTCGAGCGCTTGTCAGGAAGTGATTGATATGACCTTCACAACAATACGCCAAGAACAGAAGTGTGACGTGCTAATCAGCAATAAATGAGAATATCTAAATTCTTATACGTCCCTCTTACTTTTAACATCGATAAGACAATAATCTCTTAAAGTTGCCTATAATCAATACAATACTCGCCCACCCCATGCGGAGATAAAGAATGAAAAAGACAAATTTAATGATGGCTATGGCTGCAACATTGGTACTGGCTGGTTGTTCAACTTACGAGGGAGCGACCCGATCAACTGAGTATACCTCCGTTGCAAATCCCGCAGCCGTATACTGTGTTCAGCAAGGTGGTGAGCTGGATACCGTGTCGGAAAACGGCGAACGTGTCACTTACTGTGTGCTGTCGGACAATGAACGCGTCGAGCAATGGGAATACTATCGCGAGAATCACAAAGAAAATGAGGGTGACAACTACTAATTATTTTTATCGATACGTCACCTTCCCTCTATCACTTAGGAGCCTTTGGGCTCCTTTTTTATTTGATTTATCAAAGTGTTCTTACGTTGTTTTTACATACCTCTGACTTTACCGCACATCGACCCTATATCGAACAGTGTTCTATTCTTGACATTCCCCTGACATAACTTTCCACTTGGACAATAAAATTCCAAACACAGATCACACTAATTCACATTTCTTCCACATTTTCTGGGACAGGTGAGCAAGATGAAAACACAAATAGTAAAAGAAGCCGAGTCAGCCCCAAGCAACGTTGTTACTGAAAAATCAAAGCGCATTATTTATAAATCAAGCTTAAACGCCTTGATGATTGTCGCTATAAGTATTCTCGTTAACCTTAGTCTTCGTCTTGATTATGTCGTGTTGGGATCAAGCCTTGGCGAGCTTTCCGTTACAGAAACGCTCCAGCTTGTGATGCTTGCTATTGCATCATGGTCGTTTTTCAGCTTATCGAAACAACAGCCTCAGCTAAAGCATGCGGCTATTTTGATTGCAGGATTTTTTGCAGTACTGATTATTCGCGAAACGGACTATTGGACAGACATGATTCATCATGGCTCTTGGGTTTTCCCAGCACTTGCTGTCACCGCACTGGCTTGCGCCAAAGCTTACCAAGGTGGTAAAGGTACCATGAACGAAATGGCGACCATTTTAACGGTGCCACATATGAAGCTATTAGTTGGTGCTGTAATGCTATTATTAGTCTTCTCTCGTTTGTATGGTATGGGTAGTTTTTGGCAACAAGTGATGGACGAAAATTACATCCGTGATGTTAAAAATATCTCAGAAGAAGGTATAGAACTGCTTTGCTACTGTTTGATCGCATTAAGCGCCGTCCGCACAAAACGCGAGCTTAATGAATAGACTCTGGGTCAAAGCGACGGTTCAATGCCGTCAGTATCGGATGGAAGATACTTAATGCCTTTTCCGCAGCACCTACAGATTCATCCAAGGCCGTCATTTCGACGGCCTTTTTCATTTCTTTAATATGTTGCAAAGCCTCTTTATCGAGCGGTAAAGAGAGCAATTTATGAATAGTATCTCTTGCGATCATAAGTGGCTTTTTTCGGACAATTGATAAATCTCGGAAAAATACGCCATGCTTGACCCCTTCTAAATAAACTCGGTAGGTTGTGAGTTCATCGAGTAGCAAGAATGTCTCCGCCATAAGCCCTTTATGTGGGTATGGCACGCTAATATGTTTGCTGATATCCAGTGGAATATTGAGGGTCACCCCCATGGATTCGCAATCGGATTTAAGTACTCGTAATAAGCCTTGCTCATCCATCAAATTCTGGATATCAATGATTCGTTCGAGGTGGTAGTCATTAGACAGCAAGATAACCTCAACCGGATGCCCCAACCATAACTCGAACAACCCACTTTTGCACAAAACTTGGGAAACATAACGCATGTTTTGAAACGTGTTCAACGACTCCGTTTCTAAGAGTATATGACGTTCAGGGAACGGATTCACAGAGTCTGCGTTTAGGGTTCTAAAATACGCGTACATCGCCTCTGCTTCAGAAACACTTTGTCCTTGCGTTACTCCGCCACAAAAAACAATCACCGTTCGCTCTATCGGTAGTGATGCAGTCCTACAAGACAAAGCTTCGACTCTGGTTATGCCCTCAGAGGTCAACCTGTTATTGACGAGGCGTTTACCTAAAACGATGACGATGTTGTCTAACTTCATTTTAAAATCTCGCGCTTAGTTGGCAGTGTTACAAAAATCTTCTTTCACTCCCGACCCACAAGCTTTAACATCTAGTTAACAACACTGTTCTAGAGACCTTTATAAAGGTTCACTGCTAAAGGAAGTCAATTATGCTGTCGATTTTCGATATATTTAAAATTGGTGTCGGGCCATCCAGCTCCCACACTAATGGTCCTATGCTTGCCGGATTCCATTTCACTCAGCTAGTTAGCGACTCTATGGCGAAAGTGCATCGGGTGCAAGTGGACCTTTATGGCTCATTGTCACTGACAGGTCGAGGGCACCATACAGACCGAGCCACGGTCCTTGGTTTGATGGGAAATAAACCTGATACCATCAAAATGAGCAGTGCCAAAAGTGCGCTACAAAATACCATAGACAATAATACGCTCATGCTCGCCGGTACACACCAGATTGAGTTTAGCTACGACCATGACATCGTCTTTCATAGCGACAACCTTCCCCTGCATGAAAATGGTATGACGATTACGGCATTAGACGCAGCTGGAGATCAAGTAGCGTTTGAAATTTATTACTCCATTGGAGGCGGATTCATCGCCACCCCCGACGAACTAGAGAACGGCACGCAACAAAATGAGGTCGCAGTACCATTTCCGTTTACATCCGCAGATGAGATGCTGGAAAAAGCCGAGACGAACGGTTTCAGCTTGGGAGGCATGATCCTCCAAAACGAACTCGCATTTCGCTCAGACGAAGAAATTAACCAAAGAGCAGAGCAAATTTGGAAAGTGATGTCGCTCTGCATGCAACGTGGCTTCGATACGGAAGGGATTTTGGAAGGTGGTCTAAATGTCACTCGTCGAGCACCAAACCTTTTGAAAAAGCTCGAAGCCAACGCTGCAGTTGAAAACGATCCGATGGAGATCATGGATTGGATCAATCTCTTCGCCTTTGCGGTTAGTGAAGAAAATGCAGCAGGAGGGCAAGTCGTTACTTCTCCAACGAATGGCGCAGCAGGGGTGATTCCGGCGGTATTGATGTACTACCATCGCTTCATCAAAGAGCTCGATGTTAAACAGCTAAAAGACTTTCTCGCAGTCGCCGGCGCTATCGGCATCTTATATAAAACTAACGCGTCAATTTCTGGTGCAGAAGTGGGGTGTCAGGGAGAAGTTGGGGTTTCTTCATCCATGGCTGCCGCTGGCTTAACAGCGCTAAGAGGGGGCAGTAACGAGCAGATTTGTATTGCTGCGGAAATTGCGATGGAGCATTCATTGGGTATGACTTGTGACCCGATTGGCGGCTTGGTTCAAGTACCTTGTATTGAAAGAAATGCCATGGGAGCAATGAAAGCGATTAATGCATCGCGTATGGCATTAAAGCGCACAAGTAAATGCTTAATTTCGTTAGATAAAGTTATCGAAACCATGTATCAGACTGGTAAAGATATGAATAAAAAATACCGTGAAACTTCTTTGGGGGGCTTAGCTGTCATTCATATGGCACCGCCATGCGAATAATGGCAGGTGGTCATTGCGCTTAGCTTCTCACCATACGCTTATCTGGTAATTATGATCTGATGATATTACATATAGAAATGCCGCGAAGAACGCGGCATTTTCTTAACAAGAAACTATTCGATTAATCACGTCGACCACGAAGTTCAATTTTTTGAGTTGCAGCATCCGAATGGATTGTTACACCGCCATAGGCCATTTCATTGCGACCCTTCAGCGTCAATTGAGAATCTGCACGCTCTACGTCAACCTGATTTTTCGTTGCCATCGTCATATCAATCGTGCCCGTGTATGACCCATCGCCAGCAAATGCTACGTTTGTTGAGCAAACCATCAAAACAAGTGCGATTAGTTTTTTCATACATCACCTCTATTATCGTTCTTACTTTCTGTCGGTGGAAAAACTGTAACAACAGAAACGCGCTCATACGAGGAAAGCCATTATTTACCAAATGGAAATCCATGCTAATAAACTGATGTAACCAAGAATAACTTATCGTTACCTTCAATAAATCAGGGATAAGGCAGCAACTTAAATTGACCGAGCGTTGTCTTTTCTTAAGAAATTCAGCGATATGATTTGTCGACAAAAGCCAAGCGAGACAATGTATGAGCGTTAATCTGGATATTCAAAATATTTTGGTATTAAAACGGATGTATGAGTTACGTAACGTCCGGTTAGTCGCAGAATCACTCGGTAAAACGTCAGGAGCAATCAGCAAAAATCTGACAAAGATGAAAACTCAGCTCAATGATCCGCTATTCGTTCAGACCAAAAATGGCTTTGAACCAACACCTTTTGTGGAAGCGAACATTGCGCATTTTGAGCAAATAATCAACAGTATTGATTCCATCAAACCACAGCATTTTTCACCAGCTCATTTTGACGGTTCAATCACTATTTATGCCAACACATTGTTTTGGGAGTACTTTGGTGACAAGTTTTACTTGGAGTTACTAAAGCACGCTCCAGAAGCAAAATTCTCATGTTTGCGCTGGGGTAGCGAAGCAAAAAAACGATTAATTGACGGTGAAAACGCCATTGCGATTCATTACTTTGATGAAGATCTGCCACAGTCAATTGTTCAGACCGAACTAGGGCGAGGAAAAGCGGTATTTTTTGTTCGACAAGATCATCCCGCTCAAAACTCCCAAGAACTAGAAGAATACCCTTTTATACTTTTTAAAACGCCGGGATGGAACGACTACCGATACCCAGTGTTGGAAAGGCTCAAACATATAGGTTTTAGAACCACACCTAAAGTGGAAATTGAGCATCCAGCGATGATTCAAAAAGTGCTTCTGCAAACGAATCATTTTGGCATAACGATGAGTGGACATGTTCCTAAGGGTTGCCGGAGTATCGCGCTTCCTGCTGGGCTAGAGCTTGATGTTCGCTACGTGATGAGCTGTCGTCGCTCTCAACAGCAAGCTCCGGTAAATCAGTGGTTATTAGATGTCATTAAGCATGTCGCTCAGTCCTAGACTGATGACTTGCTACTGCTAATAATAGCCAAACCACACATGCGCTCTACTTACTCGCTGAACGAACATTAAAGACTCTGTATTAACCATTGAGCAAAGGTGTTTACGTGTGATTTTTCGGATGCTCGAACCATCATATAATGTGCACCAGAACTTGGCATATGCCAAGTTCCAACCTGGACTAATACGCCCTGTTGCAGCTCATCCTCAACAAGAAAGTCTCTTACCAACAACACGCCAAGTTGATTAATCGCAGCATGAATAGCAAGCAATGAATGCTCAAACTCGGCGACGACTTTGCTCACCTTCCCTGGATAACCTTGGTGCGCAAGCCACTCTTGCCAAGATTCATGATAACCGCTAGTGCAGATTTTAGGCACTTTAGCTAACTGCGAGAGGTCATTTATCGGGTTTAAATGCATAAAGCCCGGGCTTGCGACAACGATCCAGTTTTCTTGGGTTAATCGTATGGCTTCTTGCTCTTGCCAATCTCCATCTCCGTTAATAATTTCGATATCCGCAATCGCACTGGCGCTTGGAACTGTACTAGCAGTAGTCGAGATTTTAAAGGAGATGTCTGGGAATTGTCGCTGAAAATCAGCCAATCTTGGCATTAACCATTGAGAGCAAAAGCTGTGAGCGACATGTAAGTTAACTTGCGTATTCTTGGGACGAGTAAATAAATGCTGCGTCGTGGTCGATAATGTTTGAAGCACATGATTAACCACTGGCCAGTATTCTTGCGCGGAGCAGGTCAGCGTAAGGTGAGTGCCCTTGCGCACGAATAACGTCGCATTGAGCTGTGACTCTAGCGATTTCACCTGTTGGCTTACGGCCGCACGAGTCACATTTAGCTCCTCTGCGGCTTTTGTAAAACTCTGTAGTCGCGCCGTGGCTTCAAAAGCTCGGAGCAAATTGAGCGGCGGTAAACTTTGCATATCATTCTCCCAAGCACTTGGCTGTCATGCTATGAACTGGTGATGACAAATTGATGAAGGAGCTGAGTTTACGTATGTTGAGCACATGTCAAAGCGTCCCGATATAACTATGTTTCTACACAACTACTGAGTTAGTTAAGCGGGATCAAAAAAGCCAGCGTGATACACGCTGGCTTTTGGAACTTTATCTTAAGCAGGAATTATTCTGCTTTTTCAGTTGTTTGGTATTCAAACGCAGGAACAACCACTTCAACACGACGGTTCATTTGACGACCTTGACGTGTCTCGTTGCTTGCCACTGGGTTAGCTTCACCCATGCCTTTCACTGTCATACGCTCAGCCGCAATACCTTTTGCTTGGAACTCGTCAGCAACGGCTTTCGCACGTTTTTCTGTGAGTTGCTTGTTGTAAGCAGCAGAACCTGTCGTATCGCTGTAACCCGTGATCTCAACTTGAGCTTGTGGGTAAGTATTCATCAAATCAACGGTACCAGAAAGGTTCGACGCGTCTTTCACTTCTGCACTTTCTAAGTCGAATTGTACTGTCGCTGTTGTTTGAGCAGGGTAAACGTGATCTACAATGCGTGTTGCAGGACGTGCTTCTACCACCTCTTCAACGGCTTTTTCTTGAACGACTGGCTCAGAACCAAACTTGTAGTTGAAACCGATACCGAAGAAATCTGAATCCATGTCTTCAATTACATCATCAGACATATCTTGGTAGCGTTGGTATTCAGCACGTAGGCTCCAGTTGTAGTTGATTTGGTATTCAGCACCCAGAGAGCCAGTTGGTACGAAATCTTTCTCGTCACCAGCCATCATGTATGCAGCACCAACTTTCGCGAATAGATTCCAAGAATCCGTTAGCGGTAGGTTAAATTTAGGAGCAAGCGTCAACGCCCAAAGATCACCATCAACGGTGTTTAGGCCAGGCTTTTTGAAGTTTGCAGTGAAGTCACCAAGGTAATCAACACCATACTCTGCTGCAACGTACTTGTTGAAGCTGTAGCCTAAGTGCATAGATGCTGCAAAACTGTCGTCGTCACAAGGTTTGTTTAGGTAACACGCATCGTTTAGAGAGTTGTAACCTACTTTACCGCCCATGTAAGTGTCAGCAAGTGCAACGTTTGAGATCACACCACCAGCAAGTACAGTAGCCACTGCTATAGCGATTTTTTTCATTATTCTTTTCCTTTTTCTTGTACACAAAGCAACACACCGCGGCAGCATACTGCCGTAAAATATGAAGCCGTAACTTTCTCTTTTCTTCGAATAGAAATAGCTAAATAGCGTAGGAAAGAATCAAAAATGATATTCAAACGCCAATGACGTAAAACGGAAAAAGGTAACCTCAAGACCATCTATTCATGAGCTTCATCCGCATACCCAACCGAAAAATAAAGTTCGTTGCGTTGGTTTAGCCATAGTCAATTCGTTGCGGAGAATATCACAAAGAAGCCAACTTTCTGTGACGCAAATCACCATAAAAGGCCACTTTCTCAAATTTAAGAATCATCATTTAAGCTTGTGAATGGCAACAAATTTTTACAGGGGAGCGTGGTTCTGGAGAGCACAAAAAACAGCTCATTTAAATGAGCTGTTTTCGAAATAATGAAAAAGCGTTAACTCGTCGAGCTAAATTTTATCCGCTACGGTTAACGTTGCAGCTAATACATCTTGCCCAAACAAGACACTACGCTCAGGAGACCAACCATAAAGTGGATCTGGGTGATTGTTGTTATCTTTAAATGGCATTTCGATTGTGTAAGACAAGCATTTGAACTGCTCTGCAACCCAATTTGAACCGACCGTCAAATTCGCTTTACCAGGCTCATCTTTATCGTAACCAATCTCATCTTGGAACTCTGGCGTAATAGTCAGTAACGCTTGCTTAAATGATGTATCTAAAGCGGCAAGATTTTCATCGTAAGAAGGAATACCTTCTGAGCCAGCGACGAAGTTATACGGAATCGCTTCATCGCCATGGATATCTAAAAACATGTCAACACCCGTTTCCAGCATGCGCTGACGCACAAGGTAGACTTCTGGGCTCTTTTCCATTGATGGCGTTTGCCATTCACGATTTAGGTTTACACCTACTGCGTTGGTACGCAAGTGACCGCGAATACCACCGTCTGGGTTCATATTTGGTACGACGTAAAGCACCGCTTTTTCAAGCAATGCACGCGCAACCGTGTCGTTTTCATCTAACAGACGTTGGATCATACCTTCCATGAACCATTCCGCCATTGTCTCACCTGGGTGCTGACGTGCAATCATCCAGATTTTCTTTTTACCTTCTTCTGGCTCACCGAAAGTAAGCAGGCTCATGTCGTTGCCGTCTAATGTATGGCCTAGTGTTTCAAGTTGGCAGTGGTGCGCGCTTTGTGCCATGTGTAACAAGTCTAAATGACGATCGTACGTGTATGGCGCAAAGTACGCGAAGTAAATTGAGCTGCGCTCAGGGATTACAGTGAAAGTCAGCGTGTCGCCATCGAACTCTGCCGGTACTCGGAACCATTCTTCACGATCGTAAGACGCAACCACATCGTAACCTTGCCATCCTTCTGGATAAGCCGATTTAGCCAAATCAAGCAATTTGATGGTGTGCGATTGCTCAGCTTCTGTCTCAAGACGGAAGTGGAACCACTGGTAGAATTCCGACATATTGTCGTTAGGAATTTTGAGTTGGATGTCGTTTTTGTCGTCCGCTTTCACTACGTGAATGCTGCCGCTATCGAAGTTGCTGAATACTTTCATTTTATGACTCACCTTTTAAATCTGAGCTTGAAAGACAGAGGCTAACACAAGGCTTCATCGCGCCCCAATGACTTTCACTGCAAACTGTCTCGTTTGTGGCTAAAGTCTTCAGTTTAGTCAAGCTTATCCGCTTTGCCTGCTGGTCCCGCGAGTTTTGCTAGCCACTTATCCCAGATGAATGGCGTCTGCTCGTTATCTTCTGCTTCCTCTTTGCGACGTACCGCGTTGCGTACCATCATTGCTCCCGTCCAACGGAATGGCTCTGGCGGGAAATGCCCCAACGGCCCTTTGGCTAAACCGCTTTTCGTCCATTCATTATCGATTCCCAATGCCAACGAAGATAAGATTTTTCCGCCCATTCGAGTCTGCGCTACACCATTGCCTGAATAACCAAATCCGTAAAAGATATTGCTCTGTTTATCTAGCTCACCGAAAAAAGGGAAACCAGTAGCAGAACGATCAGAACCCCCCGTCCATGAATAAGCAAACTCCTCCCCTATCAAATGAGGAAACAACTTATCGAACGACTTGCGCAGTAGACCTTGGTAGCGTGTTGGCTTGTTAAACATTGCGTCAACTTGGTTATTGAAAGAAAACTGATTGCCGCCTTTCCCCAACAGCAAACGGCCATCTGGCGTATCTCGGTAATAGTGGACGAAGATACGTGAATCCAACACGCTAGAACCTGCCTGCCAACCAGATAGAGGTAGTGCGTCACCAAGCGGCTTGGTGATCACCATGTCGGAAGAGACCACCACGATACTGTTTTTGAACTGTTTAAACTGCTCCACCATCCATGCATTTAATGCCAATACCACCTGCTGCGCTTGAATGTTTCCTTTAGGTGTACAGACAATGGCAGGTTTTCCATAATCTAGACGCGTCATCGGCGTGTTCTCATAAACTTCTACACCCAGATCAATAGCAACACGGCGTAACCCTCTCGCTAATAATGCAGGTTGAACGCTCGATGCAACTGGAGAGTGAAAGCCCTCTATATTGCGCGGCGATCCCGCATTGGCACGCAGTTCCTCCACCGAGCAACGACGCCAACTGTTCACTTCTAATCGCTTTAACTCGTCCACAACTGGCTGCATTCCCCCAGTTTGAGCCGGATTGGTTGCAGTGTAATAAACCCCTTTTAACGATAATTGCGCATCGATGTTGTGCTGCTGACAAAAGTCGTCAATCTCTAGCACTGCTTGTTCCGACTCTTTTACTAACCAAGCAGCATGTTCTTCACCGAATAACCGTTTCAATGTCGGGAACTTGGTAGACCAAGTCAGCATACAACCGCCGTTTGCGCCCGATGCACCACTGCCACAAAGGCCTTTTTCAATCACGACTACCTTTTTTTCCGGAGATTGCTGCTTAATCATAATCGCGGTCCAAAGTCCGGTGTATCCGCCACCAACAATCGCAACGTCAGTATTAATGTTCTGCTGTAACGGTTGTGGCGTTTCTGGTTGCTCAGCTTCAATTGCCTGCTTGAACCAATATGAATGATGTGTCATCGGGTATCCTTTGTAGAAGTGACGCACACAACCGTGCTTTGTCACCACTTTACAAACCTACCGAATATTCAACGAGCTAGAAAAACTTACGCTGAGCATTAGAAAATATTTAGATCCTATCCCAAAAGGGGTTTATTCCAAACAATGAGGCCACAAGCAAAATGCGACATGGCCTCGTAGTTTTCTATTTCTTATCCCAACGAACAAGCAATCTACGATAATGGTTTAACCAGCTATGGGTTCGCTCCACTACCCAACTATGAGCCTTAAAATCATCCGATTGTTTTAAGCTAGCTGCCTCTTCTTCTCGTGATTGAACATGAGGGATGTAGTTCAAAGTAACCAGTTCATCATGTAACCTCTGTCGAGATACAGTGGCGCTTGTAAAGGTGGTCGATAGCTTTCTAATGCATCTAAAGTTTGAAGTACCCATTTGATATCGTGAACGTTGGCACCACGCTGACTACAGCAAGTGGCAATCCATTCGCATCCGTCAACAAACTGCGTTTTATGCCTTGTTTTTGGGTTCTTTGCTGTTTTTTTGAGCCAGATAAAGGCACTTTAGTTTGGCAGCCATCCATTGATATAGAGCGCCAATCAACACCAACGTAAATCATGCCATTTTGCCAAAATCGCTCAAAAACGCCTGCATCTCGCCACTCTTGAAAGCGACGATGTGCGAAGCTAGAGGTACAAATGCCCGTTGCGTTAAGCGCATTCCACTGACAACCAGTTCTAAAGACAAAAAGAATGCCGTTCATCGCATCACTATTATCGACTCGTTTTCGATGCGTACCGAAGGATGGTTAGTCTTATGAACGGGCAACAATGGCTCAATTTTTCCCAGAGCACATTAAAGATCAGGTATTATGTTGAACTCATTTACAGTATTTTCAATAGGTGTTGATTTAGCTCAGGCAACACCTATTGAGATAGGTTCTTAGCTCGAGGGCTGCGATATCACTTGGGAAGTCGACGATTGATTATTACATGGGGGTCGCTAAATAGAGTTTGTCTTTGTCTCTATCGACATACACCACATAAGGGACATTGCCAACACGAAATCCATAGGGCTCAACGGCAGCTTCTATCGGAATAACTCGTTCGATTTTACGGTTGAGTAAATCAACTCGCCAGATGCAGGCATAGGCTGATGAGTTATCAAAATAGATTTCATAACTATCGCCCCCCCAAGAAAGGTTATTGATCACCCAGTTTTCGTAGTGATCATTAATCAGAATGCTTTTATGGTAGGGGCTTTCAACGAGTAATTGGCCGTCATCGCTGCTTATTTGACTTTGTTGGTCGGCTGATACTAGCGGTACGGACGAATAGCGTCCTTTGTGCGGAGGTGGCACATAGGGAACCTGTACCAGAGAGGGGGATGCTGCAGTGAGATCTAGCTCAAAATAATCATCCTGTTTGTTTTTTATATACAGCAGTGATTCTTCGATACTATGGACATAGACCTGTTCAGGTGCTGTGAATACGGTCTTTTTGTTACCCGTTAGCAAATCAAGCGTCTTTATATCATTGCCAAGATTATAAATTAGCTCAATACGATCCTTATATTGAGCGACAAGGAAGTTTTCCTCACTAGCCATTTCATTGATGTCGATGAGCGCTTTATGTCCCCACCAGTTGTATGGGTCGACGGTAAAATCTGTCGTTATTGTTTTTTCTAGCTCAGTAAGGTGTTCCGGTGAGTAATCATTGTCGCTTTTGCTCTGTACCATACCGGTATTGAGCTGTGCGACTTGCTGTTGCGTTGTTTCGTTGGTTTGATAAGCGCGTAATGAATAGTATTCGGTACGTTTGTTAACGGATTGGGGTTGCAGGGGGCCTTCTGTGTTAAAGACATAGGCAACCATCATAGAGCGTTCGTCGCCAAGGAAGAGAAGACGGGTCTTGCCATCGTTGGGTATAACACCGTCGAAGGGAATGCGAATTGCTTTATTTTCGGTGTCCGCCTTTAGTAAGGTTAGTGATGTCCCTTGTGTTAATGTTTTGGGGCCAATACATTCTATCGAGTCATGATTTGCGACTTTGCCTTGCCAAGATGCCGGCACGGAAAGGAAGTTTTTGTCAAAAGCACAACTTGAGCGAGTAAGCCGTGTATCAATCCGTGATTCGGTTTGCTTAAGTGAACATAGGCCAAGGTTGGTTTGTATTGCTTGGGCGATACGGGAATGTTTCTGTAACGTATCGGCCTTAACAAGGGAGGCTATGTCGTCACATGCTTTTTGATTATCGCTCCGTGATGCCGCGAGAGAATAGTCGCTAAGCAGCCATAGTGTTTCTACTGACGGTGAATGCGCCGAAAACAAAGCTGGGCAACTATCAGCATAAAGATAAGCTGCGTAGTAGGCTGCTGTGTAATCTTTTTTCTGATAATGCTTTAAAAATAGTGCTCGCGTTTTAGCAGTGGTTGTATCGTTGCATGCATTGTTTTCCGTATTGGCTTTAAGCGCAGTGGGAAGTGCAAAAAATCCAACCATGACAAGCGGTAAGATAATTTTTCTCATTAACTGGTGTAATTGTTGTTTATGGTATCAGCACTATAACAGAAAATAGTGGCAAGGCGGTGATGTTAAGTCAGCGAAACAGAGCCAGCGAAAGAGTTGAGCAGTTTCATTCTGGTTTGTGGTCGGTATGAACAGTGCTAAGAATCAAAAGGATTGTCGCTCATAGCCAGCAAAAGGTGCTTTAGTTTGGCAGCCATTGATCTAGAACGCCAATCAACACCCTCGTAAATCAGACCATTTTGCCAAAATAGCTCAAAAACGCCTGCATCTCACCACTATTGAAAGCTACGATGCGCAGAGCTAGAGATACAAATACCCGTTGTGTTAAGCGCATTCCATTGACAACTAGTTCTGAGAACAAAAAGAATGCCATTCATCGCATCACGATTATCGACTCGTTTTCAATGCGTACCGAGAGGATGGTTAGTCTTGTGAGCGGGCAACAATGGCTCTATTTTTTCCCAGAGCGCATCGAAGATTAGGTATTGTGTTGAACTCATTTACAGTGTTTTCAATAGGTGTTGATTTAACTCAGGCAACACCTATTGAGATAGGTTCTTACGAGATATTACATTTAAGACACACATTCATCAGGAATATATATTTAATAATAAAAAGGGGAGCAAATGCTCCCCAAAAATAATAAAACGAATTCACAACAAGGATTAAATAGGCAATAGAGTTATAAATGCTAGCGAATAAATTAATTAACGATTACCAGGTTCACGCATGCGGTACTCGTATTGAACATTGAGAATAGGCTGGTAAACAACTTGCCCGTCACTTTGCAAGAACTCATTTACCATGACTTTTGAGTCAGTGATAGAAAACGATTGGCGATCAACATACGTTGTAAGGCTCGTAAACTCATCACGGAGTTGTCCAGATGATTTATTTTGGTAGCTTTGGATCATGTCTCGGCCCATTTCATAAGCCGCTTGTTTGCTATCCATTACGTCGCCATGGATAGTTTCGGTATCGTTTGTCCACTGATAACCACCAGCAAGAGCCATAGAAGGTGCAGCAATCAGAGCAATCGTACTTGCTAAAGTTGTTAAGCGTTTCATAAACCTCTCCTTACTTACCTTTACATCGGGCCAAAATTGGCTCGATACTTATAAGGTACGTATAAAGACCTAAAACACGTCAAAACAATTTCAAATAATGTTCAATTTTCGTTCAACTTATTTCACATTAACTTAGCAACTCAACGTCATATTCAGCCGACATTCGCATTTTCTTCATTTTGAACAATGGGTTTCAACCTGACACTTCCTTACCAAACCATACAATACCTAAGGTCAATTTTCTCTTAGAATTCCAGCAAAAGAACAGTGTTCAAAACCTTACAAAAACGTCGGACACAGCAAAAACCACCTCTTTTCAGTCGTGCTTTGCATTCCTCCTTTTCGGGTTCTTCGCTGCTCGTCCGTCGGTTCTTAATTGTCGCTATTGAGCACAAGTTAATCTGGAGTGAAAATGACCGCGAACAAATCTATTTTTTACCATAGCAAATCGATTTACTCAGATGATTATGCTGATGTCTACAAGCCAATTTGGACCTACAGAGCTAAGTTCATCTTACGTGCGCTTTATTACAAACGTGCATTTAAGCACCTTTCAGACAATATTGAATCGTCATTGTTAGAGTTGCTTTGTACACGTACGCATCGGTTTTTAGAGAAACCGTTTCGTCCGTATATCATCAAAAACAACTCAGCGTTCGATCGTTCTAACTTGGTAGTTGATCACTATAAAACTATTTCAGAACTGTTTTCTAAACAAACAATCGAAGAAATCTACACAGACTCGAAAGGCCTAACATTAGCCTCTTTTGAAATTGACGAAATACTGTACTCGGTGAGATTAGTATACGAAGCACGTTATCAAAAAGAAGGCGACATGAGCCTAGTGCTGCACAGCGCTGAAGATGGCAACTTCTACACGCTCTCTTTTACGCTAGGTCACATCGAATCTGGACGCAGCATTATGATTGGAGGCTTACAAGGACCGCGAAGCAGTGAAGAAAACAACGCGAAAATTAAAAAGCTAACTCGTAAGCTTTACGGACAGAGACCAAAAAGCTTGATGGTGAGCTTGCTCACTTTGCTCGCACAAATTTGGGAAGTAAATACGATTCTAGCGGTGAAAACGCAGTCCCATACTTACGCAGCTAAACGTTACAGCAAAGGGCGAATAAAAACGGATTACGATGCACTCTGGCAAGAATTGGGCGGCACCGAATACAATCGTCATTTTTACTCAATTGATGTAAATGCACCCCGTAGAGATATCGAAGGCATGTCGCGCTCTAAGCGTTCGATGTATCGTCGCCGTTATGAATGGCTAGACTACACCAAGGTCACTTTCGAACAAATATTAAAAGGCGAGCAAGCTAAAAGCTAAGGAGAAGCGTTCATGCGTTATTCATTCATTACTGCTTTAGTGTTGTCGGCTTTTTCTTTGTCAGCCAATGCAGAAACCAGTGAGCACATCATAGGTACAAACATTGGCTATGGCGATGTGAACTACGATGCTCCGACAAGCAAAGAATCAGGCGACATGTTCTTAGGTGAAATATATTACCGCTACATGCCAACACATAACTTTGGTATCGAAGCAGGTTATAAAGGCGCGTTTGACGGTATCGGCTCGATACTCGTGAGTCCGATTTCAGAAGTCACCGATACGAGCTTCTCCGGACCTCGCTTGAGTGGCTATGCTAGCTATCCTCTGGGTTCAGGTTTCGAACTGTACGGCAAGGCAGGTGTCACTCTCTACACTCTCGAATACACTTATAAAGTGAACGGTCAGAGCAAGAACATCGAACACTCAAGTGTCGGAGGTGAAGCGGCTGGCGGTATCGGCTGGAGCTATAAACACTTTGGTTTGAATGCAGAATATGTGTACTCAAAAAACAGCGATTTTGACTCTAGCGGCGTGATGTTTGGTGCGCAACTGCGTTTTTAAACAAGGCTTACAAGTTAATACAAAAGGCAGCGAGAGGCTCATTCGCTGCCTTTTTTCGTGAATATAGGTCAATACGCAAGCGCGAGAATGATCCCCGCCACGATAGAAGTAACGCCAAGCCCTCGGGTGAGATACCATTTCTCAGACAGAAACCAAATCCCCATAAACAATCCAAACACAATGCTGATTTGCCTTAGTGCCACCACCAAACTCACGTTGTCTGTCATGGTCATCGCAAACAGCACCAAGCCGTAGGTGGATGCCATCATTACCCCTGCCATGCTGGCTGTTTTGCGGATCTGCCACGCAGTCTTAATCTCATCTGGCTTGCCTGTAACCAAGCACCACACAAGGGCAGGAATACCAATTGCCCAAAACTGCACGCCCAAATAGAAGATTGCACTGTACTGATCATTCAAGATCTCTGGCGCTTGCCCTGTGAGTAAACTCAGCGCTTCTTTATCAACCACGGAGTAACCCGTTGTGCCTATTGCGGCAATTAATGCCCAGAACACACCGACATTCAAATAAGAGCTCAGCGTCATCTGACGAAAGTTCGTCAGTGGTACCAGCATACAACCAAGGGTTATCAGCAAGAATCCAAGCCACTGCTGACTGGATAATTCATGCCCCAATGCCACACTGATTGCGCCAACCATCATCACAGGCAGTGCCCGAGCAATCGGATAAACCACGCCCACGTCTGCGTGCTTATAAGCGACAATCAAGCCGACCAGATAGACCATTTGTGAAATGCCGCTAATGAACAGCAATCCCCAAAATTCACTCGGTAATGATGTCCAGCCAATGGTCGCCAAATACCAAATCAAATAAGGGGTAAGAATGGCACAGGCAGAAAAGCTGGCGGCCATGGTAAACGCGAGTCCAGAGCCTGAGTTGCTTTTACCAAGAATATTCCAACCCGCATGGAGAACAGCAGAAAAAACGACGAGACCAATCGCCAACAAATCCATTTCAATGTTCCTGTTTGAATAAAATAAAGGCCCCGATATGGAGCCTTAGATGATGAGAAAATCCACTTAGCGATTGAGTTCCGCCAGAGATTCAATGCTGATGGCATCGTGTCGCCAATACTCGATATCGCAATCAATCAATTCACCGTGCTGATTGTAGTTGATGCGCTCCACTACCATCGCTGGCGTACCGGCTGTCGCGCGCAATGCTTGAGCCATTTCACCCAACAAAGTGCTGGTTGAAATGCGGTAGCGAATCTTTTGATATGTAACGCCATAATGATCGCGATAAATGTCCGTCAGCGAATTTGATAAATCGTAGTCCAACAGGTTCGGAAACAGCTCTGGGCGAATGTAGTTTGTTACGAATACCACAGGTCTATCTTCAAGGTATCGCACACGGTCGACTCGATACACATCCGAGAAAGGCTGCAAGTCCAGCAAACGCGCCGCTTGTTTGTTTGCCAACGTCCCTTTTGCTGCAACCAACTCCGTTTTTGGCACACGATTTTGCGCTTTCGCCATGTTCGGGAAGTTTAGCGTTTGGGTTGGGTCGTAACGCAATGGCTCGGGTGAGATAAACCAACCTCGGCGATCTTCGCGATAGATTCGACCTTCTGCTTCTAGCAGTGATAAAGCTTCACGCAAAGTAACGCGTGTAGTATCGAACGACTCCGCCAACTTACGCTCTGCTGGCAGTTTTTGACGCGGCGATAGCATGCCCGCTTCAATCTGTTCAACAATCGAATCTTTAATTTTTACGTATTGCACGAAGTGTCCTTATCTTTTGCGCCAAGCTTGTGTGCGATTTTCTAACAATTTACCCAAAGTCATCTGAACAATCTTCGCAATTGCGGCAGCAATCATGATCATCACAGCCATAGCTGCTGCAGCGCCAGTTTGACCTGCATCGTCCATATTCAGAATCGAGACCGAAGCCGGAATCGTATCGGTTGAGTAAAGGAATACTACCGCAGAAGTGGTGGTCAATGCATTAACAAACAAGTAAGTCGCAATGTCCAAAATCGCAGGTAAACACACAGGTAATGTCACTTTAAAGAACAACTTGTATTGAGGAAGCTTCACCGATGCCGCCGTGGCTTCAATCTCCGATGGCAACTGCTTTAGAGCTGTCAGGGCGGTCATGTGACCTACTGTGTAGTAATGCACTACCGTGTTAATTACCAAGAATGCCATGGTGCCATAAAGTACGTTCAAAGGATTGTTCGCATCGTTGAAGTAAAAGATGTAGCCCAAGCCAAGCACCATACCCGGAACCGCCATCGGCACCACGCTGAGCATTTGCATCACTTGGCGAATTGGACCAAACGCGCGCCCTTTCTCAATGCAGTAAGCACCAACAAAGATGATGGCTGTACCAATAACTGCCGTCCAACCTGCCAGCGTTAGCGAGTTGAAGAATGGGCTCCAACCGTAAGTGCTCATTTCGGCAAAGTTGTAGTTGTTTAGCGTCAGCGCTTTGTTCCAAGGCCAGAATGTAACTAACGAGCCATACACCGCCATGCCTAGCACTGCCAACACTGCGATAGAAATGATGCTGCAGTAAACCAAACAAATGCTGTCGCGCGCTTTGTTAGGTTCTGGCTGATAAGGCACCGAGCGTGTGTCGAATAAGCTCTTTTGCTTTTTCTGTACCCAGCGGTCTGCGCCGAACGCCATTACCGCAGGGAATAACAACATAATGCTAGTCACCGCACCCATGGCAAAGTTTTGCTGTCCCACGACTTGCTTGAAGATGTCAGTCGCCAGAACGTTGTAGCTGCCCCCAATCACTTTCGGCACACCAAAGTCCGTGATAACCAATGTAAAAACCACAATAAGCGTACTGATCAAACCGTATTTCGCCGCAGGTAACGTCACCATAAAGAAGGTTTTGATGGGTGAAGTTTTAAGTGCGCGCGCTGCTTCATACAAACGGGCATCTGAAGTACGCAGCGAAGTGGTTAAGATCATTAATGCATGAGGGAAGGTCCAGAAAATCAAACCCATCGAGATACCAATCACGCCGTAAACCGAGTTTCCTAACAGCATCTCTTTGGCAATGCCTTGATTACCGAAAAGGAAGATCAAACTGATCGCCGGCAACAACGAAGGCGCGAGAATCGGCGCAGTACCTAGGATTTGGAACAAACCTTTAAACGGCATACATGAACGAGTCAGCGCGTAGGCATAACCGAATGCAAGCACACCCACTACCGAGGTGACAATCACGCCCAAAGTGAAGGTGTTGCCCACCGACACCCACAAGCTTGAAGAGGAAAAGTACGTCGCAAAGTTTGCCAGACCGACAAATTCGCCATTGGCATTTTGCACACTCTTGGTCAACATTGCCCAAAGCGGCATTAAGATGAACAGCACCATTATGGTCGACAAGCCAGCGAGCAAACCAAACAACACAAGGTTGTCGCGGCTAACACGTCCGAGTAAAGATTTTGCTTTGTCTTGTGTGGTCAAGCTATTCATCGTCATTGTCTTCACATCCATGTTTACACCTACGCTGCTAGCGCTTTATCAACCGAGGGCACGGCGTAACCATGCAGCCCTTCTTCAGCAAACTGGATGTAACGTACATCGCCCGCCTTGATATTGAGTTTTTGAACCGTTTCCACAGGCACATCCACGACGATGGTTTTCGTTGAGCTGTCGTTTTGCAATACGCAATCAATGCGGAAAAACGCCCCCAGAAACTCGGTTGCGGTAACTCGCACAGGTAAAGAGTTGGTGTAGTTTTCAACGAACTTGATGCTTTCAGGACGCACCGCAAGGTCGAAGCGGTCACCACGTTGGATCTTACGATTGGTCAAGCTTGGCGCTGGCATTAGGGTTTCTGCAATGCGTACTTGGGAGTCCGTTGCTACTGAGGTTTCAATAAAGTTCATGCTGCCGACAAACTCAGCGACAAAGCGCGTTGCTGGTTGTTGGTAGATCTCTTGAGGTGTACCGACTTGCTCAATCACGCCATGGTTCATCACCACAATGCGATCCGCCATCGACAATGCTTCGTCCTGATCGTGCGTAACCATGATGGTGGTGATGCCCAGCTTACGTTGCAGCTTACAAATCTCGTCACGTAAGTGAACACGTACTTTTGCATCTAGCGCCGATAATGGCTCATCAAGCAGCAGTAGACCCGGAGACAAAGCTAATGCACGAGCCAAAGCAACACGCTGCTGCTGGCCACCAGAAAGTTGGTTAGGGAATTTCTCGCCGGAGGTTGGAAGACCAATGGTTTCTAACCAATAATCCACCTTCTCTAACGCTTCTTTGGTCGACATGCCTTGGTTCTTCAAACCCACTGCAATGTTCTCTTGCACAGTTAGGTTCGGAAACAGCGCGTAAGATTGGAATACGATGCCGAAATCGCGCTTCTCTGGTGGTAGGAATGTGGTCTCTTGACCGTTTTGAAAAATCGCACCAGACGTTGGCAAGTCTAAACCTGCAATGGCACGTAGCAGAGTGGTTTTACCGCAGCCAGAAGGACCAAGAAAACAAACAAACTCGCCCTTTTCAATCGCTAGCGAGATTTTCTTTAATGCAGTGAACTGTCCGAATTGCTTCACTACATTTTCAATATTTAGGTAATGTTGGTTAGTTGACATAACACATGCTCCAAATGGTATATACCAACTTTAGTTTTGGAGTGTTACGTTCCAATGACAAATTTATAGCCAGAAGATGACAAATAGATGAAGAGAAGCGAAGTTTGTTTACGTGACAATTAGAGATTCCCGACTCGCTCCTTCGTCACTCTCGAGAATGACGTGGTGAGTGTGGATTATAAATTCTGAATCACACGTATTGCCTAGAATTACGAGCTTTGACTTACACTCCATATGCTTAATATCGTCATTCCGGACGAGCCTAAGCGAGCCATCCGGAATTTCTTACAAGCACTATTTTCTGAGATTCCCGACTCACTCCTCCGTCGCTCTCGAGAATGACGTTGTGAGTGCGGATAGAAGCTCCCAACTTTCTTAAGTCCGTCATTCCAGCGAACCTAGGTGAGACTAGGAATCTACTTTCAGCAAACTCTGAAATAACAGAGAAAACAAAAAATCCACCTCAACCGAGGTGGATTTCAGTATTCCACTCAAAGCAAATTCGATTAAGACTTTGGTTCTGATTTCGCGTCGAACTTCTCAGACCATGCCGCTAGAATCTCTGCACGCTTGCTGCCCATTTGCGCGAAGTCCATCTTCGCCATGTTCTCTTGAACGTTCGGGAAGTTAGACACAGTCGCTTTCACTTCTTTATGTGCAACCACTGGGTACATTTCTACGTAAAGCTCGTTTGCTGCTTTAGAGATTGACCAGTCGACAACACGTTTCGCTGCATCAGACTCTTTTACTAGACCAACGGCTTCTGATTCCCAGCCGATGCCTTTTGGTGTGATCACCGCTAGTGGTGCACCTTGTGTTTTCAGCTTCGCGCCGCGGCTTGCCATCGAGATACCGATAGCCACTTCACCCATACCCGCTTGAACACATGGCTTAGAGCCAGAGTGCGTGTAGTGTGCAATGTTCTTGTCTAAGTCACGCATGTAATTCCATGCCTGATCTTCACCCATGTTTTGTAGCCAAGCAGAAACCTGCATGTAGCCAGTGCCTGAAGACGCTGGGTTCGGCATTGCAATGTGACCTTTGTAAACCGGCTTCGTTAGGTCTTCCCAAGACGTTGGTTTCGGTAGGTTAAGTTGTTTCGCTACCGCTTCGTTGAAACAAACTGCGTTAAAGAATGCATCGTTACCGAACCAAGCTTGGTTTGATTGAGGGTCGTTTAGGTTCGCGTGCAGCTCTTCCAAACCTTTTGGTGTGTAAGGCTTAAGAAGACCTTCATCTTTAAGCAGTGCCATTGACGAGCCAGCAAGACCCCAAACCACTTCCGCTTGAGGGTTGTTCTTCTCTGCCAGCAATTTCGCCGTCATGATACCAGTGGAATCGCGAACCCACTTAATCTTGATATCTGGGTTATCTTTCTCAAACGCAGACTTGTATTTCGCAAGAATGTCAGTTTCGAAAGCGGTGTAAACCGTGACTTCCTGTGCTGCCATTGCATTCGTAGCTAGCAGAGAGACAAGTGCAGCCAGCGATCCTTTCATCAAACGGTTTTCCATCATTTTCTCCAGTTAATTTGGCTAAGTTTTCATTTGGTCTGTACCAGTTGACGATATACACCCTACTGAGTCTTTGTGACGAAATCATGACCATTAAATGGCAGTTTTACGAAAATTTGCGATGAATAATCGTTCAATTGATCCGCCATTTTCTGGATATTAAAGTTTTATGAAATTGGACATTCGCCTATTTACTGCCCTTTTCTTCCTCGCTAGAGTGAACTCGAAATTTGGTGTAGACCAATTAGCCTATTCTGATGGAAATCGAGATGAAAAACGAATACCTACTACTGACTCCAGGTCCTCTATCTACTTCTGAAACAGTACGTGAAGCCATGCTAAAAGACTGGTGTACTTGGGATGATGAATACAACAAAGACATTGTAGAAGTGATCCGCACTAAGCTTGTAAAACTGGCGACGGAGCAAGACGGCTACACCAGCGTACTAATGCAAGGTAGCGGCACCGCATCAGTAGAAGCAACGATTGGCAGTGCCATTGGCAAAGATGGAAAATTGTTGGTTGTCGACAACGGTGCTTACGGTGCGCGTATCGCTCAGATCGCTGATTACCTAAATATTCCATGCCATGTAGTTTCCCCAGGCGAAACATCACAGCCACACTTGAACGAGGTGGAAACTGCATTGGCATCGGATCCTGCGATCACACACGTGGCGATTGTTCACTGTGAGACAACCACTGGCATGCTGAATCCAATTGAGGCATTTGCTTCTGCGGCAAAAGCACACGGTAAAGTCGTGATTCTCGATGCCATGTCGAGCTTTGGTGGCATTCCTATCGATATCGCAGAGCTAGGCATCGATTTTATGATCAGCTCTGCAAACAAATGTATTCAAGGCGTACCGGGTTTTGGCTTTGTGATTGCGAAACAAACTGAGCTAGAAAAGTGCCAAGGTCAGGCTCGTTCTTTGAGCCTTGATCTTTACGACCAGTGGCACTGCATGGAAGTGAACCACGGCAAATGGCGTTTTACGTCTCCAACGCACACGGTTCGCGCTTTCTATCAAGCATTATTAGAGCTGGAACAAGAAGGCGGCATTGAGGCTCGTCATAACCGCTACCAAACTAACCAGAAAACACTGGTTGCAGGTATGCGCTCTTTGGGGTTTGAACCGCTACTGAGTGATGACCTTCACTCGCCAATCATCACTTCTTTCTACTCTCCGACGCACAGTGATTACCAGTTCAAAGCGTTCTACACACGTTTGAAAGAGCAGGGCTTCGTGATCTATCCGGGTAAGGTATCGAACGCAGATTGCTTCCGCATCGGCAACATTGGTGAAGTTTACCCAGCAGATATCGAGCGCTTAATCGGTGCGATTGAAAAAGCAATGTACTGGCAAGTTGCGTAAAGCAGCCTTCTGATTGAGAGAGCGTTATGACTCAGAATATCAAACCGACCCATTTCCGCAGCGAAGGTGATGTCAACACGACACCAGCGCGCCAAGCTTGGAATGCATCGATGGACGACGAACGCACGCAAGCATTGTTGAAGCGTGATTCGGAGGTCTTTCTTCATCAAGCCATGTCAACGCCTTGCTTAGATACCTTGGAAGCAGCAGAAGGCATCTACATCCAAGATGCTACCGGTAAAAAGTACATGGACTTCCATGGCAATAACGTCCATCAGCTAGGCTACGGTCATCCGCATGTGATTAAACGTGTGCAAGAGCAAATTACCAAACTGCCGTTTTCACCACGTCGTTTTACCAATGAAACTGCGATTGAATGTGCCGAAAAACTCACCCAAATCTGTGGCGGCGAATTGAATCGCGTGCTGTTTGCTCCGGGTGGCACATCTGCGGTTGGCATGGCACTTAAACTAGCGCGCCACATCACGGGCAACTACAAGGTGGTGTCTCTGTGGGATTCCTTCCACGGCGCATCGTTGGATGCCATCTCAGTGGGCGGCGAAGCGTGTTTCCGCCAAGGTATGGGACCATTAATGGCAGGTGTTGAGCGAATCCCACCAGCCGTATCTTACCGTGGTGCTTTCCCAGTCGCGGACGGCAGCGATGTGCATTACGCCGATTACCTCGAATACGTGATTGAGAAAGAAGGTGGCGTGGGCGCGTTTATCGCAGAAGCAGTTCGTAATACCGACGTACAAGTGCCGAGTAAAGCCTATTGGAAACGCATCCGCGAAATCTGTGACAAACAAAATGTCATGCTGATCATCGACGACATCCCTAACGGCATGGGTCGCAGTGGTGAATGGTTTACCTACCAAGCCTACGACATCGAGCCAGATATGCTCTGCATCGGTAAAGGTTTGGGTGGTGGCTTAGTGCCTATCGCGGCCATGGTAACCAAAGACAAATACAACACCGCCGAGCAAATCTCCATGGGCCATTACACTCATGAGAAAAGCCCTATCGGTTGTGCTGCAGCACTGGCAACCATGGAAGCTATTGAGCAAGACGGCTTGCTAGATAAAGCCAAAGCTGACAGCCAGTTCATGCGTGAAAAGTTGCTAGAGATGAAAGCTAAGTACCCAGTGATTGGTGATGTGCGTGGCATCGGCATGTTATGGGGCATTGAACTGGTCACTGACCACGAAAGCAAAGCACGCGCGTATGACGAAGCGGAAGCTGTGCTGTACCAATGCCTCAACAACGGAGTGAGTTTCAAGGTATCGCAAGGTAACGTGATTCAACTCAGCCCACCGCTGATCATCACTCGCGAACAACTGACAGAAGCGTTGGCAATTTTCGAAGAAGCCATCGCCAAAGTGTGCAAAGACTTTAACTACTTTTAGGGTCGACTGACCTCAACAAAAACCAATTTATCCAGAGCGCGGTTCCAATGTGTAGGCAGCGCTCTGGCAAGCAAGAAAAAGGATTGAACATGAGCAACTCACCAATTCAAGCAGTGATCTTTGACTGGGCTGGCACTATCGTCGATTTCGGCTCTTTTGCGCCAACTAGCATCTTTGTGGAAGCATTCAAACAAGGCTTTGATTTTGAAATCGACCTTGAAGAAGCGCGCGAACCAATGGGTCTTGGCAAGTGGGATCACATCCAAGCAGTGGGTCGTATTCCTGCCGTTGATAAGCGCTGGAATGAGAAGTTTGGTCGCTCAATGACCAGCGAAGATATCGACGCTATCTACGCAGCATTCATGCCGCTACAAAAAGCAAAAGTGGCGGACCATGCAGACCCAATCCTTAATGCGATTGAAGTTGTGAACGGTCTGAAAGACAAAGGCATCAAGATCGGTTCTTGTTCTGGTTACCCCCGCGAAGTGATGGATGTGCTGATTCCTGTGGCTGCGGATTACGGCTACAAACCGGATTACGTAGTAGCAACGGATGACCTGTCGCAAGGTGGTCGCCCAGCACCATTTATGGCACTGAAAAACGTGATTGAGCTGAATGTTACCGACGTTAATGAGTGTATCAAAGTGGATGACGCCGCACCGGGCATCGATGAAGGTCATAACGCTGGTATGTGGACCGTTGGTTTGCTGCTTTCTGGTAACGAAGCAGGTCTAACTTTTGAAGAATACCAAGCCGCGGACGAAGCAACGCTTGATGCCGCTCGTGAAAAAGCGCGTGCAAAACTGCTCAAGAGCTCGCCGCACTACCTTATCGATACGATCGCTGACTTCCCAGAAGTGGTTGCAGATATCGAACGTCGCCTAGCAGCAGGTGAGCGTCCTTAGTCTTCATCTTCCACAAATAAATGAAACAAACGCCCCTTACGTGAGGGGCGCTTTTCTTTTTGGCACTATCTTAAGGAGGTTTGGCTTATTGAAGCGTAGTTCCGTTAGATAGCAGCTTCCTTGTCGGCTCTTGCTCGGTGTATTCGACCGCATCGTGAGCGGCGAGCTTATCGACTTCCGCCTGTTCACCCACCACAATCAACACATGTTGTTTCACCAGAGCGTCGACTACTTCAATGTTGTGCTGACGAAGAAGCGCTCTCACTTCGCTCTCTTTTCCTTCATGATACTTAACAAAGTAACGTGCAGGTTGCTGCTCGGCTTGATCTTGGCGTTCATCCACGAGAGGAAATCCTTGATTGTTTGCCAAGCTGCTTGAGCTCAGTCCGATTGCCAATAGTGCGGTAGCGCCTACCGCAGACAAAGAAAGTAAGGTCAACTTCTTCATAGCCACTCCTTATTGAAAGGTCAGAGTCCAACTGTTGATGGTGCCTGTGTCTCTTCTGGCACTGTCCACCGCTTTTAGTTCCCATGTACCTTGCGATTCAAAACCAGAAAAATCCGCTTGGAACGTGTTTTTTATATCGTTAGCGCTGCCGCCAGTATTATTGTGAAGTACAACTTCTCCACCAGTCGGTGACGTTAAAGTCACTCGTAGATCACCGATGTAAGTGTGGCTAATATCAACGTCAATACTTACTGTGCCTGAATCACCAGAGCGATCGACTTCTACTGCACTGATTGCGCCAGAAGATTTATTATCTGGAATCGCAACAGGGCTGGTATTTGAGAAGCTAGAGTCCGAAGAGCTACCACCATCAGGTCCATTACAGCCAGCGTCCAAGAACAGCTTCGCCGCTTCAGCATTAACTAGGCCGTGGCCCGTACGGTTGTCTCGACCAGCAACATCAATATCTGTTGCAGTTTTCACTAGGGCATTACGTACTTGCGCTGCGGTACAGGTTGGGTGGTAACTCCACACCAAGCCAGCTACGCCCGTTACGTGCGGTGTCGCCATTGATGTACCATTGTAGTACTCGTAATCTTCACCAGAGGTTGTTGCAACAGTAATTTCCTGACCAACATACCCCAACAGCTCTTGACCAAATGCACGATCAACCGTTACCGAAACCATACGATAAGCGTTGTTTGTGTCTACCAAGAATGGGTTTTGTAAACCAGGTAGTTCAGAGTTGCTGTATACGATTGCAGCTCGCGCACCCGCATTGTAACAAGCCTGAACCGCATCCACTTCAGGGTAGTTTCCTGAAGACTGGTTGCCAATGCGCTCAGTCAAACAAATTTTGCCCGACATATCACCACAGTTAAAGTTACCGCCAGATACATCACAGCTATCTAGCGTTGCCGTTACTGAACCCGCGATTGGATCCGGAACATACGAAGAACCGTTATTGATCAAACGATTGTGAGGAACAATCCCACGATCAAACTGACTTACACCATTCAAGGTAATATCAGAAAGTTTACCTTCACCTACCGTAACCGTTGATAAGATCGCCACACCCGGGCCTGAGATCTCAACTTGATTAGTAGATTGTGAGAACGCCGCATGATCATTTTGATTATCAACAGCCGCAACAGACATCACTGAGTCATAAGAAGCTGGATAGCTGTGCGCTGTATTGCCATCATTACCCGCAGCGGCGATCAATAGAACGCCTTGATCGTAAATATTTTGCAGTGCATTTTGCTCAGTTCGGCTTGATTGACTACCACCAAGGCTCATGTTCACAACGTTAGCACCATTATCGGCACAGGTCTGGATTGCTTTAACAAGCCCAGATGAGTAACCCCAACCCGATTCGTTAAATACTTTCACGATGTGCAAATTAACATTCTGGTTTGGCATCACACCCTTTACACCTTCGGTGTTGGCAATCGCAGCAATCGTACCCGCGACGTGAGTACCGTGGGCATTGTTGTTACCCGGATCACTCCATGATCCCGTACCACTATCGTTAGTACCAGCAACGCGGTTACCGCTTAGGTCGTTGTGCGAAATGTCGTACCCTGAATCGATAATACATACAGTGCGATTACCCGCATTGAAGTCAGCTAGCAGTTGAGCATTAACCGCTTCATATCCCCATGGGGTCGTTTCGCTGAGCAAATAGCGAGGTGGATCGACTTCCACGTATTCCACATCACTACGATTGCGAAGCGGCTCTAAGTCATCGCCATCCAATTCAACGCTGTAAATGGCGCGATTGCCTAGTTTTTCCACCTTACGTGCCTTCACCTGTTCTAGAACAGACTCCTGCGCGATTCGTGGCCCCCAGAATGAGTTACCACCCATTGAAGAACGGCTGACTGCATCTTCTTTGAATTTGACGATGTACTTCGTCGGTAACTTAGATTCATCAAATCCCATTGGTGGAGCCGCAAACGCTGACATCGAAGTGGTCAGTGCTATTGCTACGGCAGACAACGAAAATAAGCCTTGTTTTTTACTTGTTGTGTAGTGCATTTGCCCTATTCCTTATTTGAGCTAATTTTTATTCACTATATTCTCATGAAAAGTCATCATCATGATGTTTGCATGAGAGCTTCAGCTATAGTTTACAGAGCAAAAATGCCAAACAATTTGTTTCATGAATATACAAATTTGTACAAAAGATCATTCAATAAACACTTTAAGTTAACATTAAAAATCACCGACAAAACCTTATAAAGCAATTACTTAATTAACAAAAAGTGAATGTTAAATTAATGTTAGTGAGTAATTATTCTAAATATCACCCATTTAATCGATTGCTATGCTGAATGGATTTTTTGACCGTGGTGCCAAAACTGAAATATTGAATATTTAGTTGTTGACTGTCTTGAGCATTTACTCAGAATCAGAAGGTTTAGTGAGAAAAATTCTCATCTAAATACTGTTATAGCCGAGCGTATTCACGCATTCGGAACAATAACCATTACAAGAAGAGTGAATGATGAAAAAAACAATCACACTATTAACTGCATTACTTCCGCTTGCCTCCGCCATTGCAGAGGAGCCAACTTTATCACCAGCAATGGTTTCTGCGGCTGAAGTGGTTAGCGCGCAAGAAAATCAAACTTATACGTACGTTCGATGCTGGTATCGTACGAGCCACTCCAAGGACGATGCGGCTACCGATTGGAAATGGGCAAAAAACCAAGATGGTAGTGACTTCACTATCGATGGTTATTGGTGGAGCTCTGTTTCATTTAAAAACATGTTCTACACCAATACCTCACAAAACGTAATTCGCCAGCGTTGTGAGGAAACACTAGA
>NZ_JADDYH010000067.1:0-93544 GCF_015163595.1 Vibrio sp. OPT41 | reverse complement strand
TCTAGCGAACGAGAACGCAGACATTACATTTTTTGCTGCCGACAATCGTTATTCTTATAACCACACGATCTGGAGCAATGATGCTGCAATGCAACCAGATCAGATAAACAAAGTAGTGGCTTTAGGCGATAGCTTGTCTGATACAGGCAACATCTTTAACGCGTCCCAATGGCGCTTTCCTAACCCGAATAGCTGGTTCTTGGGTCACTTCTCAAACGGTTTTGTTTGGACGGAATACGTTGCTAAAGCCAAAAACTTACCGCTATACAACTGGGCAGTTGGTGGCGCAGCAGGTGAAAACCAATACATCGCGCTAACTGGTGTCGGCGAACAAGTTTCTTCTTACTTAACCTACACAAAGCTGGCGAAGAACTACAACCCTGCTAACACATTGTTTACGTTAGAGTTTGGTTTAAATGACTTCATGAACTACAACCGTAGCGTGCCGGAAGTAAAAGCGGATTACGCTGAAGCTCTGATTCGTTTAACAGACGCTGGCGCGAAGAACTTCATGTTGATGACACTGCCAGATGCAACCAAAGCACCACAGTTCAAATACTCAACACAGGAAGAAATTGAAACGATTCGTGCGAAAGTATTGAAGATGAACGAGTTCATCAAAGCACAAGCGATGTACTACAAAGTCCAAGGCTACAACATCGCATTGTTTGATACACACGCACTGTTTGAGAAGTTAACCTCGGCACCAGAAGAACACGGTTTCGTAAATGCAAGCGACCCTTGCTTAGACATCAACCGTTCATCCTCTGTTGACTACATGTACACTCACTCATTACGTTCTGAATGTGCAGCATCTGGCGCAGATAAGTTCGTGTTCTGGGATGTGACTCACCCAACCACAGCAACGCATCGTTATGTGGCTGAAAAAATGTTAGAAAGCAGCAATAACTTAGAAGAGTTTCGCTTTTAATGAGCCGTTGTTGTTCATTGCAAGTTAATCTGCATAAAAATGACCACGATGCTTCGTGGTCATTTTTTATCGATATCGAACCCCGATAACGGGTTTATTTGAGCTCGCTTACTTCAAGCCGTTGATTTAGAGACGTTGACTTTGAGCAGCCTCATTCAGCTTTCTGTTTTTGGTACGTTACCGCGGAAACTGTCCACCATAATAGAGATCAACGTCTTTAAGGTTACATCATCACTGCGGTATGAGTAGGCTCGTATACCCGTAAACTGAACCTGGAACAACTGAGCAAGAAGCAATGTATCCTGAGCTTCAATTTCGCCATTCTCGATTGCTCGCTCAAACAGCTTTGCAAGAAAAGATTCAAATTGGTTTGCTAAGCTGTTTGTTTGATTGCGCAGAGCATTAAAATCCTCAGCAAATTCACTTGCTGATTTGACTAACATGCACACTTCACTGGGATTGGAGTCTCGCTGATTGATAACCACATCAATCGCGAAAGCTTCTATTGCATCTAGAACCGTTGTGTTCTGAGTTAAATGCAACTCAAACAGGGCTTGTAAGTTCGCAACGTACATTTTTAGCGCTTCACAATATAGCCCCTCTTTTGACCCAAACGTCGCATAAATACTTCCAGGACGCAGATTAACGCTATCTTGTAAATCACGTGTAGATGTTGCATGAAAACCTTTCTTCCAGAATAGATCCGAGGCAGCTTTCACCACTTCATCACGTTGGAATTTCTTTGTATTCGCCATGAGCAATTATCAATTTTGAACATATGCTCAATTTTATATTGAGCGACCGCTCAAAATCAACTATCCTGTTCTTGCCTAATCCGCTCATATCCAATTACAGGAGATTTAAACATGGCAGAATTTAAACTGTATACCGCAGAAAACGCACCCGAAGGATCAAAGCATCTGATTGAAAATTCAGTCAAAGCGTTTGGCATGCTACCAAATCTTCATGCTGTTATGGCTGAAGCGCCAACCTTGCTTGAGGGTTATCAAGTCGTGCATGAGCTCTTTCAACAAACATCATTTAACGCAGAAGAATTGACCGTCGTATGGCAAACCATCAACGTTGAACATGGTTGTCACTACTGCGTTCCTGCTCATAGTGCGATCGCGGCGTCAATGAAAGTGGATCAGGAGATTGTTGATGCTCTCGTCAACCAAACACCATTGGCAGACGAAAAACTTGAAACACTACGAGAAACAACGCTTCAAATGGTGCGTCAACGTGGTGTAGTGGAAGAGTCTCAGATAGAGAAGTTCTTTGCGGCAGGTTACGGACAGCAGCAACTGCTTGAAATTGTACTTGGTCTAGCGCAAAAAGTGATGAGTAACTACACCAATCACCTAGCTGACACCCCGGTTGATGCACCTTTCAAGAAGTTCGCCAAGTAACTTAAGCTTTTATTACTGGTCCCATTCATGGGACCAGTAAAGCTTTGTTGCATGGCGCTTCGCTAGTGTGTGCTGACCCCTAATTACAACGGCGCAACGTCGGTTCCCCCTAAAGACTGGTAAAGCGTAACCTGAGTGAGAAACTGGTTGTAGCGGTTTTCCAACAAAGAAGCTTGCGCGTTTCTGGTGTCTTCTTGTGCATTCAAATAGTCCATGATCGACGTCGAGCCATACTGATACCGCGCAGCATAAATGGACTCAGCGGCACTTGCGGCATCATATTGCTCTTGTAAACGCGCCGCCTGATACTTCAATTTTTCGCGTGCTGACAAGGCATTTTCGACATCTTGGAATGCGGCGTACAACACTTGGCGATAACTCACAATGGCCGATTGATAGTCTAAATCGGCAATGGCTTGGCTATTTTTCATCTCATTCCACTGCAAAAACGGTAGCGTCATATCCGCACCTAAGCTGCCAATCGGGTTGGAAAGCAGGTCTTTAAGCGCTTGTGATGATCCACCCAGAGCCCCAGTGAGCGTCAGCTTGGGCAAGTAGTCCAAATCTGCTGCGTCTTTATTTGCTAGCGCGGCTTTGACTTCATAAATCGCTGCTTTAATGTCGGGTCTGCGGATCAATAAATCAGACGGAGCACCAACACTCAACGATGGCATATCGCCTTCAGGCAGCATTTGGATGTTTGCACTGATGCTCTTCGGCGGTTGATTGAACAAAATCGCAAAGGCGTTGTTTGCCTCAAGTAAACTCTGTTCAAACTCACTTTGCTGCGCTTGTAAGCTTGCCAACGTACGTTTGGCTTCAAGCACATCTAACTGATCCACAGCGCCAAGTTGGTACTGTTTTTCAATCAATTGTAGCGTTTGAGCTGCGTCTTCCACATTACGCTGACTGAGGTTTAAGCGCTGTTTCAGATAGCCGATTTGCCAATATAACGATGCCGTCGTTGCCACCAAACTTTGTGCGGTCGCCTCGCGATCTTGTTGACTTGCCATCGCCGTCCACTTGGCTTGGTCAACGTCCGCCGAGATTTTTCCCCACAAATCCAACTCGTAATTGACGGACAAGTTAGTGCTGTAGCTATCTGCCGATTCCCCGCCATCAAGAGATTTTTGAACTTGTCCTGATGTGGAAGAACTCAACGTAGGGAAAAGGTCATCTTGCGCTAAACCCAGCTGTAAACGCGCTTTCTTTAGCGTTAGCGTTGCCAGCGTCAAATCGTTGTTTTGAGCCAACACCTGAGTAATGTATTGATTAAGCGTTGGGTCGTTAAACGCCAACCACCAAGGATCCATACTGACATCACCCGCAACATGCATCTGTTGCCAATTTGCAGGCACTTGCACCTCAGGAGCTTGATAGTCGCTACGCATAAGCGAACCACAACCTGACAACCACACTGCGCTTAAGGCAGCCGCGACCAATCGAGTTTTGAATTTCATTGTGTTACTCATTTTTAGTCTCTCGCTAGCGCTTCTATCGGATCGAGTTTGGCGGCATTGCGAGCGGGTAAAAAGCCGAAAGCGATGCCAATCAACGTTGAGCAAATAAACGCCCAGATGATCGAGTTCATTGAGTAAATCATTTGGAAGCTGCTGCCAGATGTACTGAATGCAAAACCAATCAAAAACGCCAAGCCAATACCAGCAATGCCACCACACAAACACACCAGTACCGCTTCAATCAAAAACTGACGCAAAATATCCGCTTGCCGCGCACCCACAGCCATTCGCACACCGATCTCTTTCGTGCGCTCTGTCACCGACACCAACATAATGTTCATTACGCCAATTCCGCCGACAATTAGTGAGATCACCGCAATCGCTGAGATCAGTAACGTCATGGTTGCGGTGGTTTTCTCGATGCTCTGACGAATGGTGTCAGTGTTAATCGTGAAGAAATCTTCTGTACCGTGGCGCATTTTTAACAAGTTGATGATGCTCTGCTCTACCGCCGCACTTGGGGCGTTCTCATCAATCCGTACAGTAATGCCGTTGAGGTAGCGTTGTCCCATCATGCGTCCCGACATAGTGGTGTATGGCACCCAAATTTTCAGCGCGTCGCTGTTACCAAACGCGTCTTCTTTTTTCTGCGTGACACCCACAATACGCACTGGCAATGAACCAAGAAAAATCACTTCACCAATCGGATTTCTATCCGCAAACATTTCCTTTCTGGTGTTGTCATCAATCACTGCTTCTTGGGCGAGTGAGTTCACGCTCTCTTCATCCCAAAACTGACCTTTGGCAATCTCATAACCGCGCACACGGAAATAATCTTCCCCAACCCCTTCCACAGACGCGGTTGCATCCTGATTGGCGTAACGCACGGTTAAGCTGTTGGATAAAGACGGCGTGACACTGTCGACAAAAGGTAGACTCTCCAACGATTTAGCATCGTCGGCGGTTAGCGTTTTCACTCGTCCGGAGCGGCGGTCACCAAACCCTTTGCCCGGCCTGACATCAATGGTGTTTGTTCCCATGGATGAAATATTCGACAAAATTTGCTGTTGTGAACCATTACCTAGTGCCACCACGGAAACCACCGAGGCTATACCAATAATGATGCCGAGCATGGTCAAAAACGTGCGCATTCTGTGGCTAGACATCGCCAGCAGCGCCATTTTTAGCGCGTCAATAAAACTGTCCCACTTCCACCACTTACTGGCGGCTTGCGCTGGGCGATGAAAAGATGCGCTCGGTGTCTTTGCTGCTTGCTCATTGATTACAACTTGTGCATTTGGCGTATCTGCAATGATTTCACCATCTTTGATTTCAATGATGCGATCCGCAAAGTTCGCCACGTTCATATCATGAGTCACTAAGATGATAGTATGCCCAAGTTGATGCAACTCTTTAAGCAGTGCCATCATCTCTTGCCCACTGTGACTGTCTAATGCGCCAGTGGGCTCATCAGCGAGAATCACCTCACCACCGTTCATCAGTGCACGAGCAACACTCACGCGCTGTTGCTGGCCACCACTCAGTTGGCTGGGCTTGTGGGTCAAACGATCTTCCAGCCCCAAGCGAGCCAATAGTGACTGCGCTCGATCCGTTCTTTGACGATGAGGAACTCCCGCGTAAACCGCCGGTACTTCCACGTTTGCCACCGCGGTTAAATCCCCCAGCAGATGGTAACGCTGGAATATAAAGCCAAAATACTCGCGGCGTAGTTCCGCCAGTTGATCAGATTCCAACGTCGAGACATCTTGCCCATTAATGAAGTATCGACCGCTGGACGGTTTATCCAAGCAGCCGAGCACATTCATCAGCGTCGATTTACCTGAACCTGATGCTCCCACGATCGCGACCATTTCACCGCGTTTTATCTCTAAATTAATGTGGTTCAACACAGTAAGCGATTCGTCGCCAGAGACAAATCGTCGAGTTAAATCCTCAACTTTTAAAAGCACGTCACTCATCTTAGAACCTCATTGGAGGTCGACGACGATCACCTCGGCTTGATGATTCTCCATCCATGGCATTGCCAAGAACAACTTGGTCGCCCTCCTTCAAACCTGAGAGAATTTCTGCGTTCACTTTGTTGTTAATACCCACTGTCACGGGCTTTTGCACCACTTGGCCCTGTTCAAGAACTGGCACGGTATAGTTGCCTTTGCCGCCAGATTTTTGCAGCACTTGTGAAGGGACAATCAAGGTATTTTCCGATTGCTCAAGGACAATCGAAACTTGCGCAGTCATGCCGATGCGCAAAATACCTTGCGGGTTCTTCACATCAAATACAGCGTTGTAGTAAATGGCGTCGCTATCTGAAATGCTCAAATCGCTGTCATCGCCATCCATGATGGTTGGCCCCGGCTCAATGGCGCGCAATGTGCCTTTAAACTGCTGATTCGGTTTGCCTAAAATGGTGAACAGCGCCGTTTGGCCTGGGTGAACAAAAATCACATCGGCTTCCGAAATTTCGGCTTTCACTGTCATCGTATCTAACTTGGCTAACTCGATAATAGTTGGCGTGGTTTGATTGGCGTTTACGGTTTGTCCTTCTTCCACCGCGGTGTAGACCACCGTGCCATCCATCGGTGCGTTGATGGTGGTGTAACCGAGATCTAACTGCGCATTGTCGACGTTGATTTTGGCTTTCTCGATTTCGGCATCCAGTTGCGCTAACTCGGCTTTGTAGATGGCGAGCGTCGCTTCGGCATTCTCGTAATCAGCTCGTGAGCTCGCTTTCGCCGCTAGCATGCCTTTTTGGCGCACGAATTCATAGTTTGCTTGTTTAATCTGCGCTTGCTTAGCTTGATACTGAGCATTGAGACTATTAAGAGACGCTTGGGCTTCTTTGAGGCTGTTTTGCTGAGTCAGGCTGTCAATCTGTGCAATCAAGTCCCCCTGTTTGATCTCATCCCCTAAGTTCACAGCGAGGCGTTGAATTTGCCCAGATACTTGCGCACCTACATTCACCAATTTGGACGCTTGCAACATGCCGTTGGCTAATACCGCCTTTTCGATATTGCCTTTGCGCACGACTTCTGTCGCGTAAGGAGAAATGGGTTCTGGACGTTGCAGATAATGATAACCACCAGCACCAATAGCGAGTAGGCCACACAAAACGAGCCATTTTTTATTGAGTTTCATAGCAGGAGTGAAGTAAATAATCGTTTTGATTTTATACTGCTATTTGTCCTAGCCGTACAGGGTACGAGACGTAAAGATAGGTAAATTAACATCAAGATACTGAAGGAATAAAATCACTAACGTGAAAAATCCGAGATATTATAGTCACTTCAAAACTTTATCATTCAATAAATATAACAAAGATCATTTTTAATATAGAAATTCAAGTTATAAGTATTATAAACAAAACTTTTAAATACCAACAAACCAGTAAAATCCAAAATTATTCAACATTCCATCAATTTAAATTTCATTATAGCCATTTTTAATTATTGAATTTCAAGAGGAGTTAAGTGATAAGTTAAATAAAAAATACCCACATAACACAGGTAAGACCGAGAGGAGTGTGTCATGTGGGTTTAAAACGATAGTTCTCTTGCTGATTCGAACTACCAACGTTGGGATGCAATGGAAATACAAATGACTCAGAGTTTCCATCACGAACACTTTATCGCTGGATTTGCCTCTGTTTGTTAGGGAACAGTCAGCACAATAAAAATAGAGAAGTAATACCGCAAAAATAAAAACAGAGGCTCAGAGTTTAATTTACACTTAAAATAATCACAATATTCACGACATGAACCATTAATAAATTCATCAATAAATATTTATTAATTTAAATCTATTTATTGTCAACATACTGTTAGTTTTACCCCTAAATGTACTGGTCAGATTTGTTTATTTTACTTCTTTTCGTTGCAATACAACCTCTAATTAATTCATGAGAAAAAACATGCAGCGACAATTAACTCTTTCACCGATTTATTTATTAATCGGGTTAGCCTCATCGACGGCGTATGCCGGTGGTTTTCAAATTAACGAACATTCGGCGACGGGTCTTGGTCGTGCTTTTGCTGGTGATGCCGTCATTGGTGATAATGCGTCTGTAGTCAGCCGTAACGCCGCAGCGATGACGCTGTTTAAACAAAATGCCTTATCGTTCGGTGTCACTTACGTCAAACCTGACGTTACCGTTAAAAATGCGCAATATCATCGAGCTAACATTAATGCGGATGTCAATGTTGGTATGGGCGGTTTTCCTCCGTCCCCTCAAGTTGAAATTACCCCGTCCTTCTCTCAAACCGTGACCGACATTGATGACGTCGATGGCGTTGGTCAACCAGCCGTTGTACCCAATTTTTACTTTATTCACCCTATCAACGACGACTGGTATCTAGGCTTATCGGCATACTCCAACTTCGGAACCGACATGGAGTTTAAACCAAACTATGGCGCACCTGTTTTTGGCGGTGTCACCAGCGTAGCGAGTGTCAACCTTGGCGCAAGCTTGGCATACAAGGTGAACGATCGTTTTAGTATCGGTGGTGGTATTGATGTGATTTACGGCTCTGGTGAGCTGTACCGCGATATGGACGTGGGTGTTTGCGTTGGTGGGAACATACTTGGAAACGAACTAGAACAACGCTGTGGATCCGTAAAAGGCAACGCACTTGATGTGGAAGCTGGCGGCATTGGGCTTGGCGCGAACATTGGCATGATGTACGAGTTTAACGAACGTCATCGCTTAGGTTTAAGCTACAAGCACAGCCCTAACATTGATGCCAAGGGTGACATCCACTTTGCTGGCGAATCGTACGACTCGCTTGCTATGCCGCTACCGGATATTGCGGAGTTTTCCGGTTATCACCGCGTCTTACCTAAATTTGCCCTGCACTATTCTGTGCAGTGGATTGGTTGGTCAGCATTTGACAGCTTGAAAGCTGATGATCAGTTGCTAAAAGATTTTCAGTGGCAAGACTCCGCGCACTACTCCATCGGTGCGACTTGGTACGCCAATGAACGTTGGACACTTCGCACGGGTTACATGTTCGACAAAACACCTGTCGATGAGCTGACTTCGCTTTCTATCCCAGATTCGAACCGTCACTGGTTATCTGCGGGTGCCTCTTACCAATGGTCATCAGATACCACGGTTGACATCGGCATGACGTACTTGATTGGTGAAGATGTCAACGTAGAAGAGTACGCGTATGAAGGTGTTCCTGCACCGATGGTGACGGGCGTGACCCATTCAAATGCGTTCCTAATTGGTGCCCAACTCAGCCACCGTTTCTAATTTGTCAGGCAGTGATCAAACCTCTAGGTCATTGCCTTGTAACAACGCTTATCAAAGCGACCGAACAGAGACATTATTATGAACAAAACACTACTTGCTTTTTCACTCTCACTTCTCACTCTAAGCGCGGCTCAGGCTTCGGAATGGGGCTATGGCAATGACAAACACGGGCCAGAACACTGGGGAGAAATCGCCAAAGACTGCGCAACCACGAAAAACCAAAGCCCAATCAACATCGACAACCCAGCCGATGCAAAACTGGAAGCACTGAACCTTTCGTACACTGGTCAGGTCATTGGTTTAACCAACAATGGTCATACGCTGCAAGCGCAAGTGAACGGACGTAACAGCTTCACCATCGATGGCGAGACGTTCGAGCTGCAACAGTTCCATTTCCACACACCATCAGAAAACCAAATCAAAGGCCGCCAATATCCACTTGAAGCGCACTTTGTACACGCCAACGCAGACGGCGAGTTGGCGGTAATTTCGGTGATGTTTGATGCTGGCGATCAAAACGCAGCGCTGTCTAAACTGATCAACGCAATCCCACAAGAGAATCAAACCACCTTCTTTAAAGATACTTTTGAGATTAACGACTTACTGCCAAAAACTGCAAACTACTATCGATTTAACGGCTCTTTAACCACACCGCCATGTTCAGAAGGTGTGCGCTGGTTTGTGCTTAAAGACACTCAAACCTTATCCAAAGATCAAGCCGCGAAACTGATGGAAGTCATGGGACAAAACAATCGTCCGCTGCAACCGCTAAATGCGCGCGTTGTACTTTCTAACTAATCGCCATATCCGATAAGGGGCATCGTATTTGCCCCTTATTTTGATTCGCTCTAACCTCACTTCGTTACAGGAACCCCCGATGAAAACTCCATCTGTTCTGTCACTCTTACTCGCACTCGCCCCGACATTCGCCTTCTCTCATAACCTTTCTGTCGGTCAAACCACCCCTTCCGTCAGCATTGATACCGATGGCGAAATGACGCTGCAAGGAAACGATGTGGCTTATCAACCTTGGGCAACTCAGCAGATGTTAGGCAAAGTCCATGTGATACAAGCCATTGCAGGTCGTAGTAAAGCCAAAGAGATGAACGCGCCGCTGATGTCAGCAATCACTGCCGCTCACTTTCCTGAAGATCAGTATCAGACCACAACCGTGATCAACCAAGAAGACGCCATATGGGGAACCGGTACATTTGTAAAATCGTCGGCAGAGGACAGCAAAAAGACATTCTCTTGGTCTTCCATGGTGTTAGACAAAAATGGCGTATTAGCAACAACTTGGGATCTGCAGCAAGAAAGTTCTGCGATTATCGTACAAAATAAACAAGGTGAAATTTTATTCGTGAAAGAAGGGGCTTTAACTCAAGACGAAGTCACACACGTCATCGAACTGATTAAACAGAATATCTAAACCTAAGGTAAGGAAAAGTTATGAAACTGTTCAACACCATCGCACTCTGTCTTTTAGCGGCTGTAGCCTCTTTCCAATCGGTTGCAGGAGACAACGATTGGGATAAGATTGCAGATAAGACCGTCAGTTTTAAATCGGAAACCGACACAGTCAATCCACTGTCACCATTTGCTAACGCTCGTTTCAGCCACATAAAAATCAAATGTACGCAAGGTACGGTCGATCTGAAAAGCGTTAAAGTAATCATGAAAGATGGTCAGGAAAAGACGTTCGACAGTTTAGGGGTTCTGACTAAAGGCATGTCATCAAGAAGCTTAAGCCTACCAACAAAAGATAACGCGAAGTTAGACAAAATCGAGTTGAACTATGAATCGGTTGGCAGCACTGCGCTGCAAGTCGCGGGGGTGACCAAAAAAGCGCAAGTGGAAATCTTAGGTAAGAAAATCGACGAGTAAGCGATGGCTCAACGAACTCACCCAAACTAAAAACAGCGGCACTAGGCCGCTGTTTTCATTAAAAAATCGTCATGAATAACTAAATGAATTTCTTCAGCTTCGCCAAACCATAAGCAGCGATGGTGACACAATCTTTGATCGTACCGTCGATCATCATCTGTTCGAACTCCTCAACAGAAAAAGCGCGAGTGATCAAATCCTCTTCTTCACTGTCGAGTTGATTGCCCACGTCCGTTAAATCACTGGCGAAGTAGACGTGACATGTCTGATTCAAAAAGCCGTATGCGATAAACTGCGCGCCGACATACGCCATGGCGCTCGCCTGCATGCCCGTTTCTTCACGCAGCTCGCCTTTGGCAAGCTCAAGATGATCCGCATCTGGGTTTGATTCCCACGCCCCTTGTGGGATCTCCCAACAACGTTGACCTACGGTGTAACGGTACTGCTGAACCAAGTGAATCATCCCGTTATCGATAGCCAGAATCGCAGCACAATCAGGTTTGTCGACCACACCATAGATGCCCTCTGCGCCGCTCGGACGTAAAATTTTGTCCTCACGCACCGTCATCCACTTATTCTGGTAAACGACTTTGCTGTCTAGCTGTTTGATGTCTGACATGGTTATTCCTTGATTTTTCCGAGGGTTACTGCGGAATAATACCCGATTCGGTTACGCCACCAAAATGTTCTTTAGTTCACTCAAAGACTCAACGGTGTAATTTGGTGCGATACGCTCATCAACGCTTGCGCCTGTGGTATTTAACCAGCAAGTTTCAATACCAAAATTATTACCACCCAGAATATCGGAATGCAGGTTGTCACCCACCATCAGTACGCGCGTTTTGCATGGGTTGCCCATTTGCTGCATCGCGTATTCAAAAATACCTAAGTCCGGTTTTGCTACGCCCACTTGTTCAGAGATCACTACTTTATCGAAGTACTCAGTCATCCCTGTACGCTCAAGGCGAATCGCTTGCAACTCTGTAAAACCGTTGGTGATGATGCCCATTTTAGCTTTGCCTTGCAGCGCTTCCATCAGCTCTTTTGCACCTGGCAATAAGCTGCAAATATCGGCCATTGCTTCTAAAAATGCGCTATTGAGATCTGCTGTTGTGGTATTCAACTTCTCAGCCCACTCGGTAAAACGCTTATGTTTTAGCTCATCTGCCGTTACTTTGCCATCTTGGTAATCCACCCAAAGCGGTTTGTTTACGGTTTGGTAATGAGCAAAATCTTGTTCAGTAAAATCTACGCCTTTGCGAGAAAACATAAGCTGCAAACCTTTGAAAGCATCAAAGTGGAATAAGGTTTCGTCAGCGTCAAACAGGATCCAATCGTACTTCATTTTCTTCTTCCCAAAATCAAGGTCGTAATACTGGTGCATAGTCTAGATTGTTTTCTTCTTGAAGATAATCTCTATAATTGGAAATTAATTGTATCCTTGTGCTCAACAATAAATGCTTCACGATAATAGGAGATTGATGTGAACGCGATTGCCTCCCTGCCCGTTTTTGTTGCTGTTGTCGAATGCGGCAGCTTTTCCCTTGCGGCCAAACAGCTGAATCTGACGAAATCGGCGATCAGCAAACGCATCAACCAACTAGAAGACGATTTGGGCATTCGTCTCCTTAATCGAACTACGCGTAAGCTGAGCCTGACCGAAGCAGGAGAACGCTATTTTGAGTACGCTTCTCAAGCGCTCAATCTGGCCCAGCAAGGCGTGGACGCGGTATCGGAGCTGCAAGGATCTCCACAAGGTCGGCTCAAAATTACCGTGCCGATGTCTTTCGGTGTGCTGCATATCGCGCCTTTGATCAGCGAGTTTCTCGCTCGTTACCCGAAAATTGAAGTGGATTTAAACCTCGAAGACAAAATGGTCGATTTGGTTAAAGACGGTTTTGATTTGGGGATCCGTATTGGTGAACTCACCTCTTCCAATCTAATCGCAAAACGTCTCGCCCCTTGTAAAAGTGTGCTTTGTGCCTCACCAGATTACTTAGCGGAGTTTGGAACACCACAAAAACCAAGTGATTTAGTCGGTCACAACTGCCTGCGCTACTCCTATTTCCGTGGCGGCGTCGAATGGATGTTCATCAACAATGGCAGCGAATACAAGGTGCTTCCAAAAGGAAACTTTATCGTCAATAATAGCGAAGCCATTCGCCAGTTGCTGTTAAGAGGTTCGGGCATTGCGCAACTGCCGACGTTTATTGCAGGAAGAGACTTTGCCGCAGGAAATCTAAAACCGGTGATGGAAGAGTATTCTCTACCAGAACACGCCATTTATGCGGTGTTCCCTGAGCGCAAGCACATGCCGTTGAAAGTAAGAGCCTTTATCGATTTTATCAGCGAAAAACTCGGCACAGATTTACCTTACTGGGATCGTTACAACAGCCCAGAAAAATAACCATATTGATGATAAGTGAGTGAGATTTCACTACTGACATGTTCTGACATTCCATCCGCGTAACCTTATTTGGAACTCAACAGGCAATCCGCCAAAACCAATAAGGAATCACAATATGGAAACCGTTATCGAAACTGTGCAATTTCGTCTAACCACAGGCACAACAGAGCAAGACGTGATCGCCGCTGCCAAACAGTCACAAACGTTTGTGAAGAATCTGCCAGGCTTTTTGTATCGCTCACTCAGTCACGAAGCGACGGACGATGTGTGGACAGACATCATTTACTGGCGTTCAATGGACGATGCAAAACAGGCGGGAAAACAGATTAAGCAAGCCGTTGAATTTCAGCCTCTGTTATCGATGATTGACTGCGAAAGCTTCGAGCTTAAACATCACAACTTAAAAATGTGCAGTGAGCTAGAGAAGTAATCAGCCACACTACCACTAACAACCAGTAGGTCTAGATAAGGAACATCATGAGCAAATCAGAACGACTGTTTGAGCTACTGACGCTTCTGCGCGCAAAGCGTTACGCCGTGACAGCGAAAGAGCTCGCAGAAAGAATGGAAGTCAGCGAGCGTACGATTTATCGCGATGTTCAGTCGTTGCTTAGTTCTGGTGTTCCGATTCAAGGTGAAGCAGGTGTTGGCTACCTGTTGCAAGCTGGCTCTCATCTGCCGCCTTTGATGTTCTCAGAAAAAGAGATGATGGCGCTTGAACTGGGTATGCGGATGGTTCGAGCCTGGTCGGATGTTGAACTCGCCGAAGCGTCTCACTCTGCGTCCACCAAAATACTTTCGGTATTGCCCGATAAGCTCAAACAACAAGTGGAAGATTGTCCGCTGATTGTGCCCGATTATCACACCCAGTCCGAGACTGCCAAACGAGGGCAGCTTCTGCGCCACGCGATTGATCATCAGTTTAAGGTCAGTTTGGATTACCAAGATGAAAGCGGACAGGTGACCGAAAGAAAAATCCAACCGTTAGGCCAGTTCTTTTGGGGCAAAGTCTGGACGCTGGTCGCCTGGTGCGAATTGCGCGATGACTACCGCCAGTTCCGCCTCGACCGTATCCAAGCACTGCGTATGCACGATGAAGAGTTTCAGAGTGCGGAAACCAAATCTCTCAAACATTATATTGCGCAGTATGAATCGAAAGATTGAGTGTTCTTCATCCTTCCATCACAAGGATTCTAAATTGCTCTGCTCAATGCGAGATATTTGGAAAGGCACATTTAGTTAAACTAATGTTTCATTTTTAACAGATGCGCAACCAACCTAAGATCGTTAACTTAAGTAGCACGTCAACCACACCGGAGCGTGAAGCTATGAAAGTACTGATTCAATACACCCAAGCAGGGAAATATCGAGATCAAGCGTGGGAGTCTTTAACTCTTCGATCTAAAGGTGATATGCAGGCCGTTACCCCTTCTTATGCTGCCCAACTTATCGAACAAAGCAAAGCGACACTTGTGATGACTGAGGAGCAACAAATCGTTATTCATCCATAACCGACTATTAGCCTTGTTTAACCAACCTTTGTTAGTTGTGCAAGGCTTACATCTCGCCACCACACGTTATCCATTTTATACACGACCAACTATATTTACATAAAAATCAATAAAATAGATCTTATTTTCGTTCTCGACACTCCTCCAAAACGCCCTTACATTCATAGCTAAGATATAGGTTATCTGTTAGTCTCTTTATTTCTTCATGATAAGAATTAGGATAAAACCTTTGAAAAAGCATCGGTTTATTATAAGGATAGGTGCAATATGCAATTGATCTGGAACATTATTGGATACTTAATGTTCTCTGGTGTATTAGTTATTTTTTTTCAAACATTCTTTATAGGTATCATGCACCTTTTAATGCCAAAAGACATTGTCAATAGCTACTTTAAAGAACCTTATTTTAACACTTTCGAACTAGCTCTATTTACAGGTTGGCCTTACGCATTTTTCCGAACATTGATGTTTGTTCGTTTAATCGTTCAACCTAACTCAGGTAAAAAACGAAAGTTACCCGATGTATCCCAAGAGGTGCCTAGGTGGTACCGTCTATTATCCTTAATTTTAATATGGGTAATTATCATAAACTCTACAATGTTAGCGCTTGTATTTTTTATCGCAGGTTTTTTATCATTAGCAGATCATGTATGACCTTTACCTATCCAATTAAGTCTAATGTCACACTTTAAATGTAAATAACATTAAGAATTTCACACAAATAATAAATACATCAGCTAATTTATGGCTTTTTAAAATGAAAGTCTAGAATGCAAAAAAATAAAATTTTTAAATATAGTTTCTTGTTAATATCTATACAAATAAATTATTAGCTAGAGGTGCTCTGTGTCGGGATCTTTTAAGTATAAAATAAAAGTCATGATAACTTATCACCTATTATATTAAACATGTATGGTGCTCCATATGGTAGCAAGGACTATCAGATGGTACTGACTCATATAATGACATTAAACAAGCATATTTCAGATCCTAACCGCATTAGAGCAGGCGATATCATTTGGTTATCAGCTCTACCCAAATCAAGCTCTCAACTTAAAACTCAAAGTAACAATGCGTTACCTCCTAAAAGTATCGCGAAGCTAGGGACCTACCCAGCGTCTAAACCTCAAATGCCCAGCTCTCCTCCCCATAAAGTTTTGCCTCCCAATCTTCTCAGCTACAATCAACCTCCAAAATCAATCTCAAATCAAGTTCCACCGCAACATGCTGACATGTTTTGGGCGTTGGCATGGCTGGAAAACAACGCCAATATGATTACTATTCCAGGAGGTACCTTGATGGGTGCTACAGGGAACTTGATGAGTAAAGGAAATATTAAGCTCATTGAGAACATCAACGACCTTTACGCAAACTATAAAAACGGAGTAATAAGTAAAGGACAATATGATGGTCGACGTAAAAAACATTTAGACCTACTAAAGAAAAATGTTGGCCCTATGGAAAAGCTGCTATTTGGCAACAAAACGACTCACCAGTCTATTCGCATAGCTCGAAGTGGAGGGTTACCTGCGAATGCTCATATAGTTAAACAAGCCGAAAAACTGAATAAAATAGCTCAAGCATCTAAAGTGGGCGGACATGTTTTAGTCGGTGTTAGTCTGACGGCTTCCTGCATTCAGATTGCGAATACACAAGACCAACATGAGAAGAATGAAATTTTTGTTGAGTCAATAACTAGCACAGCTGTAGGAATGGGTACCAGCGCGTTAGTCGGTCTATTTTTAGTATCAAACCCTATTGGCTGGGGGACTGCCATTGTACTCGCTGCCGGTTCAACGGCTGTAGGTTATGCATCCGGTAAAGTGGCAAAAAGCTTTTATAATTCAATTGAAAGCAAGCCAAACTTAGTCGCTAGTACTGGAATAGAGTCTATATGCAGCAAGTAATCACATTTCTTTTTTACACTTTAATGACTGGTGTGATTATTATTTTCTTACAAACCATTTTTATCGGTGTCATGCACTTTCTGATGCCGAAGGAGATTGTTGGAAACTATTTTAAAAAACCATATTTTAATGAATTTGAGCTTTCTTTATTCACAGGGTGGCCTTACGCATTTTTCCGAACATTGATGTTTGTTCGTTTAATCGTTCAACCTAGCTCAGGTGAAAAGCGAAAATTACCTAATATTTCTAGAGAAGTACCAAAATGGTATCGTTATTTGTCGATTCTATTACTAGGTATTATCATTGTTAACTCTGTTGTCGTTGCCCTGACTTTATCAATTGGTGCCGTTCTTTTAGCAATTGAGTGAGGAATTAACATTAAAATATAACGATGTACTCGACGAAGAGAGCTCAGTCTGAACTCTCTAATCGCCAGAGTTATTGCATACTAACCTCTACTATTCTTCGTTGAGACGGCGAATCAACTTAGCTGGCGTGCCTCCGTATAGACAATCTGGCTGCACATCATGGTTAACGACCGAGTTCGCCGCAATCACCGAGCGAGCGCCAACTGTTACACCTTGGTTAATAACGGAGTTACCGCCAATCCACACATCATCTTCAATCGTGATGGGTTTACAAAACGTTTCCCAACGTCGGCGACTGCGGTAATCAACAGAATGAGAAGCGGTATAAAATTGCACGCTCGGTCCAATGAGCACGTGGTTCCCGATGGTAATTTTGGCACCATCGAGCATGACCACGTTCATGTTGATAAAGGTTTCTTCACCTATTTCGATGGTCTTACCAAATTCACAATGAAAAGGGGCCTGGACAATACAACGGCCTACCTTGCCAAATAGCTGCTTTTGCAATTCGTCGCGCTGACTTTCGTCGGTGTTATTATTGAGCGCTCTAAGTGCTTGAAGAGCATGGCTTCTAATGGCGTCAATTTCTTTGTCCATGCCATCAAAGACCTGGCCAGACATCATTTTTTCTAGTTCTGTCACTGGAAGACTCCTACAACCTGCAATTACTGCTTTCAGATTCTTCACAAGGTACGTGAACTGCGAAATAAAAAAAGAGAAAAGCCCGGACTTTTCTCTTTCCTGTTTTTATATTTTGTGGAGTCTGTCGGCTTACACAATTTCCCAGCTGTGGGCCATCTCAACACCTTCACCTAGCATTAAGCAAACCGAGCAGTATTTTTCTAGCGAGTCAGCCGCCACTTTTGCTACGACTTCTGGGTCAAGCTCGTCACCTGACACTTCAAAGTGGATATTCACTTGCGTAAAGATACGCGGCGCGGTTTCACGACGCTCTGTGGTTAGCTTGGCATTAACTGACGAAACCTTTTGGCCTGCTGTTTTCAAACCATCAACAACATCGACAGAGCTACAGCCACCAGCAGCCATTAGTACCATTTCCATTGGGCTTGGTGCGGTTGCACCACCATTGCCATCCATCACTACGGAGTGGCCCGACTGAGATTGCCCAAGGAATTTAAAATCTTCTATCCATTTAACTTCAGCTTGCATGATTTACCTCATTTAGCATCGCTTATTCAAGGCATCGTTGCCCTTACTAGCGGTGTGTTTCTTGTCGATACTTTAGCTCTATCGCATAAAAGGGCAACGGAATTTTCAACATTACTGTAATTTTTTCGCTCGGTTACCTTTCTCTATACGTAACACTTTTTATTTAAGTAACACTTTCTACAAAAATAACGATGAGGTAGCTATGAAGAATATGTCTAAGTTATTGGCCGGTTTCTCCTTCGCACTTCCAGTCTTGTTTCTACTATTGAGTAAAACAGGTACCGCCGATACGATGGATAAGCTGAAGGCTTCAGAGAATACAAGAATCGCAACGCTAGCTGGCGGTTGTTTCTGGTGTACAGAATCGGATTTAGAGCAACTGCCCGGCGTAATCGATGTTGTATCAGGTTATTCAGGTGGTCATATTGAAAACCCGACTTACCGCCAAGTCTCTTCTGGTAAATCTGGTCATATTGAAGTGATTGAGGTGAAGTACGATCCTGCTGTCGTGAACTACGAGCAAGTGCTGGACTACTTCTTCCGTCATATCGACCCTACCGACGATAAAGGTTCATTTGTTGACCGTGGTCCTCAATACCGTCCAGCGATCTTCTACCATAATGCGGAGCAAAAGCAGATTGCTAAGCAGTTTATGATGGAAATCGACAAGGCGATGATCTATCCAAAACCGTTGAAAACAGAGCTGATCGAGTTTGAAAAGTTTTACCCTGCGGAGTCGTATCATCAGGATTACTACAAGAAGAGTAGCTTGAAGTACAAATACTACCGCTACGCATCAGGTCGCGATAAATATCTCGACGAAGTATTTGGTGAAGATCGAAAAGAAAGCCCTAAAACACTTCGACAGTTGATTGAAGAAAAAAAGCTGTTTTCGAAAGTGAAAGCGTACAGTAAGCCTGCTCAGTCTGAAATCAAATCAAACTTAACAGAGCTACAGTATTACGTGACGCAAGAAGAAGGCACGGAGCGTCCGTTTGATAATGAATACTGGGACAACAAAGAAGCGGGAATTTATGTGGATATTGTGACCGGTGAACCGCTATTTTCTTCTACTGATAAATACAAATCTGGCACAGGTTGGCCAAGCTTTACTCGACCAATTAACCCGGGTTACATCGTGGAGAAAACCGATTATAAACTACTCTACCCTAGAACGGAGATCCGCAGTAAGTTTGGTGATTCACACCTAGGTCATGTGTTTAAAGATGGTCCGAAGCCGACGGGATTACGCTATTGCATGAACTCTGCTGCGATGAAATTTGTACCTGTGAACAAGATGGCGAGTTTAGGCTACGGCGATTACCTGTACCTATTTGATAAGTAGTTTTAGCCAAATTAGGAGTGAACATTCAGCGCGATGAAAGGTTTTAAATCCAACCTTCCCATGAAAGTCTGTCCGGTCTGTCAGCGCCCATTTTCTTGGAGAAAGAAGTGGGCGCGAAATTGGGAGGAAATCGTTTATTGTTCTGAGCGTTGCCGAAGAAATAAATCAACGAAAACGTAGGTCACTCCGACCCTCTCTGGAGTATGTTATTTCATTTGTATTAACGTTTGTACGCGTTCTCTTACCAAGGTAATAACGTCCCATCATAAGCCCAAAACGCCCCGCTATCTTGCGGGGTTGCTTTTTCTATCAAGCCTAATAAATCCTTAGCAACTCGCTCTGGCGTGAACAACTTTCCCTCTGGGACATTGGTTTGAAAAGGTGCCGACAAAGCGGTATCTGTGGTGCCAGGGTGAAGTGAAAGCACCGTGCCATGTTTGACCACTCTTTGCCATTCGATCGACATGGTTTTTAGGAACATGTTTAATGCGGCTTTCGATGCTCGATAGCTGTACCAACCACCTAACTGATTATCGCTAATGCTGCCAACTTTGGCCGAAATGGTCGCAAACTTGGGTGCAGTACTGCGCTTTAGCTTGGGCGTGAAGTATTTTGCCAACAGTAAACTTGGCAAAGTATTAACCGTGATGGTTTGCTGAAAGAAGTCTGCGTCGAGCGAGCTAAGATTCTTCTCAGGACCTTTCTCTTGGGTGTGCAACATACCAACACAGTTCACCAACCAATCGACGTGTTCAATCTGCTCACTGAACGCTTTTACCTGCTCGTCTTGCGATACATCCACTTGATGCCAAACGACATTTGGGTGTTGCCAATCTGGTTGCTGCTTACGATAAGTGGCATGCACGCGAGCTTGAGGAAACCGAGCTGCGGCTTCTCTCACCATCGCCAAACCAATTCCACCATTGCCACCGACGATGAGTATTTCCATCACAAGTTCTCCACGTTTTCTATGTAGTGCTCTGCGGTATCAAGAATCGCTTGGCGTTGTTGTTCTTCCATGTTGTCCCAAGAGCGGAAAATCATCCCGATTCGTGGATTGGCTGCGAGGCGCTTGTCGTGTTTGTTCATAAAGCGCCAATAAAGGCTGTTAAACGGACACGATCCTTCCCCACTCCTCGCCTTATTGTCGTAATGGCAACCCTTACAGTAGTCGCTCATTTTGTTGATGTAAGAACCACTCGCCGCGTAAGGTTTGGTGCCAACAATGCCGCCATCCGCAAACAATGCCATGCCACGAGTGTTCGGCATTTCGACCCATTCAATCGCATCAACATAGATACCGAGATACCACTCATCCACTTGATCTGGGTCGATCTCGGTTAGCAAGCAAAAGTTACCAGTGACCATCAAACGTTGGATGTGGTGTGCGTAGGCATAATCAAGGGACTGACCAATCGCATTGCGCATACAGGCCATTTTGGTTTCGCCACTCCAAAAGAAGTTTGGCAGCTTTCTTTCTGCGCCCAGCTCGTTCTTTTTCGGGTAATGAGGCATGTTCGCCCAATAGACGCCTCGGATGTACTCTCGCCATCCTAAGATTTGGCGAATAAACCCCTCAACTTGAGAAATGTCGATGTCCGCGTTGGAGTGAAATGCCTTGAGTGATGCATCAATGACTTCTCTCGGGTGCAGCAATTTGCTGTTGAGCGAGAATGAAATTCGGCTGTGATACAAGCTCCACTTAGCGTCGTGCTGGCCTGTCATAGCATCTTGAAAACGTCCGAATAACGGCAGACAGACTTGGCAGAAATGCGCGAGTAAAGAGAGGCTTTGCGCGCGATTAATCGGCCACAACAATTCCCCTTCGAGATTTCCGATAGTTTTGATGTCATGTCGTGCCAACCGCTCAGTAATATCGCGCACGTCGGTACTGAACATCAAAGGTTGTGGCAGTTGTTCAATGTCTTTGGCTTTGAGCTTGTTACGGTTATTGGCATCGTAATTCCATTTTCCGCCGACGGGTTTTCCGTCTTGCATCAAGATGTCGAAGCGCTTGCGCATACGGCGGTAAAAGTGCTCCATCATGATGTGTTTGCCTTGAGGAAACTGCGATTCTATCTCTTCAAACGGCAACAAAAAGTGTTCCGAATCGACACAACGCGCCACGACCCCATCAAGCTTTAGTTTGGCTAACTGCTCTAGTAAACGGTATTCATCCGGGCGTTGATATTCAAACTTACTTGCACCAACTTCGCTCACGTAGTGTTGCAAGACTTGCTCAAGATCGTCGAAGGATTGTGTGTCATCCAACGTGAGGTGCTGAACTTGGTGACCTTCACTCTGACGCTCTTTCGCAAACTGTTCCATTGCAGAAAAGAACGCACACACTTTCTGAATATGATGCGTGACGTAAGTATTCTCTTGCTTGAGCTCCGCAATCAGGTAAAGCACTTGCTCATCCGGTTGATGAAACCAAGAGTGCTCACTGTTAAGTTGATCGCCCAAGATCAATCGTACGGTTTCAAATTGCATTACGGTTTCTCCGACGACGAAGCTTTGTCACTGCTGCCCATCACAATCGGCCAATCGACCATGTCTACACTATCCAAATGCGCGCCAGGACAACGACCTTGCCACCTATCGATGAACTCCATGTGCGGATCGTACATTTCGGTTTGCTTTTCGAGGTTGAATTGTCGTGAACCACGCGGATCAGCACCAACGCCCGCTAGGTATTGCCAATTTCCCCAGTTTGATGCCACATCGTAATCAACCAGTTGTGACTCAAAGTACGCCGCGCCATAACGCCAATCGAGGCTAAGTTCATGCACCAAACAACTGGCGACTAACTGTCTGCCACGATTCGACATATAACCCGTTTCATTAAGTTGGTGCATACACGCATTGACGATAGGAAATGGCGTTTCACCTTTCTTCCATTGTTGGAAACGGTGCGCGTAAAAGCTAGTGAGTGGTGCTTGATTTTGGATGCCACCGAATCGGAACAGCTGCCGCTTGTATCGACGGGCATACCAATAAAAGTATTCACGCCAAAGCAGTTCGAAGTAAATCCAATAGGTTGAATCATTTGCACCACTCTCCGCTTCATAACGTTTCAACATGGCATAAATAGTTTTCGGAGAAACGCACCCATGAGCTAGCCAAGGAGAGAACTTAGTGGAGTAATCCATGCCATCTAAACCGTTGCGTGTTTGTTTGTATTCACTGGCTAGTGTGGACGCAAAATACTGGCGACAATGTTCAAGCCCGCGGCTTTCTCCACCATGAAACGCAGCTTTTGTGTCAAAGTAATATGCAGTAACGGAAGGAAGATTCACACCTAAAGGAATTGGAGGTAACGAACGGATACTCTCGTGGGGCCGAGAGATGTCTAAACCTTCAACTTGCTTTCTAAACTGCGTGAAAGTCGTAGGCAGTTTGCTCAAGTCAAATGGCAGTTGTTCTTCCCTTAACAGGGTCCGGATTGCTTGCTGTTTTATTTTTACATGAGAAGCGCCTTCAGCTACGCGATCTAACGCTTGTTGCTCATCCGAACCGGGAAAGGCGTCAGCATATATATGTGTGACGCCGAAGCGATTAACAGCATACTTGATTGCTTGATCGGGCGTCAGTTCAACCGCCCATAATCGCTGACCAAGGTGATTCAAAGATCGATTGAGTTCACTAAGCGATGAGTCGAGAAACTGCAATTTCGCGCGCCCGAAAGAGGCTTCCTGCGCAAAGTGATGCAAGTAAGGCGTCATTGAAGGGTAGCAATACAAGCAAATTAACTCGTCCATTTCTACACTGGCGCTTTTCAACAGTGGGTTGTCGTGCAATCGCAAGTCGTTCGTGAACCAATAAAGTCCTATTTTCTTTTTCAATTCGCACCCTCAGATGTTAATTCTTCGTCTACGAGTTCTTTTCACGGAGACCCTGACGTTAAGCCTTTTGATTTACTTGCTTTTATACGAAAACGAGAGTTTGACGATCATTAGGTTACTAACGTTTACACGGAATCCATTTGCTGGATATCTCAAAACACGCAATACCACCAAATGCCTGTACATGTTTCATACTGATATTTTATAAAATTTGAATCCAACGGTATTGATCACGATCTTAATCACTCATTTTCTATATAAACCATGCAAAAGTGATAAAAATTAAAGCGACATTAGTTAATATCCGTTAATCTAAGCCCAATCCCATTTTGCTAGTACCATCGCAGAAATGACCGACGAGTTTAAGAAATCAACCGCTAATTTAAAAAAAGCGGTCCCACTGATGATCAAAAACCATGTTGCTGCCACGCCAGCCAACTACGCGCTTTGGTATACCTACGTTGACAAGACCATTCCAGAACTCAACTTTGAGTTAGACATGGTGTTAGAAAACTACGGTATTTGCCCGCCAGCAACCAATAAACAGCTTTACAACAACTATGTGGCCAGCAAAGCAGAAACCAGCCTTGAAGATCTTAGAACCAATGTAGAAGTTCTGCTACACGAAGTATCCAGTTCAATGAGCGATACGATTTCAGATACTTCCTCCTTTTCCGAGATGGTAGACAAAAGCTTTAATAAACTGGAAAAAGTTGAGGACAATAGCCTAAGCATTGAAGAAGTGATGGTGGTGATTCGTCAACTTGTCGCAGAGTCACATGAAATTCGTCACTCAACAAAGTTTTTGAATAGCCAATTGACTAACGCGAGTGAAGAAATTTCTCGCCTCAAAAACCAACTGGCTGAAGTACAGCAAGATGCGTTGTTCGATGGTTTGTCAAACCTATACAACCGCCGAGCATTTGACAAAGATCTCTCTTCACTTATTGCATCAAATCAGGCAATGACCTTGATCATGCTTGATATCGATCATTTCAAATCATTTAACGACAATTACGGGCACCTTTTTGGCGATACAGTATTAAAAGCCATTGCCCGCCGGCTACAACAAAGCTGTCGAGATGGGATATGTGCGTACCGTTTTGGTGGTGAAGAATTCGCGTTAATTGTACCTAACAAATCTCTGCGAATTGCTCGCCAATATGCAGACACACTACGCCGGATGATAGAAAAACTGCGTATCAGAGATAAGCGCTCAGGCACACAAGTTCACAGCATTACAGCTTCTTTTGGGGTAGCAGAATTTGAGCCGGGTGATACGCCTGAAGCCTTAATCAATAAAGCCGATAAACAGCTTTATGAAGCAAAACAACTCGGTCGTAACCGCGTGATGCCAATTTAAATAAACTGACTAAGCGAAAACGACTTTTACGATGAAAAAGAAAACCCCGCGACGTAAAGTGCGGGGTTTTTATATCCAATCATGAGTATCTTAATCGACGCTGTAGCAGTAACTTAGAATGTAGTCGTCACCATTTTTTGCGGTATATTCTTTATCTTCACTGCATGCCATCGGCTTACCTTTTTTGTCGCCTTTGATTAGGCTTATCCAATGGCGCATCGCAGTTGGTGCATTGCCAGTTAGTTCAGGATGAAACGTCGTGCGAGTTTCCAATTGAATATCGTCAATGTCCACTAATTCCACGCAACCAGTGCCTTTGTGACAGCCAAACAGCACTTCGACATGATTGCCCGAATCATCTTTAAACAAAATCGACTTTGGATCTTCCTTTTCACCAGTGTACGCCACGAAGTGTTTTGGGCTTTTCAGGCCGCTGTGTGTACCGTCTTTGAAATAAGCCAAAACATGGCGGTAATCAATCACGTAACTTGATACATCTTGGTGCGACCCGTTCTCCAATGGGAACATGCGGTCAAGCAGTTGCTTCGCTTTTACTTGTTTCTCACTCTGCTGCTCAGCACTTACCGCTTCGACGGCAAATACGGCTTCAGCGATAAATGGGCGTTGTTGTTGTTGCATCTCTTTTTTATCGAAGTTCAGCATATTCATCGTCATATCCTCGCACTTAAAAACTCGTCCTAGAGTAAAAACTTAAATCCTTTATTTAAGTTTCAGGCAATTCTGTGAAGTGGATGGTTAATTTCCTTGCCTGCTCATTATGTAGACTAGCGAAATATTGACTACAATTTCACAACAAAAATTTTACAATGTGAATTTTACAAAATGTCTGTGTCAAAAAGCCTTATTCGTCAGTCTCATTTTCTTGGTACGAAAATTCGTAACCTAAGAAAAAACAACCATTTAACGATGGAAGATTTATCTGCCCGTTGTGTAAGAATTAATCCTGAATACGCTCCGTCGGTTTCTTACCTTTCGATGATTGAGCGCGGAAAACGCGTACCGAGTATCGATATGCTCGAAGTGATCGCGGAAGTTTTTCAAAAAGATCCGGCGTGGTTTTTAGATGATGAACCCGAATTAGAAGCCATCACACCCAACAAAGGAAATCGTGGCGGGATTAGTGGCATGGCGTTGGAGCCGAGCTTCCTGTTCTCCAATGATATTCTTCAAATCGCGATACCAGAAATGCTCTCCCAAACAGGTATCACGGGGCGTCAGTTTGCTCATCTCTTGATTCGAGCACACCAAGAAAACCATCAAAACCATTTTCCTGATTTAGAGCGCGCCGCCGAAGAGGTCGGCTTGAAGCGGTTGAATCTATCTGTAGAGGATCTCGTAGACATTGCAAAGAGTATGGGATTGGATATCCGCTGGGTTGATCGAGCGCCACAAGATGTGATTGATGAACTGGGCGTCAGCGCCAAACAGTTGATTACGTCTTTCATGGAGCCACCTGGGACTATTTATCTCAATAAACGAATGCGTGACTATCCAACCCGATTGAAGTATGACTTGGCGGTATATATCGGCCATCGAGTGCTCCATAGCAGCGATGCAATGAATAACGTTTTATCTATCGGGCATCAAAACAATTGGGAGCAAATGGACAGCCCTGTGTCGAACTCTGAACTCAATTCGCAAGATATCCTGCAAGCTTGGCGTGATTTTGAGTCTAGCTTTTTTGCTGGTGCCTTGCTTTGCCCCAAAGTACCATTTCGTCAGTTGCTTGACCGCTCCGGTTACGAAATTGATGTTCACAAAAAGGCCGGCGTTTCTCCTTCCGTTGCAATGCGTCGCATGACGGTGGTCTCGCCTTACCCTCATTGGCACTATTTTGATGCCTATGGCCCCGGCAAGTTAAAAGCAGTGTATCGAGGAAATGGTATTCCATTGCCTTGGGGCAACATGCGCAAAGTAAACGACCCTTGCCAGCACTGGGCGGTATTCCGACGCCTTTCCCAGCCTTTGGATACCAGTTCAGCGCAAATTTCGATTTTAAATGTTGGCGACGAGCCACGTATCTACTGCTGCGAATCGGTCAACGTATTTGACCCTGCGGGAAATAATCGCGTGCTATGTGCCGGTATTGATCTTAACCCTGCTATTTCTGCACAAGGTGGCGATGCCGTTTCCATAGCGGAAGAACTTAAGTCCCTTTGTGTCGCTTCCGGCGGAAGTAGTGTTATTCCTCCCCACATCAAAAAAGACTTAACGACTATCGCTAAGATATTAAACATCAACTGGATAGAGCGCGGGATTCAAACCCAAGCAAGGTTGATCTGCTCCAGAGGGGCGGTTTGTCCAAGACAACCTAGTTGTTACAGCAAGTGCGGAGAAGCTGATGAGACGGGCAGCGACGTGAATATCATCGGGCTTTAGAAAGAAAAAACGCCAATCACAATAAACGTGATTGGCGGTATATACTTGTGAACAATTTGTATTCACTAACAACGTCAGTTGGCTAGGTGACCCTCGGCTTAATAAGGGTCACTCTAAGTAAAGCACGATGCGTGCCAACTTTAAAAAAGCCGTTTTTTAGTAGATCCAGATGCATATCGTTGCTTTATTAACCATTAATTTCGCAAACTGCATTTGCAAAATGCAACATTATGCAAATATGCCACTGAATGCACTGCTAATAACGACTCTCTCAGCAAAGTGTCTGTGAACATATGAAGTCACATACTCTTGTACCTCAATGATGATGAGATTTCGGGCTCCCAACTTTACCATTCTTCTAACCCCTTATTGAAACTGGGTTCAGGCTCATCCGCCATGCTTTTGTTGATACATTCTCTCATCGGCTATTTTCATCATTTGCTCAGGAGATGACATTTTCGGGTCAAATATCGCGTACCCAATACTGGCTTTCAAATAGATAAGCGTTTCATCGTAAATGACGGGCGTCGAGCATAGCGCTAATCGAAGTTTTTGTAGAAGGGACTGAACATTTTCTTCCGTTCCAGGGTGATGGACTACAACTAAAAACTCATCACCGCCCATTCTGGCCACGATGTCTGATTTACGCAGAGAGCTTTTTACCCTTTCAGCCGTAGCGATTAAAACTTTGTCACCTGCGTCGTGACCATAGGTATCGTTAATGTGTTTAAACCTATCTAGGTCAATATTAATTAAGGCGAAGCTATAACGCTTTTTATAACGTTTCGCTATTTCGAACTGCTGCTTGTAAAACTTCATAAAATAGCGACGGTTTGGTAAATGCGTGAGTTCATCGTGTAAAGCTCTGTCATCTGCAATGGTATACAGTCGATAAATGGCGAACAGCGCGAGGCTAAGTGCGAATATAATGGGATAGCCGATTACTCTAGCTAAATGCAACTGATGCCAAGAGATTTGGCGATCAGCTTTGCCTCCAGAGAAAACCACCATACTCCACCCACCATAAGGAAAATGAACCATCTCTTTTGCATATGCCATGCTATTTAAACTTTGCGCGCCAAAGAAAGCATCACCAAATGAGCCACCGCTATCGTAACCACGGATCATTAAAGGGTAACGATACGAGAAATCAATTACGCCGGTTTCTCTCATCAGAGCATCGAAATCAATCACCGCACTGATCACTCCCCAGTAGTCCTGATTCATTGGAGGATCAAGAAAAACAGGCACACGCACGATCAAACCTCGGCCACCTTGAATCAAAGTCACTGGCCCTGCGATGAAAATTTCTTGTACATCCTTGGCTTTTTGCACCTGTACCCACTGCTGTGGCACTGCGCGGTAATCAAGGCCGATTAGGCGCTCATTACCTTGGCGTGGAAATACATGACTAATTACATCATTTTTCGCGATACCGATGATTGTAATATGTTTACTTTTATTTAGGATTCGGTGAGCGGCGATACTCAATTCTTCTTCTTGGTTTTTAGGAAGTAAAGTAATGAGTGTCGCTAAAGTACTGGCTTTGTAGATATCCGCCATAAGTACCGCTTCCAAATTGGAACGGAGAATGGAAAGTTGTTCTTTGGCCTCAACTTGAACTCGCTCTTTGTGAAGCTCTTGCTGGTTTCGATTTAACAGCTCAATAACCCCAATACACAAAGCGAAAAAGGTGAGGAAGAACAATGCAAAATAGCATCGCTTTCTGGGTAAATAACGCATTTTCTCCCCACAACTCGTATACAACTACGAGATTTTTTATTTATTGTTAAAATTCTTATTATCACAAGAATAACCAATCATAATCAGAAAGGTAACAGTGATTGACAACTTTTATGTTTTAGGTGTGAGATGATGCATCAACAAGGCGATTTATTTGGCGGCGATCTATGGCAAGAAGTAGAAAGAGGAAAACTTTATTATGATCCTCATTTTCTTAGCCATCTTGAGGCGGATAATTACTTTGACCAACTTCGAAAGACACTGCCATGGCACCAAGAACACATTACTATGTTCGGCAAGTCAGTACTTCAACCTCGCTTACAAGCGTGGCACGGTGATGCAGCATATACTTACTCAGGCTTAACCATGCAGCCTCACCCTTGGACTCCTGAGTTAACTCAGCTCAAAGTGCGTTGTGAATCAGTTGCTGATGTCACTTTTAATTCTGTTCTCGCTAACTTATATCGACACGGGCAAGACTCAATGGGCTGGCACCAAGATAATGAACCAGAGTTAGGTAGAAACCCTGTTATCGCATCTTTGAACTTAGGTGAAACACGTCGATTTTTGCTTAGAAATTTACATTGTAAAACTGAGATTGGATATGAGCTTTCTCACGGCTCCTTACTGATTATGGCTGGCGAGCTCCAGCATCACTGGAAGCACTGCGTACCAAAAACCGCGAAAACCAAAGATGAACGTATCAACCTGACTTTTAGGCAAATTTTCAACTATTGACTCAGCTTTTACATTCTCAATTAATATTGATGGTAGGTTTAGGTTCAGGACTTCATAGGGAATGGATTTATGCGTATTAAACCTCTTAGCTTAGCGGTCTTACTCTTTTACTCACTTACCTTTGCTGCTCAGGCATCACAGGAAGACGTACCGCTTCTCGATAATACTCAATCAGCGCAGTTGATTCGTAGTACCTACGAACAAGAACTGTTCACTTTCCCGGCGTTTAAAGAGGGCCATTTTGGCTTACGCATGTACCGCCAAACATTAGATGAGAAATATCACGCTGCCATTTGGACCGACATGGCACAAGTAGCCAGCCGGTTAAACCTATTTGCTAATGAAGTCGTTGAACCAGAAGACATCATTCTCTATTCATCTCAAAGGTTGACCACGTATCAAGAGAAAGAAACCGAACGAGGGCAGCGACGCTATACCGTGACTAAACACCATCCTGAGTACCTTTATCTTGGTGTGGATTTGCTTGGCGCAATGGCAAGAGCAAACGAATATGGCCTACAACATAAACAAGACAAAACGCTGAGAAAAATTATTAGGCGCTACGATTTCTCGCGTTACGTTACGGACAAAGAGATGATAGAGGCATGGGCAGCTCAGCTTGCAAACCAAGTCTACTGGCTTCGTCAGCTAGGAGAGCAAGATGTGGTCGAGGAATTCACTCAAACCTTCCGGAACACCTACCCCGACGATAAAGATAAGATGCTTTCAGCTCAGCAGTATTGGAACAAACTCTATGGTATGACGCACATCATCTTTGCCGATTCACAGTATTATCAGGAGCGAGTAAGCGAGAAGAAACACCAATGGATTTATGATTACTTTCGCAACAACATCGACACTATCCTACTGCGCGCCAAAGAAGACGTGATTGCGGAAGTCGGCATTTCGTTTTTGTTAGCAGGCTTGGACCATGATCCGGTCGTAAAGAAGACCCGCCAAGCCATTCGTCATGCAATCAACGCAGAAAAAGGGATGATTCCGTCGGTCGACGGTAACTTTGATCTCAAGTACGGCGAACACCGTAACGTGCTAGCCATCATGCTGCTCGATTGGAAAGGGGTACATAAAGCGCCAACTTATCAAGAGCACCCAGAGGCTTTTAAATCGATACCTTACGGCTTAATGCCCAAGCCTTAGAAATAACAAAACCCGCCATTTAGGCGGGTTTTGAGTGTGGATCTTCAATCTAAATTAGAGAGAGATAAAAATTCCCGCTAAGCAAGCACTCATCAGGTTAGCGAGTGTACCAGCAGCAACCGCTTTTAGGCCTAGACTTGCAACATCTTTGCGGCGCTCAGGTGCCATCACGCCGATAGAGCCCAACTGAATCGCAATTGAGCCAATGTTCGCAAAACCACACAACGCAAAAGTGATAATAATTTGAGTATGCTCAGACAGTGTCGCTTTGTGCTGCACAAAATCGATAAACGCAACAAACTCATTCATCACCACTTTCTGACCAATGTATGAACCCGCAGCTAGAATTTCGTGGCTTGGCACACCAATCAACCACGCTAGAGGTGCAAACAAATAACCAAAAATCGCTTGTAGCGTTACGCCAGAGAAACCAAGTATCTCACCCAAGTTTTCTAGCCCCGTGTTCACCATCGCGATAACACTCACGAAAGCGATAAGCATGGTACCAACAGCAACGGCAACTTTCATACCGCCCATGGCACCGCTTGCTAGCGCATCAATTACGTTGCTTTCTTCTGATTTATCTAGCTCAATATTGTTGTAATCGCTTGGCGTTTGACGCTCAGGAACGATGATTTTTGCCATCATCAAACTACCTGGTGCTGCCATAAAGCTTGCCGCGATCAAGTATTTGAGGTCGACCCCTAAACCAGCATAACCACCAAGCACACTGCCCGCCACTGAAGCCATACCACCAGCCATCACGGCAAACAGTTCAGAGCGAGTCATGTTAGAAAGAAATGGACGAATAAGAAGTGGTGACTCGCCTTGAGATAAGAAAATGTTCCCTGTTGCAACCAAAGACTCTGCTTTACTCGTACCCAAGAACTTCTGGATAGCGCCGCCAATAAATTGAATCACTTTTTGCATAATGCCCAAATAGTAAAGGGCGGAGATAAGAGCACTGAAGAAGATGATGATAGGAAGGACACGGATAGCGAAGATAAAGCCAGAAGAAGCGAGGTCACCAAAGAGGAATTTAATCCCTTCATCAGCAAAGCTGAGTAGCCCCGCGACACCATTACTTAAACTCGCCAGCGCCGCTTGACCCAACGGGAAATAGAGCACCAAAGCAGCAAACCCCATTTGTAGCATCAAGGCGCGAGATACAGTTTTCCAATTAATGGAAGAACGACCCTCAGAAAGTAGGAAAGCACAACCTAGCAGTGCAACAATACCAAATAGACTAAATAGAACACTCATGAGCTGGACCTACTAAACGTTGAAAAAGAAAAAAGAGCCAAAGGAATTGGCAGAAGAAAGGGACAACGCAGCGAGTGATAACTCACTTTTAGATCCAGAATGTAGACAGAACGAATAGTTCGACATCTTATTTTTACCTTATACAAGCAATTGAACGTAGCTGGTCCGGTCCGTGGGGTCATTCACTGCTGGCGAGCATGTTGCTTGGCCTGCTCCATGTGACGGCTTGTATGGGTAAGGGTCCTGAACAACTAAACCCTAATTCCCGCTTAAACGGGACGCAAGTATAGCCAACAAAAAGAGATATTCATCACATTTATTTACGCAAACGTTCAAGCGTTCAAAATTTAGGCAAAAGTACTCTTTTGTCGTCATACTATTAATAAAAGTAAGGGCATAAGGATAGGCGTTGATGGTAAAAAACATAAAAGTGACCAATAAATATGCAATCAAACTCGAAAGAGCCAAAATTCGTCATTTTGCTCTCGCCAACAGGTGGATTTTGGTTATACAATTCGCGTTGCTTCTTTCGAGGCCTCTGAGTATTCAGAGCATCATGATGCCGAGATGGTGAAATTGGTAGACACGCTAGCATGAGGTGCTAGTGCCTTTGGTGTGAGGGTTCGAGTCCCTCTCTCGGCACCATTATCCTTCTTCCCTAATTTTGTTCGAGTGTAATGCAAAGTTCTAAGCAGGCAAGACAGTCTACAGATGCTAATCAACTTCTGAGTGAGCTTGCGGTTCACGCTTTATTACACCTGCACTTTAAAATTCACGCGTCCTCGCATGGCCTCTCCCTTAAAGAACGTAATGACTTACTTCAGAAATGGCTGAAACCAAAACTGAAGAGTAATCGCTATAAGCTGATTAAAAAGCCGTTAAAATCTTTGACTCAGCAGGCAAAAGGTGAGAACGGAAATCTGGAAGCATTACTCGAGCGCTGCGTCGGTGCAGACAAACCCAGCAACCCTCAACCCGATCTAGATAGCTACTTGCTGCTGATCAACGAGATTGAGAAGAAACTGGGGACTACCGTGTTATTATCTCGACCGGAAGACGTCGACTTATCTCACGACCAACACGGCTGTTTGCTGTGTGTGCTTTCTGAGAACTTAAATCAGCACTTCGATGATAATAACGCCCTAATCGCTCCTATTTCGATGCTGTTCCGCGGACCAATGAGTCAACGTTCACTTTTTCTTGGCAGCATTTACGCCAGTGGTACCTTCAATTATGAAGTGCAGTATCAAGACGACCAGTTCGTTCGCATCACATTAGAGTTGGCGTAAGTGTAACGCTAAGAAATAAACGAATCGAAAAAGGCCGCGAAACTCGCGGCCTTTTGCTTATCTAGATTTAAACTTGAGTTAATCGATCTCTTTAAATCGAGCAGTAAAGTGGCGCAGCACTGGTGGCTCGTACTCGAAAGTGAGCCCTTTTAACTCATGTGCACGATTTTTCAGTTCGATAATCGCATCCGCAATGTAATCCATATGATCGTTTGTGTAGACACGACGTGGAATGGTCAAACGCATCAACTCAAGCTCTGACACTTTTTGTTTACCCGTTTCCGGATCTCTACCAAGCAGCAACGATCCTATCTCTACTGCTCGAATACCCGCTTCCAAGTACAAAGCATTACACAATACCTGCGCAGGAAACTGATCCGCTGGAATATGTGGCAAAATCTTAGCGGCATCCACAAACACCGCATGACCACCCGTTGGGTATTGAATCGGAATACCGCCTTCACGTAAGCGCTCACCTAAGTATTGAACTTGGCTAATTCTATAGTGAAGAAAATCCTCATCCGCGGCTTCATACAAACCGCGAGCGAGCGCTTCCATATCACGCCCAGCCATGCCGCCGTATGTTACAAATCCTTCCATGGGTACGCAGCGCGTCTGCACCGCCTGGAACAACTCCTTATGATCACGAATACAACACATGCCACCAATGTTTACCATCGGGTCTTTCTTAGCTGACATGGTGAGCATATCACCGTACTGGTACATCTCACGGATGATTTCCAGAATCGATTTATTCTCGTAACCCGCTTCACGCTGCTTGATAAAGTAGGCGTTCTCACAGTAACGAGCCGAGTCAATCACCACTGGAATATCGTACTTGGTTGCAATCTCGTACACACTGCGCATGTTTTCCATCGACACAGGCTGACCACCGGAGCTATTACAAGTAATCGTGGTGATAATTGCACAAATGTTATGCGAACCGTGCGCTTCAATTGTTGCCACCAGCTTATCGATATCAAAATTGCCCTTCCAATCATAAGGCGTAGTGGTGTCGAATGCTTCTTCCGTTACCACGTTAATCGCTTTACCGCCATTGAGTTCAATGTGACCCGCTGTGGTATCAAAATGGTAGTTCGAGATAAATACTGGCGTTTCGCCACCACGCACCTGACGCATACGCTCAATCAAAGCTGGGAACAAAATTTGCTCGGCACCACGCCCTTGGTGTGCAGGCACGGTGAGCTTATAACCGAAGAAGTGCTCCACTGCATCACACAGGTTGTAGTAATTTCGACTCCCCGCATAGGATTCATCCCCCATCATGATACCAGCCCACTGATTATCACTCATGGCACCAGTGCCAGAGTCAGTCAGCAAATCGATATAAACATCATCACTACGAAGAAGAAATGGATTATAGCCCGCTTCTTTTAACGCGACTTCACGGTCTGCCAAAGTCGTCATTTTGATTGGCTCAACCATTTTGATACGGAAAGGTTCTGGAATACGTTTCATTGTTAATTTCCTTATACGCATTGCCCTACGCAGTTTCACGTAAGACTAAAAAACAAATAGATAGAATGCTTTTCAATGCGATTGCATTGAGGAAATCAACGAGAAGAGATTTTACTAAGAAGAGACAAGCAGTAGTCTAGGTTATACCAGAACGACAGCACCAAACGGCTATCGAGAATATCCTTTATTCTCATCGTCTTCGTCCTCCTGATAAAAATAAAAAGTCAGAAACCCCATGTCTCTGACCTTTTCAATATAGTGCAGTTTTCAATCAATTTTCAGTGAGGTCACCCTCATTTTAAGAAGGTCTCGCCCTTTTCATTCTGCGTTTGATATTACTTTCTTTGACTAGGTAATCGAAAAGTGGCGCGAATAAGTTAGCAAATAGAATCGCTAACATGATGCCTTCTGGATAAGCCGGGTTCAGCACTCGGATAAAAATCGTCATCACGCCGATTAATAGTCCGTATGCCCATTTCCCGTTATTGGTAAAAGCTGCCGAGACAGGGTCTGTCGCCATAAAGAAGGTACCAAACGCAACCCCACCAATCACGAAGTGCCAGTAGAACGGCATGGAGAACATGGGGTTAGAGTCTGAACCGATCGCATTCAATAGTAATGAAGCTCCGATTAAACCGACCAACACGCCCGCAACAATTCTCCACGATGCAATCTTCATAAAGATGAGAACCAAGCCTGTTAGTGCGATCAACAACGTGGAGACTTCACCCATCGAGCCTGGTAAATTACCAACAAAAGCATCTCCCCATGAAATTGGCTCTCCCGTCATATTATTTATCAAAGCACTTTGCCCTCCTTCATACCATTGGCTAAGTGGAGTAGCGCCAGAGTAACCATCAGCCGCAACCCACACGGCACCACCGGACATGTTGGCAGGATAGGCAAAGTATAAGAACGCGCGCCCTGCTAAAGCTGGATTTAGGAAGTTTCGTCCAGTACCACCGAAAATCTCCTTCGCCACAACAATACCGAAAGTGATACCTAAAGCCGCTTGCCATAGTGGAATTGTCGGAGGAAGGATCAGCGCAAAGAGTATAGAGCTGACAAAAAAACCTTCATTTACCTCATGCTTTCGCACAATAGCAAACAGAACTTCCCAGAAACCACCAACGATAAACACCGTCGCATAAACCGGGAGAAAGTAAGTAGCACCAAGCCACATTTTACTTCCCCACCCCGCTTGTGAAACCGCATCTAACGAGCCCCATACCCAACTCAGTTGCCATGAAGAAACAAGCGCTTGCTGAGCTGAGGCTTGATCCATTCCGTACAACAAGGCATAACTCGCTTGCTGGCCTATGTTGTACATACCCCAGAACATGGCAGGGAAGACCGCCAGCCACACCATGATCATAATACGTTTTAAATCGATGCTATCTCGAACGTGAGTCATGCCCTGGTTTACCTTACCAGGCGTGTAAAAAATGGTTTCGACAGCTTCGAAAAGTGGGTAGAACTTGTGATACTTCCCACCTGGACCAAACTTAGGTGTCGCTTTCTCAAAGTAATGTTTAAGGCTCATAACGCTCCTCCTTTATCTAAAAGATGGTACGCACATGTGTAAAAAGCGATCGTTTTTTAATCTCTTCGTCTTCCTTCTTCGTATTTCACCTTGTTCGCCACTCTTCTGTCTCCTCTTTAAATCCGGCGAACAGTTTATCCAACGAAAAAGGGACCGCTCATGGACACACTCGCCATTGACCTAGCTAGATTCCAATTTGCCTTTACTGTCTCTTTCCACATTATTTTTCCAGCTTTTACGATTGGTTTGGCAAGTTATCTCGCTGTATTAGAGGGCTTGTACTTAAAAACGGGCAACAAACAGTACATGCAAATCTATAAGTACTGGCTCAAAATCTTTGCCATCAGTTTTGGTATGGGTGTGGTGAGTGGCATCGTGTTGAGCTATCAATTCGGTACTAACTGGAGCGTGTTTGCCGACAAAACAGGCCCAATCCTGGGCCCGCTAATGGGTTATGAAGTTTTTACTGCGTTTTTCCTCGAAGCGGGGTTTTTAGGCGTGATGCTTTTCGGTATGGATAAGGTGGGTAAGAAGCTTCACTTCGCCGCGACTTGTATTGTTGCATTCGGGACGTTTTTGTCTGCGTTTTGGATACTTTCGGTTAATAGTTGGATGCAAACACCAGCGGGCTACAGTATCAACGAAGCCGGACAGTTTATCCCAGAAGACTGGTGGGCGATTGTCTTCAACCCTTCCTTCCCTTACCGGCTCGTTCATATGTTGCTCGCCGCTTACCTTACTACTGCCTTTGTTGTAGCCGGCGTTGCCGCTTATCACTTACTAAAAGCAAACCATAACCCTCTAGCCAGAATTATGTTCTCGATGGCAATGTGGATGGCTGCCATCGTGACACCAATTCAAATCGTTGCTGGAGACATGCATGGTTTAAACACCCTTGAACATCAACCCGCCAAAGTCGCCGCGATGGAAGGGCACTATGAGTCTCACCAAGGCGCGCCATTGATCCTCTTCGGTATCCCTAACGATGAAGAAAAACGCATGGAATACGCACTGGAAATCCCCAAACTCGGTAGTTTGATTTTAACTCATGACCTCAACGGTGAAGTGAAGGGATTAGATGCTTTTCCAGAGGAGGAACACCCTCCTGTCTCTATCGTTTTCTGGTCTTTCCGAGTCATGGTCGCGCTTGGTTTTGGCATGCTTGTTATTGGTTTGTGGAGCCTTTGGCTAAGAAAACGTCGCAAACTTTTTGATTCGAGGGCACTTCAACGTATTTGTGTGCTGTTTGCCCCAGCGGGGTTCATTGCAGTTTTAGCAGGCTGGATAACTACCGAAGTAGGTCGACAGCCTTACACCGTATACGGTCTTTTAACCACAGCCAATTCGGCATCGCCTATTGATGCCGCCGCGGTGAGCGTCTCCCTGACGGCGTTCATCGTGGTTTACTTTGTGGTTTTTGGAGCTGGCTTCTTCTATCTCCTACGTTTGATGCGCAAGTCTCCAACTCGATATGAAGAAGGTCTAGATAGCCGACTTCCTGATGGCACGAAAACTGATGCCATCACACATTCTAACCATCTAACCTAGGAGCTAACTCATGGATTACGCATTAATTTGGTACGCTTTGATTGGGCTCGCCGTTCTGATTTATGTCGTGTTAGATGGCTTTGATCTCGGTATTGGTATCCTATTCCTCAGCGCTAATGACGATGAAGAGCGCGACATGATGATGAACAGCATCGCTCCTGTTTGGGATGGGAATGAAACTTGGCTAGTTCTTGGCGGTGGTGGGCTTTTTGCCGTGTTCCCCCTCGCCTACGCGGTCATTATGCCAGCACTCTATGCTCCTCTGATTTTAATGCTGCTCGGATTAATTCTGCGCGGGGTTTCTTTTGAGTATCGCTTCCGAACACAACGCGGAAAGTTTTTATGGGATAGCGCTTTTTTCATTGGTTCACTCACCGCAGCATTGATGCAAGGCATTATGCTCGGAACCCTGCTCCAAGGTATAGAGGTTAGTGAACGAGCATACGCAGGTGGATGGTTTGATTGGCTTTCACCATTTAGCGTATTTTGTGGCTTGGCGCTTGTTTGTGCTTATATTCTGCTCGGTTCATGCTGGTTATTAATCAAGCTTCCAGAAGAGCTGATGGGGCGCTATTACGTGGTCGCGCGACGATGGGGGCTAGCGATGGTAGCCTGTATATTCATCGCCAGTTTGTGGCTGCCATTGAGCCAAAATATCGTATTTGAACGTTGGTTCTCATTACCAAACTCGCTACTGTTTTTCATTTTACCAATTATTGCAGCGGCACTTATTTGGCAGTTATTCAAAGCCTTACTCGACCACAAAGCCGTCCGAGCCTACGTTCTTGCGATCGGCCTGTTTCTTGTGTCCGCGATGGGTTTCGGTGTCAGTACATTCCCTTACTTGGTCCCATTCGCACTCACTTATCAAGACGTCGCCGCGCCAGACAAAAGTTTGGCATTTTTACTTGCCGGTGCGGTGGTATTACTTCCTCTGATCATAGCCTACACGGCTTATTCGTACTGGGTGTTCCGCGGCAAGATGAAACGTGGAGAAGGATATCACTGATGAAACTAAAGCCCATTTTGTGGTTCATTGGCATTTGGCTGGCAAGCGTGGTCGCCTTGTTTATCATCAGTTCGTTGATACGAACTGCGATATTGTAGGCCCAGAGTCGACTGCACCACATCTGAAGCCATTGAGGTCTATACTCAAGCAAGAGTAAAACAACGGAGTGTTTTTATGACCTTAAAGCGGTTTCTGGTAACTTTGATTCTTTTGACGGTTCCACTGTTTTCACCAAATGCATTGGCCGTAGACAAGCAGATGTCATCCGCCATGAAAAGTAAAATGCGGTCTATTTGCTCCGCAACAGACGAGCAGGGCCATTGGCAACTTGCTGAAGCAACTCCTGACGCCAGACGCTCACTCAACATGGTGCTTTATCAAATGAATGCCGATGATAAATTGAAAGCAATTCATGAGGTGAGAACGAAAATGGTCGGCGGCACCCATTATGCGTTTGAGTTCGAGTTGCAAGATGGTCAAGTCTGGAATGCAATTGTATTGCACAGTGCCCGAGGCGATTACATGATAGAAAGACACGCCAAGAAAGGGGAACTCTGCCCTAAAGATGGCGACTCCTAATCCCCAGATTCAAATAAAACAAAGGCGACAGTTGCGTCGCCTTTGTTTTATACCGTTTTCGCTTCTATCTTCTCATTCACTTTATCGCAAATGCACTCTCCAATAGGCATTGCAGATGTCGCTGCAGGAGAGGGGGCGTTGCAAACGTGTAAGCTTCTTGCGCTCTCGGCAAACAAGAAGTCATGAACCAAGGTTCCGTCGGATAACACTGCTTGCGCACGAATACCCGCAGGATATGGTTTGAGATCTTCTACCTTGATGCTTGGGCAATATTTGTTGACCAACTTGAGATAGCCCGGCTTCCACCACGAGTTCTTAAACTCATCCAATCCGGTTTTTAGATGCTTTTGTGTCACCTTCCAAAAGCCGGAGAAACTGAGCATTTGCATGGTATCTTGCAAGCTGAAGTTAACCTTGTCGTACCCTTCCCGCTTCCAGCCTTGAACCGCATTTGGACCAACAGTCACACTGCCATCAATCATGCGAGTCAGGTGGACGCCCAAGAATGGCAAATCAGGGTCTGGAATTGGATAAATAAGATGATTCACCACTCGGTCGTGTTTGCTATCTAAGCGGTAGTATTCACCACGATAAGGGATGATTTGGAAATCGGTCGGAATAGACATCATCTTAGTCATGCGATCCGCCATCAAGCCACTGCAAGTAACCAAGAACTTGGTATTAAGCTGCATCGTTTGACCGTCTGAAATGCAGGTCAGTTGGACTTCTTCATCCTTCTCTTCGGCAGCCACCACTTTGGTTCTCAGGCTGATTTGACCGCCGAGCTTTTTGAACTCTTCCGCCATCTGCTCAGTGACCAAACGATAATCAACAATGCTAGTGGTTTTGACATAAATCGCACCCAAGCCAGTGATGTTTGGCTCAGCCAGTTTGAGTTGAACTTCATCGAGTAGCTTTACGTCGATGCCGTTGACATGGCAGCGCTCATAGAGGGCATTCATGCGTTCGACTTCTTGCTCATTGGTCGCAACCAATAACTTGCCACAGTTCTCCACCGGAATATCGTGCTCAGCACAGAACGAAATGGTTCGCTCTACCCCACGCTTACAAAAATCCGCTTTTAAGCTGCCCGGAGCGTAGTACACCCCAGCATGAATCACGCCGCTATTGTGTCCGGTTTGGTGCTTGGCAAAACCGGACTCTTTCTCAACCAATAAAATGGATTTGTCTGGATGACGTTGCTGTAGTTGCCATGCTGTCGACACACCAACGATACCGCCACCAACAATGATGTAGTCATAGACTGATTTCATACGACCTCTTATAAAACCGATAGTTGAGATTGTTGCAATTTGAACTTGCGACCACTGTAAATGAACACCGCGACAAATACCGCACAGCTTGCCACACGAACCAACATTGGGATATCGTGCCAAACCAGCAATGTACCCACCACTACCAACAAGAGACGCGTCAGAATGTTTAGAGGACCTTCCAAGTAGCCTTCAATCGCACCAATCAATGCATAGGTACCGATGATGGCAAAGAAGCCTACGGTAATTACCGACGTCACATCCCAACTGACCAAGCCTGTATAGGCAATAAGTAGCGGTACAAGATACAAACCTTTGGCGATTTTCCACGCCATCAAACCAGTGCGCATCGGTGGTGTTTTGGCGATGGTTGCTGCTGCAAAAGCGGTCAAACACACTGGTGGCGTAACGTTACTGTCTTGCGATAACCAAAAGATGATGAGGTGAGCAGCCAGCAATGCCAAGCCTACCGCTTCCATACCCAAACTTTGCTCTAGTAGGGTTTCCATAAAGTCTGCAGGTACTAACGCCACCATTTCTTTCGCAGTTTCCAACGCCATTGGTGCATTAAGAAGTTCCAACTTTTCTGGCGCCGCCAACATGAAGATGGCTTTTGCTTGTTCTGGCAATTGACCCGACACCATCAATTCAAGCAATTGGTTTTCCGCAATCAACTTGTAAAGCGCAGGGGCAGACAGTGTGCCCAACACAATATACGCCGCTGTAACAGGTAAACCCATACCCAAAACAAGAGAAGCGAGCGCAATCAGAACGATCATGATGAACAAGTCGCCATTCGCCCAACCGTCGATCATCAATGAGAAGGTGTTGCCGATGCCCGTTGTACTGATCACGTTGATCACCAAACCGATACCCACCAGCAATACAGCGGTTGTCGCCATGTTTTTCGCACCTTGCGATAGCGCTTCGATGATCGCTTTTGGTCCCATCTTGTGATCTTTCGAGAACCAAGAAGCCACCACCACAGAAATGATCGACAAGCCAGCAGCGTAAGTTGGCGTAAAGCCTTGAACCAACAAAGTAACCAATACCGCCAGTGGGATAAGATTGTGCCAACCGCTGATCAACACTTTCAGTAGAGATTCATCGCTGGTCGTGATTTTTTGAACGCCGCTGCGTTTGGCTTCGATACGCACAAAGAACGCCACAGACAAGAAATAGATAAGAGCAGGAATGAAAGAAACGGCAATAATATCAACATAAGGAATTTGCGTGTAAGACGCCATGATGAAAGCACCCGCGCCCATCACTGGTGGCATCAACTGACCACCTGTCGATGCCGCTGCTTCAACGCCCGCCGCGAAGCGCGAAGGAAAACCTGCTTTTTGCATCAAAGGAATACTGATAACACCGGTTGAAACCGTATTTGCCACACTAGATCCAGATACTGAGCCCATCAATCCCGAGCCAATCACTGCGATAAAACCGGGACCACCGATGATTTTACCAGCCGCAGCACGTGCCACATTGATGATGTAATCACCAACACCAGAGCGAACAAGAAACGCACCAAACAGAATGAACATGAATACGAAAGTCCAACTGATGCGCGAGATAGAGCCAAACATGCCCTCAGAAGAATAGAAGCTACGGTAGAGCAAGGTTTCCATGCTCAAACCCGGGAAGTGGAAAATACCTGTCGCCCACTTACCCCAAAGCACAACGTAGCTCAGACACACCACAATCAGCACTGGAATAAACCAACCCATGGTGCGTCGGATAAGCTCAATCACAATCAGGATTGCCATGATGGCGAAGACCCAATCGCTGGTCACGAACTTGACGCCACGTTCGTACAGCGCATCTTCGGCATAGGGAATGTAGAGCAAACACGCGACCGCGCCCATAGCAATTAACACATCGATACCGAGTGCAAGCTTACTCTGCTTGAGAGAGATATGAGCCGGATACCAAAGCGCACAAATCACCGCAAAGCCAGCAAAGTGGGTCGCGGAAATCCATAACTCTGGTAACGTCGATAAGGTATTAAACCAAATGTGCAAAGCAGACAACACCACGCCAAACACTGTGATTGTGGTGGTTACCCACGGAAAATCAGTGCGCGTGGGCAGCTCAAATTTCTGCAATTCCTTTTCTATTGAGTCGCTCATCTCATACTCCAAGCTCTGGCGGCTTTTTCCATCTTAGAAATCGGTAGGGATAAAATGCCCCGAGCCGAAACTCGGGGCGAAGTTGGCGTTATTTCGCCATTAGGTCTGATGGGATTTCGATGCCCATTTCTTTGTAGTAACGCACCGCACCTGGGTGAAGAGGCACTGGCAAGCCAGCGATCGCTTTCTCAATCGCCATTGCTTTTGTTGCTTTGTGGATGCCTTGTAGGAAAGGCAGGTTCTCGTAGATCGCTTTGGTTAGCTGGTAAACGTCCTCTTCCGAGATATCTTCACGAACTGCCAAGAAGTTAGGCTGTGCAATGGTGGTGATCGGCTTATCTAGACCTGGATACGTGTTCGCAGGGATCTCGTACTTCGTCCATAGGTTGTAGTTGCCGTTCGCCTCTTTGATTTGCTCGTCAGTAAACGAAAGGATCGAAATGTCTTTACCCAACGCAGCAAAAGCTTGAGTGACCGCACCAACAGGTACACCCGCAGGCGTGTTCATGCCGTCAATGGTGCCGTTTTGAAGTGCGCTCGCACTGCCGCCGTAACCCATGTAAGCAAGATTGAATTTATCAGGGTCGACCTTCAGACCTTTCATGATTTGGCGACCCGAGTTCTCAGTACCAGAGTTCTTCTTACCGATAGAGAACTTCTTGCCATCTAGGTTGTTCAGGTCAGTCACCGTGCCAGTTTTTGCTAAGTCAGAGCGAACAATAAAGTGCTCAACGTTTTGCCACAGCATAGAGACTGAACGCAGCTGCTCTTGGCGACCGCTCTTCTCATAAGGACCTTCACCAGACCAAGCCCATGCACCGTAAAGACCTTGTAGAATCGCGAACTGTGCTTCATTTTCGTTCAGCAGTTTGACGTTTTCACCAGAGCCCGCAGAGCTGATTGCAGAAAGGGAGAAGTGGTGCTTTGGTGCCAATTTCACTTTGCTTAACGTCGCCAACGCTACGCCCACAGGGTAGTAAGTACCACCTGTCGATGCCGTTGCAAGAATGTAGCTACGATCTTCTGCCGCAGCGTTAGCAGCAATACCAAAAGAAGTCACAGCGACAGCCAAAGCTTTTACCAGCTTATTCATTTTCATTATTACTCTCCGTGTAGTCGTTTCACGATTGGGGATTTACATCATGTTAAATCTTTATTAACAACACATTCCCTAGAGCAATTGAAATGCCAACTTTTAACCCTTTGTATTTATTGAACTAAGTGCTGAAATACATCAAAAATGAGCAAAATCATGCTGATTTGATAGCAAAGTAATGAGCAAGATCTTGCTCATTGAAGAGAAGAAGGTTACACGCCTAGATCGCAAAAGGTTAATAAAATGTGATCAATACGAAACAAATGCCTAATTCGCTAATAAGCAATATTTTGCCGACGTGATTTTGGATTGAACTGCAACTAGTGAGCATTTTAACAATAAAAACAAAAAGCGTATCATTCTAAGCTGCTCACTTTATCAGCTGAGGTTTATAGCCTAAACGACTACAAATAGCACAAAAATACAGCAAAGCAAGCCATGTTACAGAAATGAAAAGTCATTTATTCTAATTTTGAATTTAAAAAGCAGCTCGATCCACCAGTTCAGAAACAAACATTGACCGTATCAACTTATTTTCTACTTCGGGGTTGTGCCAATGGCCCTATGTTCGTTAGGGTAACAACACACCAAGGCAAACGTATTCCTTGGTATTTTTTCGTCATTAAGGATCACCCATGTCAGCAACTGCGCAATTACAATTCGCTTTAAAACGCCCATCTGGCGTTGCTGCTGCGATCCTCCTGCTCTCTCTGAAACTGATTCAGAGCTGACAGGCTATATCTAAACTTTCTGTCAGCTTGAGAAGAAGCTGACGGGAACACCACATACTCCTCCCATTCCTTTCAGTTTCTTCCAAGCGAAACATAAGAGGAATAACAATGTTAAGCGCACGCAATATCGCCGCTTTGGGCTTCATGACTTTCGCCATGTACTTAGGCGCAGGTAACCTGATCTTCCCTCCATTTTTGGGTTACCAAGCAGGTGAAAACTTTCTGAGCGGGATGTCTGGCTTCCTCTTAACGGGTGTTGGTCTGCCTGCGATGGCACTGGTGATGGTGGCTATCGTAAACGGTTCAGACAAATTAACCGCTGCCCTGCCTAAACCTTTGGCGACAAGTTTTTGGGTGATGGTATTTATTGTGATTGGCCCTGCGTTCGTAATCCCACGTGCGATTACCGTCGCTTATCAATTCAGCTTTGCGCCAATGTTTGGTGATGCCGCTTTGGTGCCTTTCACTATTGCCTTCTGTGCTATCACCATTCTATTTGCTCTATATCCGGGTAAGTTGGTCGACAACCTAGGCAAGATCTTAACGCCTGCCTTGATGGTAATCTTGATCATCATGTCTGTGACGGCTTTGGTTTCTCCTGCAGGTGAGCTAACTGCCGCAACGGGACCATACGTATCTGGCGCATTTGCTGAAGGCTTAACCCAAGGTTACATGACCATGGATGCATTAGGTTCTATCGGTTTTGGTTGGATTATCTTCCGCGCGATTCGCAGCATGGGTGTGGATTGCCCGAAAGCCACCGCAAAATACACGCTAATCGCAGCTTTGATGTACGCGGTTGCCATGGCGTTTGTTTACATCTCATTGGCTTACATTGGCTCGACAAGCTCATACTTGGGTTCTGAGTTCAGCAATGGTGGCGACATTTTAACGGCATTCACCTTCAGCCACTTCGGCGCGTTTGGTTCACTACTACTAGGTGCCGTGATGGTATTGGCGTGTTTGACTACTGCTATCGGCGTAACCACCGCAGGCAGTGAGTTCTACGACAACACTTTCAGCAAAGTGAACTACAAAGGCTGCGTTATCACGACCATGGTATTGGCTGGTTTGATCGCCAACGTAGGTCTAGAGCAACTATTGGCTATCACATTGCCAGCGGTTGTGGCGCTTCACCCAGTCGCGATTGCGTTGATGATCATGGCACCAGTGCGCAACAAGATGTCGCAAATCATGGTGGTAGCAACCGCATTCACTGCTCTAACGTTTGGTTGTGTTGATGCGCTGCACATCCTAGGTTACATGCCAAGTTCCACTGATGAGTGGATGGGTAATTACATGCCTCTGTACAATGACTTTGCTAGCTGGATTGTGCCTAGCGTATTTATGATGATTGTTGGTCTGCTGTTTACGACGAAAACCAACCAAACCGAACAATTCGAGCTGGTGAATGAATAGCCGTTTAACATAAGACATCGCTCAATAAGTGCGTTACTATGTAGCTCGCTTATTGATATCAGGCAAAGGAGTTGCCTGAATGAAAGATTGATATGGGTCGCCTATGGATAATCAGTATCTAGACATCAGAACACTGAACTTTATCGTTATTCTGTTCTCTTGCATTTACTCTATTAGTCTGCTTTGTTATCAATACACTCAGGGTAGAGTCAAAGGCTTAAAAACCTTCTCGATATCACTACTGTTTATTGGTTTAGGCCCTTTTTTACTTGGCTTTAGAGGCTCTGCGCCAGACTGGCTGACCATCGTCATAGCCAACACTCTCATATTAGTCGGCTTCTTGCTTACGCTATATAGCGTAAGCATTTTTCGTCAATATCCTTTAAAATTGGCTCACTGTCTTACCTTGTTAACACCTGTTTTCAGTGGTTCATTTTACTATTTCACCTTCCATGACCCTTCTATCAAAAGCCGCATTATTTATCTGAGCATGTATATTTGTATCGTCACCTTCTTTAGTGGTGTCGCCATGCTTAAAGGTACCCAAAAGGACTTAAAGCTCCCTGTTAAAGCAATGGCTTACTCTTTCTTTGGATTTAGTTTTTTTATGGGATTTAGGGCGCTTTGGAGTACTTTTTCAGGTGAGTTACCAAGTTTTATGGTCGCAGGCCTTATCCATCAGCTGACTTTCTTATTTAGCATCTGCCTGATCGTTGCTTTGAGCTTTAGTATGCTGTGGTTAATTAACGGACGCTTGGTGCAATCCATAAATGATCTCTCTCATTTAGATGCACTCACAGGGCTATATAATCGTCGAGCCATGGAAGAAATCGTTCCAAACTTGGTTAGTAAAGCACATAAAAAAAGCCAAGCAATCAGCATTATTATGACTGATGTCGACAAGTTCAAAGCGATTAATGATCACTATGGTCACACGGTTGGCGACTCCGTCATGGCAACGATCTCCACTATTTTTAAAAAGCATCTTCCTGAGTCAGCCTGCATTGTGCGATTTGGTGGTGACGAGTTCATGATTGTTTTGCTCGAAAAAGCACAACAAGCCAAAATTGTCGCAGAGCAAATTCGCCTTGCGGTCGAAACTGAAACCGCTTTGCAATCATTTAAAACTGAAGTGACCATGAGCTTTGGTATCAGTCAGTTATCTGAGGGGCAATCACTTCAAGAGGCGCTTGCTGAAGCAGACGAAGCGCTATATAGCTCTAAACATACTGGAAGGAACCTCGTTACCTTGTTTGGAGAAGGGAAAGACCTAAATTATAAGTTTGTCCCAGCTCCAGCCAAAAGCGCATAACGTGTTTGTTATGCCAGTAATTTCGAATTAGCTAGAAATCGCACTAAGTATAGTCGGAGCGATTCAAACCAAACTTCTGCATCTTTTGGTTAAGGGTTCGACGTGGTAAATCCAACTCCTGCATCACCTCATTGATGCGTCCATGATGCCTGACTAAAGAATCATGTAGCACCTTACGTTCAAAGTTATGTAGCTGAATCGCCAACGGCACGCCCGCATGCGTCTCTTCGGTTGTTGAGGATGGTCGACTGGAGAGAATTTCCATCACAGAGACGGTTTCATCCAATGCAAAACGCATCGCTACATTCCTAAGCTCACGTACGTTACCGGGCCAAGAGTAAGCAAGAATGGCCTTTCTATCGGCTTCACTCAGCAGACGACTCTCAGGATTACTTTTCAGAGCAAAGTGTTCGAACAAGATCAACGCATCTTCTTCTCGCTCACGTAGCGGTGGCAAATAGATCTGCGCCACATTAAGACGATAGTACAAATCCTGACGAAACTCGTCATGATCATTGAGATCTTCTTTCGCGGCGGCGATCACTCTCAAATCAACTGAGATCTGTTGGTTGCCCCCAACGCGCTCTACCGTATGTTCCTGTAATGAACGCAACACTTTCACCTGCATGGACAGCGGCATACTCTCGATTTCATCAAAGAATAAAGTGCCTTTATCCGCGTATTCCAACTTACCAATGCGCTTTTTACCCGCTCCGGTAAATGCCCCTGCTTCATGCCCAAACAGCTCACTTTCAAACAGGTTCTCAGGAATAGCGCCACAGTTGATTGGCACAAAATGATAGGATCTGCGTTGGCTTTCATTATGCAAACTGGTCGCCACCAGCTCTTTACCACAACCTGTTTCGCCGTAAATGATCACGTTAGTATCAATGCGTGCTAACTTGGCTACTTGTTCTCTAAGCTGTTGCATCACTCGGCTTCGCCCAATCAACACCTCTTCTAAGCCGCTAACGCTAGATAGGTACTCTTGGCGATCTTGAGTAGACGTTTGTGCGCGATAGCTCTCGACCGCTTCGGTTACTCGTTGGGATAAACGCTCAGGTTGGAAAGGTTTCTCAATAAAATCGAACGCACCGTTTTGTAACGCCCCTACTGCCATATCGACGTCACCATGTCCGGTGATCAAGATAACTGGCGTTGGGACGTGATTGGCAATCAGGCTTTCTAGTATCGACAAACCATCGGTGTCTGGCAGGCGAACGTCACTGACAATCGCATCAAATTCTTGGCTCAGAATGGCCGCTTTGCCCTCTTCGCCTAAACTGAATGAGGTCACATCGAACCCCGCCAGTTGCAGCCATTGGCTGGTAGCCTGACGAACAATGTCATCGTCTTCGATAAGTGCAATTTTAGGGATGTCGTCAAAAGCCATGAGTTACTGCCTGCTTTATGGGGTGGGAAAGAAATCGATCTTTATTAACGGTAGCAAAAACCACTGAGGAGAAAAGGAGCTAGATCTCACTTCTTGCTTACAAGTCTTTAACATCCAACCAGTTAGGCGCACTCTTTAATGACTGTTGGTGAGAACGCACTAGCTGAATGGAGTCGGTATGCAGCGCAAAAGGAATGGCAAAACATGGCTTGTGGTCGCAATTGCGGCAGTGCTGATGTTGTCTTGCTATAGCGCCAGCAGAGAGGTTGCCCGTCAGTGGTTGAGTGTACAAACTCAAACCGAAGCTCAACAAAAACTACTCGACTATATTGGTGAAGTTCGCCGTGCACTCAAACGCTTCTACCACTTACCTTACCTCGTAACCAATAACCCAGAAACCATCGCGTTTGTGAAAGGGAATCTGACTTATTACGAGCCATTGCAAACCCAACTGACTCAGCTAGATAAAGCCGCCAATACGGAAGGTTGGCTAATCCTGTCTAACTCTGGCGAAGTATTGGTCTCGAGTTTAATCGAAGAGCGCTTTAGCCTGTCTGACCGAAAAGCCATTGTGGAACAAATTCACAACCAAGGCGGCGGTGTTTCCTTGGTGAACAAAACCAAAGGTTCGAGCCCATTGTATTATCTTGCAGCCCCTATCTACGATGGTCTGGATATCGCTGGCATTGTGGTGGTGCAAATCAACCTTAGCTTGTTGACCGAACAGACCATTACTAGCCAAGACATCATCACGTTGCAGAATCGTCAACAACGCTTTTTCCTATCGAGTAGCGCGCTTTATAACGCTGACTGGTTTAACGAACCGAGCAACACCGTTCAGTTAGAAACGCAACGCTTATACGACAACACCAATATCAGTGTGTGGACGCTCAACCAGCAACGCTATTTTGCGCACACCGTTAAATTGGATGATTTGAATTGGTACGTAAGCTACCTCACCCCTTCTAAGCCGATTCAACAAACCATCAACGTGATTGGTTGGAGCGTCGCTGTGTTGCTCTTATTGGTTGTATTACTCGTCATCATTGGTCTACAACGTCGCCAAAAGCACATCAACCAACAACGAATTCAAGCCCTGTTGGAAGAGTCCCAATGCCGCTTGAAACAGATGATCAATAAGACCCACGTTGGTTTGCTATTGATTGATGAACAAGGGCAACTGTTCGATCTCAACCCAATGGCAAAGCGCTTGTTCTGTTTGCCAGAAAGCGTCAATCGACATGCTTTTGCTTGGGAGTTATTCGATGCAGGCAATCCCAATTCCACCACACTTAAGTTACTAAAGGACCTGCCTAAGCATAAAGAGCTCGCAGAGATCAGCACGGTCGAAACCATTGCCAGACGCAGTGACGGTAGCGTCTTCCCTGTCTTGTTCTCACTGACCAGTTTCCCTTGGCATGGCGAGCAGTATTTCCTTGCGACGATCATCGACATCAGCAAGCGGAAAAAAGCCGAGCAATCACTGCAACAGGTCAACCAAGAACTGGCGCAGCGAGTTGAAGAGCGAACTCAAGCGCTAAAAGAAGCACAAAGCCAGTTGATTGAATCGAGCAAAATGGCCGCCTTGGGTCGCATGTCGAGCGCGATCACTCATGAGCTCAATCAGCCACTGACGGGCTTGCGCACCCTGCTCACCACGAACGAGCTACTAGCGGAACGCGGTGAAACCGAGATGATGAAAGCCAACAACGTATTGGTGCAGAAGCTGATTGATCGCATGGCAAGCATGACCAGTCAGTTAAAGACGTTCGCCTACAACAAACCAGAAAGCCTACAGGCGATTTCTCTTACCTCCGCACTCGAAGAGACCTTACGCGTTTATCAATCCCAATTAGACAAGGTGGATGTGCGTGTGCGCGTTCCTCATGATTTACCTAATATCATGGGTGAAGAACAACGACTGCTTCAGGTGCTCGGTAATCTTGTCTCGAATGCGCTAGACGCAATGAACAATACCACCAACCCGCAGCTCAGCTTGATCGTCAACCCAACCAGCAATCAGGTCGAACTGATCATCAGTGATAATGGCTGCGGCGTGTCGGATGAGATGCTTGAATCCATGTTCGAACCCTTCCAAACCTCAAAGAAAATTGGTGAAGGATTGGGGCTGGGTTTAGCGATTACGGCCAACAATATGCGTGATATGAACGGACAAATTACTGTGCATAAGAATGAACAAAATGGGCTGACTTTCACTTTATTGTTCAAATCAGCCTAAGGTGATATTGATTACAAAATCATCATTAGAACTAGGCATCCCCGCTGTTTGAGAAAAACACGATCTCGATACAAGAATCCCTCCTTGACCTACACTATTCTCAAGCAAATAAGACGAATAACTTCCGAACGATAAAGAGTGAGAAACATGATTAAGTTTCCTGAACATTTTCTTTGGGGCGGTGCCATTGCTGCAAACCAAGTAGAAGGGGCGTACAACCTTGGGGGTAAAGGGTTATCGACATCAGACATGCTGCCAAACGGTATTTTGAGTCCGCATCAAACCCGTGAAGAGCGTACACCGGGTATCAAAGACGTGGCGATCGACTTCTACAATCGCTACCCAGAAGACATCGCGCTGTTCAAAGAGATGGGCTTTAACTGTCTGCGTCTCTCTTTGGCATGGAGCCGCATCTTCCCGAACGGGGACGAACTAGAACCTAACGAAGAAGGTTTGGCGTTCTACGATAAAATTTTTGACGAACTTGCCGAGCACAACATCCAACCTTTCGTGACATTATCTCACTACGAAATGCCTTACGCACTGGTCGAGAACTACGGTGGTTGGGGCGATCGTCGCGTCATCGAATTCTTCGAACGTTATGCTCGCACCGTGCTGGAACGCTACAAAGACAAAGTGAAGCTGTGGTTAACGTTCAACGAAATCAACATGTCTCTACACGCACCATTTACTGGTGTTGGTTTGCAAGAAGACGCCAGTGAACAAGAGATTTACCAAGCGATTCACCACCAACTAGTCGCCAACGCAAAAGCGGTAAAACTGTGTCAGCAAATCGTACCAAACGGCAAGATTGGTAACATGCTGCTTGGCGCAATCAACTACCCATATACCTGTAACCCTGATGACGTGCTTGCTGCAATGCATGAAAACAACAAGTGGTTGTTCTTCGGTGATGTGCAAACACGTGGTCAGTACCCTGGCTACATGAAGCGTTACTTCCGCGAAAACGGCATTGAAATTCAGATGGAAGCAGGCGACTTAGAAGAAATTGCGTCTGCGAGTGTCGACTTCATCTCATTCAGCTACTACGCAAGTGGCTGTGCAAGTGCAGACCCGAAACAGAAGGAAGTGGGTAACATTGTCGATAGCGTACCAAACCCATATCTTGAGAAGAGCCAATGGGGCTGGTTGATCGATCCAAAAGGCCTGCGCATTCTGCTGAACTTCCTTCACGATCGCTACCAAAAACCACTGTTTGTCGTAGAAAACGGCTTAGGTGCACGTGATGAAATCGATGAAAACGGTGAGATTCAAGATGATTACCGCATCGCTTACTTGAACGACCACCTTGTGCAAGCACACGAAGCGATTCTGGATGGCGTTGAGTTGATGGGCTTTACCAGCTGGGGGCCAATCGATTTGGTCGCGAACTCAACCGCTGAGATGAGCAAACGTTACGGCTTTATCTATGTCGATCGTTATGATGATGGGCAAGGAACGCTAGAACGTAAACGTAAGAAAAGCTTTTTCTGGTATCAAGACGTGATTCGTACTTCAGGCGGTTCATTGAAAAGCTAAGCCTGTTGTCTAGGTACAAAGTGCAACTAGGCATTCGCCTAAACCATCAAGCCCTGCAATTGCAGGGCTTGAATTTTAAGGTGTTTATTCATTTAGAGATTAAACTGCAATCTCTCCACCGTCTTCACGGCGAATAACCACTGTCGCCGCTCGTGGGCGCACAGAAACACCAGCAGGCGTTTCTTCGGCTGCATCTTCACTGTATGGCCAGTTGCCTGGGTGCTGAATATTCACAAACAATGATTTGTAATCAGGGCTGATGGTAAAGCCTGTTACTTCACAACCATTTGGTCCGACAAAGAAGCGTTTCAATTCAGCTTGATTATCCGCACCAATCACAGCTTGATCACCATTCTCATCTGTTAGCTTAGATGGAACAACAGCCAACATTTGATCATTGGTGTAAGACGTGACTTCATCTGCGCCGTTATCAGTCTGAATCCACAAAATACCACGGCCATCAAACGCTAATCCGTCTGGGCTCGCAAACTGGTTTAACTCATTCAAGCCAGAACGGTTGGTATCTGCATCACCATTTGCTGGCGAACCAAACACAAAGATATCCCAAGTAAAGTCAGTTGCTGAAGCACCTTCATCCCAACGGATAACATGACCAAACTTATTATTCAAACGTGGATTCGCAGGATTGGTTTCATCTGTACGGCGCGTATTGTTCGTCAATGTTAAATATACTGAACCCGTGAATGGATCAACCGTACACCACTCTGGTCGATCCATTGGTGTTGCCCCAACTAAATCCGCCGCACCCGCAGTATTGATGATAATTTCAGCCAGTGAATCAAAGTGATCCGCTAACGTACCACCAGCGGTTGTTACGCTATCAAGCGTTAATGGTAACCAAGTACCTGTGCTGTCTTCATTGAAGCGCGCCACATACAGTGTGCCTTCGTCCATGTACTTGTCACCCATCGCCAAGCGGTTATCAGGGTTAGCATCTGCTGGATCCCACGCTGCCGCAGATTCAAATTTGTATAGGTATTCAAAGCGAGAATCGTGACCAGAATAAAATACCACTGGTTTGCCTTCTTCAAGCTTACCGAAAGTACAGCCCTCGTGACGGAAACGACCTAGCGCAGTACGTTTCTTCGCACGTGAGTTTTGCGTGTAAGGGTCAATCTCGACAATGTAACCGTGACCATTGGCTTCATTACGGTAATCATCCATCGCACTTGCTCCTGTTGGAGCCACATTAAAGCGAGAGAACTCATCAAGACGCTCTTCTGCATTACCTGCTAATGTCTCCCACAAGTAGCGTGTGCTTTGGTCATCAACACCAATGCGATCTTGCTCTTCTGTACGAGTCCCGGCGTTAACAAAGTAACCAGGCCAGTTCTCTTCACACGTTAAGTAAGTGCCCCACGGCGTGTAGCCGTTGCCACAGTTGTTTAACGTACCACGCGCTTGGCTGCCATCTGGTGAGAAACGAGTGACAGTTAAAGATGTGTGGGCTACCGGGCCAGACAAATCCATGACTGTCGCACCAGTATAACGACGGTTTAGTGGGTCAGTATCAACCAACTTCCACATGTTGTCTTCCAGTTGAATGCGAACCACTGATACACCGTGCGCGTAAATCTCTTTGCGCACTTCATCTACAATGGTACGTACGCCATTTTCAACCGTCGGACCGTTTGGATGCAGTGCTGATGTGTCGATGTACTCGTGGTTAATACATAGCAAGCCATCTGTAGTGCTATCGTTCAATGGGAAAAAATGCATGCCGTCATGGTGCATGCCTAGCGCATTTAACTGATCGGTACTGGTGTTGGTACCATCATTTTGCCATGCGCTGCCTTGTGCATTAAGTGGTGTTCCCCAAGGTACTAGTACTTGTGCGGTGTAGCCTTGTGGAATTGAAACTGCGTCAGTGAGTGAGCCAGGGATAGATTCAAAGTTAAGAACGGCTTTAGATGCGCCCGAACCACTGCTTACTGTACTCCCTGAGTCAGACGAGTTACAACCAGCCAATCCGAAAGCACCAAACGCTGTCATCGCACTGATACCTAAACCACCTTTCAGAATGCTGCGTCGAGATAGGCTCGCTTCTAATACTTCTTCAAATGGTTTGTTTTCACTTTGGTTATAACGCGTCGCGTCAAAGGTTTCCTTGCTCATTTTTACTTTCCCGATCTTATAGTTTAATTAATAAATAAGTGATTAGTTGAACGGCAAGAAGTTTGGATAAGAAAAATGACAAAAGTGCTTAAAACATATGAAACTTGTGTTTCAACAATACTGCAAACCAACCAACACAGCTAACGAAGCAATTAAATTCTGGTCACATAATCACCAACTGTATCGCTTCATTCTGATTTTACTTGGGCTAAAGTATGATAGAAGGTATAAGGTGTACGAAATCAAATCATCTACGAGAGATAATCATGAAATTAGACAAGATCGATAACAAGAGCCGTCGTATCCGTAAAAAGCTGTTCTTAGGTGAGTTCGCAATCCTAGGTTTCGAGATCAGCTGTGAAACAGACATTAACGACTTCGACCGTTACGATGCATTCGTTGATGACTTTATCGACTACATTGACGAGCTTGGTCTTTGCTTCGGTGGCGGTGGTCTAGAACTGTTTGAAGGCTTCCTATGTTCTACTAACCGTTACGGCAGTGCGACTGAAGAACAGAAAGCGCAAGTTATCAAATGGTTAGAAGCACGCCCAGAAGTGAAAAGCGCGCAAGCGGGCGAACTAGTTGACGCCAACTACCTGTAACTAAAGGGCAACCTGTAATACGCAGAGCTCAATAAATGGTAGAGAAAGCTGGTCTTAAGACTGGCTTTTTTATTTTTGGAAGAATGCGATATTAAAAATAGGGTGCTTGGGAAGTTGCGCGGAGTGATTTTGGCGTTTTTGAGCTGGCAATCAACGGGAAACTGCGTTCCACAGCCAGCTCGTGCCTTTAGGTATAATTAACTATGATTTTTTAGCTGGGGCGTCTTTCGTGTCTTTCCAGTATTGAATACGCACACGATGTAGCTGAGCTCTTCTAGTCTTTTTCATAGTAAAGTCCCTCATCTTATATAAGTAACGCTCCTCATGGAGCTTATTGTCTAAGGTCGTATCCCCTTCAATCTATAAGGGAATCAATCATTTAACCGTGACCAATTTCACAACATAATGATAATTACCGATTTCTTGCAGCCTGTTTTTACTGGCAAACGGCATATTATCTATCTGACACAGTTAACTTACTCACCAGATATGACAGAAAAATGGCAATCAAGTTCCCTACTTATACTGTCATTGAATCTTAATAAGGATTAACAAGGTGGGCATTTCAGATTTACCATACTGTTTATAAAAACCGCAAGAATTTTTATTTCTTTTCAAACAAATCTCTACTCAAGATCAATTCACTTTCATCTTTATCGTCTCCCTTTTAACGCATTGTGATCCAGTTCAATCCACAGAACTCGGAACAAAAAGCGCACATTAATACATTCACCACCAAACTTGTGCGAGATCTCTTACAAGAGTTGTGAGCAAATAGATTAATCACCTCTAAGAGCAATGCCAGAAAAAACATTAAATATATGATTTAAAAGTAATATTTAAATTCACTTAAAATAATCAGTAAAAATAATTTAGAAAAGTTAATTGAGTCAAATCAGCAAAACATCAATACTCAATTTGTCGACAGGATGTTGGCGGGAACAGGAAAAAAGCCTAAAGGATTGGGTATCTTCAGGATGAAGATTTGATAACTTAGGATGAGTTGTCAGCAAGGATGTAGTTAAGCTCTAGGATAGAGTTCGCCCGTCAGGATGATAGGCAAGAATGGACACCGCTAGGAAGGCGATGAACAAGGAACTCGGTTAAAGGACTTAGCCACAATCAAGGATAGATGCAGGGAGCACCTATTAGTAGCTGGATTGCTGCGAAAAAGAATAAGCCCCGTCTGGGAAACCAGGCGGGGTTTTATTTTGTCTGTAATGTATTGATAACGATTCATCTTTTATCGTTTAAGTCTTCTCTGTTTTCATAAAACACCGTGCTATCATTTTCTTTACGTCTCCCAACAAAGCTCTCAGAAAATCACACACTATGCTTAATCCTGTTTGGTTACATACATTTAAGACATTGATTGAAGTCGGTCATTTTACGCAAACGGCAGAAAAACTTTTTATGACTCAGCCTGGCGTCAGCCAACACATCAAAAAATTAGAGCAAAGTTGTCAGCATGCCTTGATCAAGCGCGAAAACAAAAGCTTCGAATTAACCGAGCAAGGCAGGATTGTCTACGCATATGCGCTCGAGTTAGAAGATAGAGAAAAGAAGCTGCTCGAAGAGCTCAGTTTTGATGATGCGTTTTCAGGCCATTGTAAACTGGCTTGTTCTGGTGCAATGGCGTTAATGTTGTATGGGCCCATTTTGGAGAAGCAAAAACAGCACCCGAGCTTATCGTTACATTTAGAAGCCGCGCCAAATCAATCTATTCTCAACGCCATAACGCAAGGGCACATTGATATTGGTATCGTGACTGATGTTCCCAACAAAGGTCTGTTTCACAGTGAGCGAATTGGTAAAGAGAGGTTGTGCTTGGTTCTGCCAAAGCAATATCAAAATAAGCAGATAACGCCACAACTCTTGCATGACTGTGGTGTCATTAGCCACCCTGATGCCGAGCATTACATGACGCTGTTTTTTGACCAATGTGAAGAACCACAGCTCCAAGAAATTAAGATGAGCGATTTACCATTATCCGGCTACGTAAATCAATTGAGCCAAATTTTGCTGCCTGTCAGCAAAGGACTTGGCTTCACCGTGCTGCCTCAAAGTGCGGTCGACAATTTTCCACTAAAAGACACGTTATACATTGCTCAACTGAAAAACACTGTATGTGAAGAGCTATTTCTGGTTCGTAAGCGCAGTCGTGCTCTACCTCTGCGCTATCAGACCATCAAAGAAGTGTTATTGGATGTGATCGGTGGTGCGCATCAATGATGTTAGCCACTCTTCGCTGGTAATGCGTTCCTCTTGGCAATCCACCCAATATGGTTTGCCAGATAACCAACTTTTCGACGCAACTTCTTTTATAAACACATCCACGGAATCAACGTCATCTTTGGCGTAATCCCATTTATTGCGCATGTGTTCTGCTGCTTCTTGATTAGTGTACGACTTGCCGTTGCGGATAAAGGTGCAAGAGGATTGCTCAACTCGTGTTATCAACGTCAAGATATCTTGCTCTACTCCTGCTAGTGCAAAGGTAGGCAGAATGCTTAATGTAAGTAACAACGTCCACTTTGCTTTCATCGCACCTTTATCCTTATCCCTGACCAAGTAACTACTAATAAGTGACTTAACTATTCTGATGTTTGGCTTTTTAGCTCAGCCATTATTGCCACCATGCCTTCGCAGGCTGAGGCTCCGCAATCGCCAAGCGTTGACCAATCTCAGGGCTCACTAACGTTACACCGCGCTCTTCACTGATATCTAACGCGCGTTGCATCGGCTCATTCCAATCATGCATCGATAAATCAAACGTACTGTTGTGAATTGGCATCATCACTTTGCCCTGCACATCAATGTGTGCTTGAACGCTTTGCTCTGGGAACATGTGAATGTCTGACCAAAGTTCATTGTATGCGCCGGTTTCGATCATAGTGAAGTCAAACGGACCGTACTTTTCACCAATCTCTTTAAAGCCATTGAAGTAACCAGAGTCACCACTGAAGAACACTTTGTGTTGTTGTGCATTAATAACCCAACTGCCCCACAGTGTCGTATCGCGGTCTGTCAAACCTCGACCGGAGAAATGCTGAGTCGGAGTCAATGTATATTCAATACCGTCGACAGAATGTGACTCCCACCAATCTAGCTCGATCACTTTCTCCTTCGGCACACCCCAATTCACCAGTAATTGGCCAACTTTTAACGGTACCAAGAAAGTGCCCACCTTGTCGCCTAGCACTTTAATAGAAGCTTTATCTAGGTGATCGTAATGGTCATGACTGATCACCACCACATCGATAGTTGGCAAATCTTCTATCGTGATGGGGGTTTGGTGAAAGCGTTTTGGCCCTGCCCATTGTACAGGAGACGCGCGATCACTGAATACAGGGTCGGTCATCACCAGTTTTCCGTCGAGCTTCATTAATACGCTTGAGTGACCCAGACGATAGATGACGTCATCTTGCTCTTCTAACAGTTGCCGCGCTGTGATCGCATGCACTGGAATTTCAATCGTTGGTGTTGGGTTAAGGCGCTCAGTCGTAAAATACGCTTTCATGATTTCGAACATGTCGCCCAAACCGCTTTTGTATTCCAACTCTGTATTTGCAAATTTGTCCGGGTATGTTGGCGCTTTTTCAGTATCAACATTAGAACAAGAAATCATTGATGTACCCATCGCGAACGCTCCTACTGTGGCTAGCAAAGTTTTTTTCATAAAAAGTTAACCCGAACAGAAGTAAACTACACGGTGCAGTTTACATTCTAATTATCAAAAGTAAACTACTTAGTGTAAAATAGATCAAGAAACGATCTTCTTAACTTAGCAAGCTTATGAATGTAAAAAGAAAAAGTCGTAGTGAAACCAAAAGAGAAGCCATCTTGTGCGCGGCAAGGCAAGCGTTCCAAGAGTTTGGGGTGCAAAACACCAGCATGGATAAGCTCTCTGCAATCGCACAAGTCTCTAAGCGCACGGTCTATAATCACTTCCCTTCTAAGGAAGCGATCGTGACTGAGTTGCTGACTGAGCTTTGGCGTTCGTCAATGATGGAAAGCGATATTAAACGCTTGGCCACTCTGCCACTCAAAGATCAATTGATTGAATTACTCTACAGCGAGATCATTGTGGTAACGGAACCAAACTATATTGAGCTGGCAAAAGTGGCATTTGGGCACTTCTTATTTAAGCCGGAAGATCTCAAAGAACAAGCAGAACAAATGTCGAAACAGGAAACCGCCCTATACCGCTGGCTTACTGAGAAATCGAACAGTGGCGCTTTGCAAATTGATGATGTACATATAGCAAGCACTCAATTGCACAACTTACTTAAAGGCAGTGCATTCTGGCCGCAGTTAATGGGAATTCGCCCCTCTTTGTCGAATGAAGAATCTAGGCTGTTAGCTACCCAAACGGCGGAACTTTTTTTAAGTCACTATCAAAACAGCTAAAAACAGCGGTCAAATTGGCCGCTTTTTTAAGCGATAATTCGTGACAAAGCGATGAAATTTTTGCTCAATTTTATTTATCTCACCCTTGACAGTCTCATACCGCAAGGCGTGAGCGTTCGATAAAATATTTTTGTCGTGTCGACGATGCTTTTTCGTTTTCATCTCACAAAAAAACGCCCTAAGGTGCGCACCTCTGACGACGTGGTTGTTCAACCACAATTCTAAATCGTTGAAGTAAGTAGGTTATGTCATAACATGATCACCTGCCTACTGCATTCTATGCTCTATACTTATATTTTAATTTGGTACTGACTTACTAAGGAATTGCCATGCGTATTGCTATTCTCTCTCGTAATGAGAATTTATATTCAACCATGCGCCTAAAACAGGCGGGTGAAGAACGTGGGCATCAAATCGATGTGATCGACACGCTTCACTGTTATATGGACATTACGAGCAACAACCCTAAGATCCGCTACAAGGGTGAAGAATTACCGCAATACGATGCTGTTATTCCACGTATTGGGGCATCTATTACGTTTTACGGCACTGCTGTTGTACGTCAGTTTGAAATGATGGGTACATTTTGTGTCAACGAATCTGTCGCGATCAGCCGCTCTCGTGACAAGTTGCGCTCATTACAACTGCTATCACGTAAAGGCATCGGTTTGCCACGCACTGGCTTTGCTCACCATCCTGACAACATTCAGGACGTGATCAAAAACGTTGGTGGCGCACCTCTAGTGATTAAATTGCTAGAAGGCACTCAAGGCATTGGTGTTGTACTTGCTGAAACAAATAAAGCGGCAGAAAGCGTGATTGAAGCTTTCATGGGTTTGAAAGCTAACATCATGGTGCAAGAATTTATCGAAGAAGCAAAAGGCGCGGACATCCGTTGTTTTGTTGTCGGTAATAAGGTGATTGCCGCAATGAAGCGCCAAGCAAAAGAAGGCGAGTTCCGTTCTAACCTTCACCGTGGTGGCTCTGCACAACTCGTGCGTTTGAGCAAAGAAGAGCGTGCGACCGCTGTAAATGCAGCGAAAGTGATGGGCTTGAACCTTTGTGGTGTGGATATCCTTCAATCTAAAAATGGCCCAGTGGTAATGGAAGTGAACTCTTCCCCTGGTCTAGAAGGCATCGAACTAGCAACTGGTAAAAACATTGCAGGTATGATCTTCGATTTTATCGAGAAAAACGCTAAGCCAAATTCAAACCGTACTCGCGGTAAAGGTTGATTTTTGTTTAACGCACAAGAGAGCCAAAAACCGGCTCTCTTGTTACTCGTCGCTAGGATGACACTATGAATCAGAAAATGATCATTGGGAATGCCGAAGCTATTTGCTTGCCAGAGTTAGGGATTACTCACCTTGAAGCGCGTATTGATACAGGCGCTCAAACCTCTTCATTACATGTAGACAATATTGATTGCTTTGAAAAAGATGGTCAGTCTTATGTTGCATTCGATTTGCACCCAGATGTATACCATTTAGAACAAGTGGTTCGCTGCACAGCGAAACTAAAAGCAAACCGTAAGGTTAAATCTTCTAACGGTACTTTTGAGCACCGCTGCGTGATCACAACGATGCTGCGTATGGGCGACCAACAATGGCCAATCGACATTACGTTGACTAACCGTGAAAAAATGACTTACATGATGTTGTTAGGTCGTCAGGGTATGGCAGACAAAGTGCTCGTTGATCCTAGCCAATCTCACTTATTGGCATCTTAACCCCGTAGCTTCAGATGAGTGATCGAACGTTTTTGTTGAGCATCACTCGTCTGGCTTTATCTCAGCCTACTTCCTACGAAATAACGCAAACAACAATCCCTTCGCTTTAACTTTTGTCACTCGCCAGTGCGTCATTGGCTTAGTCGGCGCTGTATTCAAAATGTGCTGATACGCTTTTTCATCCAAAGTCACCTCTCCCCCATGTGCCAGAAGCAAACATTGCGGATTCATCTCAAACACACGCTTTAATGATTGCCGATATTGATTCGGATGAAATATGGGAAACGGCGCAATCAGATGCTTTTTCACCTGCACCATTAAATCCGCCACATACAGCACATCTTGTTCAGAATGATAAACCGACAGATCTCGGTCGGTATGCCCAAGCGTTTCTAGCACCTGCCAATCATCAAATCCAGGAATAAACTCTCCATCAATAAGTTCAATATCTGGATTTAACTTGCGGGAATACCAAAGGTTTTGCTTTGGTTTACGCATCCGATTCGCCATCCAGCGTGCTAACATTAAATCGGTCAAATGCATTAGCCAACCGTCTACACCGCTATACCACTGGCTCTCTCGCTTTGCGGCCAATAGCTTACATCCTGTTAAATCACGTAGTTTGTGCGCACCACCAGCATGGTCTGGATGCATGTGGGTCACAACAACCAACTTTAGGTCAGAAAAAGGACGATGGAGTTGATGTTCAATAAAGTCTTTAAGATGAGGAATGTCTGCTCGACTGGCACCATCAAGCAACAATAATTTATCGGGATATTCGGCGAGATACATGGTCTGAATGTACCCCTGAATTCTGTGCAGCTGCAAAATATGTCCTTATTTTAGTGAGATGCTTCATGACCGAATCCTTACTGGTCAGACCAACTATAACAGCAGAATGGACGCTTCGGTAAACAAATATTCACACGTAGCGACGACAACAAATCATAATCGAGATGATAGATTTTAATCATTAGACTCAAGGGCCCTTTTATCCGTTAATGCGCGCACACGGAGTTCGTGTCAGGGTATGAGGTAAATACCTCATGATTTGCTTTTTTGTACTTTTCCTTCTAATTAATTAAGGAGTTAAGTACATTTTTGTGAGAATCGAGTTGGAAAAAGCAACTAAATTAGACCGCATCCGCGCGGACTACAACGTTCACTACTGGAGCCAAGGTTTCTACGGCATTGATGACCAAGGCGAAGTATATGTATCACCACGTAGTGATCGTGCACATCAAATCCCTTTCAGCGCTATTGTAAATGAGCTAGAAGCGAAGCAGTTAAATCTGCCTGTATTAGTACGCTTCCCGCAAATCGTGCACCAACGTGTGCATGGTATTTGCCACGCATTCAACCAAGCAATTGAAGAATACCAATATCCAAACAAATACTTGTTGGTGTACCCAATTAAAGTAAACCAACAACGTGAAGTGGTGGATGAAATTCTAGCGAGCCAAGCTCAACTAGAAACCAAGCAGCTTGGTCTTGAAGCGGGTAGCAAGCCAGAATTGTTGGCGGTACTTGCATTGGCTCAACAAGGTAGCTCCGTGATCGTGTGTAATGGCTACAAAGACCGTGAGTATGTGCGTCTTGCACTGATCGGTGAAAAGCTGGGTCACAAGGTATTCATCGTATTAGAGAAGCTTTCTGAGCTGGATCTGGTACTAGAAGAAGCGAAAAGTTTGGGCGTAAAACCGCGCCTTGGTTTACGCATTCGCCTCGCCTCTCAAGGCGCAGGGAAATGGCAAGCAAGTGGCGGTGAAAAATCGAAGTTTGGTTTATCAGCATCGCAAGTGCTTAGCGTTATTGAACGTCTTAAACGCGAAGGCAACCTAGACGCGATGCAACTGGTTCACTTCCACCTTGGTTCACAGATGGCAAACATCCGTGATGTACGCAATGGTGTGAACGAGTCTGCACGTTTCTACTGCGAACTACGCGCACTCGGTGCAAACATCGAGTACTTCGATGTGGGCGGCGGCTTGGCAGTGGATTATGACGGCACACGCAGCCAATCATCGAATTCGATGAACTACGGACTTGCAGAATACGCACGTAATATCGTGAACACTGTGGGCGATGTGTGTCTGCAATACGAACAACCAATGCCAGTGATCATTTCGGAATCGGGTCGCTCGCTAACAGCGCACCACGCTGTATTGATTTCTAACGTAATTGGTACCGAGTCGTACCTACCGGAAGAAGTACATGAGCTTGATGAGGACGCTCCGCTGTTGCTACAAAACATGTGGCGAAACTGGGAAAACTTACAAGATGGTACAGACGCTCGTGCGTTAATTGAGATTTACAATGATACCCAAAGTGATTTGGCAGAAGTGCACTCTCAATTTGCTACAGGCGTGCTTAACTTGGAACAACGTGCGTGGGCAGAACAATTGTCACTGCGCATTTACTTCGAATTAAGCCGCAAGATGAGCACTAAGAATCGCTTCCACCGTCCGATTCTGGACGAGTTGAGCGAACGTCTTGCGGATAAGTTCTTCGTGAACTTCTCTCTCTTCCAATCTCTACCAGATGCTTGGGGTATTGATCAGGTGTTCCCTGTTCTGCCACTTTCTGGTCTGGGCGAGGCGGAAGAGCGTCGTGCAGTGATGTTGGACATCACATGTGACTCTGATGGCGCGATCGATCACTACGTTGATGGTCAAGGCATCGAGAGCACGCTACCTGTACCAGCTTGGAGCAAAGACAAACCGTACTTAATGGGCTTTTTCCTAGTAGGCGCATACCAAGAAATCCTTGGTGACATGCACAACCTATTTGGTGATACCCACAGTGCTGTAGTCAATGTTGATGAACACGGTCAATTTGAGATCAGTTACATCAACGAAGGTGATAGTGTAGAAGACATGATGCGCTACGTTCATATCGACGTGGATGCGATTCGTGACAATTATAAACAATTGGTTTCACATCGAGTTGAAGCCAATGAACAAGCACAAATCCTAGCAGAACTAGAACAAGGTCTAGCAGGATACACCTATTTAGAGGACTTCTGATATGAATGATTTGTTTACTAAAACTGATTATTCGCTTTACTCCAACTCTATGTCGTTTTTACGTCTGCCGTACATTCGTAACCCGGTATCGGCAGACGCAGACGTTGTGGTGTTGGGAGTCCCTCTGGACATGGCAACATCTGGGCGTCCAGGTGCGCGTATGGGTCCAGATGCAATTCGCCGTGCCTCAGTCAACTTGGCATGGGAAGGTAAGAAGTTCCCGTGGAGCTTCAACGTATTGGATAAACTGAAAGTGATCGACGCAGGTGATCTCGTGTTCGATTGCGGTGATGCGGAAGATTTTACTTACCGCCTTGAAGCGGCAACCAGTGAAATTCTAAAAAGTGGTAAAACCATGTTGGGATTGGGCGGTGACCACTTCATTACGCTACCTATCCTGCGTGCCTATGCGAAGCATCATGGCCAAATGGCTTTGATTCACTTTGATGCTCATACGGACACCTATGCAAATGGCAGTTCATACGACCACGGTACGATGTTCTACCATGCGCCGAAAGAAGGTTTGATCTCAGCGAAGAACTCAATACAAATCGGCATTCGTACGGAGTACAAACAGCAAGATCACGGCTTCAATGTGATTAATGCGATGCAAGCGAATGACATGCCTGTGAACGAGATCCTAGAAGAAATTCGTCGCACCGTCGCAGACAAGCCAGTGTATGTTACTTTTGACATCGACTGCTTAGACCCGGCCTTCGCACCGGGAACTGGTACACCAGTTTGTGGTGGCTTGAACTCAGACAAAGCGCTGAAAATTATTCGTGGTTTAGCCGGCATGAATATCGTGGGTATGGATGTTGTCGAAGTATCGCCTCCATACGACCACAGTGATGTTACCGCACTAGCGGGAGCAACCATCGCACTAGAAATGCTTTACGCATACGCATCTGAGCGCGAATAGACATAATCATTTCTAAGGGAGCTTCGGCTCCCTTTTCTTTCTGATGCCTTCCTCTACCTTTTATTCACTCGTTTCATCTTGAACTCAGATCAACCGAGCAGACGCTTTATTTTTGCACTTTAACCATTAAAACCAGTTACCTATAAGGCTCATTCTATTCACGAAAAGTAAAAGATTTAACTTAATTAGACAAAGAAATGCATCTCTTTTTGAAAACAAAATCGGATTAGTTTTTCTAATTGAAATCATAGATTTTTATCTTGCTCAACTTCACACTTTTCGATTGCTAATTATACAAGCAAGCACTATTATCTCGCGCAAATACCCCCGCAACACAAGAATTCAGTTGGCACTCTATAAAAGAGCGCTAAGGGTTTTTACGTCTTAAATTTTTTGGAGAGATACGCAAATGTCTGCTTCGTTTCCATTAGCGAAACTTACCTTTTTAATCGCTATATTGACTGCCGTGGGTCAAATGACCCAGACAATGTACGTGCCTTCAATCGGTCATATGGCGGGCGAGTTTTTGGTATCTGCGTCATCACTTCAAGCTGTGATGGCTTGTTACCTAATCCCATATGGCTTGTCGCAATTTGCGTATGGCACACTATCGGACCGCTTGGGACGCAAACCGATCATCATCGTCGGGCTGCTTATCTACATCGTGGGTACACTGGTAGCATTATTTGCACATCAATTTGAATGGTTCTTGATTGGTAGCTTTATCCAAGGCTTAGGTATTGGCTGCGGCGGTGCGATGTCACGCACTCTGACTCGCGATTGCTTTGAAGGCTCTGATCTACACAGAGCAAACAGCTTAATTAGCATGTGTGTGATTTTCTCACCATTAATGGCACCAGTATTAGGCGGTTACCTAACAGAAGCTTTCGGATGGCGGTCGAGCTACTTGTTCTTAGCGCTATTTGCTATCGCGGTTGTGATCACCATGATGACAAGCATGATGGAGACGCTACCAAAAGAGAAACGCAAATTCGAACCAGTAGCCAAAAGCTACAAACACGTTTTGTCTGACCGTCGCTTTCAAGGCTTTTTGATTTGCCTGGTTGCAACATTCGCTGGTGTGGGTGTATTCGAAGCGGCAGCTGGGGTATTGTTAGGTGGGGTATTAGAATTACCAGCAACAACGGTAAGTTTGCTGTTTATATTGCCGATCCCAGGTTACTTGGTGGGTGCAGGCTTATCTAGCTACATCGCAAGACGTCGCTCTGAGCGTCGTGCTTTAAATGTAGGCTTGGTCTCTATTTTTGTGGGCTCTGCTATTGTGCTCATCCCAGGCTTGTTTGGTTTAACCACTGCATTAACGCTGGTTGGAGGCGCAACCGTGTACTTTTTGGGTGCAGGTATTCTCTTCCCAGCGGCAACAACTGGAGCGATTGCGCCATTCCCATACCATGCAGGAACAGCAGGCGCGACATTGGGTGGCATGCAAAACTTGGGGGCAGGTGTCGCAACTTTGCTCGCGTCACTATTTCCAGCGCATAACCAGATGCCTTTGGGCATTTTGATGATGGCAATGTCGGTAATTGCAATGCTTGGGTTAATGTGGGTGAATCGAGCACACAATCACTCAAACGAAGTACCGCAAGTTATCTGATCATTATCAGCTTACTTTCAAAATCCAAAAGGGACACACTCAACAAGTGTGTCCCTTTTTTCATATCACACTATATCGATTTCCCGATGAGAATGATTTAACTTTCGAATTGATATTTGTTAAAAATAACAGCTGCTTACACAATGTGTTTTCAGCTTCCTTCAAATTGAGTAGCCAACTCGAAAATATTGAGGATTCTCACTTTTTCGGCATACCCCATAACAAAGAATGGACAACTGAAAACCACTAACAAAATGAAAGCCCAGCCCTCAGGATGAGGCCACTTGGGTGTACAATAAGGATAAAATCAGATGCGTTTCACTTTAACTACGTTGACCGTCTCGGTCGCGCTTGTCGCCGGATGCAGCAATCAAGGAACCCCCAGCATGACTCAATACTCCCAAACACAGATCGTTGCTCAACAAACTCAAGCTCCGGTTGCGAAAAAAGTCCCTCACGCGATGACTATTCATGGCGATACCCGCGTTGATAACTACTACTGGATGCGTGACGACGAACGTAAAGACCCTGAAATTTTACAGCACCTAGAGAAAGAAAATCAGTACGCAGAAACCGTTCTAAAGCACACTGAAACATTTCAAGATACGCTATTTGAAGAAATTAAAGGGCGTATCGCAAAAGACGACAACTCAGTACCGGTTCGTAAAGGCAACTACTTCTACTCCAGTGAAGTGACCGGAGATAACGAGTACGAAGTCCATTTGCGAGCTAAAGACTTTGCAGGCAAAGACAAACAAATCATTTTAGATGTCAATGAACTAGCAAAAGAACATGAATTTTTCAGTATCGGCGGCCTATACGTTAGTCCGAATGAAAACTTATTGGCGTATGGCGAAGACACATTAAGCCGCCGCGTGTACACCCTTAAGATCAAAGACCTGACAACAGGCAATTACCTACAAGATGAAATCGAAGGGGCCTCAAGCGCTGTCGCATGGCAGAACGATAACAACGCCTTTTACTACATCAAAAAAGATCCTCAGACCTTATTGGGCTACCAAGTTTATCGTCATGTATTGGGCACACCACAAAGCAACGATGAGCTGATTTTTGAGGAAACCGACAGCGCCTATTACACCTCACTAAGCAAAAGCAAAGATGGCGAAGATATTTATATCTGGCATTCGAGTACAGAAACCAGTGGGGTCTCTATCATTGATGCGAACAACCCTAAAGCAAAGGCGAAACCGTTCTATCCTCGCGAAGATGGCATTGAATACAGTATTTCTAAGCTAGGCGATTGGTACTACATTTATACTAACTATCAAGCCGTCAACTTCCGTTTGATGAAAGTTCATCAAAATGACATACATGACCGCTCTAAATGGCAAGATGTGATTGCCGCAGACGACAACACTCAACTTGTCGACTTCGAGTTATTCGATGATCACATCGTCTATGAGCAGCGCTCTAACGGCCTAGCAAGCGTCACTGTACGTCAGCTTTCAACAGGAAAAGAATTCCCCCTCACATTTAATGACGATGCGTTTGCTGCCTATTTGACAGGTAACCTAGAGCTGGATAACGAGAAAGTTCGTATTTATTACAGCAGTTTAACCACTCCAGGAACCTACTACGATTTCGATCTAACAACGGGCGGGTCAGAAATCATGAAGCAAACACCTGTACTTGGTGATTTTAATCCTGACAATTACCAATCAGAACGCATCATGGTCACAGCCCGTGACGGTAAAGAAGTACCCGTTTCTTTGGTGTATCGTAAAGACTTATTTAAGAAAGATGGTACGAATCCACTCTACCAATATGGTTATGGGTCTTATGGCGCAACCATTGAGCCAACTTTCCGCTCGACACGTTTGAGTCTATTGGATCGCGGCTTTGTTTACGCCATTGCTCATATTCGTGGATCTGAAATGCTTGGCCGCCCTTGGTATGAAGACGGTAAAAAACTAACCAAGCAAAACACATTCAACGACTTTATTGATGTGACTAAAGGTTTGGTTGAACAAGGCTACGGCGCGAAAGATAAAGTCTTCGCTGTTGGTGGCTCTGCAGGAGGTCTCTTAATGGGGGCTATCATCAACCAAGCACCAGAACTGTACCGCGGTATCGGTGCACATGTTCCGTTTGTGGACGTGGTAACCACCATGCTCGATGAATCGATTCCATTGACCACCAATGAGTATGATGAATGGGGTAACCCAAATAACAAAACATACTATGACTATATGTTGAGTTACTCGCCTTACGACAACATCAAGGCGCAAAACTACCCGAACATGTTGGTAACGACTGGCTTGCACGACTCTCAAGTACAGTACTTTGAACCAATGAAGTGGGTCGCCAAACTTCGTGAAATGAAGACAGACGATAACGTCTTGTTGTTCAAAACCGATATGGAAGCCGGACACGGCGGCGCATCTGGTCGATTTAAGCGCTTAAAAGAAGATGCGCTAGAGTATGCCTTCTTCCTCGATTTACTCGATAAAAAATAAGCGTATTAATAGAACTGCATCTCTTCTAACAACAAAAATGCCCGCAAGTTGCGGGCATTTTTTATAGACGCACTCTCTAAACAAAGAGTGGGGTTACCTAAGCACAGAATGACTAGCGTCTCTTATAGCCAAAGGATAGCAGAAAGAAAAACGCCTACTCACAACGAGTAGGCGTTAACACAATAAATGTGTTTAGGCAGTAGAAACTGGCCTATTTATTAGAAGTAGTAACGAGCACCTAGAGTCCAGTAGTCGTTCTCTTCATTGTTGTAGTCGTTACCTAGGTCAAACTGGTAACCAGCGAAAGTAACGAATGCAGGAGTTACTGCGTACTCTGCTTGTAGCGCAGTTTCGCTTGAAACTGTCTTGTTGTCTTTGTCGTCTTCTACACCTTCGTAGTTAACGCTGAACGTCCAATTGTTGACTCCGTACGCTAGTAGGCCCTCAATCTGAGTAGTTTCTTCACGCATCTCGTAGAAGTATTCGTTCATGCCGTATACAACAGCTGCGTACAGACCAGAGCCATACTCACCGTAATTTACAGAAACAAGGTGTGATTCAGCAGTTTTAGTACCTAGACCAGAATTCTCAACATCACCGCCGCTGTATACGTAGCCTAGACCAAAGCCCGCAACAGAGCCGCTCAGTGCGATTTGACCACGTTGGTCATACTTGCTGCCTTTAGAAACGTATTCTGGAAGACCTGTGTTAGGGTTTTGTTGTAATGATAGGCCTCTATCATCATTTTCACCTTGCCAACCAAGACCTAGGTTGAAAGCAAAACCTTCGCCAAACTCAAAGCTTTTACGGTAGCTGATCATTTTTTCAGCACGACCAGTACCTAGATTGTTGTGATTGTCGTACAAAAAGTCGTTCGCGAACGCGATTGGTAGATCCGCAACGCCAGCGACATCGTAGTACGGAGACCACTGTGTACCTCCCACTAAACGGCCAAACTGCTGGTGGGTCGCGCCGATGTAGCCCAAACGAGTTGAAAACGACTGGCTACCACCATTTAGGTAGTTAAGTGCCCATTCGCCTTTAGCGTCGATAGTGATACCGTTGCCAATGTCTTTCTTGCCCGCAACATTGATACGTGGAGACACTTGGTGAACTTTTACTTCTTCTTCGAAATACTCACCCACGCCAACTGAAACGTGACCGCCGATCGATAAAGATGTACCATCGCTGTTGTAAACTTCTGCTGCGAAGGCCTGTGAACCACATGCTAGTGCCGCCACTGCAACGGCTAGAGTTTTCATTTTCATTGTTAACATCCGTATAGTTGTTTGTACCGGTTCGCTTAGAAACAGATTAAATCCGAATCAATCGCAACGAACACATAACAAAGTAGTAATGAAATAGAAATGAAACAAACACTTTCTTATGCAACCAGTGGTATCAATGCTCACATTTTGAGCTTAATCACAAAAAAATAGGGAACTTTTCACTCCCCATCATAAAATCTGTGGCTTTTTACGTGTCACATCTCCCAACGTGCGAGTGGCTTCTCAGTTTTGATACCGTTACTGCCCCAGCGGTCAATAACATCAATTTGCAGTATGCGGCTCGGTTTAATAAGCGATGTCAAGGTTTTCGACGGTCGTTTATCCGTCACTAACCATAGCGTTTTATCTTGTTCAAACTGAGCTTTTAAAGATAATTTGTCTTCTTCTGTCCACTCAAGTTCCGGCTTAAATTCGCGCCCAACCACAAACAATTGGTTGCCAGAGGCAAAGTCCTCTAATGACTCACTCATCAGTACCACTGAATCGATGCCTTTATCGAAGATCTCTGCCTGTTGTTGGTTGATCAGTTCACGCACATTGAGCATAAGAGCCTGTTGATTCGTTTGAATCGCCTTTTGGTGTTCAGGATATACACGTTGTAGATCCTCTCCAACAATGCCCGCCATTCGGATTAAGTTTGTAGGGTTCAGCCATGCGTACTTCGATGTTGACCCGTTTTCCAATGTCAGAACTGCAACTCCTTGAGCTCTAGGAGAAATGGCCTGCGATGCATCGATTTCAATCAAGTGAATGTTGCCCTGTCGAGCGTAAACATAAGTCGGGTCTTGTTTCCAAATCGCACCAAGAGTAATAGCAACCGTCGCGGCTTGACCCGCTTGCTTAACTTGCTCTGTACCTTTATTTGCGAACCAGTTCTCAAGACGCTCAACGCCGTAACGCTTTGGAGGCAGATACTGAGTCTCTATCCCTGTACCTTTCATGAGTTGCTCAGACAACATGTACGTGACGGGAGTGCTGGTTAAAATGTCTTTGGCGCTTGCCAACGATGGAAGTGTTGTCGCTATAACCAAACCAAAAGTTATCGCTAATTTTTTTATCTTCATGTTCATTACTTTATAAAAAGGGTTACGCTTTTTGGATAATTCGGTAAACCGTTGCTGTTAGGAAAAATGCCGCAGAAACAATGATGATGGATGCGCCTGATGGCACTGGTAGCTCAAGCTCCATCGGCAGTATGGTTCCTATTAAACACGCAATGGTTGCCAATAAAGAAGAAAGGAGAACAAAACTGCCCATGCGTTTAGTCAATAACCTAGCCGTTGCACCAGGAATCAGCAGCAATGCACCAACCAATACCGCGCCAATAATCTTTACCGCGGCGATGGTGACCAAGGTGATCATCATGACAAATAAGTAATCATAAAAGCTGGTATTAAAGCCGCGTACACGTGCAATATCCGGGCTGATACAAGTTAGCAAAATGCGGTTAAACGTTGGAATAAGAAGCAGTAATATGATCAAACAACTGATCGCTAAAATAAGGATATCGTTGTCCGTCACAGTCAAGATCGAGCCAAACAACACGTTCTCCAACATGTGAATGTTGATCTTACGAGCAACGTACATTAACAGCGCAGCACCAACCGCTAACGCTAATGCAAGAAAAACCCCAACCAGTGTGTCGTAAGGTACATTCGTACGATTACGAACAAAGTGAAGCAACAGCGCAAAAATCATACAAAAGCTAAACAATCCGATGATCGGATTCTCTGGCGGCTCACCGAGCAACACACCAATCGCGATTCCGGTAAGCGCAGCATGCCCAACCGCTTCAGAGAAAAAAGCCAGTCGCTTGGCGATGACTAATGTACCAAGACCACCAAGTAATGGTCCTAATATCAGCGCTGCCACAATTGCGTTTACCATGAAGGCATAAGAAAAGCTATCGCTTAACCATCCAGCTTCAACGCCGCTAACCGCTAACTCTCGCAACCAATCCATTATGCAGCCTCCACTTTTGCTGTGTAGTGCTTGAATAATGTTTCTATACGATCAGGGCTTAGCACATCTGAATGGTGACCTGACGCCACAATTTGACGATTTACGACATGGACCTGCGCATCTAAACGGCGCACGGCGGTCACGTCATGATGTACTGCCACCACCGTTTTGCCTTCTCCAACAACTTCATGAATCAAACCTTCAAGATATCGAACACCTTGCTCATCCATGCCAGTTGTAGGTTCGTCTAAAACCAATAAATTGGGCTCATCCAGTAAAGCTTGCGCAAACAAAACACGCTGTTGCTCACCGCCAGAGAGTTGCCCCATACGACGGTCGCTACGCGTTGCCATACCCACGCGATCCAGCTGGGCCAGGGCATGTTGAGTTTGTTTCGTTTTACGTCGCCAAAATAGAGGGATACGAGTTTGGTTAAGCAGTACAAAATCCATCACGGTTAACGGGAGGCTTGCTTCAAACATCGCTTTTTGTGGCACATACCCTATCTTCCCCGATGCAGCTGATGGTTCTGGCCAATTGAGCGCTATGTTTCCCGAAAATGGCGTGAGTCCAAGTACCGAACGAAGCAAAGAGGTTTTACCACCGCCGTTCGGTCCCATAATAACGTGACATTTCGCGTTCTCGAATTCGGCGCTGATGTTCTGCAAAATGATATTGTCGGCGTATTTTAGGCCCACGTTACTTAAGGAAACGGAAGGTCCAGTCATCACGCCTTTTCCCCTGCTCGCTTACTCGCCACAAATTTCATGGCTTCGATTAGTGTTTCCACATTATCTCGCATCTCAACCTCGACTTTATCAGCCTCATACTCACCGTGAGTCATGTGAGAAAAGCGATAAAGCTGCACCCCGGTCGCCTCTTCGATGGTATCAACAAAGCGATTCGGCATATTGAGCTCATAAAACAGAACATCAATGCCCGATTCACGAATTTTCTCTATCGTTTCCTGTAGCTGACTTGCACTTGGTTCTACACCATGAGCAGGCTCAATGACAGCGGCAACGTCAACACCAAACTCCTGAAGGATATATCCGTAAGCATTGTGGGTTGTCGCCACCTTCATACCAGCCGTGTCCAACTCACCAAGAGACAACATTGCATCACGCTTCATCAGGCGAAATGTTTTCGCGTATTTACGAGCATTTTGGCGATAGAACGTAGCATTGTCTGGGTCCAATTGGCTTAGCTCACTCGCGATGGTGTAAACCTTTTGAATGGTTGTTGATAGACCGACAAAGGTGTGAGGGTTCACTGCTCCTTGACCAACAGACTGCCCCATAGCGGGCAATAAAGGCACTTCTTTGTTCGCTTCGATAACCACGAGATCATCACGCTGAGAAGCCTTGATCACTTTCAGTGCAAAATCGTCATGACCAATACCATTGATCACTATTACGTCCATTTCATTTAAGCGCTTAAGATCATTAGGTTGTGGCAAATAGTTGTGAGGATTAAAACCAGCATCAACCAAAGGAACGATGTCCGCCTTCTCACCAACAACGGCTTTAACATAGCTGTAATAAGGTTGAAGCGTAATACCAATACTGAGTTTATCGGCAGCAAAGCCAGTAGAAGACACCGTCAATAACGCGGTGGCTGTAAGAATACGACGTAAAAGAGAGCGTTTGATCATAGTACTTATCAATTATGTTGTCTTAATGGGCGTGAGAATGAGAGGAAGAGTCTGACAGAACGATTTGTTTCCACCCGAAATCGTGGCGTTTAGCTAGATCGCTTAGTCCCTCCACATTTAACGAACGGCTAGAATCATTAAACCAAATATCAGCTTGAGAACTGCGGCTATCCAACAGCATGGAAGCAGAGCCTTGGGCACTGGTCTTCACGCCAATGTAGACACCGTCATCAATTCGTTGCCACTGATGAGAACCTTTACGCTTCCAGTTTTGGTCTTTCACGAACGGAGCAATCCAAAGCACCTCCATATCAGAGATCTCAGGCCAAGTTCCGGTATCTAACTGCAAATCACGAATCTCTTCATGAGCGAGCTTAAGCTCAGCGATCAACCCCAACTCATTTTGATGTAAATCCGTGATTAACACTTGATGAGACTGCATGTCTGGCTTTTCAGTCGCGACCTGATGGTAGGGCATAAGTATGGCTGCTGAACTGAGAATTGCTGCGATTGTCAGTGCGACCCACTTTCCTTCTCGGTTACCATCATCAGGGCGAACTTTCTGTACACTCATTTCTCTTTCAGCTCAACGATATCCACTTCCACCGGGCTTTCATGTCCGGCATCAAATACCAAATAGAAATCTGTTTCAGGGTGAGTAAATTCTGCGATGGAACGCTTATCTGTTTTTTCTTTGGCGATCAGATTGTCGTCGTAATCGTACATTTCGACATCGTAGTCGACCGCTGTCGATCCATCCGAGTAGCCCGCTTCACAAATCACTTTATCTTGCGCCAAGTGACAGCTCATCAGAGGAAAATGTGCAGCAGCGTGAAAGGACGCAAATCCAGAAAAAAGCAAAACCGCTTTTAGAAGAGAAGTGTTATTCATGATAATTCCAAAATGGCCCAGCAATTGCTGAGCCTAATTCGATTAGTTAAGTTGAGTTTCAAACGTAAGATGAACATTGGCACTCGCTTTATCCGCCAATGGATTATCTTTTAATTCACCTTTGTAGTTCGCTTTCATTAAGTAGCGCCCGGCGACTTCTGGCGTGAAGATCACTTTGCCATCTTTATCGCTCACCACATCGATTTGTTCTTGATGGTTTCGGTACATGGTACCTTCACGTGTAATCTCAGCAGTAACGCCCTCTTGTGGCTCTCCGTTAAAGAAAAACTGGAAAGTCACAGGCTCACCTTCAATGATGTCCGATGGATGCGTGATCGGTTTCATCTCCAGCATTTTGCCTTCAATCTCCAACGCTTTGTCCGTTGGCATACCAACCGTAATGTAGCTTTCTGCTCGGGTGTAACTTAGTTGAGTAACCACATCACGCGCTTGCTCAGGAAGCACGTCACCACGCTCAGCTTTGTTTGCTCGCGCCCATTTCACCGTATCACGACGGCCCGCTTTGTATTGTGTGTAGTAGCTCGGCTGATTATTAATCGCGACTTTGTGCGTGCCTTCTTCTGTAAAAAAGAAATCAAACATAGAGCGACGCTTGCCACGAACAACAAAGTTAGGACGCTCAGAGCGGCCATCCGGCATCACCACAAATGCCTGATCACTACCCGCAGGCTTATCAAAAACAAACGTTCCGTGAGAGGCAGTAACATCAAATGTCAGCCAGTCACCGCCTTCTTTAGAAACCGTAAAGTGAGAGGGCAGAACCCAACGTGGATGTGCTTGTGCGGTGGTGGTTACAGCCAATCCCATTGCCATTACACTCGCCAATGCCACTGCTTTCATTTTGGTTTTCATTGTTGTGTCCTTTAATCACTTAACTTGATAATTGACGGTGATGACACCCGTCTCTTGTGTTGGTTTAAGCTCATAGCGCACGTCACTGTCCGCTAGCGTTATTTTTTGACGTAAGTAGTTTCGCCCACCGTGTTCACGAACGACCTCGACGTACAACGTGTAATTTCCTTGTTCCAAACGCTCCCCTGCGTCATTGGTTCCATCCCAGACAAAGCGGTATTGACCAGCAGGACGTGTTGCAGAAGTCACCGCATCAACAAGTTCACGATCATAACGACCCGCTTTTCTCCACCAGCTGCGTAGATCTTTTAACCATTCGTCTTTCCCTACCCATAACTGGATGGTTTTAACCGGTTTACGCTGATCGTTTTCAACCCAAACCGCCACATAAGGGCGTGCATACATTGAGGTATCTATCTTTGGAAGTTCGAGTTCGAAGTCGACCTTCGCGTTATCTGGTAGAGGCGCCGCGGAAAGAGAGAAAGGAGTAAAAGCCGCGATCAAAGCGGCTTTACAAAAGTGATTACGGCGGAAAAATCTTCCTGTGTTCAACATAAGTGTTCTCTAAAAAAGCTGTTATGGAACAGCAACAAAATAAATTACGAGCGACAGTAACGTACCAAAGCTCATCCATTGCATTGACGTTCTGAGCGTCTTCTTCTTAGGCAGTAACAAGCACACGCCTGTAAGAACAAAAAACACCATCAAAAGCGCAGTGACGTCGATAAACCACTTCCAAATCCCACCACTGTTGCGTCCTTTATGTAGATCGTTCAGCAGCGCAACAATACCGTAGTGCGTCGTTTCGACGTCTGCTGCACCAGTAGTCATATCAATAAAGACCGTAGCGTTATAACCCGGGCCTTTAAAATCCATAGAAAGCTCTCCGAGTAACAACTCACCTTGCTCAACTTCGGTATACACATCTAGTGCGGAGGGAGTGCCGCGAAGCTCGGTTTCTTTAGTCATGAAAGCCACCAGCCCTTCACGATTAGGTTGAAAGGTATCTGAATGTGAGAATAAAACTGAGTGCGGAACCGTCAGAGTATGTTGTTGAATGATAGGTTCACTGCGTTCAAACAATTCGGGGCGATTGAGGGTAATACCAGTTACTGCAAAAAACAGCGTAACTAAGAGAAGAGCCATCGAAATATAGATATGTAGGCGGCGAGCCCAAGTTTGAACACCTTTGCTTTTAAGCAACATAGAAACAATCATCACCAATAAATGTGAGGCATAATTTAGGTGATAATCATTCGCATTGGCATTTAATTTACATTGTTTACTTTTTCAATTCAGCTTGGCTTGCACATGTTTTAGCTATTTGGGCCAATGCGAGTTACCGATTGCCTACCCTCTAGATAATAACCCTATCAATTTTAATGACTCAAAATTTAATGATATTTCCAATACTAAAAAGTGGGATAGACTCCACCAAAATGCGCCTTTATGTATATTTAATGAAAAGCTTAAAAGCTATCCATAAACTAGATAAAAAAGGTAAGCTAAGAAGTTAGTGTAGGGTTAGATAGAGAAGATTTTCTGATGCTAGCCAAACGTTATGGTGTAGTTCAGAAGGAAAAATATGAACAAGAATGTTGGAATAATTCTCTTATCACTTTTCTCAAGTGTCACTTTCGCAAGTGAAAAGTTTGAAGCCAGTTTGTTTAACAACGTAAGCCAATCTATCGATAATTATGGTGCTAAGATAAAGCTGTGCGAATCTATGGCAGACCAGAATACACCTGACAAACAAACCCTAGAGTATTCAAAGAAGCATATAGAAGCATATAGAAGCATTAACTCCTGTTCTGCCGTTTTAAGCGAGAAAGCTTTTGAGGCTTGTGTATTAAAAGAGAAGCAAGAGCTAGCATATTATCTATTAATAGCAAAAAATAACGCTTCAAGAACCTCAACATTAAAGCTTGTAGAATCGACTGAAAGCCTAACTTTTCATATCGAACCTACATCGAGAGAAAAGTTTGAAACACTGAGCAAGGTACATCAAGAATATATAGAGAAAAGCCCTTTTTTCTCCCGACCATTTGATGCATTAGCTTTTTATGAAAAGCTCATACAATAAATAGCCTTTATGACTTTAGACAAAAAAATACCCGAGACTGAGCTCGGGTATTTAATAAAAATGTTCGCTATGAGTTCTGCGTCGATTCTACTTTGCGTAGCTGGGATAGATACTTAACCCAACTCTTTGCCTGATTCGATGGCTTAATCTCATTCGCTCTTTTGGCATTAGCGAGCGCATCGTCAAACCGCTTAAGTTTGTAGTAAGCGCGAGTTTTGATAAGTGCAACATCCGCTTTACGACCTCTGACCTTATCGAGCGCGGCAATGGCATCTTTATAATGGCCTTCTTGCACCAACAGTTGAGAATAGTTCCAGTAATACTGCCTATCTAGCTGAGCTGCAATACGCCAGCTATCAATAGACTCTTCCCACTCTTTTGCCATTTGCCAATACGTTGCTTGCTGAGCTTTTAGCTTACTATTCGAGTTTACATCCTCTAGCTCGTTCATCACCAACGCAGCTCTCTCAGGAATACCTCGTTTCGCGTACAATTGTGCCAGCAGCTTTAAGTCATCTTGGCTAAGTTGTAACCCTTTCAGTTTTGCCAACGCCAAAGAGTCTAGGGCACGTTTGTTGTCATCAACCCGTAGGTATAGAGCAACAAGCTGACGCCACCATTCAATTCGTTCAGGTTCAATCACGATTAAGCGTTTGATGGTCGAGATTGCCGGCTTCCACTTTTTCAGTTCTAGCTCAGCAGAAAGCTTTATCGACAATGCGCCAAGCTTGTCTGGCTGACCAAATTTCTCATAACGAGCCATTGCTGAAAGCACTTTTTGCCACTGACTCAGTTGATAATGAGATTGGGAAATACGCAGCCATAGCTCATGCGCTTTTTGACCTTTAGGAATGTTTTGGCTCAAGGCATAGTAATGAGGTAACGCCTTAGAAAAACGTTGCTCGTTCAGCAGTATATCAGCCAACATTTTTCGGGTTTGCCATGCTTGCTCATCTTGTAGCAAACCACTATTGACTGCCAACTCAAGTTGCTTAATCGCCGCTTGAGTTTGCTCATTCTGCCAGTAAAAAATACCCAACATTCGAGCGACATAAGCTTGATCATATCCACGAGAAAGCTCCATAGCTTCAAGAGATGAAATCGCTTCTTTCAGTTTCTCTTCTTGAGCCAAATTATGTGCTCGTTGAACTCTCGCTGCGGTGTATTGGCTTAACTCACTGGCAATGGTTGAGAGTGCACTCAGGCTTAATACCGTACCGATTAAGAATTTTTTCATCATTTGGCTAACTTGAACTCCACTTTAGCGGTTTGTCCGAACTGCTCAATTGACACACCATCCTCAACTTTTGGCTGATACTTCCATTTTTTAAGCGCACGGATTGCTTCCCTTTCAAACATGCGCTCGGGCTCAGCCTCGATCACTTCAATATCTTTTGGTCGTCCAGTTGCATCGATCGTGAAACGCATAATGACATAACCTTCCACTCTACGTTTCAGCGCCTTACTTGGATAGCGAGGATCAACACGATACAACGGCAGTGCTTGCTGGTTGCCCATTGTTCCCTTCAAGTTTGGGGCGCTAATCGCGATGCCTTCAAGGGCTGTGTTTAAACCTAAAGCACTGACTGGCGTCATCTGACTCATTGGTTCCATTTGAGTGTCAGCTTGAGACAGATCCATTGGCTCCGGCGCTTGAGGTGGTTCTGGTTGCTCCGGCACTGAACGTTGACGACGCTGCACGTCTGCTTCATTCTCTACCATCACCATATCAAAACGAACGGCTTCTGAAGCTTCTGGTGCACGCTGGTTGCCTTTATCAACCATCCACGCCATAAAGCTAAACAAGCTCACAGAAATTAACAGTGATGCTGGTAGTGCAAGTAACAGCCTGCCCATTAAGGTTTCTCCGCCGCCAACGCAATGTTCTTCACACCCGCCGCCTTTGCAGCGTCCATCACTTTCACGACAGTGCCATTGTAAGCATGCTCGTCAGCTTGGATAACTAACGAGGCATCAGGCTGATCAAGTAACAGGTGCTCAATAGAGGCCTCAACACGCTCAATATCAACCACTCGTTTGTCGATGTACACATCATTCGCTGCCGTTACTGCGATAAAAATGCCCGCATCTTTTTGGCTTACTACATTAGAAGCCTGAGGGCGATTCACTTCTACACCGGATTCACGTACAAACGAACTGGTCACAATGAAGAAGATCAACATGATGAAGACGATATCAAGCATCGAGGTTAAATCGACTTGAGCTTCATCTTGTTGGTTAGGTCTGCGTCCGAGTCTCACTTTTGACTCCTTAAAGATTGTTCTAACTGGATAGCTTTTCGTTCACACACTTTGCTAAGACGAGCATGAATAAACATGCCCGCAAGCGCTGCTACCATACCTGCCATGGTTGGCAGCGTAGCAAGTGAGATACCAGAAGCCATCAATTTCGGATTGCTGCTGCCTTGCGATGCCATTACGTCAAACACCGTAATCATGCCTGTCACCGTCCCTAACAACCCTAGCATTGGGCAAACCGCCACAAGTAGCTTAATAGTCGATAGGTTTTGGCGCAGTTCGATTTGCGCTTTTGCAATCCATCCTTCACGGATTTGATGCGCGTACCAAGAGTGGTGCTCTGATCTTGCTTGCCACTGCTCACAAAGCTGTTTTTTTACCCCAGGGAAAACCGTTGTGAGATAAATAACTCGCTCCATAACCAACAGCCAGCACACCGCCACGACGGCGGCCAGCCACCATAGGATTTGACCACCTTGCTGCATAAAGCTCATCAAGGTTGTGGCCCAATCCTCACTGATCAAACCCAATGTGCTGAGTAGGATCTGCTCCATTACGCTGCGTTCTCCGCTAAGGTGTTAGAATGGCTTTTGTTACTCGGCATATCACGCTCAGCTTGTTCTGCAACTAAACCGATGCCTTGCTTTTCTAAGATACTGCGAATATTTTCTGCTTGAGAGCTCAATACGTTGTGCGCTAATAGCAAAGGCATGGCTGAAACAAGGCCAAGTACGGTAGTCACAAGTGCCATTGAAATACCACCCGCCATTACTTTCGGATCACCATTACCAAATTGAGTGATGACCTGGAAGGTTTCGATCATACCCGTTACCGTGCCTAGTAGGCCAAGCATAGGAGCTAGAGCTGCAAGAAGCTTAAGCATCGACAACCCTTTTTCTAGGTGGGTTTGCTCATCAACAACAGCTTCCAAAAGACGTAGTTCTAACGCTTCTACGCTGCGATGCTTGTCTTTCTGGTATACCGCTAGCACGCGACCCAAAGGGTTGTCTCCTGGCTGCGCTGGGGTTTTCAGTTGCTTCATGATTTTCTGGCGCGAAATCATCAGTGATGCACCACGTACGAGCGCAATCAATAGGCCGATAGCCAATAAACCAAGGATGATTTTACCGACAACGCCACCCGCATTTAGGCGATCAGCCAAAGTCGGTGAGTTTGCAAGCTGTTCAAGAAGAATGCCACGTGACGGATCAATGACAAGTGCATCAATGTCACCAGAGGAAATAGTATTCGCTGTTGGACCGTTCTCAGGCTGACGAAGATAGTTTACCGCGTCTCCGCGTTGACCATTCCACTTAACGTAGCCAGTCTTATCCAGCAGCGCCATAGAACCAAGACGAACACCATTAACCGTTTGTTCACGACCTTCGCCATTTAGCAGTGTGAAAGAGACGTTTGCCATTTCACCGCTTGCTTTGATTTGTTCTTCCATGCTGCGCCACATCGCCTGAAGTTGGGTCAACGTTGGCAGTGATTTAGCCGCAACAATAGCATCGATATCTTTCTGATATGAGTTTGCATCAACACCGGTTACTGAGCTTTTTAGCTCAGACTCTAGCTCTTTTGCGTTCTGGCGAACGACGCCAAATAACTCACCTAGGCTCCCGGTTTCTAGACGCAACTTTTCTTCTAGCTGTGCCAGTTCTGCTTCATTTTCACCGAAGGTAACACTTAATGAGTCCGCTTCTGCTTGAAGAGCAGCCCGCTCTGCCACCAATTTATTCTTTATAGTCTGTAGCTCTTGCTCTGTTTGCTTAAAACCTGATTCACGCGCGACATTGTGCGATTGCTGTTGACGATTTTCTTGCTGCGCCTTTTGTAACAACGCATCACTAGCAAAAGTTGTATGAGGCATTAATGCGGCTGTCGAGATTAATGCAACCGATAACCATTTTTTCATCATTTATTTGCCCTCCGCAGCGGTTAACGACACTGGCAGAGTTAACATGCTCGGCGCGATCTGTTTATTCGCCATAGCGAACGCTTTGTCTAGCTCTGATTTTTGCTCAGAACCCACTTGTTGCCATGCGTGTTGTTGCTGCGACCAGCTCCAAAATGTGTCACCAGATAAGCTACGCGCTACCAAAGACAAACGGCCTAAATAGAGAATGTCCGCCTCCACAACTTCATTGTCACCCAGGTTAATCTTGCCTTGGTAAACGCCAAGCTTGGTGCCGTAATCCATTTCAATTTGGTACGCTTCTAAAATACGACGAAACTTCTCTGCATCCGCAACGTCTGCACGCGTCATCATGGAATCCAGCTTTGCAATTCGCTCCTCACGTTGCGCTTTGCGTATAGGCTTGTCGTTAGCGACGAGCACTTTTAAGCCCTCAAGCATGTGATACATCAAAGGCACGACACCTTGACGAGTTTGAGCAATCTGCTCAATTTGCTCGTTCAAGCTATCAACTTCTTGATTTTGACTTTCAACAAGGCTTGCAAGATGATCGCGATAAATCTTCAAGTTACCGACTTCCTCTTGCAGCTGCTCAATTTCAGCTTCTAGAGTAAGTGATTTTTCTGCGCTTGCATCAATACGTTTTTGGCTTACCGCCGACGACTGGTTTGTTTTACTCTGCACAGCTTGTGCATCGTTTAAGTTCGCCGCGTGAGCGGGAATCAAAACCGATGATATCAACAGAGCGATACTTGATTTCATTAGATTCATACGAGTTATATTTCTGTGTTCCAAAAACGACCAAAGGGGAAGACTACCCTTCCCCTTTAATAATCAAATTGTTATCAGTACTTGAACTGGATTGTTGCCATGTAGTTGCGGCTTTCTCCAACCACAACCCCACTCGCACCTTTTTGCTCGCCATTCGTGCTACCACCACCTGCGAAGTAGTCAGTATCGAATAAGTTTTCGACATTGAATCGAGCAATAATATCCAAGTTCTCATCGTACTTATGTTTGTATGACACGCCCATATCAACGCGAGCGTAGCCATCTTTCTTGAAGGTGTTCTTTGCATCACCGTAGCGATCACCTTCATAAATCAAACCAAGGTTTAAGTTAGTGTTGTCTTGAACCTTGTAGCTAGACCATAGACTTGCCGAGAACTCTGGCACGTCTACAGGGCGGTTACCTTCATATCTTTCTGCCTTCTTAAGCTCTGCATCCAAATACATTGCAGAAGCGGTTAGCGACAACTCTGGGGTCACAAAACCTTGAGCCATTAACTCAGCGCCTTTGTGAACTTGCTCACCACCTTGCGTTTTCTTGTGTAGGAGATTGCCGCCCGCGTCTTTGCCGCTTTCAACATCCAGCGAGATGTTCTCTAACGTGATATCAAACACAGCACCAGATACAAATAAACGCTGATCAAACAGTTCCCACTTCGTACCGATTTCATAAGAGATACCACGCTCAGCGTCGAGTTTCTCACCTTCATTGATGTAGGTACGACTACCGTTGCTGACTTCACCTTGAGGCATGAAGCTTTCAGAATACTGAACGTAAACCGAGCCATTCGTCGATGGGTGGAATATCACACCTAACTTTGGAGAAACTTGGTTTTCGGTCAGTTCATCATCACGCTTTTCGTCATAACGAACACCTGCAAGCACTTGCCAGTAATCATTAATCGTCATCATATTTTGCGCGTAGATACCCCAAGTATCGTACTCAGCTGTTGGTGATTTCCTCGAACTACTATAGCTAGGCTTAGGCACCGTTTCTCCTGGCGCAATACTCGCCTCATTATGAAATGCCATAAAGCGATCATAACTGTAATCTAAGTAGTTAGCGCCCACTAACAACGTGTTTTCCGTACCGAACAAAGTAAAGTCCGTCGTCACATCTATATATGCAGTATCAAATACCCAATTATCGGAGCGATCGTTGCCTCGATGCTTAATCGTATTTAACTCTTCATACTGATCAAACTTAGGGTAAGACTCTACATCAAAACGCTTAAAGTCTTGGCGGTTGTAACCTGCTTTTACGTTCACGTTATCCGTGACTTGCGCATTAATATCGACACCGTAGTTTTCTACTTCGTTATCAATTTCAGACCACTGCGCATCCCAAATGTACTTATCACCGCGAACCGCTTTGCCATCAACAATGTATGCGCCAGAGTCCACGCTACCGTCGTCTTTCGTGCGATCGTAATGAGCCGATACCATAAAGTTGTCTGTGATATCGTACTCAACCACTAGGCCAGCTACCGTACGATCTGTTTTAGGCTCAGTGCCATCACCGTACCTGCGCCAAGAGCCGTAGCTTTCTTTGGCAAAAATTGCGCGCGCTCGCAGTGTCTCTGCATCATTTAGCGCGCCACTCACATCAAGCACAGTGCGTGAGTGATCATTCGAACCTAGATCTTGACTCAAACTTGCTTGTGTTTGAGTTGTTGGTTTTTTCGAAACCATGTTTACCAAACCACCCGGCTCAGATTTACCGTATAGCAGACCTGATGGACCTTTAAGCACTTCAACACGCTCTAAAAGCTCAATTGGCTGACGGTAGTGTGACCAGTGTTGACGACCATCACGAAGAAAACCGTCTGAACTGCTAAGTTCAAAACCACGTAGAGAGAAACGTTCGCGGTTACGGCTTGTACCACCCGCGCTAACACTTGCATCGTTACGTAGCACTTCACCAAGTGTACTTGCACGCTGCTCATCAATTACCGTTTCATCGATAACCGCTACTTGTCCCGGCGTTTCCAGCTGCGTCATTTCCATGCGCATTGCTGTACTGTTTGTATCTGCCTTGTAGCCGAACTCTCGACCTTCTACAACTACATGTTCGTCTGTTTGAACTTCCGCCACTGCAGGTGTTGCTAACACTGCACCGATCACTAACGCCAAATGGCTCTTAGTAAACATATCCTTTCACTCCGATTATTATTTTTCGGGTCACATACTTGTTGAATGCGATTCCCTCTTAATTATTTCGCGGGTGAATATAAGTGATAAGTATTACCATTTGCATTAAATTTACATTCTTTGCATTTGCAAACTTTTGTAAAGTACTCTCTGATGATGCGCCATGATAATGTGACATTAATCACAAAAATTACGACTTAATCATACTTATTGCTTGAACACTAAAGTAACCCTCAAACCGCCTTGCTCACGGTTTTTCGCCGTGACTGCTCCACCCATAATACGCATGGATTCTTTGACAATCGCAAGACCTAAACCGTAGCCACCAAGCTTTTTATCTCTAGAAGCATCTAAGCGTGTAAACGGATCAAAAATATCGACCAGCTTGTTCTCTGGAATACCAGGCCCATCATCAGATACTGACATGGTGGTGAACTGCTGCCCTTCTTTGACATAATTTTCCAGAGAAACTTCTATCTGAGATGCTGGTCCTGAATATTTAATGGCATTACCAATAAGATTGTTCAAACAACGAATGACCAGCGTTTCTTCACAAATGGCTTTAGCACATACAGCTTCTGAGCGGAAAGACAACGTCTGTTCTGACTTCAAATCTATTTTGCAACGTTCTACTTGCGGGGAGAGCAAAACTTCTAAATCACAGCGTTTCGTGGCTTTGTCGAAGCGCGCATTTTCCAAGCGACTGAACTCCAATATATCGCTGATCAAATGGTTTAGCTCTTTTGCTTCATCTTCTAGCCTTGCCACTAGGCTTTGCTCACTTTCTCCAACACGCTTTCGCAAAAGATGCAGAACCAAGTTCTGCCTCGCTAACGGCGTTCTCAATTCGTGAGAGACATCTCTTATAAGCAGTCGCTGCTTTTCAGCGAGAGAATGAATCTGTTGCGTCATGTGATCGAAATCTTGCGCTAACTCGTTAAACTCACGCGTGCTCGACTTCAGCTCTTTCACGACACTGACATTAAAATCGCCATTAGATAGCTTTTTGCTTGCTTCTCTCAATCGATCCAATGGTTGCTGTAAGTTACGTGCCATTAGCAGCGAAAAGAGCGCCAAAATAACCACTGCAATCACGACTTTGAGAATAGAGAAATACAGAATGAAGTCATTTGCAGGGTGCAGTCGATGTGGCAATTGAATCACTAAAGTATTGCCATGAACTAAAGGAATATTGATGATGGGGCGATTCACTTTCCCCTCAAGTTGATCATCAATGCTTCTCTTAAATTGAAGTTTGAACTCGAAGTGCGGATGCATCAGACGGTGCGTAACTGGTTGCTGATGTTCATTCAACACAAATAAATAAAAGTTTTGCGCATTTGCCCAGTCAGCAAGTTCGTCCATGTCTCCGTGCTCAATCAATACATTGGCTTGATGTGCAAGGTCTAGCATTTCTTCTCGCACACTATCGGGCACTTTCAACATGGCTTTCACCAGAGCTTGTTCCGCTAAGGATTGCACGACCAAAATACTAATGACAATTGCGGTCATGCAACTAAATAACTTGAACGCTAAGCTATCTTTACGTTTTGCAATAAAAGGTGGACATCGGAGCTTCATTAACGGTTTACAGCCTCTAAATAACTGTAACCTTTGCCACGGAAGGTTTTGATATGTTGCTTGGAAAGCCCCGCTTCAACTAACTTGCGACGTATGTTACTGATGTGCATATCAAGGTTGCGATCAAAAGGACTCAGCTCTTTCTTTAACACTTCAGTTTGAAGCTCTGCTTTTGAAATCACGACTCCTTGGTTTTTTACCAAGTAGCTCAATAGTTCAGCTTCCGTACTTGTGAGGGGTAAGCTATTAAGCTGGTCGCTGATCGTTTGAACGGTACTACACATCGTCTGACGTTGACGTTCCAAGCCAACACGACGAAGAATCGCTTTGATGCGCATTAGAAGCTCAGCGACATTAAAGGGCTTTCCGATATACTGATCGGCCCCCGCTTGGTAACCATCAAGCATCGAGTTTTCATCGTTGAGAGCGGTAAGCATTAGAATAGGTGTCGCGAAGCGCTGACAGATCCTACGAGCAACTTGCATGCCGTTAAGGTTTGGTAACATGACATCAAGCAATACAAGATCTACAGGCGTTTTTTCCATATATTGCAGCGCACTTTCACCGCAATGCACAGAAGATACGATGTAGCCCTCCTCTTGCAAAACCGCTTCTAACAGCTCACACAAAGGAACGTCATCATCGACTATCAAAACTCGTGACATTACCACTCACCATTCAAATAAAAATGGTTCGCATTTTATTACTCATTTACCAATTAAACAACTACACACTCTAAGGCTTTAAGTCCACAGGACTCAGTCCAAGAAGCAGCAACGTACTATTAGAGTTTAATGTTCACTTGTACTAAAGGTTCCTAACAATATGCACCTAGATATATCTTCATAGAAAAAACGAGTACAATCAGGCAACCGCAAAGCAAAAGATAAAGCGAATGGAAACGTTATTAATTGGTCACCGTGGCGTGGCAGGTTCATACCCTGAGAATACAAAAATAAGCATTCAGGCAGCCATTGACCTGGGGTTGAAGTGGGTGGAAGTGGATATACAGCCTACCAAAGATAATGTTTTAGTGGTTTGCCATGATCATACCGTCAATCGATGCAGCAATGGACAAGGGCGTGTTGATGAGCTCACCCTGGAAGACTTAAAAGCATTAGATTTCGGTAGTTGGTTTAGCACAGACTTTTCAGGCGAGAAGATCGTGACACTAGATGAACTGCTCACTTTAGCTACTGAGAATAAGCTTAACTTGAATATCGAAGTTAAAGTAGACAACCATCCAGCGGAAGAAGTGGCGCAGACTCTCGCCAATGCGTTAACAAAAAGTCCAATGCCGCAAGAGAATGTACTCCTATCGAGCTTTAGTCATGACGTCATTAGAGCGATGCACAAATACTGCAGTGGCTACCGATTGGGTGTGTTAAGTGAATTCTTTACGAGAAAAGATAAACGCCTTTTGGAAGAAGTTAGTGCCTATAGCTGCAACCTAAATATTAACTGGGTTCGTACTCGCCAGATAAACAAACTCCAACAAGCCGGTTACAAAGTGATGTGCTATACGGTGAACAATCCAAATAAACTGAAATACCTGCCTCAGTTAGACGGTATTTTTAGTGATCATCCACAGCGCTTTATGCCATAGCCTATAAGAGCCAGAACATTAAAGGGGACCTTTTGTTACCACTCAATCTGAATTGGTGTCCCCATCTCGACAAGCTGGATAAATTCGTCCATCTCCTCGTTGGTAATCGCAATACACCCATTAGTCCAATCAAAACTTTGGATGTAAATCGGCAACTGACTCTCACCGTTTTTTAAGCCATGAATTTTGATGTTCCCTCCAGGGGACACACCTCGGCGCTTCGCTTCCAACGTATCAATCGCATCAGGGTAACTGATATGCACAGAACGATAAAAAGCAGAGTCCTCTATAACATAATCTAGAGTGTATTCGCCCTCTGGTGTGCGATTGTCTCCCTCTTCTTGTTTATGTCCTTGAGGGTTCGCTCCTAAAGCAATTCGGTATTCTTTTAGCACTGCTCCTTGTTCCATCAAATACATTCGACGCTTAGACTTGTCGACTTTAACGAGGTCAACAGCTGCGTGAGTGCCAGAAGCAAACACACAACACAAGAACATAGAGCACCATTTTACTGACATTGTCGTAACGCCTAAGCTAATAAAGTGAACAAGAAAAGAGCGATAATGCTAGTCAGTTAATGCTCGTAAAGCAAACAGTATCTAATGCGGAACCATAAGATAGACTCGCTGAAAGGCGTACTTCTTATCGTTATTTGATACAACAAAAGTCAAAGAGAAGATTTCTCTATTCATTGCGGCTAAGTTGCATTACTTTATAAGCATATTTATTTATAAAGTCCGCACTTTTTGAGAGGGAACCATGATTAACATTGCTTTTTTTAGTGCAAAATCCTACGACGAAGCCTCTTTTAATAAAATTAAAAATAACCGCGATTTTGAATTTCACTATCACGACTTCCGACTAACCGAAAAAACAGCCAAGATGGCGCACGGCAGTGATGTCGTATGTGCGTTTGTTAATGATGATCTTTCAGCTCCTGTCCTTAAACAGCTTTCTCTGGGCGGGACCAAGCTTATTGCTATGCGCTGCGCGGGATATGATAAAGTTGATCAACAAGCAGCCAAAGAACTAGGCTTACAAGTGGTTCGAGTTCCTGCTTACTCACCAGAAGCAGTGGCAGAGCACACGGTTGGTTTAATGATGTGCCTAAACCGCCGCCTTCACAAGGCCTACCAACGCACACGTGACGCCAACTTCTCGCTAGAGGGTCTTGTTGGCTTTAACTTTTTCGGAAAAACCGTTGGTGTTATTGGTACGGGTAAGATTGGTATCGCGACGATGCGTATCTTCAAAGGGCTTGGCATGGAACTGCTTTGCTACGACCCCTACGAAAACCCATTAGCGCTAGAAATGGGAGCCCGTTACTGTTCGCTTGAAGAAATCTACGCTAATGCGGATATTATCTCTCTCCATTGTCCAATGAGTGAAGAAAACTATCACTTATTGAACGAAAAAGCCTTCGCGCAAATGAAAGATGGTGTAATGATCATTAACACCAGTCGAGGCGAGTTGCTAGATTCACTAGCGGCGATAGAAGCGTTGAAACAAGGTAAGATTGGTGCGCTTGGCCTAGACGTGTATGACAATGAAAAAGACTTATTCTTCCAAGATAAATCTAACGATGTCATTGTCGATGATGTTTTCCGCCGTTTATCGGCTTGTCATAACGTGCTGTTTACTGGCCACCAAGCATTCTTGACTCACGAAGCACTTAATAACATTGCCTCTGTGACGCTTGATAACGTCGAAGCCTTTTTCTCTGGTAACGTATCGGGCAATGAACTGATTAACTAAAGCCAGACAATCGAGAAGTATAGTAGAGCGTGTGATCTCAGCTATGCTATACTCCTCGACTATTTAAAATTTGAGCCAAATTACCATGAGCATAAAAACTGATATTCAAAAGCTGCACAACCGTTTAGATACATGCCAACGTAAACTTGATGCGGCACGTTCTCGTGGTGATCACGAAATGATTACAAAGTTCACGGATGAAGTAGAACAGCTTACCAAAAAGCTTAACCAGTTAAAGCACAAGCAAAACTATGAGCTGAACAAAGAACGTAAAAGCTTACTTGATATGCCTTTCTCTCGTGAAATCACCAAAGCAGAACAAGCGGACATCGGCAAACTGAAAAAACGCGTACGCGGCTTAGTAATCGTTCATCCATTAACAAAAGTTGGTAAAGAACTTCGCCTTGATGTGATGACAGGCTTTGCGCCAAAAGAGTTTTAAAACTCGCATTAACATTTATGGAGCCCAAGCATTTGCTTGGGCTTTTTATTTTGTACTGCTTCATTAGATTTCATCGAAATATCAATCCATAAGCTATTAAAAAGGCCAGCGACAAAAGCCACTGACCTATTTCGACCAATATCGTCCGCATTATATCTCAACGTTACGACAGTTGCTGCAACTTGTGCTCCACAACGGGATCATTCGGAACCAACTGCTGAGCGACTTCCAAAAGTTGTACTGCATCTTGCGGGTTGTCATACTCATGCTTAAGTGCAATATCAACAAGTGGCTGAATATCGATTTGTGCTTGATGCTCCTTCACATGTTCTTTCTTTTCTTCAATTAGTACATTATGAGCGGTACTCAGTAAGTTTAAACGATGCTGTGAGCTCGCATTCGCCTTGTTAAGGCACTGATAGTAATCTTCTTTTAAGCGCAGCGTTTTGGTCTGATGACGAAACTGCGCTATATCTATCTTCTGATAACGTATAAAGTCTACGGCCACTTGCTTATAAAAACCGAATTTATTCAAATACGTCGCGTGGGTACCATGTCCCATCCCGAAGACTCTTAAGTGAGTGAGCTCTGGGTAACGTTTGGCGTGAAGGCGGTCGATTTCATTAGTTGGATCATAAATGATATAGCCTTTTGCATCGCCAAGGTCGAGGTCGTGATACTTTCCTTCCCAATCAAATTGTTGGGCAAGTTCAGTACTTGACCTATCATCCCATGGCACCAGCACTTTGTTTTTTGTGCTGACCGGGTGAAACATCAATACTTGATCCAACTTTAATAGATTAGAAAAGGCACCAATAGCAAAACCACCGCGGCTAAGCCCATAACCTAAACGACATTCAAAAGGCTCAAGTAAAGTTGACAGTTGCTCTAGAAAGAAAATCAAATTACGGCTGCGAAACCAGTTACTTTTCCCAAGATGCTGAAATGAAATAATATTTACTTTTTGTTTCTGGGCTAAGCGATAACCCCAAGGCGCAAAGTCTGAGTGTAAGTCCTGTACTTGTAGATTCGTACCAGCAGGGGAAAAGGTGAACAACAACGGTTTATTGCGGTCGACAAACTCATACTTAACAAATACATCATCAAGTAAGTCCTCCCCGGACATCGGTAGCCTGGTTTGCTGTTCTTCACGAGAAAGAACCAGCCATTCATCCAACCAGTACAGTAACTTCATTAATCCTCCATCTAAATTGCGCCTAGCAATTGTGTTAAAAATCTAGTTTTTAGTGTGTGATCATCTCCCCCTGGTTACAGGGGACTCTGATATCAGTCCTCTTTTAAAACAAAGCGTGAATTTGCTTATTAAATTGGTCAATATCTAAGGTTTGATGGCGAACAAACTCCTGCGCCACCAGATTAAAAAATTCTAATTTATCTAATTGTGCGAATTGAGTGCCGTGTCCCATACCGACGACTTTTAAATGGGTAAGCTCGGGATAACGTTCAGCATGAAGACGATCAATGCGATTGGATGGGTCATAAATAATATAACCTTTGGCATTGCCCAAATCTCTATCATGATAGCCGCTTTCCCAAGCAAACTGCTGAGCAAGCTCAGTACTCGGCCGATCATCCCAAGGCACTAACGCTTTATTTTTTGTGCTAACAGGATAAAACAACAAAAGATTTTCTAGTTTCAGCAAGTTAGCGAACGCGCCAATTGCAAAGCCACCTCGACTTTGCCCATAACCCAAACGACATTTGAAGGGATGAAGCAACTCAGATAGCTGCTCCAGAAAGAAAATCAAATTCCGACTACGGAACCAATTACTTTGTCCTAAATGTTGAAAGGCAATAATGTTTACTTTTTGTTGTATTCCGAGCTCGTAGCCCCAAGGAGAAAAATCCGGAGTTAAGTCTTGTACCTGTACATCAGTACCGGAAGGAGAAAATGTGAACAACAATGGCTTGTTAAGATCGACGATTTCATACTTCACAAACACATCATCAAGTAAACCGTAGCCAGAGATAGGTAAAGCCATCTCTTGTTCTTGCTGAGTAAGAGCTTGCCATTCATCTAACCAGTAAAGTAGCTTCATTTTTTCTCCAAGTGCATCCGCAGTATTTAGACTGGAACTCTATCAAAATGCGTTTAAGCATCCCACGTTGAGATTTAAAAAAGCTCTATTTGAAGCCCAAATGGCGTATGGAAATGTCTTCGATTGAAGGTATTACTGCGTAAACTAAACCCAAAGTAGGTACGCAAAAACTTGAAGAAAGAGCTAGAGAAAAACCAATTAGAAGTTTCGATAACAGCGGTTAAAAAACAGCAGATACAAAAAAACCGCTGTAAGAACAGCGGTTTTTTTAAAAGTGGCGGAGAGATAGGGATTTGAACCCTAGATACGCTATTAACGTATGCCGGTTTTCAAGACCGGTGCTTTCAACCACTCAGCCATCTCTCCACAAATTGTCACTAAAACTTAGTCTTATACTATTGATGCTAATTTTTAGTTTTGCCTTCAGTTATCTCAATTAAAGAGAACTTGAAAGCGATGTTTAAAGCCTGGCGATGTCCTACTCTCACATGGGGAAGCCCCACACTACCATCGGCGCTATTTCGTTTCACTTCTGAGTTCGGCATGGAAATCAGGTG
>NZ_JADDYH010000066.1:0-530 GCF_015163595.1 Vibrio sp. OPT41 | reverse complement strand
CTTTGTGGTTCATGACTGGGGTGAAGTCGTAACAAGGTAGCGCTAGGGGAACCTGGCGCTGGATCACCTCCTTAAACGATGATTATTGCGATGAGTGTCCACACAGATTGATATGGTTTAAATTTCAGAGCAAAATTGGTTCTGCATAAAATGCTGAAGCAATTTATGTGGGGCTATAGCTCAGCTGGGAGAGCGCTTCGCTGGCAGCGAAGAGGTCATCGGTTCGAACCCGATTAGCTCCACCACATACTCAGTGTCCCGTTCGTCTAGAGGCCTAGGACACCGCCCTTTCACGGCGGTAACAGGGGTTCGACTCCCCTACGGGATACCATCTTTAAACATTCTCTCTTGAGAGTTTTTAAAAATGGTTACTTCATAAGAAGTGATTAGCTCTTTAACAATTTGGAAAGCTGACAAAACAAACTTTTAAGTTTGTTTGTAAAGTTCTCAATGTTTGTCTTTATGACAAACACCAAAAAACACATTCAAGTGTTCTTGGGAATATCACTTTTACAGTGATTATTCGAAAT
>NZ_JADDYH010000065.1:0-255 GCF_015163595.1 Vibrio sp. OPT41 | reverse complement strand
CGGGTTAATATTCCCGTACTTCTTACAATTGCGATGGGGGGACGGAGAAGGCTAGGTGGGCCTGGCGACGGTTGTCCAGGTTCAAGTGCGTAGGCTGAGAAATTAGGTAAATCCGGTTTCTCTTAAGGCTGAGACACGACGTCGAGCATCTACGGATGTGAAGTCATTGATGCCATGCTTCCAGGAAAAGCCTCTAAGCTTCAGATTGTAAGGAATCGTACCCCAAACCGACACAGGTGGTCGGGTAGAGAATAC
>NZ_JADDYH010000064.1:0-841 GCF_015163595.1 Vibrio sp. OPT41 | reverse complement strand
CGGCACGCGTAGCATTTTTACTATGCGTTAGTTCTAGTGGTTAAGATGGTATGCGGAAGCTTAGGTATTGCGTGCCTCACACCTTAACAAGGCGTTATAAAGCTCGAAGAAAAAGGACATTTCGTGGAAATTCGAACAGGTAAACTTGAAGATGTTGCTGGTATCACCGACATCTTTAATTTTTATATTGAGCACACTAATGCACGCTTTGATGAAGCTCCATTTACTCTGGAAAATCGTCAGAAATGGTTTTCTCAGTTTTCTAGCACTACCAAATATCAACTATATGTAGCCACAGAAAACGGCGTGTTGCTAGGTTTTGCATGTTCCCAACAGTACAGAGCAATTTCAGCTTTTGACGACACCGTAGAAGTGACCGTTTATCTGGCACAAGAAGCAAAGGGGAAAGGTTTAGGTTCTAAACTATATACTCAGTTGTTCTCATCAATTCGTGCCTATGGTGTCCATCGTGTATTGTCGGGTGTTGCATTACCAAACGACGCATCAGTTGCATTACATAAACGGTTTGGTTTCAGAGAAGTCGGAGTTTTCAATGAATATGCGAAGAAACATGGGCAGTACATAAGCTCAGTGTGGTTCGAAAAGGCGTTTAACGTAGAGTCCGCTTTATAACAAACAATTTAAGAGTGATTCGGCACGCGTGGCATTTTTGGTATGCGTTGGTTGTAGTGGTTAAGGTGGTATGCGGTAGCATTGGTATTGCGTGCCTCACACCTTAATTGGGCGTTATGTAGCCGCGAGAGGACGGTAAGTTAAAAGGATTTATATATGTTAAATATTCGGCAAGCTCGCATTGAAGATATCAGTGTTATCAAGAAAC
>NZ_JADDYH010000063.1:51344-54451 GCF_015163595.1 Vibrio sp. OPT41 | reverse complement strand
ACCTGATTTCCATGCCGAACTCAGAAGTGAAACGAAATAGCGCCGATGGTAGTGTGGGGCTTCCCCATGTGAGAGTAGGACATCGCCAGGCTTTAAATAATCGTTATTTGCATAGACAAGTAACAACATCATCAGTGTACTAATCTGTTGATGACAATTTGTGGAGAGATGGCTGAGTGGTTGAAAGCACCGGTCTTGAAAACCGGCATACGTTAATAGCGTATCTAGGGTTCAAATCCCTATCTCTCCGCCACTATTAAGAAGCCTCGCTAGAAATAGCGAGGCTTTTTTCATTTCCGCACATCTTTATTACTCTATCTGTGCTTGCCAAAAATCAATTCCATATGCGATCTACTTTTCGACAAAGTAATATTGGTATCGGTCTTGGTTGTGACGTTTTGATTTTTGCTAAGAAGTGCAGTTGCCTCTAAAGCTGTTCATCCTCATCACTGCATGCTGTCCAGATAAGGTTGTTGGAGATGCTTTGTTAAGTTGTTGAACCATCTATTGCCTTATCGTTCTCTTAAAGCACTACCATTGCTTCTCTAGCCCCTTTTACCGGATAGACCGAACATAATAAGCATACTAAAATAGCCACTGTTTCACTGATGTATCTTTTTGTTTTGCTCAGTCTAGCGATGCGTGTGCTCTATTGCCTAAATCTAGCTACGTCTTAAAACCATACATCAACAGGCTAAAGTTACGTATTCCTGCATCTTTTAAAATTGTTTTTGGATTCTGCTGGAATGACAGGATCAGAGTAGTCAAAAGAGAAGAGTGAAAGTGAAACGATAGTGAGTTGCTAGGAAGTTGGAAATTACTTGGGAACCAATGAATTTGATAAACATATTGATGTAAGGACTAAAGGGTTAATAGCAGGCAATAAAAAAGCCGACAGTGAGCTGCCGGCTTGGTTAGATGACTGCTACTTAGTCGTTCTGGACGAGCGTGAGAGCTTTACGAGAGACTTCGTGAGCAGCTTTGGTTAGATTTTGCTTCTCTAGTGTGTCTGCTAGGAATGCATAGTCAGAGACGTCAGAGCGAAGCTTTAAGGCGATCTCAAAGTGATCTTGGGCTTCTTGCCACTTCTCTTGACGGAAATAGAAGTGCGCTAATGCGCTATGGGCAGCGGCGTTATCCGGTTCTTTCTTCACTACGCCCTCTAAGAAGACCACGACAGGGTGGGTATCTGGCAGATTTAGATCTGGCAGTAGTTGATAAAGCTCTGGGGCAGGTTGTTTTTTTAATGCTTCTTTTAGCACGGTAAAGGCTTCTGCATCAGCTTTTCGTGTGATGAGTTCTCGAGCAAAACAGGCAACGAGGTGTGTGTCTTGTTTCACTTTACGTGAGAGACTATTCCAATGAGAGATAAGCCCTTCGCTACCTTGTTGTTGCGCTACTTCATGGAGTAAGCCGCACTGCGCCTTTTGAATCAGCTCTGCATGTTCTTCTTCCGTGATGAGTTTTGCTTTGGTTAGTTGTGGCAAGAGGTCAATAAGAGGTTGCCACAACTTTAGCTGCATGTACGTTGTTTTCAGCAAGTTCAATACAATAGAGTTACTCGCATACTGACTTTTTAACGATTGCAAGGTATCGAAAGCGGACTCGAACTCGTTGTCGCGGATAAATTGTTTCGCTCGAGTCAGTTCTACTGCGAGATGGGCGTTCTCTTGTTGGCTCGCTAGCTCTAGATAGTGATCTCGTTTTGCTTTATCACCTTGGCCTTGTGCGGCTTCAGACGCAACCAAGTAGCAAAGCAGCGGCATATCGTGATGATTTGCCCAGCGAGTTACTTTCTTCTCAGCACCTTTCCAGTCACCTTCTAGAAGTTTAATAATGCCTTCATTGGTGTATCGGCGGGAATGGCGCATTTTGCGAACACTGAAGTAGTTCCATGTTGTAGAACTAGCATAAACTAACTTCTTAATCAGGTACTCAAGCAGAAAAAGACCTGCGAGTGCAGCGATAACGAAAACCACTAATGTCGTTACGCTCATCTCGATCGTTTTCTCGGCAATGGAGATGAGTACATAGCCTTGCTGACCAGAAAACTGGGTGCCAACAAATAGTCCTGCGCCTAGTACAACAAATAGGAAAATAAGACGAAACATTACTTATCCTCCATGCCTGTCATCGTTGTGACTTCACGACGTAGGCGTTCACGGATGACATCTGATAGTTGAGACTGACTTTGCAGTTTTGTTGGGTATTCCACTTGAATATTTTGCTGACTTAGCAGGTTAACCGTTTTGTTGAACTCTTTAACGGAATTATCGTCTTGGTTGAAGAAAGCTAATGCCCATTTGTCGGCTGTTTTTAGAGATGTGGTGTAAATTTCACCTTGTTCTTGGTACACCGCTTTTATTGCCGTTTCCAATTTGGCTTTGATGTTTTCTTTCAGGTAAAAGTGTTGCTCAGGAGAAAGCAGTGGAATGACGTTACCATCGCGCGTGCGGAAGGTAATGAAGTTTTCTGAAAAGTCCTTCAAAGAGGTCATTAAGTTATCTTGCCAGTTTGCGATATCTTCAGACACTTCAGTGTTTTCTACGGCTTCAGCTTCAGGTAGCAGTGCATTGGCGAGAGGGAGCTTGTCTACTTGCTGTTGTAGGGCAGTTAAGCGTAGGACCAATCCATCACGGTCAATTAGCGGGATAGTGCGAAGTTTGGTGATATCGTTCGCCATTGCTTTACGTAGTTTGACGAGGCTAGGGTCATTCAGTGCTGCAATGCGTTGGTCTGCACTTTCCATCAGTTGAGTCGCGCTTTCTACATCGTGCTCTAAGAACAATTTACGACCAGCTAATTTGACAAGGTAATCGGCTTCCGCTAATAGCCAGTCGTTTGGTCGACGACCTTTCACATCGGCAACGGCGAGCTGTAAGCTTTCAATGCTCTTCTGTTGCTGTCCAAGTACTACTTCCGCTTTGTGTGTAACGGTCGTTGCTTTCTCGATGGTTTCTTCTTGTACCCGACTGAGCTCTTGCTTCATGGAAGCTTGAGTGCTTTCTAGCTGACTTTTTAGTTGGGCGATCTGCGCTTGGTAATCAGCTTGCTGTTGATGCAGCTTGTACGCAAGGCCACCGCCAAAAATAATCGATAAGATGATA
>NZ_JADDYH010000063.1:0-51290 GCF_015163595.1 Vibrio sp. OPT41 | reverse complement strand
CGACCGTGCCTAGTTTGACACCGCGTTTGCCTTGTTTTTCTTCAAACTCGACTTTGGTTGGTTCTGCTGTTTTTGGGGGCTCGGCCGCTTGTGGTTGCTCTTTTTTAAGGTCCGCATCCTGCTGCGATGTGGTTTTTTCGACTAGCGGTGCCGATGAGGTTTCTTCGGAAAGGTTTTTATCGTTATTTTTTTGGTCGTTATTTTTACTTGTCATGCCTATATCCTGTGTAGCTAGGGCTGGAGAGCCGCCAGTAATTCTTGGTTGGATGCGCTTCCCGTGCATCTCACGCGAGTGAACCCCCTTTGAATTGCGATGTCAGCGATACGCTGACTGGGGACATACAACTCTTGTTGATTAAGCCAAGTCAATTGCTCCGACGTCAATTGGCTGCACAAATAATCCAGTTGTTCACCACTGGTGACAACAATCTGGTTAATTTGTAGGTTTTTCCATAGTGAGACACAGCTTACTGGATCGAATGGGATGAATTCTCTCTTGTAAGTCTCACTATAGTGAACTTTTGCGCCACGCCTCACCAATGCATCTTTGATCAGCTCTCTTCCGCCGTTACCACGAAGGATAAGAACTTGTTGTTGTGCCACATTGTTGAGCTCTGGCAGTCGCAATAAGTGTTCACTATCACTGACTTGGGGATAGTGTACTTTCTGTTGGGTACATTTGCTTAAATAGTGTGCTGTTTTTTGACCAACGGCAAGGTAAATAGCTTGTTTCGGCCATGACATCCCGTTGCTGGCTAAGATTTGCTGTGCACATTGCACTGCATGTCGACTAACAGCGATAACAATTTGAGCTTGATGTAGATGTTTAGAGAGGTGCGTGTCCGTGAGATCGGCGACAATGTCGATCAGAGGATGGTGATATGCGGAAATGCCGTGCCTTTCGAGCAGAGAGCAAAGCGCGTTGCCTTGCTCTCCCGGCCGAGTGACCAACACTGCCATGGTTATTCGTGATCTGCGTACAGCTTAGTTAGGATTTCACGAGCGCCGTTATCTAGCAGCTCATTGGCTAGCTGCACTCCTAATGCTTCGCCATCTTTACGATGGCCACGAATTTCACCACGCACAATTTCGCTGCCATCTGGTTCGCCAACTAATGCGCGTAGCCAAATGTTGTCGCCGTCTAGCAGGGCATAGCTGCCGATAGGTACCTGACAGCCGCCTTCTAGCGTAAGGTTCATTGCGCGCTCACACAAAACGCGGTCTACGGTGTCTTGGTGGTTAAGTGGCTCAAGCAGCTTAAGCAGTCTTTCATCGTCAAGGCGGCACTCAATACCGACAGCACCTTGGCCTACCGCTGGTAGTGATTGCTCTGGTTCGATAAAGCTACGAATGCGTTCTTCAAGCTTCAATCGTTTGAGGCCAGCCGCAGCAAGAATGATTGCATCATACTCACCCGCATCTAACTTACCAAGGCGAGTGCCCACATTACCGCGAAGCTCTTTGATGATGATGTCCGGACGATATTCTTTCAGTTGGCATTGACGGCGCAAACTGCAAGTACCAACCACAGCACCTTGAGGGAGCTCATCAATGTGGCTATAGGTATTAGAGACGAAGGCATCACGAGGATCTTCACGCTCACAAATGGTCACGAGGCCAAGGCCTTCTGGGAAATCGACGGGTACGTCTTTCATTGAGTGAACGGCGAGGTCTGCACGTCCTTCTAGCATCGCGATTTCAAGCTCTTTTACGAACAAGCCTTTGCCGCCAACTTTTGCTAGTGGTGTATCTAAAATCACGTCACCTTTGGTCACCATGGTTACTAACTCGACTTCCAAGCCAGGGTGAGCGGCTTGAAGGGCGTCTTTAACAAAGTAAGCTTGCCATAAAGCAAGAGGGCTTTTTCGAGTTGCAATGCGAATCGGTGTGGATTGTGTCATGATCTTCTCAATGCTGTTTGGATTTGGGTTTATCCTACCATTCTCATCAAGAAATGCTTACTGTTAGTTCGTTATCTCTGAAGGCTATGAATGGAATTACATGACGTTATGAAAATAGTGTGACTGGATTCTCAATTAGACTAAGGACTATTATTAGTAATAGGTAATAAGAGCGACACTACCGCGCGATTAATTTTGTGACTAAAGTATGGTTTTGTATCCGGAGTGATACACGGGCGTGAAGCTTTACCCGCACCAATAAAAGTGTTAAATTGATCACGTTTTTAAGCCGTTTTGGTTTAAAACGTCAGCAGATTTTCGTGATTGTTCAACCAAGGAATTCCCCTTGCAGGCTTACACCCAAAAAATCATCCAGCGACTAGATAATTTGAATCAGCAGCGAGTTGATCGCGCGTTGGCGCTTATGGATTCGCAAAGCCAGCAAGTCTTCCACTTGATTCCTGCCTTGTTGAACTACAACCATCCTGTAATTCCTGGCTATTATGATGCCGATGTCCCGTTTGGTGTGCATGGGCTTGAACTAAATAGCATTCAGCAACAATTCATAGATGATATTCAACTTGCCATTGGTCAGCCGCTCAAGACGGTAGAAAAGCCCGCTATATTGGGTTTATACACCATGGGCAGTACCTCCTCGATTGGTCAAAGTACTTCCAGTGATTTGGATATTTGGGTGTGTATCTCGCCCGATATGGATTGTGACGAACGTGAGTTATTGACCAATAAATGCTTACTCATCACGGATTGGGCACAAAGCAAAGGCGTGGAAGCGAACTTTTTCTTAATGGATAAAGAGCGCTTTAGAAGCAATCATTCTGAAGAGATGACGGGTGATAACTGTGGTTCATCTCAGCACTTACTTTTGCTAGATGAATTCTATCGTAGTGCGGTGCGTATTGCCGGACAGCGTTTGTTATGGCAAATCGTGCCGCCAGAAATGGAAGAGTGTTACGACGAGTACGTTTCTCAACTGTGCAGTGATGGTTACATCGACTGTAGTGAATGGATCGACTTTGGTAAATTGAACTGCATTCCTGCTGAAGAATACTTCGGCTCGAACTTGTGGCAGTTATACAAAAGCATCGACTCTCCCTACAAATCGGTATTAAAAGCCATCTTGCTAGAAGCTTACTCGTGGGAATACCCGCATACTCAATTGTTAAGCATCGACACTAAACGTCGTTTCTTTGCCCATGAGCCTGATCTCTATGGCATGGATGCGTACTACTTAATGTTGGAAAAAGTAACCCGTTACTTAGAGCGAATTCAAGACGATACACGTTTGGATTTGGTGCGTCGCTGTTTCTATCTCAAAACCCATGAAAAACTATCTCGTGAGCCGAATGTTGGCTCAGTAGCTTGGCGTCGTGAAGCGCTGAGCGATATGATTGCAAAATGGAATTGGGATGCCAGTGTCGTTGCAGAGCTCGATGACCGCCGTAATTGGAAGGTTGAACAAGTGAAGGTGGTACATCATGCATTGCTGGATGCGTTGATGCAAAGCTACCGTAACTTGATTCAATTTGCGCGTCGTAACGACATCACTTCTGCTATCAGTCCGCAAGACATCAGTATTTTGGCCCGTAAACTCTACGCTGCTTTTGAAGTATTGCCGGGCAAAGTAACGTTACTAAACCCACAGATTTCACCTGATCTGCACGAGCCTGACTTGAGCTTTATCGAAGTGAAAAAAGGGGGAGTGAACAAGTCTGGTTGGTACCTCTATAAACAACCACTTATTGCGCACCGCATTTTGGGGCAACCATATCTAGAGCATCATGAATACTTGAGTAAGTTGGTTGCTTGGGCATTCTTCAATGGCTTGATTACTGAATCGACTCGTTTACATGCCGTGGTACGTGAAGCGCAGCTAGATATTGATAAGTTTTACCAAATGGTGAGTGACTTACGAAATACTTTTGCGTTGCGTAAGCGTCGTCCATCTATGCAGGCGCTAGCGAGTCCTTGTGAAATAAGCCAGCTTGCGATGTTCATCAACTTTGAAAATGATCCGACGTCTGAACTTTCTGGTCGTTCGTTGAAAGTGGATGTTAAGAACACCGATATTTTTAGCTTTGGTCCAGAACATAAAAATTTAGTCGGCAGTGTTGACCTTGTTTACCGTAACTCTTGGCATGAAGTGCGTACGCTGCATTTCAAAGGGGAAACGGCGATGCTGGATGCACTGAAAACCATTTTGGGCAAAATGCACCAAGATGCGTTGCCACCAGAATCAGTGGATGTGTTCTGCTATGCGAAGAACATGCGTGGTGTGATGCGTAATATGGTTTACCAGCTTTTAGCTGAATGTATCGACTTACGCTTGAAACCAGTAGAGCAAGAGAAACGTCGCCGCTTTAAAGCGATGCGTCTTGGTAACCAGACTTATGGGTTGTTCTTTGAACGTCGTGGTGTGTCGGTGCAGAAGCTAGAAAATTCCATCGATTTCTACCGCAGCATTTCTACTAACAAACTCAAAGGCTCGCCGCTGTTAATGCTCGATCGTGAGCAAGAATATCAAATGCCGGAAGCGGTGGATGGGTTTGCCAGTGAAGGTCTGGTGCAGTTCTTCTTTGAAGATAACGAAGGTGGCTTCAATATTTATGTGTTGGATGAGTCAAATCAAGTAGAAGTGTATCACCAATTTAGTGGCTCCAAAGATGAAATGATTTCGTCTGTAAACAGTTTCTACACGTCGGTAAAAGACGATAGTCGCGTCGCGTCGAAGTTTATTAATTTTAACCTGCCTCAGTACTATCAAATTATTCACCCTGAAGAGGGGAATGCGTATATCATTCCTTACCGTAATGACGGTTGTTCACCGAGTCGCCCGACCAAAACTGTGAACGCGTAATTAAACCCTTATCAATAAACAAAAAGAGCACTTCGGTGCTCTTTTTGTTTTGGTGACGATTGACCAGTATTATACCCAATCAATGGCTTCGCCCGCGTGCTTTTCACACTCTTGCTTCACCATTTCAAATAGCTCCATACCCGTTTTTGAGCAGGTCCATTTATCTTCAATAAGTTTGAAGTGGAAACCACCAGATTTGGACGCTAGCCAGATCTCATGCATCGGCTCTTGGCGATTAATGATGATTTGGCTGCGGTCTTCAAATTCCAATGTCATTACGTTGCCAGTGACTTCGTAATCAATGTCTGCGCCTGAATCATCGATGGATTCTTCGATGATTTGCATCTGCGCATCCACCAGTTGATGAAATTCAGTATCGTTCATCCGTCTATCCTATTGCTTTTCCTGAGTGTGGTGCGATTATAGGGGGCATTGATTCAATAATCACGATATGCGAAATGAAAAAATTAGTTACTGTGTTGTTTGTGATGGTTGCCGCGACCTTAGCGGGGTGTGGTCAGTCTGGCTCACTATACATTCCAGATGACACTCAACAGAATGAGCAATCACAATAAATAACCGCACCTTAGGGTGAAATTAGGGTTCAGCAGTCGAATAAAATAAGGGAAGCGAATTTTGGATTACTTCAACTATCAGGATGATGGCCAGCTTTGGGCCGAAGACGTCCCACTTCAAGCTCTTGCAGAGCAATATGGCACTCCTCTTTACGTATATTCTCGAGCCACGCTAGAGCGCCATTGGAAGGCGTTTGATAGTGCTGTGGGTCAGCATCCTCACCTGGTTTGCTACGCGGTGAAAGCCAACTCAAACTTAGGCGTATTGAACACGCTAGCGCGTTTGGGATCGGGTTTTGATATCGTGTCGGGTGGTGAACTTGAGCGTGTGATTGCCGCAGGCGGTGATCCGAAAAAAGTCGTTTTCTCTGGTGTTGGTAAAACACCGGCAGAGATGAAGCGCGCTCTTGAGCTAGGTATCAAATGTTTCAACGTTGAATCTGAGCCAGAGCTAGAACGTTTGAACAAGGTTGCGGGTGAGCTTGGTGTGATTGCGCCAATTTCTCTGCGTATCAATCCAGATGTCGACGCGAAAACACACCCTTACATTTCGACTGGTCTTCGCGACAATAAATTCGGCATTGCGTTTGATCGTGCGCCAGATGTTTATAAATTCGCGCAAAGCCTGCCGAACTTGAATGTGCAAGGCATCGACTGCCACATTGGTTCTCAGCTGACCAATATAGACCCATTTATCGACGCGACAGACCGTTTATTAGCTCTGATTGATGATTTAAAAGCACAAGGCATTAACATTCGTCACCTTGATGTCGGCGGCGGTTTGGGTGTGGTCTATCGTGATGAATTACCACCTCAGCCTTCTGATTACGCCAAAGCGTTACTAGGCCGTCTTGAAAATCACCAAGACTTGGAGCTGATCTTTGAGCCAGGCCGTGCAATTGCTGCGAACGCAGGTATCTTGCTAACGCGTGTTGAGTTTTTAAAACATACTGAGCATAAAAACTTTGCGATTATCGACGCTGCAATGAACGACTTGATGCGTCCTGCGCTATACCAAGCATGGCAAGATATTGTGCCAGTTTCACCGCGAAAGGGTGAAGCTCAGACTTACGACTTGGTTGGTCCTATTTGTGAAACCGGCGACTTCTTGGGTAAAGATCGCGCACTCGTTTTGCAAGAAGGTGATCTACTCGCGGTTCGTTCAGCAGGTGCCTATGGTTTTGTGATGTCTTCGAACTACAATACTCGTACCCGAGCGGCAGAAGTGATGGTGGACGGTAAACAAAGCCACTTAGTTCGCCAGCGTGAGGAGCTGACCAGTTTGTGGCAGCTGGAACAGATTCTACCGGAGTAACACACAACAAATGCATTTCCACTTTTCCAAAATGCACGGTTTGGGCAACGACTTCATGGTCGTCGACTGTATTACCCAGAACGTGTTTTTCTCGCAAGACCTGATCCGCCGCTTGGCGGATCGTCATACTGGCGTTGGTTTTGACCAATTGCTCGTGGTAGAGGCCCCTTACGACCCTGAAACCGACTTCCATTATCGGATTTTTAATGCCGATGGTAGTGAAGTTGAACAGTGTGGTAACGGTGCACGCTGTTTTGCCCGCTTTGTTCGCTTGAAGGGGCTGACCAATAAATACAGCATCAGCGTGAGCACCAAGAAAGGAAAGATGATTCTCAACATCGAAGATGATGGGGAAGTGACGGTCAACATGGGCGTGCCAGAGTTTGAACCGAACAAAATTCCTTTCAAAGCGAAGCAAAAAGAGAAAACTTACATCATGCGAGCAGGCGACAATACCTTGTTTTGTGGTGCTGTGAGCATGGGTAACCCGCACGTAGTGACCGTGGTCGACGATGTGGATACGGCAGAAGTGGAAACTCTCGGTCCGCTGCTCGAGTCGCATGAGCGTTTCCCAGAGCGCGTCAACGCTGGCTTTATGCAGGTGATGAGTCGTGACCATATTCGTCTTCGAGTTTATGAGCGAGGCGCAGGAGAGACACAAGCTTGTGGTAGTGGTGCATGCGCGGCAGTCGCGGTTGGGATTCTGCAGGGCTTGTTGGATGAAAACGTTAAGGTTTCTCTACCTGGTGGTGAATTGCGAATTGCATGGCAAGGTCCTGGCAAGCCGTTGTTTATGACCGGACCTACAACGCATGTATTTGATGGTCAATTATCTTGCTAGTTGAAGAAAAAGGAAACGGTTTGTCTCAAGTAGAAGCAGATGCCTTAACGGCTGAAGTAGTGGCCGAGTACCTCAAAGATCATCCAGACTTTTTTGTGCAACGTCCGGAGCTTGTGGATCGTTTATCTTTCCCACACTCAGACTTAGGCGCGGTATCTTTGGTACACATCCAAATGAATCGCCAACGTCAGCGCATTGAAGAGTTAGAGGAAGAGATCACTACACTAATGTCGCTTGCGGCGAACAATGATCGCACCTTTTACGAATTTATGGATTTGCAGGGGCAGATTCTAAAGTGTGGTGACTTTAAACAAGTCATTCATTCTATCGAAGATAAAGCCAAAGCATTGGGCTTACGTGCGTTTGTTCGATTGTTTAGTCAATGCGACGCATCGATTCAATTGAGTAAGGAAAGTTATCAACGCTTTGCGACCACTCACTTAAATGGCAAAGATGCGTACTTAGGACGTCTTCGCAAAGTAGATCGTGAAGCTTTGTTTGGCAACATGGAAGTGCCGGAAATGGGGTCCTATGTGGTACTGCCGCTCGTGAAACAGCAAACACTGGGCGTGCTTGCTTTTTCTAGTGAAGATGGCGGCCATTTTCAGCCAGATATGGATACCTTGTTTTTGCGTCACCTATCATTAGTAGTGGCACATCTCGCTCAAACACTGGTATGGCAAAGTTACGATGACGACAACTCCCAACACTCCTCTGCCAAATAGTCTGCAAAAGCCTCTTGAGCGCTTCTATGAATTCTTACGAAGCGAAAAGGGGCTTAGCCTACATACTCAGCGCAATTACAAACAGCAGCTAGAAACAATGGCGCAGCACTTAGCTGAAATGGGACTCAAAGATTGGTCTCAAGTGGATGCTGGTTGGGTGCGCCAATTAGCAGGTAAGGGCATGCGAGAAGGCATGAAAGCCAGCAGTTTGGCAACGCGACTCTCATCGCTGCGTAGCTTTTTCGATTTCCTTATTCTGCGTGGCGAGATGTCGGCTAACCCAGCCAAAGGGGTTTCAGCACCTCGCAAAAAACGCCCGTTGCCCAAAAACCTCGATGTTGACGAAGTGAGCCAATTACTTGAAGTCAACGAGGACGACCCGTTGGCTGTGCGCGATCGTGCCATGATGGAGCTGATGTACGGCGCCGGTTTACGTTTGGCTGAGTTGGTGGGTGTGGATGTACGTGATGTACAACTGCGTAGTGGTGAGCTTCGTGTTATTGGTAAAGGCGATAAAGAACGTAAAGTGCCGTTCTCTGGGATGGCAACCGAGTGGGTCGGGAAGTGGTTACGCGTTCGTGGTGATTTAGCCGCTCCAGGTGAGCCCGCCTTGTTTGTATCTAAGCTCGGAACGCGTATTTCGCATCGTAGCGTGCAAAAGCGCATGGCTGAATGGGGGCAGAAACAGTCTGTCGCAAGCCATATTAGTCCGCATAAATTGCGTCACTCATTTGCGACACATATGCTCGAATCAAGCAATAACTTACGTGCGGTGCAGGAGCTTTTAGGGCACGAGAACATTTCGACGACCCAAATCTACACGCACTTGGATTTCCAACATTTGGCGCAAGCCTACGACCAAGCCCACCCACGCGCACGCAAAAAGAACGGGGAGTGAGCCGAAGTATGAAATTTTATCGCCGTATCGAGCCTATTAAGGCAATGACCTTTGACCTAGATGATACCCTCTATGACAACTATCCTGTGATCGTTCGCATGGAGCGTGAGTTGCTATCTTGGCTCAAGCACCATCATCCAGCGGTTGCTCATATGAACAAAGCGGATTGGTTTGCTCTCAAACAGCGAGTTGTGCAGCAACAACCCGAGCTGAAGAGCGATGTCACTTTATGGCGTTTAGTGCAACTTCAGCAAGCTTTCTCCCAAGTAGGCTACGACGAAGACGCAGCACATGCCGCCGCGAAAGCCGCAGTAGACGTTGCATTGGACTGGCGTAATCGTTTTGAAGTGCCGCAGCAAAGCCTCGATGTACTGGAGGAACTCGCGCAGCGCATCCCGTTGGTGGCAATCACCAACGGTAATGTGAATTTAGACCGCATCGGTCTTACGCCTTATTTCCAACAGGTACTTAAAGCAGGACCAGATGGATTGGCGAAACCCGCAACCGATATGTTTACTAAAGCGAAGCGATTCTTGGATATCCCTGCGGAGAATATTCTGCATGTCGGTGATCACCTAACCACGGATGTGCATGGTGCAAAGTTGGCTGGTTTTGCAGCCTGTTGGTTTAATGATATGAATAAAAATGTCATTAACCATTCAAAAACACGTACTTTACCTGATATTGAAATCAATAGTTTGCAGCCGTTACTCACACTTTTTTAATTGCTTTCGCATTAATCCATTCTAATCTCATTTTGTGTCTAGAAAAGCAGCGCAAAGCCACGTAAATTATTCTCTATTAAATAAAAATAGTAACGCCACACGTCGTGGTGAAGATAGTGTTACGGCAGTGGTAGGTCCATGCGAGCTTTTTCAAAACTGGTTCACGATGTCAGTCAACTGAATGACTTTTTAGTCACTTTTCCGACTTCCTCAGATAAACGATATTTAGTACAAATATTGTCGACGCAATCGCGCGAAATTACGACCACACTTGCAGACGCCGTTTTGTCGTCGCTGCCGAATGCTCATGTTATGGGGCATAGTACGCGTAATGTGATTCTGGAAGGGGAGATATTTACCTCTGGTTGCCTAGTGAGTGTGATTGAATTTGAGCAAACCACGCTGACTTCTGCGGTACAAACATACTCTTACTCCCCTGACATTGATGGCGGGGAGCTCAAGCGCTCTCTTCTAATGCAGCATAATTCACAGGTGATCCTCAGCTTTGCTGTGCAAATTGAACGACGTGACTATCCCTTGTTTCAAACCTTCGCCAGTGAAGAAGTAGTGATTTCTGGAGGGTTGGCGCAGAGTATTGACGATGGCTGCTGGGTGCTATATCAAAACCGAGTTTACGATAACGCTGTGGTTGCCGTAGCTTTGCACAGTGATACTTTGAAGCTATGGACTGATGCGTATTCGGAATGGAACCCGATTGGCATGCCACACAAAGTCACTCATGCAAAAGGAACGCGCTTGTATTGTTTAGGTGAGAAGAAAGCGCTGGACGTATACAAGCGTTACTTGGCGGATGGCCATGACGTGACGCTGAGTCAACTGCTCAGCTTTCCTTTATATCGAGAAAGCTTAGGGCGAAAGGAAGTTTGTACGGTAACGGAGCTACACGCTGATGGCAGTATGAGCTTCGACAGGCCTTGGTGTCTTGGTGACGAAGTGCAATTTTGCTATAACCATCCCTCGTTAACGCTCGAGCAAGTGCGGCATGGTGTGGTTGAGTTAGCCATGCACCAACCTGAAGTCGTGATGATTTTTAACTGCGCGTCACGGTTAGACTTTATTGACAGCAGCGACGAAGTCCAAGCCTTCAAAGATATTGCGACGACGTTTGGTAGTTACTGTATGGGGGAACTGCATGGTGGTATTGGTCAGCCCGAAATTCTTCATCACAGCCTGACGTATTTAGCGATGCGAGAGGGAGACGAAGTGCAAACATTGAACTTGCCTAAGTCGCCCGTTAGCTCCTCTATTTCACCGTTGTTTAGCTTGATTCGAAATGCGATCGGCGATCTCAACCATATGAACGCGCATATGGGATATCAACTCGATCGCCAAACGCGCAAGTTACAAGAAAGCTATCGACGCGACAGTCGTACGGGGTTACAAAACCGGGTCGCATTGCAAGAGCGGCTGAGTAACATCGATTTGGATGAGCATTTGTTGACTCTAAAGCTACTTAACTTTAGTCATATCAACGAAAAATACGGCTACCGAGTGGGAGATCAATTACTCAAAGATCTCTCAATGCACTTTACGAATCGACTACGAAAGCGTTTTGGCATGCCAACGGCTTTGCAGCTTTATAGTATTGGGGTTGGTGAGTGGGCATTCATATTTAAAGCTGACCAAAGCAGCGAAACCATCAAACAGCACTTTACGCGTTTTGCTGACGCGGTAGAACAAACTAATTTTGAGCCAATTGGCCTACGTGAAATAGATTATCTTTCTATCTCGCTATGCGGCGGCTTAGTGAGTCGTCGAGACTTTCCATCCGCTTCAGTGGATGAGCTCTTACTCAAAGGCATCGAAGCGAGGCGCTCTGGTGTACGCAGTAATACCCATATCTGTAATGCGAAAGATATTGAAGTCAGTGAGGATGTGCGTAAAGAGCAACTTGGATGGCTAAGTTGCGTCAGTAGAGCCATTCTCAAACAGAATATCATCACTTATAGCCAACCTATTGTGCATGCGGGTAGCCACAAATTGGCAAGCCAAGAATGTTTGGTTCGTATTCTGGAAGCCGATGGAACGGTGATTGCGCCAGGGCGTTTTCTGCCAATTATCTCTGATACGCATCTTTACACTCGACTAAGTCGGCACATGATTCATTCTACGTTGCATTATATGCGAGATAAGCAAGGTGACTTTTCTATAAACTTATCGCCGCAAGATTTGCTCAGTGATAAAACTTTAATGCTTTTAGAGCATGAAATTAGCCAGCTAAATGACCCAAGGCGAATTGGTTTAGAAGTGCTGGAATCTGAGCAGATCAAAGACTACGGCCGAATGATAGAAGTGTGCAGTCATTTTAGAAGCTTAGGGGCGCGTATCATTGTTGATGACTTTGGGTCCGGCTATTCGAATATCGATGAAATCCTGAAGTTGGAGCCAGAAGTCATAAAGCTCGATGGCAGCTTGATTCGTGATATTGATAAAGATTTAAAACAGCGCAAGATCGCTTCCCAGTTGGTGCGTTTGTGCCAGGTGTTGAACGCGGAGACGGTGGCGGAGTTCGTCCACAATCAGGAGGTGTGTACCATTGCACAAGACATGGGGGTGGATTATTTGCAGGGTTACTATCTTGGCGAGCCGACTCGACTGTTTTAATGATGTTTCACGTGAAACTTCTTGTAGTAAAAAACGCAGCGTAGGCTGCGTTTTTTGTTTGGTTCTTCTACTGAGCTTAATGGTTAACGCTTAAGAGCGTGTCCACTCTTTTCAGCTTGGAACAGAGCGAGGTAATGGGCAAAAAAGCGCTGCATTTGTTGTTGGTTGTTTTGTTCTCCAAGTTGCCCGAGCAGATGTGCAGCGACTTCAAACGTGCACAAATTACCTTGTTGTTGGTTGCGTCGCAGCTGATATTGTGAGTCCGCCGACGCAGATAATCCCATAGTAGGGATACCTTCTAACCAACGGCTCTTATTGATCATCTTGCGCGCCTCTTGCCAGGTGGCATCTAAAATAATAAACAGCGGAGTTTTGGTTTGTTGCTGGCTTTGGAGTACCACATGTTCGAGTGTGATACTTTCTTCACAGGGGAAGAGCAACACCGGATACCGCGATGGATCAGCTAATAGAGTGAGCAATTCTGCTGGTGGCTGTTTGCGATCCCAGATTACTCGCTCAATGCTGAGTTGGCACTGCTCTAGTAGCTGGCCGGTATTAGTATCACGCTTCAGTTCATTCGGATGCATTAACAGCAGGATGTTGTGCTCACTGTTAAGTTTCGGCATTAGCGAGCACATACAATTGAATTGAAAACCGCAGGTTGGACACGGTTGTGACATTACAGACGAACTCCTTCTCGCACCGGGCTTATCCCATCAGAGAACAGACGCACGCCACTGACTTGGCTCGGCGTTGCCGTTGGCGCCATGCTTGGGTTGAGTGGGTAGCTAACCCCAGTGTATTGCATCACGTGTTGAGCCGCTTTAGCTCCGCCACTGCTGACATTAAAAATCAGATCTCGCCAACCATGAGAGGTTTGTTGGCCGAGCATAATCGGGCTTTGCACTAGTGTAATGCGGCTATTAAATCGCCATTCCTTTTCGTGATGTTCAAATATCAGCAATGTACAGCCTCCGGAACCACACCAATCCAACTGTACCAATAGCTCTTCGTTACCATCGCTGTTGAGGTCGTAAGTTAGCCAACGGTATTGGTTATTGTTGGGGGTGGTTTGATGGATAAAGAAGTAGTTGCGCACCGCGGCATCTACTTTTGAATCAAACTCTGCACTAGAAGGGACGTCAGCACTACCGATGGGGTTGTTGGTGCGTTTTTCGGCTGGTTGCATGATGCCTTCATCACGAACGGTGGCAGGATAAAGGACTAAACCACCATCGGTGATTGGGTATACTAAGTTACCGACTTTTTCTTTGGTCGCTTTGAGCTGATTGCCTTCTCGAGTAAACAGTCGCTCTGACATCAGTCTTTGCTGTTGATGATGCGTCATGACAACTTGAACCTGAGACGGACTTAACTGTTGCCAGTAACCACGCTCGATTAATGGTGCTTGTCCATTGGCGTAACGGTATTTTGTTGTGGCGCTGTGGTCTGGGTTTAAGGTCATTTGTACTTCAAAGCCTTGTGATTGGGTTGAGGTCGCGACATAGGTATTAGCCCAGCCAAGCGTTGCATCGACGTTTGCAGCCATACCACAACCTTGATACGTCTCGCCATCATGTTTTAGTGTTGCTTTCCAGCCATACAAAGAATCGCTCATTGTGTCTGAGCAGAGGTTTTCTGTTAAGCGAAGCTCACCACCTTGCAGTTGATAAGTGCGCTGGCGAGGTTGAAGCTGACTGCTGTTAATCGCTAATTTTGTGGTTTGTTTGCCGATTTGCTGGAATGTTAGTCCATTAGCCTCAAAGCTTGCCGACCAAGAAGGCTCATTACCAAACACGCGAGTTGGTTTGTTTGGTTGCTGACAACGGTTTGGGTTTTCCGTTGTGAGGAAGTTCACTTGTTCCACGACAAAGTTAGCATCGAAATCAGCAGAAAACCCATCGATGCCCGGTGGGTTGAGGTGGCCGATAACCTCGCCATACATAGTCTGGTAAGGCTCGTTATTTAACTGAATTGCTCGTTGCATTTGCTGTGGTGATAGTTGCAACCAATATTGCTTGTCGCTGCCACAAGGCATGATGTATTGGCTCTCGTGACCGACGATCACTTTTCCGCGCAGCATAAAAGTTTGAGGTTGAATGGTTTCAGGCTTATCTAAGGTTGCTGGTGGAGAGGTTGGGTCAGCGGCACCAGATTGTGGCGACTGTGAACTACATGCTTGCAGAACCAGCAGGGTGGCAAGCGCCACTGGGTTTTTCAAAGCCTTCATGTTATATCTTCCTCATTATTGTTACTCAATCGGCATCGGATGGCATTATGGCATATTGGTTATTTAAAACTGAACCAGATACCTTTTCTATTGACACGCTTCGAACCCAAAAGGTTTCATGTTGGGAGGGAGTTCGTAATTATCAGGCGCGCAATATGATGCGTGACCAAGTGAAGGTGGGCGATTTAGTCCTGATTTACCACTCTTCTTGTAAACATGTTGGCGTGGCAGGTATTGCTAAAGTTGTGAGAGAAGCCTATCCCGATCATTTCCAATTCGATCCCGAAAGCGATTATTACGATCCAAAGTCAGACCCAGACAACCCGCGTTGGATTATGGTGGATGTAGAGTTTGTACGTAAAACGGCGCGAGTGATTCCGTTGTCGGTGATGAAAGCGATGCCAGAACTTGAGAACATGCCGTTGGTGAAACGTGGAAATCGCTTGTCGATTATGCCCGTGACAGAAGAAGAATGGGACGCGATTCTTGGCAAAGAGAAGCTGCCAAGTCAGCGATAAAAGAGAAGGGCTGCGAATGTGCAGCCCTTCATTATTTGGAGTATTGAAGCTTACAGCAAGTGTTCTTGTAGGTAGTGTGCAACCGCATCTTCAGCATTGCTGCCAATTACTTCATTATTTGGTAGAGCTTTCATCACTTTTTCGTGTGATGTACCCATAACTAGCCCTTTACCTGCCATCGACAGCATTTCTACGTCATTCATGCCATCACCAAATGCTACGCAGTTTTCTAACGTGAGGTCGAGTTTTTTCGCTACCGCTTCAAGAGCATGACCTTTAGACACGCCAGCGCTCATTACTTCCAAACACCAAGGCGTTGAAAATGCGATGTTCAGCTTATCACCAAACTGCTCACGTAGTTTGTTTTCAAATACGACCAAACGTTCGTGGTCTTCTCCTGGATGCGTGAAGAAAACTTTCGCAATACCGTCAGTTGGGGCGTGGTCTTCATCAAATAAGACGTAAGTGAATTCATCGTGGAAGTCACGTAACGTTTCATCATCCTTGTTCATCAACCAGCTATCATTTTGATACATGTGAATAAGTATTTCTTGATCATGTTTGATCGTGTCGATCACGCCTTGTACCAGTTCCGCAGGGACATTCTCGCTGTACATTAGCTGATCTTCCTGGTCATGCACTCGGGCACCATTCGACGTGATCATATAAGCTGGAATGCCAACTTGGCGACGGATGCTCGCAACGTCTACGTGGTGACGGCCGGTTGCAAAGACAAAGGTATAACCCTTTTCATGCAGCGCTTTTAGCGTCTCTTTTGAGTAAGCACTGAGCTGATGGTTAGGTGCGAGTAACGTGCCATCCAGATCAGAGGCAACGATTTTGGTGATCTCTTTGCAAGGTAGCGATGTGCTCATGAAGTCCTCGTAAACGGTTTGGATAGTGTGGAACAGGTGAATTGCAAACGGAGTACAGCAGACTGACTAGATCGTACTGCTCCGAATGCGGGGGAACTTGGGCCCGTAGCACTATGCGGTTAAACACTGTGTCAAAGTAGCCAAGTTCAAGCAGTGTACGCCAAAATGAGGATGAAAAAGAGGGTAAATCGATGTGTAGACATTTCCTCTTTAATCTTAGTCGTGAAATGGTCGCCTAGAGTTCTTATTGTGCTTGTTCGTTTGATGGCGATTTATGGTCATTCATAAAGCGGAAAATCGCATCGAGCGCTTGATTACGATACTTATCGGTCTCGAATAAGATTTCATGCTGTGCGCCTTCGATAGAAAGCAGCTCCGCGTGTGGGTTGGTTTTCCGCAATTTATCAATAAAACGCTTTTGCGCGAGGTTGCTAACAATCCGATCGTTTCCGGCTTGGATTAGGATGACTGGTATTTTGACTTGGCGAGTTAATAAAAAGCACTGCTTAGCGGCCATGAGCCCTTGCCAAACCCAGCGAGTGCTTGGCCCACCGACTTGCAGTTCCGGTTTTTCCGTATATAGGTTTCGGAACCATTGGTAGCGGCCGTAACTTTGGCTAAGTGGGTTATCTTCAAAGGGCTTAGGGAAGTAGGCCTGATGTCCTGGTGCATAGCGTGGTAAAGTCGATACCGCTGACATAATTTGTGTGACCGGAATCGCTATTGGTGATAGGTACCATGGCAGGTTAATGCCAAACATGGGCGCACTTAGAATCAAACCAGTAAAAGGGTGTTCTGAGTGAGTTTGCAGGTAACGTGTCGCGATCGCGCCGCCCATAGAGTGCGCGATGATGAAGCATTGTTGATATTCGCTAAGGTCGTGTTTTTTTACGACGATGTCCATATCATCAATATAATCAGTAAAGTCATAGACGTGACCCATATCTGAGTCAGATAATAAACGATCTGATAAACCTTGTCCGCGGTGGTCAAAGGAATAGACATCGAAACCTTGGCGGTAGAGATCGTAAAACAGCTCTTGGTATTTCCAGGAAGACTCAATGCGTCCATTTACGATGAGCACGGCTTTTTTATGCTCTGGGTTGGTTAGCTTGCACCAGTAAATGTTCTTTTTCTCAGTCCCTTTAACAAAGCCCTCTTGGCGAGTTTGCCAAAGTGCTGCGATCGGACCACCAATTGCTTGCTCAAATAATGTCTCTTGAGTATAAGTCAAAGGTGAATGGTTAGTCGCCATTAGTTGATTACCTGAAGATACGTTGTTTACGCGATGTATCATCGAAGAATTAGTGAGGAAATGCAATGGATACCCATGTCTGGTTAGCTTATGTAGTAACAGCAATCGTTTTTAGTTTGGCTCCGGGCTCTGGCACGGTGAACTCAATCAGTAATGGTTTGAGTTACGGTACCCGTAAATCACTGGGTGCCATTATTGGCTTACAAATTGGTTTAGTTATCCACATCGCGCTGGTGGGGGCGGGTATTGGTGCGCTTGTCGCGCAGTCAGCAACCGCATTTTCTGTCATTAAATGGGTTGGTGCCGCTTATCTGGTTTGGTTGGGGATTCAGAAATGGCGCGACACATCAAGCTTAGTCGCAGCTGAAAACCACAACGAGATGTCAGGCACGGCGCTGTTGTACAAGGCAGTGTTAATTAACCTCACCAACCCTAAATCGATTGTTTTTCTGGTGGCGTTGTTCCCGCAGTTTATTGACCCAGCAAAAGACCAAATCACGCAACTGTTGGTGCTTGGCGTCACTACGGTCGTGATTGATGCGTGTGTAATGTTGGGTTACACGAGCTTGGCAGCACAAATGGGACGCTTTATTCGCTCCGATAAAATCATGGGAAAAATAAACAAAGTATTCGGTTCAATGTTCATGGGTTGTGGTGCATTATTAGCAGCTGCAAAGTCATAAGCCATTTATAGGTCCTTCTTTAGCATGAATACAACGTATGTCGCTCGCCAGCCGATCTTTAACCGAAAAAGACAGACGCTGGGTTATGAATTGTTGTTTCGAGACGGGGAGAGTAACGCATACCCTTCACATATTGATTCAAATCGAGCGACATACCGACTGATTGTCGAAAACTTCCTATCGCTGGGTACTAACCCAGTGATTGCCTCTTCTAGATGCTTTATTAACTTTCCTCATCAAAGCTTGGTGCGACGTTTGCCGCGCAGTTTGCCGAAAAACAAAATTGTCATCGAAGTGTTGGAAACGTGCCAACCTACGGATGAGCTTCTTGATGCGATTCGTGAGTTTTATCGAGAAGGTTACTTGATCGCTTTGGATGACTTCACCCTAACACCAGAATGGCGCCGTTTTTTGCCATATGTGCATATTGTGAAGCTCGACATTATGGCGATGGGGCTCGAAAAGGCCTGTGAACTGGTCAAAACACACCTTGCCAAACGCGTCAAATACCACTTTTTAGCAGAACGTGTTGAAACCGCAGAAGAATTTGAGCAAGCGAAAGCGGCTGGCTTTAAATTTTTCCAAGGTTATTTTTTTAGCAAGCCACTCGTCTCGCAGACTAAATACGTCAGTCCTGAGCAAGTGTTGGCATTGCAACTGTTTCGTGAAGTTTGTGCTCCTGAGCCTGACTTTACTCGTATCGAGTCCATCATTACGCAAGATGTCGCGCTTTCGTATAAGTTATTGCGTTTTGTAAATACGCAAGCGCCGAATTTGGCTGTCGAAATCAGCTCTTTTCGTCAGGCATTGATTTATCTTGGCCAGGATAACCTTAAGCAGTTTGTCTCTTTGGTTGTGGCATCGTATATCTCCAGTAACAAGCCTCGAGAGCTGTATCACCTTTCATTGCAACGAGCTCAATTTTGCCAATTGATGTCGCGCTATCAGCCATTCTCTCATCTCAACGAACAAGGTTTCATGGTTGGTTTGCTGTCGATTCTAGATGCGTTGCTGGATCTTTCGGTGGAATCTTTAGTTAGGCAGTTACCGCTTAGTCATTCAGTACAACAAGCGCTATTACATCGCAAAGGGGTTTATGGTGCACTTATTTCCCTCGAAGAGTGCTACGAGCGTGCCGATTGGTCGGGGGTTGAAAAAATCACGATGCAATTGGGGTTGCCTTTAGAGGAAGTGAAGCTCTCCTTAGGTGAAGCGGTTCGCTGGAGTCAAAGCATCGCGACTGCATAATTTCTGGTCTTATCTTTTATCTCTTTGAATCTCTCTCTTTACAATCAAGCTGTTCGTTAGATGTGAAACTTTTATGACGATGGACGGTTTCCTCTTGACGATATACCTTAATTAAATAAACATATACGCATATCCATATATAGGTATGTTCATTATGCTTCCACATCAGTTTTTTAAGCTGTTATCCGATGAAACACGCGTACGTTGTTTAATGCTCGTGGCCCGTGAAGGTGAAACTTGCGTTGGTGATTTGGCGTTTGCTCTGCAAGAGAGCCAGCCGAAAGTTTCTCGTCATCTTGCTCAGTTACGATCCAGTGGCATCTTGGTGGATAAACGCCAAGGGCAATGGGTGTATTACGAGTTATCACAGCAATTACCAGGTTGGATGCGAAAGTTAATTGAAGACTTAGTGGCATCAAACTGTTTGAAGCAGGAATACCAAGACGACATCACACGCTTACACGATAAAAGTCGTGAGGCTTGCTGTTAACAGCGAATAGAGATTCAAGGTAGAAGGTTAGAGGGTAAAACTATGACAATTAAAGTAGGAATTAATGGCTTTGGCCGAATTGGTCGCTTAGCGCTGCGAGCGGCATTTGATTGGCCAGAATTGGAGTTTGTGTTAATCAACGATGTCGCAGGTGACGCCGCTACGCTTGGTCACTTATTAGAATTCGATTCAGTGCAAGGTCGTTGGCATCATGGAGTTCAGGTCGAAGGCAGTGAGCTCGTCATCAACGGCAAGCGTGTCGCCACGACTCAACAACGCGATATCGATGCGGTGAACTGGTCTGATTGTGATGTTGTGATTGAAGCGACAGGCGTACATCGCAAAACATCATTCCTGAATAAATACCTAGAGCAAGGCGTGAAACGTGTCGTGGTAAGCGCACCTGTGAAAGAAGAAGGTATCGCGAACATTGTGGTGGGCGTGAACGACCATATTTTCGACCCTGAAAAACATCGTATCGTGACAGCGGCTTCGTGTACGACTAACTGTATCGCACCTGTGGTTAAAGTCATTCATGAGAAATTGGGTATCGAACAATCTTCTTTTACGACCATTCACGACCTGACGAATACGCAAACTATTTTGGATGCGCCACACAAAGATCTACGCCGTGCAAGAGCATGCGGCATGAGCCTTATCCCAACCACTACGGGTAGCGCGAAGGCGATTGTCGAAATTTTCCCAGAATTAAAAGACAAAATTAATGGTCATGCGGTTCGCGTACCTCTAGCAAACGCATCGTTAACAGACATCATTTTTGATGTGAAGCGTGATACCACGGCAGAAGAAGTGAATGCACTGTTAAAAGAAGCATCTGAAGGTGATTTGAAAGGCATCCTTGGCTTCGAAGAGCGTCCTTTAGTTTCTATCGATTATAAAGGCGACCAACGTTCAACCATCGTTGATGCGCAATCAACCATGGTTGTGGGTTCTCGTATGGTTAAGATTTACGCTTGGTACGATAACGAAATGGGTTATGCAACGCGCACAGCAGAGCTGGTTCGTAACGTTGGTTTGGCTTAAAAGGGGGTCACAATGTCTCATCCTACATGGCAATTAGATTTGGACTCCGGTGCTTTAATCTTAACACCGTGCCCAGGAACGAAAGGTGTCGATTTGCATGCGTCGTTAGAACAGTTGAAAGAGCAGGGTGTTCAAGCGGTCGTTACTGCATTAGATGATAGTGAATTAGCTGCGAAGAATGTCTCTGCATTGGGTGAAGCCACTCAGCAACTGGGAATGAAATGGTTCCAGATCGAGATTGAAGACGACTGCGCACCAAATGAAGAGTTTGCGACGAAGTGGCAACAAGCCAGTCCGGAACTGCACGCGATTCTTGCTCAAGGTGGCAAAGTTGCGATGCATTGCATGGGTGGTTCGGGGCGCACAGGTTTGTTCGCTGCTCACCTACTCCTAGAAAAGGAATGGCAGTTAGAAGATATCGTGCGAGAAGTGCAGGCATTGCGCCCTGGTGCATTTACAAAACCTGTGCAAGTTGAGTACATCGAACGCGTGGCTCAAGACGCTTGATCAGCTTAAATAGCTTTTGGTTCATTATGATCCAAAAGCTAAATTCGAGCTTCTTCAGGATACGACTGTTTACAAAAAAAGCCATTAATATTAACTAATGCATTGTTTTTAAGTTGTATTTTGCTTTTTATTGATGTTGGGGCATTTTTTGAAAATCACAGCAACATTGTATTGGTCAATGTTGCTGTACAGGTTAGGAAGTATTTAGAACATGATGATCTAAATGCTTCTATCGCTGTACATATGAGGTCAATATGATTTCTCAATTAAGCAAAAGTATTCGTCAGTACATGTTAGTGACGTTTAACTATTGGAACTTTACGGTGACCGATGGCGCACTGCGTATGCTGGTGGTGCTCTATTTTCATGACTTAGGTTATTCCACGTTAGCTATTGCCTCACTGTTCCTTTTCTATGAATTTTTTGGTGTGGTGACAAACCTAGTTGGTGGTTGGCTGGGCGCAAGGTTAGGCCTTAATAAAACCATGAACATTGGTTTAGCGATGCAAGTGTTTGCGTTGTTGATGCTCGCAGTACCAAATGCATGGCTGACCATTCCTTGGGTGATGGCAGCGCAAGCTCTGTCGGGGATTGCCAAAGATCTGAACAAAATGAGTGCTAAGAGCGCGATTAAAACGCTAGTACCAGACGAGCAGCAAGGGGCGCTCTACAAATGGGTAGCGATTTTGACTGGCTCGAAGAATGCACTCAAAGGAGCGGGCTTTTTTGTTGGTGGCTTGCTGCTGTCTTGGGTGGGTTTTCAAAACTCGATGTTTATTATGGCGGGTGTACTTACATTAGTGTTTATTTGCAGCATGATCTGGCTAGAAGCGGACATGGGTAAAGCAAAGAGTAAACCTAAGTTTCGCCAAATATTCTCCAAGTCTGAATCGATAAACATTTTATCCGCAGCTCGCATGTTCTTGTTTGGGGCGCGTGATGTGTGGTTTGTGGTCGCTCTGCCTATTTATCTTGGTAGCGTGTTTGGCTGGGATCACTTGTGGGTTGGTAGCTTTCTCGCAGCGTGGGTTATTGCTTATGGGTTTGTGCAAGGCTTTGCGCCGCGTATTACTGGCAAAGCGCAAGGTCGTGTGCCTGATGGTAGTGCTGCATTGGTGTGGGCAGGAATCCTAGCGTTAATTACGGCTGGTATTGCTTATGGTGTGCAAATCGGTTGGCAGCCTGAATTGGTGATTGTGGTAGGTTTGATGATTTTTGGCGCTGTGTTTGCCATTAACTCTTCGCTGCACTCGTACTTGATAGTGAGCTACGCTAAAGGCGATGGCGTCTCGTTGGATGTCGGTTTTTACTACATGGCCAATGCGATGGGACGTTTGATTGGCACGGTATTATCGGGTTGGATCTACCAAGAGGCTGGTCTTGCGGCGTGCTTATGGGTTTCTTTTGCTTTCTTGGCACTGACGACGCTGATTTCAATTAAGTTGCCAAAAGCTAATGTTGCTACTGCGTAACTACCCCCAGTATCGCTATCTGTAGATGGTATAAATGGCTCCAAATCGGAGCCATTTTTGTTTCTTATGCGCCGTTTGCTGTAATCAGATTGTTTCGGTTTGGCATCGAGAGTGAATACTGATGCTTGGTTTTTGGTTCTCGTTAAGTGATTAGAGTGGTGATGAAATCCCCGTTGTAGGTCATTGTTGAGTTAAAAATAAGCAAAAACAGATTGTTAACTATTTCACTGGTTGAGATTTACCCTATGCTATAAACGATAAGCGACTCAAAGTAGGGAAAGGTATGAGAGAAAGGGTTCTGTTTTTTGATTTATTGCGCTGCTTCGCAGCGGTAGCAGTGATCGCCATTCACGTCTTGGCACCGTATCGAAATGAGTTAGGAGTGATTCCATTTGACCAATGGCTGACAGCGGTAGGCGTGAATAGCGTAACCCGCTGGGCAGTGCCAGTTTTTATTTTGATCACCGGAGCGCTAATGCTCAGTGACACTCGACCATTTGACGGTAAGTATTATATCAAAAGGCGTTTGGGCAAAGTTTTAGTTCCATTTCTTATTTGGTCGATGTTTTATGCATACCTTTCAGGCTGGACTTCTCAAGGCTTTGATTTTGAAACCGTAAAAGAGGTATTAAGCAATAGCCCATTCCACGCAACGTATTACCATCTCGGCTTTTTCTATTACTTTATACCACTGTATTTTGTGATTCCGCTGTTTCAATGGATGGTACGCAACGTGGATGACAACGTCTTGTATACCTATCTCGCATTTTGGCTTTTCACCAGCACTCTGTTCTTGTTCAAGATTGATGGCCCTTGGAGTAATCAGATGTGGCTTTATATGGGTTACCTTCCACTGGGGTATGTTTTATTTCAAAAGGTACCTTTGAATCGCTCTATGGTGACCTTATTTGTTGGGCTAGGACTCGTGGCGTTGGCAGTGACCTTTACGATGGTTGTGACAAATAGCTTAGAGGCGGAGAAGTATACGGTTGGGCGCTGGCTCTCTTATAAAACACTGAATGTGATTCTAGCGGCTTCGATGATTTTTATGATCGGGCGTTACTTTGGTGAAGGCTTATCACCAAAAGTACAAAAAGCGGTCAGTGTGATCAGTCAGCACAGCTTGGGGATTTACTTACTTCACCCTATTTTCTTATGGCCGATGAAAGAGTTCGGTTGGTACACAGGACATCCTGCTTGGGTGATTCCAGTCTGGATCGTTCTTAGTGGATCTGGAGCCTTAGCGATGAGCTATCTCTTTTCTCGTTCTGCCAAGACTCGTTGGTTACTGCCTTAACGTTTGATAGCGAAGTGAAGGAACTTGTTGCCGCGATAGGTCAGTGTTCCCTTATCTCCAGGGTTGAGTGCATGGTAGTAATGCACTCCAATTTGGAATTCACGCTTTGGACCGATAGAACCACGTTGAACGTAAATCCAATACTCTTGATCGTCTTGACCTGGTGGTGCGTTTGGTATGTCTATCGCTTGTTTATCTAAAACCGTTACCTGCGCGCTTTGCTCTGGAGCGTCTTCGCCCACATAGTGCTTACTATAAAAACGGAAAAACACCCACGCGCCCAAGGCAATAAGGGCGAATAGGGCGAAAATAAGTGAGATTGGCATATTAACCTCCAATGTTTTATCGGGTCCCATTCTACAGAACTCGCTGACGAAACGATGAGTTGAGGTAACTTATTCATAATCTAATGAAAGGGACATGAATTTTATTCGGCGCACTTCACGGTTTATCTCAATGGGGACGCGATGAAATTGTTGCTTCATCTGTAAGCTACGTCACTAAAGCTGAACTAAGCAGCTTTCACTTGTCTGGCTATATGAGCTCAAGGGCACAAATTGAAAGTAAAATTGCACTTAACGGCTCGAAAAAGCTCTAAATTTATAGAAGAATAAAAATAATGAACATAGGAAGGGTCTGGTAAGGAGGGTTACGATGTCAGATATTGAAAAAGTAGTCATGCGTACCCGAACGATCGAAAAACTTTTGCGTACTCAGTACCATGCAGAAGGGAAAGGGTTGCACCAACTTATTAATAGTTGTGAAGAACGTTTACCGCATGACGTGATAGCAAAGCTTCGATTCATCGCAACCGTGCGTAACAAAGTGGTGCACGAAGACGATTACAAGCTGGATGATCGTAAAGGCTTTATGGCGGCATGTGATGCTTGTGAAAAAGAGCTGACACCAAGAAGCTCTCGCTTTATTTGGCGTACAGCAATTTTGCTAATGACGTTGATTACGCTGGCCGCTCTTGGTTTCTACTATATGCACTGGGATATTTTGTCTAAGCACATTCAGTAGAGCTATACAGATAAATAAAAAAGGACGCATTTGCGTCCTTTTTTATTTTAAATCATTGGGTTAGTACATCATTGGCAGTGTCATTAAACCCACAACCACTGCAATCATAACCAGCCCTTGTTTTTGAGAAGATGAAATCATAACACTACCCCTTAATCTTTGATGAACTCGATGAATTTAATATAGCACTGTTTTTGGGGTTTGATCAACATATGCTCGTTAATCTTTTCAAAAACCACACTTAACTTGTCTAGTTTTACGTGATTCTGACTAATGAAACTATGTTTTTTGTGCTGTATTTAAAGTGTTCACATTGTTTTATTTCTATCCTTTTTTGTTTTAAGTATATGATTTTATAATGTTAAATGGTTTGTGATGTTGGCTTTGTAATTGTTTTTTGTTTCGAATGGTATGTTGGGTGTTTATTTTGTCTGTATTTCTCAAAAATTGAGAAAATTAAAAAATGTGCTATGAGGTTGCATCGTCAAATCGAAAGCATGGAGTGAGATTTTCTTACCTTATGAGAAAATATGGGCTTCAAAAGTGTTTAGTGATTTTATGGTTTATGAAGTCCGCACTTTTATCTGTTATTGAAATTATGGTTTTATTTATCATTGACTTACTTTTCTTGTCTGATGTTTTTTTTACTGAATTAAGGTCGGTTTTCTTAGTTTTTACCCCTAGTCATCAGTGGTTTCTCCTCTCTTAGAGCGCTACTAAGACTATTTTCTATTTTGTGTCTGTTATTTATTCTTGCTGCCTGCATTACATACATCCTGGTGGTTTAATCGTCAGTTTGTGAAATGGCGGCTTACCTGGAGCACTTATCTGTTTTTCAGTTAAATAGTTTTAGAAAGCGTTGGTTATTGTGTCGTGTGATTTGATGGGTTCGGCTGATGAGCAAAGCTTGGCCCCAATGTTTAGTGGCATCATTCAGGCTCATCGGCTTTATTATTACGTAGGCTGAGGGTTACAAAATGTTTCGAATCGCTAGCGAGATCCAACTTTCGTAGATTGTGTCTTTACATCAAAACTGGTCTACCTAGACTAGCGGCGAGTTTAAGTAAAAGGTGTATACTGCATGTGGAGTTGGCTGGCGATAGGGCTATCAGGTGTGTATTCCGTGTTGGGAGCAAAGCAAGCTAACCCGACACAATCCCTCGTGTTTAAAATCTTTACTCTGCTACTTCTTCTTGTGTTGGTGTTAACTCAAGGTGCATCCGCAACATATACCTACTGGATTGCGGGTGGGCTTATTGTGTCTATGGTGGCAGATACGCTGCACTCGTTTAAAACTCGTAAGCTAATCTATTTTACGGCTTATCTGGTTGCCCAGGTATGCTACAGCAAGTCATTTTGGGTGCAGCTTAATGGTGAGATTGTCTGGTGGCTGTTGGCCCTGTTGCTTGCAGCGAGTATCGTGGCGTTCTTTTTGTTGCTACCTCAACTCGACTCTCTGGTATTCCCTGTTGTGATCATGGGGATGATGCTGGTTCAACTTGCTTGGGCAGCCGGTGAAGTTTGGTTACAAGTGCCGAGTTACGCCAATGCTATCGGCTTTAGCGGAACCTTAGTTCTCATCTATTCGGCGCTGGCATACGCGATACACGGTTATCGAAAACCGATGAAACACGCCTATTTGTGGGTGAGTGGCAGTTACTTTTTTGCTCATGCCCTCATTGTTGCCTCAATCATTTACTAATTTAAGTCAAAGCAGCTCTTGAGGATTTCAGTAAACTGAACGCATTGTTCTTAATAACTGGAGTCAATAATGAGTGAAATCCATGCTCACGAGCTGCTAAACCTACTTAGAGAAACACCAATGGATCGCGAAGCCCTCACACAGCACTTTGGTGCTAGCGTTCGCTTTCACACCTGTAAACTGAATGATCTAGACTTAGATGCATTACTAGCATTTTTGCTCAAGCGCGACAAAATTCGTGAGCTTGAAGGTAAGTTTGTGGTCAATATGGCGCGAGTTTGCAATCACTAAACGGCGGCTAAGATCGAGGGTGACTATGGTGTTTTCGCCCTCAGTCATATACTCATGTTGTCAGTTTGCTATACACTGGCCGCCATTTTTTAGGTGAGGCCAGAATATGGACATTCTTTCTGCAGCGACCATGCTGTTTCTAATCATGGACCCTCTCGGTAACTTGCCGATTGTGTTGTCTATTCTCAAACATATCGATCCCAAGCGTCGTCGTAAGGTATTGATTCGTGAACTACTGTTTGCCTTACTGATTTTGATGTTGTTTCTGTTTGCAGGACAAAGCATCTTAAGTTTTTTGCATGTCCAGCCAGAAACGCTCAGCATTTCAGGTGGCATTATTCTCTTCATTATTGCGATTAAGATGATTTTCCCGAGTGCTGGCAGCATCACTGGACTGGCAGCAGGCGAGGAGCCCTTTATTGTTCCGATGGCCATTCCTATGATCGCGGGCCCTTCAGTGATTGCAGCCTTGCTTTTACTGTCTTCGCAACATCCAGAGAAAATGTTGGAAATGTCAGCATCAGTCGTAATTGCGTGGGGCGCAACATTTTTTATACTGATGTTTTATGGCTTCTTTAATCGCTTGTTGGGTGAACGTGGCTTGAAGGCGGTAGAACGCTTAATGGGCTTGTTACTGGTGATGATCTCCACTCAAATGTTCTTGGATGGTGTAAAAAGTTACATTGGGTGACGAACGAAACGCAGAAAAAAAGCCGCTCACAAGAGCGGCTTTTTCGTATCTGAGCGATTACATCATGTGTTTACGACGAATATCGAGTAGGGCAAAAATACCAAAAATCAGGATTGAATATTTTTCCCAACTGCTCATTTTTATTTTGTCGCCAAATGCACCAATGAAGATGGCCATTTGTAAACCGTGCATGATGAACAAAAAAGCGGTCATGATGTATAGCGCAATCGCGGCATTGCCGGGAAAGGGCATAAAAATATTTAGGATTAATACTAACCAAACAAAGGCGATAGCCGCTTTGGCCAGCATAATTAGTGCTTTCATTTAAGTATCCTTTTAAATCGAGGCGTTATGCGGAGGTACGTTCGTACAGACGATAGCTCACTTGGCCTGCTGTTTTTTCTCGATGTAATTGCCAGTTTTCTGGTAAGTCGGCAATATTGAGTTCTTTTTCTGTTTCAATATAAATCATCGCATCTTCCGCGAGCCAGCCATTTTGTTCTAGCAGAGCCACGGTCTCATCCAATAGACCTTTGCGAAACGGTGGGTCAATAAACACCACATGGTGAGCAGAACCCGGTTGCTTCAAAAAACTCAGTGCGTCGGTATTTACCACTTGGATGTTGTTCGCGTTAAGAGAGGCAACATTCTTTTGTAACTGTTGGAAAGCTTGTGGGTTTAGCTCAACCATGGTCACTTGCTCTGCTTGGCGCGAAGCTGACTCAAATCCCAAGCCGCCAGAGCCAGCAAACAAGTCGAGACATTTTGCCTGTGGTACATCTTGAGCTAACCAGTTAAACAGCGTTTCTTTGACGCGATCTGTCGTGGGGCGTAAGCCTTCAGCATCGTGTACAGGAAGTTTTCTGCCTCTCCATAAGCCACTAATAATGCGAACAAAGCCCGTTGTTGGTTTTTTTTGTGATGAGTTTTGCTGGCGACGTCTTACCATAGATTTTTTGACCGCTAATAAAGTGATACTATATCTAATCGCCCAAGCAATGAGCTTGGAGCTTGGATACAGCCCAGAATATTCAAGATGACAGAGTGTAACACTAATAAGATTAGAATTACCTAATCGGAAAGTTTTCAGAACTTTGTCATTAGCCTTTTTTAGACAGATAATAATCTTGTCAAAAAAGAGTCATTAATAGATAAAAGAACAATCTAGGATAGCCCCAGATGACGGAAAAAAAGAAGCGCGGATTACTTTCGTGGCTAGGTTTTGGTGACGAAGAACAAAGCCCAAAACCAAAAACTGAAGAAACAGTAAAAGAAGAAGCAGTGGAAGCGCCTTCTGAAGAGCAGCAAACCGAAGCGGTTGCTGAGCAAGCGGAAGCAACGCCAGAACTTGAAGAAGAAGCGAAACAATCAGAGGCTGCCCCAGCAGAAGCAGAAGCAGAAGCAGAAGCAGAAGCAGAAGCAGAAGCAGAAGCAGAAGCAGAAGAGCCAGAAGTCGTATCGGCCGCGCCTCGTGTTCAAGAACAAGAAAAGCCAACAGAAAGCTTTTTTGCTCGTCTTAAACGCAGCCTAAGCCGAACAAAAGCAAATATTGGTGCTGGCTTCTTCGGTCTGTTCAGCGGTAAGAAAATCGATGAGGACTTATTTGAAGAGCTAGAAGAGCAACTGCTTATTGCTGATGTGGGCATGAATACCACAACAAAAATTATCAACAACCTGACAGAAAAAGCCACACGTGGCGATCTGAAAGACGGCGAAGCCCTTTATGGTTTGTTGAAAGAAGAAATGGCTGAGATTCTTTCTAAAGTCGAACAGCCACTAGAAATCGATAGCAACAAAACGCCTTACGTCATCTTGATGGTGGGTGTAAATGGCGTGGGTAAAACCACGACCATCGGTAAGCTAGCGAAGCAGTTCCAAACTCAAGGCAAAAAAGTGATGCTTGCAGCGGGCGATACTTTCCGTGCCGCAGCGGTTGAGCAGTTACAAGTGTGGGGTGAACGTAATAATGTTCCTGTGATTGCTCAACATACTGGCGCAGACAGTGCCTCTGTTATCTATGATGCGATTGAAGCGGCAAAAGCACGTGGTGTGGATGTGGTGATTGCTGATACAGCAGGTCGTCTACAGAACAAAGCGAACCTAATGGAAGAGCTGCGTAAGATTGTACGTGTGATGAAGAAAATTGATGACTCTGCACCACATGAGATCATGCTAACGCTTGATGCAGGTACAGGACAAAATGCCATTAGCCAAGCGAAACTTTTCAGTGATGTTGCCCCTCTAACCGGGATTACTTTGACTAAGCTGGATGGTACAGCCAAGGGCGGCGTAATTTTCGCTATCGCTGATCAGTTCGGTATTCCAATTCGTTACATTGGTGTGGGTGAAGGTATCGAAGACTTGCGTCCATTTGAAACTCAAGAGTTTATTGACGCACTGTTTAGTCGTGAAGAATAAAAAGAGTTAGAGGAAATCAACGGTGATCAAATTTCAGCAAGTAAGCAAAGCTTACCGAGGTGGTCGACAAGCACTGCAAAAAGTCGATTTTCACCTGAGGCGCGGTGAAATGGCGTTTTTAGGTGGACATTCCGGGGCTGGTAAAAGTACCTTGCTGAAATTGATCTGCGCGATAGAGCGACCAACCGATGGCAAAATCCATTTTAATGGCCACGACATCACGCGTATTCCAGGCAAAGACATCCCTTTTTTGCGCCGCAATATTGGGATTGTTTTTCAAGATCATCGCCTATTGATGGATCGCAGTGTGTACGACAATGTCGCTCTGCCAATGCGTATCGAATCGATTTCTGAAAACGAAATCAAACGCCGTGTTTCTGCGGCGTTAGATAAAACGGGCTTACTCGATAAAGCTCGTTGTCTACCTAGTCAACTTTCTGGTGGTGAGCAACAGCGCGTCGGTATTGCCCGTGCTGTGGTTAATCGACCAACGTTGCTGGTGGCTGATGAGCCTACGGGTAACCTTGACCCAGAATTATCCAACCGTGTGTTGCGTCTATTCGAAGAATTTAACCGTGCGGGCGTGACTATCCTACTTGCCACGCACGATGTGGGGTTAGTAAACACTCGCCCACAGTATCGTCATTTTGAATTGAACCAAGGCTTCCTAAGTGAGGTAGAAGACTATGGCAGGTAACAAGCACTCCCAAAAGAAGGGGAAAGGCCGCAGTGCCAAGCGTGCGAATACCGATGGTTTTTTCTCTGTCCACGCAAAACAAGCTAAATCCTCTTTTAGCGCCTTATGGCAACGACCACTAGGCAACATTCTGACTCTAGCGGTCATCTCCATGGCACTTGCCATGCCAGCTTGTTTGTATCTATTGGGGAAAAACGTTGCGGGGGCAGCGGAAGATGTCGCTTCTCCTTCACAAGTTAGTGCTTACTTAGTTGAAGGTATGCCGGATGCGCGAGTGATGGTTCTCAAAGATCAAATTGAAACTTGGCCTTTGGTAAAAGAGGTAGAGTATATTTCACCGCAACAAGGTCTATCTGATTTAAGCCAATATGCAGGGTTCGACCAAGCTATCAGCCTCTTAAGTGGCTATGCGCTACCTGGTGTGTTGGTGATTACGCCAGATTCGGAGCTAAAAAGTGATATTCAGTCATTAGCCAAAGACGTTCGAGAGCAACAAGATGTGACCGACGTGAGACTTGACGAAGACTGGCTAGCGCGTCTTGATGCCATCAAAACTCTCGCGAGTATTATTGTCATTACCCTGACAGTGCTGATGCTCGGTGCGGTATTTTTAATCGTTGGCAATACATTGCGATTTAATGTGCTGGCGAATAAAGAAGAGATTCAAACCATGAAACTGATCGGTGCGACGGACAGTTTCATTCTGCGCCCTTACTTGTACACAGGTATGTGGTTTGGCGTGTTAGGTGCCACTATTGCGTGGTTGGTAACGGCTTTAGTGACCATTGTCATGAATAGTGCGGTGGAAGACCTTGCTGCGTTGTACGATAGCCAGTTCCGCCTGATTGGTCTAAGTTGGGATGAATCTTTGTTACTAATCATCATTGGGAGTCTTTTGGGATGTATTGCGGCGCGCTTTTCTGCGCAACGACATTTAAAAGAAATTGAACCAGTTTAAGTGATGGCGGTCTTATTACTTGGATTTCATTAGCACTAGCTAATTTTGAACCCTTGCTTAGACCAAATGTTTATGGATAATTGCTTCCCCTTCTTGAAACTTGTTCATTTTGAGTTCAAGATATCGAAGCTAAATTGCAATGTAATGCTCCAGATCAGAGATTGATGAGGAATTGAATGACAAAAGAAGCGTATCCGATGGCTCTAGTCACGCAAGATAGCCTTGATAGCTATATTCGCTCAGTAAACAGCTACCCAATGCTGACTGCAGACGAAGAGCGTGAGCTGGCAGAACGATTACACTATAAAGGTGAGATTGAGGCTGCAAAAGGTCTAATTCTTTCGCACCTACGATTCGTTGTTCACGTTGCTCGTGGTTACTCTGGCTACGGTTTGCCAATGGCGGATCTTGTGCAAGAGGGTAACATCGGTCTAATGAAAGCCGTTAAGCGTTTTAACCCAGAAGTAGGGGTTCGCTTGGTTTCTTTTGCTGTCCACTGGATCAAAGCAGAGATCCACGAATACGTGCTACGTAACTGGCGTATCGTGAAAATTGCGACCACTAAAGCGCAACGTAAATTGTTCTTCAACCTGCGTAAGTCGAAAAAGCGCTTGGGTTGGTTTAACAACGGTGAAGTGGAAACCGTTGCGCGCGAGTTAGGTGTTGAGCCTTCTGAAGTTCGCGAGATGGAATCACGCTTAGCGGCGGTGGATTCAACCTTTGATATGCCAACTGATGAAGACGACAGCTCAAACGCTTACACAGCGCCGATGCTATACCTAGAAGACAAATCGTCTGATGTGGCCGACAACATTGAAGCCGCCAACTGGGAAATGCATACCAACAATCGCTTGGGTCATGCATTAGCGAGTTTGGATGAGCGTAGTCAGCGCATCGTGCGTTCTCGTTGGTTAGATGATGAGAAAGCAACATTGCAAGACTTAGCTGATGAGTTCGGTGTTTCTGCCGAGCGTATTCGCCAGCTAGAAAAAAATGCAATGAAGAAACTAAAATTGGCTGTGGGTGAATTTTAATTTCCACTGCTAATTGAAAGTAAGATTTTCATAGAAAGCCGAGATCATGTGATCTCGGCTTTTTTATTGTCGATCGAAAATCGATAGCGTTTGCGATCCGGATTTTATGTGCTACCTGTGTATAACTCTGTGAAGTAATTATTTATCAACTGTTCGAAACCCGGACAAAATAAGGGATTCAAGCACTTTTCCATCTGGGGATAGTTATAGATATACACACAGTTAGATCAGGATCATCACTACATATTGTGGATCAAAAGATCCAAATACACTTTATCAACGCAATTCACAGCTTTATCCACAAATGGTTGGAATGTGTACACTTTTGAAAACCCTGATTATCCATGTGTCTAAGTTTGCCGTTGGATAGGTTACAATAGCGGCAGTATACCCAAGCAGCTTCAAATATGGATTTTATGCTGTACCACGGGTGCTGATTAGTACGTTAGGTTCGAGGTTGCTTGGGTATATTAATAAGACAATGAGAAAGTAAATGGATCAGTTTAAGCATATCGATGTACAAGGTGCGCAAGCGCTGCTCGAGCAGGGTGATGCGAAGCTTGTAGATATCCGTGACCCTCAATCGTTTGCCGTTGCACATGCCGAGTCCGCGTATCACTTAACTAACGATACGATCGTTGCGTTTATGGATGAAGTGGAGTTCGAACAACCTATTCTAGTGATGTGTTACCACGGTATTAGTAGCCAAGGTGCGGCGCAATATTTGGTTAACCAAGGCTTTGAACAGGTGTACAGTGTAGATGGTGGCTTTGAAGCCTGGCATCGAGCAGAACTACCGATAGTGAGAAGTTAATGAAGAGATTGGTAACGTTAAATAATCCACGTATGGCGCAAGCCTTTATTGATTATATGGCCTCTCGCCAAATTGACATCGAAATGATGCCAGAAGGGGATGGGCAATTTGCGCTGTGGCTGACTGATAGCCAGCATGAAATAGAAGCGGAAGCCGAACTTAAGCTGTTCCTTGCTAACCCGTCTGATTCAAAATACAGCGCCGCCTCGTGGGACGTTGCCGATACTCGTAAGAGCACATTTCATTATTCCAGCCCGAGTATCATGAGCATGGTCAAAGCGAAAGCTGGCCCCATGACTTTGCTGATCATGACAGTCTGTATCATCACCTACTTGTTACAAATGTTTGGCTTTGGCAATGGCGTGTTTAAGTTGTTGCACTTCCCGGCTTTTGAGGGGCAACAATGGCAAGTGTGGCGATGGCTAAGTCATGCGTTACTGCACTTTTCAGTAACTCACATCGTGTTTAACTTACTATGGTGGTGGCAGTTGGGTGGCGACATCGAACGTCGTCTCGGTTCCGGTAAGCTATTGCAACTCTTTGTGGTGTCGGCAGCGCTTTCAGGGGCTGGCCAGTTCTATGTTGAAGGGGCTAACTTCGGCGGCTTGTCTGGCGTGGTCTATGCACTGCTTGGTTATTTGTGGATATTGGGTTACCGCTTGCCACATTTAGGCCTTACGCTACCCAAGCCAATTATCGTCTTTATGTTGGTATGGTTAGTTCTTGGTTTTGTGCAGCCATTTATGGCGATTGCAAACACCGCTCACTTAGTTGGGCTACTGTCGGGGATGGCGATTGCGCTGTTTGATTCAGGCAAGATGAAATACCAACAGCAAGCCTAAAGCAGATGAAATGAAAAGACCGCTCAAGGGCGGTCTTTTTTTATGTTCAAAACGGATTTGGGTTTATTGATAAAGGTATTTTGTAAACAACAAATCGGCAATGATGGTTTTACCTGTTTCAGGCAAAAGTGTTTCGTTGAGGGTCGTCACTAAGGTTTTGCGCAGATCTTCTCGGCCAGACAGGGACTTAATCGTATCTTCTGTTTGCTTACCCAGTAATTCAATCACTGCATCGCGAATCAAAGGTTGGTGATGCTCAACAACTGATAAATCTTGTTGACTCATTACCATGATGTCGATGCGCACTTGCACATAACCTAACTTTTTGCCTTTGGTGTAAAAGTTAGTAGTGAGATCAGGCTCTAGGGTAAAGTATGCCAACTTAGGTCCAGCTTCTTCCGTTTCAGCCCAACTTGGTGCGGCGAATAGTATGGTTAACGCAAAAATAATTTGGGCTATATAACGTTTGTACATATTTCTAACTTTTCTTTCTCTGGATCGCGATATTCGAATCGCTTCAGTCTTGATACAATGGGCCGTCTATAACAAATAACGGAACTTACGGTTACATACATTACTATGGACGGTAAGTTGTTGCTTTATTGTACGCATAAAGCCTCCAATTGAATACTAGTATGAATCAGCCAACATCACTCTATCTTGCTTCTTTATTGGAAGTAGAGTGGCAAAACCCCGAAGAATTCGAATTTCCAAATGAATTTGCCAAGCATTGGCTTGAAGAGCAAGGGTCTTTGTCACGTCGTTTAAAACAGCACTGCCAAGCGTTAACGGTAGAATTGCTACAAAATCAGATCGTCACTGCAGCGACATTAAAACAGGACGAAAGCCAGTTATTGTCCGAACAAGATTGCTTACTGAGAGAGGTCATTTTGTGCGGTGACAATAATAACTGGGTTATTGGGCGGACATTGATTCCTCGTTCAACCTTAGTTGATCAGCAGTATGATTTGGCTCAACAAGGGGATATCCCATTAGGATTAACAGTGTTCAGCGCAGATAACGTTGAGCGAGACTCTTTACAAATGGGATGGGTAGCCGTACCAGAAGGACGTTTGTTAGCGCGACGCTCAAGGTTGTGGATGAATCACAAACCGATGCTAGTCGCCGAGTTATTCTTATCTAATTCACCAGTTTACGCTAAGGAGACAGTGTAAATGTCCGCAGAAAAAGCCAAAGCATATTGGCAACTGATGCGCATGGATCGCCCGATTGGTTCACTGTTACTGATGTGGCCAACGATTTGGGCGCTAATTATCTCAGCCCAAGGGATGCCAAGTTGGGATGTATTCATCGTGTTTGTATTGGGGGTATTCCTAATGCGTAGTGCGGGGTGCGTGATTAATGATTTTGCAGATCGCAAAGTCGACGGCCATGTAAAGCGTACTAAGCAACGTCCACTGCCATCAGGGAAAGTGACAGCAAAAGAAGCGATTGGATTATTTTTGGTTTTGGGTATCAGCTCGTTTTTGTTAGTGCTGACCATGAACCCGCTGACGATTCAGCTATCCTTCGCTGGCATTGTGTTGGCGTTCATCTATCCATTTATGAAGCGTTACACTCATATTCCACAGCTATTTTTAGGCTTGGCTTTTAGCTGGGCGATTCCAATGGCGTGGGCTGCACAAACTGGGGAATTACCATTGATTGTTTGGTTTTTGTTCCTCATTAACGCTTTGTGGACCATTGCGTACGACACTCAATATGCGATGGTAGACCGAGATGATGATCTAAAGATTGGCATTAAATCGACGGCAATTCTGTTTGGTCGTCATGACAAGCTTATTATTGGCGTGTTGCAACTGATTACACTCGCGATGTTGGTTTGGTTAGGGCAGTTCTACCAATTGGGACAAAGTTACTACTGGACCCTTTTGATTGCAGCGTCATTGTTTGTTTATCAGCAGCACTTAATTCGTCACCGTGAGCGTGAGTTGTGCTTTAAGGCTTTCCTTAACAACAATTATGTTGGCATGGTGATAGCGATAGGTTTACTGGTCGCATTTTGGTAAGCGAAGAAATAGAAAAAGGCATCCGATTGGATGCCTTTTTTCTTATTGGAAGAAGGTAAAACGGTTACGACCGAAGTTGGTGAATACTCTCTTCGATCGTCAGTTTCACTTCTGGATAAAGCAGAGTGAACAGTAGTCGTGCAAATTGCTGCGTTTTCTTCGTGTCACAGTTACCATCGTTATCAAGGTATTTTTGCTGTTTGAGCGTATTGAACATGGCGGTAAACACACCTTTATCGAAGAATTCTGGCGCATTAATACCGTGTAAACGCCCTAGGCGCTGAGCAATATCTTGGCTCTTCTGCTCTAGGTCCGATTTACCCAGTTCAGGGTAAGCAACAAGCAAGTTCATCGCGATAGAGTAGCGTTGCAGCGTTTCAGTTATCGTACGACCTAGCAGAACCAAAGGCTGGTTGTTCGATTGATTGATTTCCAGCTTATCACCATCAAGACTAATCATTTTCTGCTCGGCAAATTCATGCAGTGTTTTAACGACCAATTCATCTAACTCGTCTTCTTGGTAACTTAAGAACAACTCTTTCTTCAAGAATGGGTAGATTTGCGCGACATTCGCTTGAATCTTGGCTACCGAAAGGTTGCGCTGACGAATGAGCATTTGGGCAATTAATGACGGCAGAGCGAACAAGTGAATGATGTTGTTGCGATAGTAAGTCATCAGGATCGATTGGCTACGGTCCAGCGAAATGATGTCACCCATGCTATCGGTTTCAATCACGAACTTATCAAGCGAAATTGCATGATCGACCAACTCCTCAGCACTTTCGGTAGGGATAGTGGAGGTGCTTGAGTACGGATTATTTTTGAGTAGCTTTAAGTAACACTCGATCTGATTGATCAGCGAGTCACGAGAAAGTGCACGTTGACGAGAAGCAAGCAGTGCGGTTGCACACAAGGTCAACGCGTTTGCTGCCGCCGCATCATTGATGTGCGTCATCATCTTATTAGCGAGGTCGTTCACCACAGGATTCATCCATTGTGGTTTGTTACCACCCATGCTGTCGATGTCTTTCGTCCACTCAGGAGCATGCTCGTTCAAGTATTGGTTGAGCTGAATTGGCTCACCGAAGTTCACATAGCCCAAACCAAAGTTACGCAGTTTACGCAGAGTACGCAGTACAAGCCCTGCGTTTTCTTTCTCTTTGCGTTTGCCACGCAGCTCTTTCGCGTAAGTGCCCACTTCCATTACGTGCTCGTAGCCGATGTAGACCGGCACTAGCGTTACTGGGCGGTTTAAACCACGTAGCATTGCTTGGATGGTCATAGCCAGCATACCCGTTTTCGCTTGCAGTAAGCGACCTGTACGTGAACGACCACCCTCACTGAAGTACTCGACTGAATAGCCTTTGGCAAACAGCTCAGCTAGATACTCACGGAAAATGGTTGAGTACAGTTTGTTGCCTTTAAAACTACGACGAATAAAGAACGCCCCACCACGACGGAAAAGCGGACCGGCCGGGAAGAAGTTCAAGTTAATGCCTGCCGCAATGTGCGGAGGCACCATGCCTTCATGGTATAAAACATAAGACAACAGCAGGTAGTCCATGTGACTACGGTGACACGGAACGTACACAATTTCGTGGCCGTCTTGCGCTAAACGACGCACAGTCGAGGCGTTATTGATGTGCAAACCTTGGTATAGTCTTGTCCATAACCAACTCAGGATGCGGTCGCCGTTTTTCACCAGACTATAGGAGAAGTCGGCAGCGATTTCATCCATGATGTCGTGGGCTTCTTTACGTGCCTTATCAATCGAGATGTTTTTGCTCTTGGCTTCGTCAGCAATCGCCAGTTCAATAGCTGGAGATTTTAGTAAACGAGCAAACAACACTTGGCGTTGTGGCAGGTTTGGGCCTGAAGCAGCCAGTTTCTGGCGTGAGAAGTGGATACGCGCCACGCGAGCCAGTTTGTGCGCAATTGCGCTGTCGGTACCGTGAGAGTCTGCCATATAACGCAGAGATACCACGGGACTAAAGCGAACTAAGCAGTCGCGTCCCGCCGCCATTACTGCTTTGGCTTTTTGCGGACCATTCATCGGTTGAAGGTAAGGCTTTTGGTTCTCTTCTTTACCTGGCTTACGACCCCAAAGCACGGTTGCAGGGATCATTTGAACATCCAACTCACTATCCAGCTTGTGCAGTTCCAGTAAGTCAGTGAACAGAGAAACAGAATCGGTTGGGACATCATTATCGTTGTTCATCACAGTTGGACGCGCAGCGATAAAGACGAAACGGTTCAGCGTTTTGCCATTGATTTCCAGCGGGCTGAGCGGGTCGGGTAGACCAAGGCTCATGGCTTGTTTTTGCAGTGTCAGCAAATCCACGTTCGAGCGGAACGGCAGGGCATATACAATCGGTTTAGTTAGGTCGATGTTCAGATCTTCAATCGGGTTCGACGGGATTGTGGTGCCCTTTACCAGTACCGATAAAGGTAGTTTTAGTAATGAACGTGAAAATGATTGTCCAGAAGACATAAAGTTCACAGCCTCAATAGGTATTCAAACAGGCCTAACCTTATTTCAGTTTCCGCTTTGCATGTCTTCTCTATAAAAAGAGATGAGTACGGCAATAGAAATAAGCCTAGGCGATAAAATTTAAGCGCTGCAAGGATACCAGAAACTGGTCAAACCTTTTAATTTTATTGGCTGTAAATTAGTCGAACCCCTAAGTTATTGCTTTGACTTGATTAACTGAAAAGTCGGTGTTTTAAACGAATAAAGAATGAACTTAATCGGTAAGCTGAAAGCTCTCCACAAATAAATTAAAAAACAACCAATTGGGTTTTCATTTGAGCATTTACTGGATATACTCACAGTTAACTGTATAAAAAGACAGGTGAGACATGAAGCCGTTAACGCCACGCCAACAACAAGTCTTCGATTTGATTAAAAGTAAAATCGATGACACCGGAATGCCACCAACTCGTGCAGAGATTGCGCGTGAGCTTGGCTTCCGCTCTGCGAATGCCGCAGAGGAACACCTAAAAGCGCTTGCTCGTAAGCAAGCAATTGAAATTATTCCAGGCGCTTCTCGTGGGATTCGTATCCTGCTTGAAGACGCAGCCAATGATGAGCAGGGTTTGCCATTGATTGGTCAAGTTGCAGCGGGTGAGCCAATTCTGGCTCAAGAGCACGTAGAGGCGCACTACCAAGTCGATCCTGCGATGTTCAAACCGCAAGCGGATTTCTTACTTCGTGTAAATGGCGAGAGTATGAAAGACATCGGGATTATGGATGGCGATTTGCTCGCGGTGCATAAAACCCAAGATGTGAGAGACGGTCAAGTTGTCGTTGCGCGTGTTGATGATGATGTGACTGTGAAGCGTTTGGAGCGCAAAGGTTCAACCATATTACTGCATGCTGAGAATGAAGAGTTTGCCCCAATCCAAGTGGACTTAACGTCTCAGCACCTTACGATTGAAGGCTTAGCCGTTGGTATTATTCGCAATACCGATTGGATGTAAGTGTGTTTAAGCAGCCCAGTTCATCTGGGCTGTTTTGTCTTTTCTCTTTTTCTACTTCCTCCAAAAGCTTGCTCATCATCTTGACCTTGTTTGTTTTGACCAATTTATAAGCTTGATAATGTAATTGATATTCATTATCATCTTTATTAATGTCTATGTTTTCTCTCTGGCGCAGGAAATGCCCATGTCTCAGTCTAAACATCAAGTTCCTAACCATTTATTAAAGCCACTGTTATTGCGTAGCCGTGAAAGCATGGTCGACAATGGCTTGGTGTACGATCCGATAGCTGCTAAAGCGTGTTTGAGCTGTAAGATGGCGCCGGATTGTTTGAGTGGTGATATTGCGCAGAAGCAATTGCTGCACGTGACGCTGACTCAGCTTTGTGACCAGCAGGTTAGTCACTTCTTACAGCAGTATCCCGATGCTTGGATAATCAATGTCGGAGCGGGGTTGGATACCCGCTTTTATCGTTTGGATAATGGACGCTGCCATTGGATAGAGCTGGATGTGACGGAAAATTTGGTATGGCGTCAGCGTTTGTTCCACAAAAATGAACGTTATGAACATCGCTGTGGCAGTGTGGATGAAATGTCCTGGCTAGAGACGTTAGTCATTCCAGAGCAAGCACCGGTACTCATTTTATGTGAAATGGCACTGCTCGATTGCACAGAGCGTCAAGTCGCGAAATTTATTCAAACCTTAGGTCGACATTTTGTTTCTGCTGAACTGTGTATGGTGCTGGCAGGAGATTTAACGGAAACCAAGTGGGGACAAAAGCTTGGCTCTGATCGTTATGCTCATGGCTTTGAAGCGCCTGCAGCACAGATATTGCAATGGTTACCATGGGCACAGTGGGTGAAAGCTTTCTCGCCATTCGATAGATTCTGTTCTCGTTGGAAAGCTTGGCAGCGTTGGCTTAATAAGATTCCAATGTTGAAGCATCGCCTCACGCCAGTACTCGTTCATATCAAGTGGTAATTGGCTAGTCGTTAAGCGCTCAGGTACACTCGTCGATCTTACTGATGAGGTGCCTGTGACAAATTCAATCTTCTCTCCTTTATCTAACCCAAAAGTTCATCGCCAAGTCTTAGCTTTAGCTATACCTATGGTGCTGTCGAATATTACTGTTCCATTGCTCGGTTTGGTCGATGCTGCGGTGATTGGTCATCTAGACCACGCTTGGTATTTGGGTGGTGTTGCGTTGGGCAGCACCATGATCAGCGTGACGTTTTGGCTGCTTGGTTTTTTGCGTATGTCGACTACTGGGTTGGCGGCGCAGTCCTATGGCGGTGAAGACCGAAAGCAACTTGCCTTGGTGTTTATGCAAGGCTCACTTATGGCGCTGCTGTTTGCGTTAGTCTTCCTTATTGCCCATACCCCGATAGCTGATTTGATCTTTGGTTGGAGTGACGCCAGCGCAGAGGTAAAACACTACGGTATGCAATATTTCTCTATCCGTGTGTGGAGTGCCCCCGCTGCGCTAATGAACTTTGTGTTGTTGGGGTGGCTGCTCGGAACGCAAAATTCCAAAGCACCAATGTGGATGGTGATCATCACCAACGTGACTAATATTGCCCTCGATTTGTTGTTTGTGATTGGTTTGGGGTGGAAAGTAGAAGGCGCTGCGCTGGCATCGGTGATTGCTGACTACTCTGGCATGGGTTTTGGTCTCATGTGTGTCTGGAAAACCTGGCGAGAGAGGCAATTACCATCACCTCAAAAGTTGCTAGCCAGCACTCAACACGGTTTAGGGCGATTCGTGAAATTGAATCGCGATATTTTCTTACGCTCTTTGTGTCTGCAAGCGGCTTTTAGCTTTATGACGTTCCAAGGCGCGAGCTTGGGTGATGAGGTTGTCGCTGCAAATGCGGTTCTGATGAGCTTCCTGATGATTATCTCGTATGGCATGGATGGCTTTGCTTATGCGATGGAGGCCATGGTCGGGAAGGCGATTGGTGCCAAAGATAGGCAACAATTGAGTGCATCGCTTGTCGGCACTTTCTTTTGGAGTTTGGTTATTTGCTTAGGACTGACCGCGCTCTTTGGTTTGGCGGGATCGGAGTTGATCGCCATGATCACTTCAATTGAGACGGTCCAACAGCAAGCAGCGGTGTATCTACCTTGGCTGGTGGTGATGCCACTTGCGTCGATGTGGTGCTTTCTATTGGATGGCATTTTTGTCGGTGCAACCAAAGGCAAAGACATGCGCAATAGTATGTTTGTCGCGACCAGCAGTTTCTTCGTTGTCTTTTACTTATTCGCCGAGTGGGAAAATCACGCGCTGTGGTTTGCAATGACGAGCTTTATGTTGATGCGGGGTATTGGTTTAGGGGTTATCTTTCTCTACCAATGGCACAAGGATACCTTCCTAGCACAATGTTGATATAAAAACAGCAGGTCCAAGCCTGCTGTTTTTCTGTCTGCTATCAAGAAGCATAGATTAGAACAAGCGGTTCAAACCATTCAACGCAGCGACACGATACGCTTCGGCCATTGTTGGATAGTTGAAGGTGGTATTGACGAAATACTCGATGGTATTCGCTGAGCCTTTTTGCTCCATAATGGCTTGACCGATGTGGATAATTTCCGCGGCACGTTCGCCAAAACAGTGAATCCCTAAAATTTCTTTGGTTTCACGATGGAACAATATCTTCAAGCTACCGATGTCTTTCCCTGCGATCTGTGCACGAGCTAGATGCTTGAACGAAGAGCGTCCTACTTCATACGGTACTTTCGCAGCTGTTAGCTCTTGCTCGGTTTTACCCACAGAGCTAATCTCTGGGATGGTGTAGATACCCGTTGGAATATCATCAATCAGGTAGTTTTCTGCCTGACCTTTCGTAATGGCTTGTGCGACAAATCGCCCTTGGTCATAAGCGGCGCTTGCAAGGCTAGGGTAACCGATGACATCGCCTACAGCGTAAATGTGTTCGATATCGGTTTGGTAGTTACGGTTTACTTTTAGTTGTCCGCGAGAGTCCGCTTCCAGACCCACTGCACCCAAATTCAACTTATCGGTGTTACCTGTTCGACCATTCGCATACAACAAGCAGTCTGCCTTCATCTTCTTGCCAGATTGTAGGTGAATAATCACGCCATCTTCTGTGCCTTCGATTTTTTCATAGGTCTCATCATTACGAATTACCACACCGCTGTTCCAGAAGTGGTAAGACAGCGCATCTGACACTTCGTTATCCAAAAACTCCAACAAGCGGTCGCGGGTATTGATAAGGTCGGTTTTCACTCCAAGGCCGCGGAAGATAGAGGCGTACTCACAACCGATAACGCCCGCACCGTAAATGATGATATGGCGAGGGTCGTGTTTCAGGCTCAAAATGGAATCACTGTCGTAGATGCGCTCATGCAAGAAATCTACGTCGTTAGGCTGATACGGGCGAGAGCCCGTCGCGATGACAAACTTATCCGCAGAATAGATTTCTTCTGTACCGTCGCTTTGCATCACTGCAATTGAGTAGTTATCGATAAATCGCGCGGTTCCGAACAAAAGTGTGCATGAGTTACGGTCATAAAAGCCCTGACGAAGTCGAGTTTGCTTATCAATGACCGATTTAGCATGACCTAAAATGTCAGAAAATGTTGCATGAACGCTGGTGTTGTTTCGACAAAATAGCGGGTTGCTATTAAATTCGATGATGCGGCTAACGGCATGACGCAGTGCTTTTGATGGAATAGTACCCCAGTGAGTACAACCGCCGCCGACACTGCTTTCTTTCTCGACAATGGCAACATTCAGTCCCGCTTTGGTTAATCCCATTGCAGCCCCTTCTCCGCCAGGGCCACTACCGATTACGATCACGTCATAGTGATTAACATGCGCCATGATGCCTTCCTTGTTATATTTGCTTAACATTGCTTTAGCGCGATTTTAACTCATTTACTCTATTGGTACACGTCATGCCTGTTAGAGAGTGGAAGTGATCACGCAGAATCGACCAAAAGGATGATTTGGTATGTTGTATGTCTATAAATTGCATCGAGAACATTGCAATTAGATGCATGCCAATAGTAACGTTCTCGGCGCTCAGAGCGAGCGAAGCAACATATCTTTCTCCGTAGGAGCAAATTGCGTTATATTGAGGCTCTTGTACCCTACAGAAAAAGAGCAAGTTAAGAATGAAATCGATGGGAATCCGCGCACAGCAAAAAGAGAAGACACGTCGATCATTGATCGATGCGGCATTTAGTCAATTAAGTGCGGATCGCAGCTTTTCCAGCCTTAGCTTGCGAGAAGTCGCCCGAGAGGCAGGGATTGCACCGACTTCTTTTTACCGTCATTTCAAAGATATGGATGAGCTAGGCTTAACCATGGTCGATGAAGGCGGTTTGTTACTACGCCAACTGATGCGTCAGGCGCGTCAACGTATTGTGAAAGAAGGTAGCGTAATTCGTACCTCGGTCGAAACCTTTATGGAATTCATTGAAAGTAGTCCGAACGTTTTTCGTTTGTTGTTGCGTGAGCGCTCCGGCACTTCTGCTGAATTTCGTACCGCTGTTGCTCGAGAAATCCAGCATTTTGCGGCAGAATTAACCGAGTATTTAATGAGCACCGGCGTGACCAGAGAAGAGGCGTATACTCAAGCAGAAGCGTCTGTGACTTTGGTTTTCAGTTCGGGGGCTGAAGCTTTAGATTTAGATCGACGTGAGCGCGATGAACTCGCCGAGCGATTGATCATGCAATTGCGAATGATAGCCAAAGGGGCCTATTGGTATCGCAAAGAACGTGAACGTAACCGATTAAAAGGCGGGATAGAATAATGTCGAATGGAAATAAATCTGAAAAGAAAACGCTGATTTTGGCACTGGTTGCAGGTATGTGTGGTGATGCTTTGTTGTCATGGTTGACCATGAGTGAAGTATCGTTTTCAATCTTCCCATTGATTGCACTCGTACTGGCTGTACAAGCTCTTTACCAAGAGTACCTAAATAATCCGGTATCAGAAGATATCCCATTAGTTGGCTTGGCGTGTTTCTTCGTAGGTGCGTTTGGTCACTCTGCGTTTATTAAAGCGCAATACCCAGAAGCAGGCTCAAACTTCTTTGCGATCATGGTTTCAATGATTTTACTCGCATGGATTGGTAAGAAGCTAGGTTTTGTCAGCAAGAAGACTTCTGCGGAATAAGCAAAACGAATCAAATTAAAAAAAGCGAGCCATTGAGCTCGCTTTTTTTGTATTTGACGCGGTGGGTTACGCTTTGCGTTCCAATAGCACGCCCGCTTCCATGTGGTGGGTATAAGGGAATTGGTCAAACAGAGCAAAACGCGTTACGTTGTGTGTTTCGCATAGAGTGTCCAAGTTCTCTTTTAGAGTCTCAGGGTTACAAGAGATGTACATGATGCGCTCGTAACCTTGCACCATTTTACAAGTATCGACATCCATCCCAGCACGTGGTGGGTCGACAAAAATCGTATTGCAGTTGTAGCTCTTCAGATCTACACCTGCATCTTGTAGACGACGGAATTCACGCTTACCTTCGATCGCTTGAGTAAATTCCTCTGCTGATAGACGTAGGATTTGTACGTTATCAATCTTATTGGCAGCGATGTTGTACTGTGCAGATACCACAGATGGCTTCGCTAGCTCAGTTGCCAGTACGCGGTCGAAATTCTGTGCCAACGCCAGCGAGAAGTTACCGTTACCACAGTAAAGTTCTAGTAGGTCACCAGTGCTTTCTTGGGTACAGTCGACCGCCCATTCCAGCATCTTCTCTGCGACTTTGCCGTTCGGCTGAGTGAAGCTGTTCTCTACTTGTTGGTAGATGTAGCTTTGACCATTTACATCGAGCTTCTCGATCACGTAGTCGCGGTCTAGGACAATCTTCATCTTACGAGCACGACCAATGATGTTTAGATTGAAGCCTTCATCATTTAAACGCTGTTTAAGGGCTTTCGCGTTTTCAATCCACTCTTCATCAAGTTGGCGATGGTAAAGGAGTGAAACCAGAATCTCACCACTTAGCGTCGATAGGAAATCCACTTGGAACAGTTTACGACGTAGTGAGTCGTTGTCTTTCATCGCTTCAACCAATAGCGGCATCAAATCGTTGATCAGACGGCTGGCTGCTGGGAATTGGTCTACGCGGTATTTCTCACGAGTCTCTTGGTTGAACATGATGTAGTACAGGTCTTCACCTTCATGCCAAACACGGAACTCAGCACGCATACGGTAATGCTGCTCTGGTGATTCAAACACTTCCAGTTCTGGCACGTTGTATGGCGCGAACATATCAGTGAGACGTTCGACTTTTTCAGCCAGTTGTTCTTGGTAGCGTTGTGGGTTTACATCAAGAGTAGCCATGATCTTACCTTTTATGGTGCATTCAATTTAAGAGCGCAGATTTTATTCAATCTCAATAGGATGTCCAGTTTTGTACTGGAATTGATTTAAAGATAGTGCGTACAGGCAGAGTAGAAAGCAAAACCAATCAAAACGTTACAACTTCTAAGGGCAATATTGGCTGGACAAATAATCAATAGCTGAATAATATTTGCCTCAAGTTGGTGCTATCTAGCAATCTAGATGGCTGAAATGGGAATCTGGTGTGAATCCAGAACTGACGCGCAGCGGTAAAAGAGAACGAACGCTCATCAGACACTGCATTAGTTTATGTGGGAAGTCGAGCAAGTAGGCGGTACACCCGTGCTCTTGAGTCCGAATACCTGCCAACAACTGAGCCACAGCACTGGACTGTCATGATGACAGGGCTCGGAAGGAATTACGCGATTTAGGACAATACAATGAGAAAATCCGCACTGGCGATCACTTTGGCATCGCTGCTTTCACCTGTCTCTTATCTACAGGCCCAGGAAACCTCCACTGACGAAACCATCGTTGTTACGGCAAACCGTTTTGAGCAAGCCGAAAGCCGTACGTTGGCAGATGTCGAAGTAGTTACTCGACAAGACATCGATCGCATTCAAGCGAAAACCCTACCAGATGTATTGCGTCGTCTTACGGGGATTCAAGTTTCACAAAATGGTGGTCGTGGTCAGTTAGCGTCTTTATTTGTTCGTGGAACCAGTTCCGACCAAGTTTTAGTACTGGTTGATGGCGTACGTTTTGCACGAGCAGCGAAGGGCGCTGTGGACTTTAACCAAATCCCACTTACTTACGTTCAACGTATTGAGTACGTGCGTGGTGCGCGTGCGTCACTTTATGGCTCAGAAGCGATTGGTGGCGTGATCAATATCATCACCATTGCGCGTGCTGACGAAGAAGGAACGAAGTTAAGTGCGGGTTTAGGTAGTTTAGATTATCAAGAATTGAGTGTGGCATCTGGTATTAAAGTCACAGAGAGCGGCCAGCTAAATATCGCGCTTGGTAGTGAAAGTGATGATGGTTATAACGTTCGTCCTGTACCGGGAGTTAATGACGGTGATCGCCATGGCTTTGATACAAAGAATGGTCTGCTAGGTTACGTGCATAACTTCAATGACCAGTGGTCTGCATTTGGTAACCTGCGTGCTTACGAAAATGTTTATCAATATGACAGCAGCTACGGCAGTCGCGGTTACTACGAAGCAGAAAAAGACGATCTTTCTGTCACTCTGGGCGGTAAGTATCAGTCTGATAATGTGATGTCAGAACTACAAGTAACAGCACAGAAACAGAAGTCTTGGAACTATGAGCAAGCAAAAGGCAAACACTCAGGTACTGAAGATGAACTTGAGCAGCAAAATGTCCAGTGGACCAACAGTTACTTGCTAAACAACAATACGACGTTTGCTGGTGGTATTGACTGGCGTAATGAGTCTTATAAAGACAAGAGTGCGAATAAAACGTTTGATCGTACCAATGGCGCTCTGTTTGGTATGGCAACCACCAGTATTGATAAAGCAATGCTTGAGGGCAGTGCTCGCCTTGATGATAACGAAGAATACGGTAGTGAGTTCACTTACAGCTTAGCGGCTGGTTACCAGTTTGTGCCAGAGTTTGGGGTTAAAGCTTCTTTTGGTACTGCGTTTAAGGCTCCAAACCTATATCAACAGTATGACCCAACATACGGTGAGAAAGATCTTAAGCCGGAAGAGTCAGATGCTTGGGAGCTAGCATTCAGCGGTGATGTCCAAGGCGTTTTTTGGTCCGTAACGGGTTATGACTATAAAATCACGAATCTTATCGATTACCATCCAACCACATACAAATATTTGAATGTCGATGGTGAAACACATATCCAAGGTGTGGAGCTTGTTGCTGAGTTTGATACAGGGATTGTGCAGCACCAGTTGAGTGCAGATTACAAAGATGCTGAAGACGATAAAGGGCATCAGTTGCAGCGTCGCGCTAAAGAAATGTATAAGTGGAATGCTTTAGTGAGCTTCGATAAAGTGGATTGGTCGGTTAGCTATCAGTACGTCGGTAAGCGTCCAGATGTGGATTACAGCACTTGGCCTTCACAAGATATTACGCTTTCTTCTTACTCGTTGGTTGATACGGCAGTGACTTACTATCCGAATGAGTCGACCTCTATTAGTGCTCGTATCGATAATCTACTTGATGAAGAGTATGAGATGGCAAAAGGTTACCCTGCTGCAGAGCGAGCGTACTATCTCAACGTTGGCTACGAATTCTAATCGTGAATGAGCACAAACCGCCTTCGGGCGGTTTTTAATATTTTGTGGTGGAAAATCGAATGAAGAAACCCAAGCGAGTTGTGATCAGCTGGTCCAGTGGTAAAGATTCGACATTAACGCTTGAGCGCCTTAACGAGAATCCAAATTATCAAGTTGTCGGTTTGTACACGACTTACGTAGGGAAAGAAGTCCCTTTCCAAGCAACTCCGCTTGAAGTCGTACAAATGCAAGCAGACTTACTTGCGCTTCCGCTCATTACTATCGAGCTACCTGAAATCTTTCCAAGTAACGACATTTATCAATCGACCATCGTTAATGCATTACAAAGTAGTGGTCTGAACATAGAAGCTGTCGCATTTGGTGATATGTTTTGTAATGGCATTGCCGATTACCGACGCAGCTATATTGAACCTGTTGGCTGGGAATGCGTCTTTCCTCTATTAGGGGAGAGCAGCGAAAAACTAGCGATGGAAATCATAGAGCGTGGTATTCAAACGATGTTAATCACCATCGACGGAAGAGTTCTCCCTCCAGAATGGTGTGGTCGCTGGTATGACAAAGCCCTAATAGAGTCATTACCAAGTCAAATTGATCCCTGTGGGGAAAATGGTGAATTTCACACATTGGTCACGTCTTCGCCATCTTTTCAAGGACATATCGAGTTGACGAAGCGAAATGTAGAATCTGGAGATAGATTCAGCCATCAAAGATACCATGCTAAAGCATTGCCAAAACAAATCTACGCAGTATGATCGCAACGTTTCTGTTCTTTAGGTAAGACTCGTGCGAGTAGCAAGTAAGAAAAAAGTCCTAGTTTTTGACTCTGGTGTTGGTGGTCTTTCTGTATTCCAAGAGATACATCGCCTATTGCCCCAGCTAGACTACTTATACTTATTCGATAATCAGGCTTACCCTTATGGTGAACTCGATCAGGCTGTACTCGTTTCACGAGTTAACCAACTGGTCTCTTCTTTAGTCGAAGAACACCAAGCCGACATTGTCGTCATTGCTTGCAACACGGCGAGCACCATAGTGCTTCCTTCCTTACGCGAAAATTTATCGATTCCCGTTGTTGGTGTTGTCCCTGCGATTAAACCCGCATCGCTTTTAGCATCAAAAGGGGTAGGGCTGATCGCCACTCCGGCGACAGTAACACGCCAATATACTCACGAGTTAATACGGGACTTTGCGCAAGGCAAACCAGTTGAGCTGGTGGGATCAACTCGCTTGGTAGATATGGCCGAAGAGAAGTTGCGAGGCAACAGCGTTTCTCTCGACGAACTGACAAATATCCTGCTTCCCCTTCGCGATAAAGTCGATGTTGCGGTGCTCGGTTGTACTCACTTCCCTTTAATCAAAGAGGAGATTCATCAAGCTTTGGGTGGAGACGTTACTTTAATTGATTCAGGCGCAGCGATTGCACGTCGAGTAAAAGCATTGCTATTAAGTGATGAAATTGAGGATACAGAAGAGGGAAGTAAGTCGATTTATGCCAGTGCAACTCCTTGGCAGGAAGATGCACTGAACATTTGTTTAAAGAAGCTAGGTTTTAATCCTGTTCAGGTTTACCACCATCCGGATGTTTAGGATCGTTCGCAATTCTAACTTTTAGCGTTCTTTCCATATATTCCTTTTCATTAAGTTTAGCGATAGCTGGCTTGGCATCTGCCGCAGCCATCACGACAAAACCAAACCCTCTTCTTTTTCCAGTGCGCTTATCTTTCATTAAACGTACTGCATAGACCTGTCCATATTCAGCAAACAAATCGCGAACATGACTCTCATTGGCCTTATAAGGAAGGTTGCCGACATACAGCGTTTTAGTTGAAGGATCAGGATCCGAAGATTGAAGAACAGGTGTTTTGCTAGAAAATGAAAAAAGAAAAGCAGTAGCGATAACACCAATGAGGAAGCTCAAGGCTGGTGGGATGATGAATTGAGAGAAGATGATTCCCCCAACGATGGCCAGCCCAACACATAAAATCAGATTTTTTTTAGACGTCATTTTAATTACTACACATAGTGATAAAGAGATCGATTGTCCATTAACAGAATAGACACATGAATCTTACGTATATGGTTGGTGTTTTTCCAACCAATTGCTGTGATATGTCTCAAATGTGACGAAGAAATATGCAAATATCGCACTTTTGGCTAATTTGTGACCGATTGGTTTTTTATTTGCAAAAAACGCTTGTACTAATTTCTCAACTCCCTATACTGCGCATCCACCGACACGGAGTGAGACGAAAGTCACACAGCGAGTCGGAATTGAGAGAAAAGAAATTTGAAAAAAATGCTTGACTCTCTCACGGTGTGAAGTAAGATACGCACCCCTAACGACGAGCAACTAAGTTGCTGAAAATGTTAGAAAAGCTCTTTAAAAATAAGAACCTATCAATCTGTGTGGGCACTCGTTGATGATAATCCAATTAGATACCTCGGTATCAAATTAGGTTTCAATGAAACGAAGTGACCATTGAATCTTCGGATTCAGCACAGTCAATTCAAACATTACTTTATGTAATGTTCAGTATTCATTGAGCCGAACAAAATCTTAAATTGAAGAGTTTGATCATGGCTCAGATTGAACGCTGGCGGCAGGCCTAACACATGC
>NZ_JADDYH010000005.1:0-914 GCF_015163595.1 Vibrio sp. OPT41 | reverse complement strand
TAATAAGATGGTACGCCCCACACCTGCACTACACTCAGCTATGTCGCTGAATATTGGGAGGTGCCATCATGTCGGCAATCAAAGTTATTGGAATCGATTTAGGTAAGTCTACTTTTCATCTAGTTGGCCACGATTATAGTGGTCGTGAACAATATCGGCACAAATTATCTAGAAGTAAATTACTACAGTTTATCTCTGTGCATGAACCAACATTGATAGCAATGGAGGCTTGCTGTGGTGCTCACTGGCTTGCAAGAAAATGCCAAGAATACGGGCATCAAGTTAAACTTATCCCACCTCAATATGTAAAACCTTACGTTAAAGCTCATAAGAATGACTTTATCGATGCAGCTGCTATTGCTGAGGCATCTACAAGACCTAATATGAGGTTCGTTTCTCCAAAGAGTGAGCAGGCTCAAGTAGGCGTCGTTATTCGGCGTGTTAGAACTGGTTATATTAGGGAGAGGACAGCAACGATGAACCGTATTGGTTCGATGTTAATAGAGTTTGGCATCAGCTTTCCACGGGGTCATGCAAACATGAAAAAGCTGTTTCAATGGTTAGCGGACAACAAAGAACCGATCCCTCCGTTATTGGTTCAGGAACTACAAAATCAGCTCGACTATTACAATCAACTGAATGAACGGATAAAAGAGCAAGACCGAAAAATAGAAAAACTGAGTTCCGAAGATGAACTTTACACTTTACTTCAAACGATACCAGGTGTGGGTCCCATGACTGCATCTTGCTGTTTATCGTGTGTTGGAAAACCTTCAGATTTTTCTAATGGTAGAAACTTTGCAGCGTGGATCGGACTTGTACCATTCCAGTACTCGACTGGAGGGAAACAACGGATGCTGGGAATTTCAAAGCGAGGAAATAAAGAGCTGAGAGAACTCTTTGTTCATGCCGCA
>NZ_JADDYH010000062.1:0-529 GCF_015163595.1 Vibrio sp. OPT41 | reverse complement strand
GGCGTTATGTACTTTAAGGAAAATTGTAACCAACTCTAAAGGATCGAGAGTGATAGATCATTTTGAAATTAAGGTAGTTGCATTCGAAGAATGTCGTGTGTTTTACAAGAATGTGCTAGAGCCATTGGGTATTGAACTCAAGTGGTCAGATGAAAATGCTGCTGGCTTTGGGCTTTCGAGCGAGCCAAATGTAAGGTTTCTAATTGAAAAAGGCGTCAGTAATTCTAAGTGCCATATTGCTTTTTCTGCATCAAACAAATTACAAGTTTCTGCGTTTCATCAAGCGGGGTTATCTTTAGGTGGTAAATGCAACGGTAAGCCTGGTTTACGAAAAAACTATGCTCCAAACTACTACGCTGCGTTTTTGATTGACCCTGAGGGCAACAATGTGGAGTCAGTGGTGTACCTTTAGCACGTACATAACAAATTGTTCAAGAGTGATTCGGCACGCGTGGCATTTTTACTATGCGTTGGTTTTAGTGGTTAAGGTGGTATGCGGAAGCTTCGGTATTGCGCGCCTCACACCTTA
>NZ_JADDYH010000061.1:0-503 GCF_015163595.1 Vibrio sp. OPT41 | reverse complement strand
TTGTACCATTCCAGTACTCGACTGGAGGGAAACAACGGATGCTGGGAATTTCAAAGCGAGGAAATAAAGAGCTGAGAGAACTCTTTGTTCATGCCGCACGAGCAGTGATGTGGAGGGAAGAAACTGCTGAACGCTATTTCGGTTCATGGTTATTAGATTTGAAACGTCGAAAGCCTTTTAATGTTGCTCTAGTTGCGTTAGCAAATAAGCTAGCGAGGATTGCATGGTCAGTAATGACAAGTCACAAGCCCTTTGAATTAAGAGTTTAATCTAGATTTGCATATGGTAATGAAAGATGACAAAACGGTTAGACCACCAGATTGAAGACCTGATGGACAGAACAGCAACTAGAGTGCTTTCACGTTTTTGAGGACAATCTGGCGCGGATCTCATCGTAGAGCTGGGGCTAACTAATCAGTGTCCCAATTAGACTCTGAATACATTAGCGCAAACCAACGCCGTTATTTGGATTTTTCACTTGCAAAACGGGGCGTACCATACAT
>NZ_JADDYH010000060.1:0-769 GCF_015163595.1 Vibrio sp. OPT41 | reverse complement strand
GGGAACCTGGCGCTGGATCACCTCCTTAAACGATGATTATTGCGATGAGTGTTCACACAGATTGATACGGTTTATGAAGTTTAAGAGATAGAACATCCTCCAAGATGTTCACTTAGTGTCCCGTTCGTCTAGAGGCCTAGGACACCGCCCTTTCACGGCGGTAACAGGGGTTCGACTCCCCTACGGGATACCATCTTTAAACATTCTCTCTTGAGAGTTTTTAAAAATGGTTACTTCATTAGAAGTGATTAGCTCTTTAACAATTTGGAAAGCTGACAAAACAACAATTTATTGTTGTTTGTAAAGTTCTCAATGTTTGTCTTTAAGACAAACACCAAAAAACACATTCAAGTGTTCTTGGCTTTTTGTTTTCATTTTTTCTAAAAATGAAGGTAAAGAGATGAGTCCGGCAAAATCGATATGTCTCTCGCTCATTCAAATAATGAGAGACAACTTTGGTGACTTGTTCATCAACTCGAAACTCCTTCGGGTTGTATGGTTAAGTGACTAAGCGTACACGGTGGATGCCTTGGCAGTCAGAGGCGATGAAAGACGTAGTAACTTGCGATAAGCCCAGATTAGGTAGTAACAACCATTTGAGTCTGGGATTTCTGAATGGGGAAACCCACTAGCATAAGCTAGTATCGTTATGTGAATACATAGCATAACGAGGCGAACCGGGGGAACTGAAACATCTAAGTACCCCGAGGAAAAGAAATCAACCGAGATTCCGAAAGTAGCGGCGAGCGAAATTGGACTAGCCCTTAAG
>NZ_JADDYH010000059.1:0-500 GCF_015163595.1 Vibrio sp. OPT41 | reverse complement strand
GGGACGCTTACCACTTTGTGGTTCATGACTGGGGTGAAGTCGTAACAAGGTAGCGCTAGGGGAACCTGGCGCTGGATCACCTCCTTATACGATGATTACTCACGATGAGTGTCCACACAGATTGATACGGTTTATAAAGTAAAGAGATGATACTGGGTCTGTAGCTCAGGTGGTTAGAGCGTTCGCCTGATAAGCGAGAGGTCGGTGGTTCGAGTCCACTCAGACCCACCAATTTCTTTCCCAAGGAATTGGCGACAGTATCGACACCTTGATGGGGCTATAGCTCAGCTGGGAGAGCGCCTGCCTTGCACGCAGGAGGTCTGCGGTTCGATCCCGCATAGCTCCACCATCTTTAAGTGTTCTTGAAAAAGAATCTTTAAAAATGGTTTTCATAAGAAAATCTAGCTCTTTAACAATTTGGAAAGCTGACAAAACAATCTTTAAGATTGTTTGTAAAGTTCTCAATGTTTGTCTTTATGACAAACACCAAAAAACACATT
>NZ_JADDYH010000058.1:0-1091 GCF_015163595.1 Vibrio sp. OPT41 | reverse complement strand
AGACTTCCTAGTCCGGCCATACCACCAACAAATGCTGCGCGGGAGTTAAATTCAGAAACATCGATATCAAGCCCCCCAATTTCTGAGTCAATAGAAGCTTTTGTCATTTTAGGAGCTGCTTCTTGCCATCGCACCAGAAGGGCGTCCACCTCATTTGAGACAACTTTACCGCTAGATTTTAGGTTACTCTCGAGTTTAGAGGTGATCAGTTGGCTGAAATAATTGCCAATTTCTGTTTGAGCTTCTTTCTTGTCATCATAAGTTTCGGTAATAAGCGTTTCCAAACCTTCCGCAGATGAATTGTACTGATAGAAGGTCTTCATATCAGAAAGATCTTTTTTCTTACGGTCAGCACAAGATGCAATAAGTTCCTCGAAATCGGCCTTTATTTTAGAAGCCTGCTTACGAAATCGCGCATCCTGTTCATTGACCTCATTTACACGGTCAACACTTGATTGCTCTTTGTCTTTCAATGATTCAATAGCAACCGCTAGAACCTTATCTGCTTGAGAGTAAATATTCTTGATATTTTGCTCTACGATAGCAGCATGATTCTCATTCAGGTAATCTGCCATTTCATCGACTTGACGGATAAGCGATGTACGATATAACTCATTCTCTCGCCAGAACGGTTGTGTACGAGCAGTCAGTTCCTGAGGTTCTGGTGCTTCATCGATATAACCATCTTCTATCCAATGATTGAAAATTAGCTTATCTAGCTGCTTTTTCACGCGTTTAAACGTCACTTTACCAACCATAGAAACATCATCAGCATTTAGATCGCTATGACAGTGCGATTGGACGAATAATAGATGCTTCAGAGGATTATTTTTATCAACTGGTGGGCGCTGACGGATGATATTTGCTGCAAAGCCCAAATCACTTTCCTTAAAGAAACCAGCGTGCATAGACAAGAATACAACACCATCAGCTAGCTCTACACCACCAAGCGCTTTTTCTGTGTCGCTGTCGTCTTCACTGTTTAGATCCCCAGGAGTATCCATCAACCACACTTTTTTGAGGATAGGCGCATCCATGAACACGATTGCTATGTACGCATCGTTCTCAAATGATTCATCATAATTGTGTAC
>NZ_JADDYH010000057.1:0-507 GCF_015163595.1 Vibrio sp. OPT41 | reverse complement strand
TTTTGAATCCGTCGTGTATACCAATTTCACCACACCGGCATCTTTGGGCTATTGCCCTTTGATGGTTGGCATTATACGTAAGCTTTTGACCTGCGCAAGCAGAAATACCTTAAATAACTATCGTTTGCTGATAATTTCGCCACAAAGTGTGACAAAGCTGTACTCATAAGAAACGTACGCTCCATTTTCTACTACTCTTCCAGATGAAAATGAGTATACGAAACTCTTTTTAAATTCTATTCACTGTAATATCAGAAACATAACCATTCCCAATGCTCGACAACGCATTATGGAGCATCTCTGCGGCATCTTCTGCTTGCATGAAGTGACTCGTGTCCATCGTATTGCCGCTTGTTTTCCAGAATTCCGTATCCATTCCACCAGGATAAACCGCGATAATTTTCATAGGTTTTCCTTTTAGCTCCAAACGAACCGACTCAATTAATCCTTTGACGGCCCATTTCACTGCACAATACGTAGACTCTTGCGCTTTAGGTTGTTGCGCGG
>NZ_JADDYH010000056.1:0-406 GCF_015163595.1 Vibrio sp. OPT41 | reverse complement strand
TACTATTCTCCAAAGCATGCCTGGTGTTGGTAAAGTCCTTGCGGCATCCCTAATTAGTAATGTACCCGAGTTGGGCTTTATCACTAACAAACAAGCTTCTTCTCTCATTGGTGTCGCACCGATAACAAGAGAAAGTGGCCGCTTTAAAGGTAAGCGGCTGATACAAGGAGGGCGGACTCAAGTTAGGACCGTTATGTACATGGCGATGATGTCGGCTATCCAATGCAACCCTGTTTTCAGAGCAACTTATGAACGACTACTTACGGCAGGAAAACCGAAAAAAGTTGCCATTGTTGCCTGCATGAGAAAGATGGTTGTTATCTTAAATTCAATGCTAAGAGATGGTGTTATGTGGGATACAGATAGCCTCAAAAATTAACTATTGACGCCATAGTCTCTTGTTATA
>NZ_JADDYH010000004.1:0-275 GCF_015163595.1 Vibrio sp. OPT41 | reverse complement strand
GAAATGGTGGGTCGTGCAGGATTCGAACCTGCGACCAATTGATTAAAAGTCAACTGCTCTACCAACTGAGCTAACGACCCAATGGTATCCCGTAGGGGAGTCGAACCCCTGTTACCGCCGTGAAAGGGCGGTGTCCTAGGCCTCTAGACGAACGGGACACTAAGTGAACATCTTGGGGGATGTTCTATCTCTTAAACTTCATAAACCGTATCAATCTGTGTGAACACTCATCGCAATAATCATCGTTTAAGGAGGTGATCCAGCGCCAGGTTCCC
>NZ_JADDYH010000055.1:33853-42051 GCF_015163595.1 Vibrio sp. OPT41 | reverse complement strand
TCAAGAGTTCTTCCCATACCATAGATATCAGAACGTGCTGCAACATCTTCCTGAGAAAGACCTGCTTCAGTTCTAGAACCAATGAGGAATTCTATAAGCTGTTTGTTGATGTTTTCGTTGCTCATACTCTGTACCTGCTAATCAGCAAAGCGTTATTGCTTGCAGATTTTAAGACGTTTTTGTCTAGAACAAGGTTAATATAGAGCCCCAAATAAGAACTGTCAATGAATTAGACTAATTTGTCTATGTAAAGTGCGCGTTATCAGTAAGGCATTAAAATTTAGTGACTTATAACTCTGATTACCTTTTCTTAGATGATAAAAAGCTCATTAATTGGGTAGGTAGTCCTTGTCATAGAGCAATCTGAATAGCCACTGACTTGATAGACACCTTTTAGTTAGACAAGATAACTAATAGAGAGGTGCTTATGAGCAGCAAGAGATATTGCTATCGCACATCAGATTCTCAAGTATGCGAGAGTATTAAAGAAAATCATATAAAAAAGGCTCCAAATGGAGCCTTGTAATCAACGACAGCGTGTATAACCACTGACATAAGTACCATTTTTTCTTCGATACCCACGAACATAATGACAGTTAGTACCTTTTACTTTTCTGCTACTGGTATTTGTCGAATAATATGAGCTCCAAAGGTTTGACTCACAAGGCTTCCCATCTGAGTCTCCATCTAGGTAAGTATGGCCTGAATGAAATAATGACTGTGCCATCGCTTTTGTTAATTGCTCACATTTATATCTTACTTTGTATGAACCTTTGTCTAGGTAATCAACACTAGCTGCACGATCATCATACATATATGTTTTATTACCAATAGGACTATAACCATCAACATCGATAAACTTACAATCTTTGCCACCGATTGAAGAGCATTTATCAATGGCTGTTGTAATGGCTGTTTCGACATTGGGATTCGATGAGGAATATGCGATAACGCCATTAGAGCCAACAGCTATGGACTTATGGCCAGGTAGATCCTTATATTCACTGAAGTTAGTGGAAGTGCAACCTATCAAGCTAAGGGCGGCAGCTAAACTTAACATAGCTCTTATTTTAATCTTCATGTTTGCTGTACTCACTTTAAAATATTGAACCAAATAGTTACGATACTTCCAAGGACTCTGGCCAGACAAAATATGGACCGAAACGTTTACTGTATTTAAACTCACCACCTGAGGATTTACCTTCATCGGTTAATGAGTGCTTTCCGTCATCTAACGTTAAGTATCCTTTATTAACACACAAGCTGAGAAACTCATCTGTTTTAAGTTTGTGCTTTTTAGCTAACTTAGAGGAGCTGAGTTTAATTAGTTCATTATCTGTAACAGGCTTTTCAGTAGGTTCCGTATCTAACTTAGCAGCTTGAACTTTCTCTAACGAGATTCTAACTTCATCACTAATACGAATAATACGTTGAGCTTCCTCGTAGGAATCTTTGTAGACATTGGGGTCTTCGTCACGGTCAATGAAGATACCCATTTCATTATTGTTTACTTGGCTAAACTCATAGAGGTTTAAACTTGTAATGATACAAGCACTTTCATTCATGTAGCACTTTGCATGGAGGTTTTTGCAAAAACTGGTACGCACAAAGGAGAGACCTTTTAGCCAGTTAATCTCATCAGGTTGTAGTTCGCTTTTGCCATAGACAATTCGAATGTCTATCTTTAATCGGTCTTTGTCTTCCAAAAGCTCTCGAATACGATCATTAAGCTTAAGAAAAGGGCTGATGAGGATTAGCCTTTCAGAAGCGTTCTTTATCAGTTCTTCGAGGTAGTAGTTTGTCGCACTTGTATTTAAAAACTTAGCCATTTCATATCCTTGACATATAAAACCTAGCGCACATAGGCTACGACTAAGAAAATACTGAATCAAGTAGCAAAGATAAAAAAGCGCGTGGTCAAATGCCGCGCGTTGCGAATCACTCTTGAACAGTTAGTTAGGCGATCTTTTCAAACCCTGTTGTTCGTAAGTTGTCCCAGTAGTTTTGGTGTATTGAAATACTTACTTGTCGTAGTTGTTCAATGTCAACTCCCTCAGCTAACTTGATGATCACACTATTATTTTCAACGACAGCACTTTCAACAATATCTAGCTGATTAAAATCATCAGCGAAAGCAGTTACATACATTTGGTAATCTTCTGGTTCCGGCATAAACGGGCACTGTGCGTTTACATCAGCTTCAGTAATTTGTCTCAAACCTAATCTATATTTCATTATTACTCCTTAATTACCTAAAGGTCATCTAACGCTTGTTATACGACTATTAGTCTCCTGTTATGCGCACATTGTGCAGTTTCCTTGCAATATGCTCAACAGATGGCTTCATAGTTTCAATAAGGTAAATTAATTGCATAAGTGTTTTGTTATTTATTATAGCCTAATCAAGATTTAATCGAACCGTTGAAGCATGGTGGAATTTACCCCCGTAATACCCCCGTAATACAACACGGGGATTTATAAACGAACACCACTAGAAGAATGGATAAATTTTTGTAGGGGAAAAAGCCAATGAAAAGGATGTGAATGAGTAAAAGGTCTACCAATAATAATGGAGCACTTATTAGTGTTACGAAGTGAATTTTAGAGTGACTTCCTGAAAAGCCAACGATTCGAAAGGTTTTGAACTTTACTGTCTACCGACAGTTGTTGATCACTGGCATAAAATATTGATCGATTGGGATGGAAGTTAAGGGGGCAACTGTATTATTGAAAGTATTCAGCAAAGCATTACACCCCTTGTAACTCCTAGATAGATAATCGATTGACTCCCACTTCCTGTGTGCAATACTAGATGTATTAAACATTTTCAAAAAGTTTCACGGCATGAGAAAAAAGATTGCGGGGGTTAGCCTCCCACCAGAAAAACCTACTGATTTCATGAAAGTAGTAGAACTAATCGGTCAGCTAGACCCAATTGAGTACGGGTTTGATAGCAGCGGTAATTACTTGCATTGGAATGACTTTCAGTACCGTTCAAAAGAGTTTAAACGCGACCAAAAGGGCTACGCTTGGCATGCCCTAAAAATCAGACGTGGCCTTAACGACATTTCGCTTGTTGATGAAAAGGGCAATCCGTTCCAGCTTAGTGCCGCCAGTCTCGACGCTAAGCTATTCCGCATCGATAAACAGCTCAAACTAGAAGATTTGCCGCTATCTGCTCAAGATAAAAAGGCACACCTAGTGAAAAGCGTGATCATGGAAGAAGCCATTAGCAGCGCTCAATTGGAAGGAGCGGCCACAACGCGCAAAGTGGCCAAGGAAATGCTTGAAACGGAACGTGAGCCTAAAGATGACTCCGAACGGATGATTATCAATAACTGGCGTTTGATTATGATGGCCGATGATCTTAAGGATGTAGAGCTCACACCAGAATTGATTAGCGGATTTAATGAAATAGCCACCGATGGCGTGTTAGAGAATGAGCACGTTGCTGGCCAATATAGAACGGATGCGGTCATGGTTAGAGACGTGGCCACTGGCGATATTGTTCACGAAGCACCCGAACATGAGCACGTTTTGAAGCTCATTGAGCAACTATGTGACTTCGCCAATACCGACCATACCACCAACACCAATTTTATTAACCCAATCGTTAAGGCTTGTATTCTGCACTTCATGATTGGCTACATTCACCCATTCATGGACGGCAACGGGAGAACGGCTAGGGCGCTTTTCTACTGGTTCATCCTTAAGCATGGTTATGAGAACTTTAAGTACGTCTCGATCTCTGCGCCACTTAAACTCGCGTCAACCAAGTACGTTAGAAGCTACGTTTACACCGAAACGGACGACAACGACTTAACGCACTTTGTGGACTACCAGTTAACGGTCATCATTAAGGCGATTGAGCGCTTTAACGAGTACATTAAATCTAAGATTGAAGATACGAGAGAGGTGCGCGATCTACTCGATGAATCCAATCTTAAGGATGTGTTGAAACTGCCGCACATTGTGATTCTGGCCAAGGGATTAGAAACAGCCGGACGTGTCTTTTCAGTTAAGGAAATTCAGTCTGATTTTGACGTGTCTCATACCTCTGCGCGCAAGTATCTTGAGAAGCTGGTGGAGCTGAAATTATTGTTCAAATCAAAGGATGGCAACGAGAATACCTACATCGCACCAGCCGACTTGAAAGAGAGACTAACTAAAGCTTAAGAGCATCAAAAAAGCCGCCAAACTGGCGGCCTTTTTTTAGGGAATAGAATAGGACTGGTTGGCGATTAGAAATCTACCCAGTTGTATTGCAGTGTGATAGCTGGCTTAACAAGTGCTGCTGAATCTTCTGTCGATAGGTCGATCACGTCTGAACGTACTTTTACGTGCTCCAAACGGAATCGATGCGAGGTTGCCCCCTTACCCTTAGTTGATTCAGGCGTAGACTCGATAACGACAGTGATCATTTTCTTTTCACGAACGATCTCACGTAGCATTTCTAGCACGGTACCTGTGATCGTTTCTACGCACGTCACCGCGATTTCGCCTTTGTTCTCAAGGGCACCATTTTGGATGTAGCCCAAGCCCATTTGGCCAAAATCTTCTACATCTGCACGGCCCATTGCTGGAAACTGAGTAGAACGCACCAAAACGCTAAGATTAGGGTATTCTTCGATTTTCATCTCGAACTCTGTACCCATCATCTTTTCGCCAGCTTGGATGTTCTTAGTGAATCTCTGTTTTAAGAAATTCATATCGCCTTTTGCGTTAAATGCTCCGGCCATAATTACACCTATTCTATTGGAAGTGGTTTGGAATCTGTGACTGATTAATCATTTGCTTAGGAGCGGCGGTAATAGTTACCGTGTTGTAAGCGAAATTCCCGTCTCGCGTCTTAGGTGCGTTAATGTCATAACTCACCTCGCTAATACGCATGGGTAGATTGAGCGCTTTGCCAATCTTGAATCGCGCATCACTTGGAACACGGCCACCAAGGCCATCGGAACTGACTGGAACAGTATTTTGCAGCTCGGGACTTATCATCTGAGCCAGGTATTTAATGGGATCATTAACCTCTGATTTGGCATTGGTGAACGCGACAAATTTCAGCGTTGCTGTGATTTCTGGCGGTTCGTTTCCTTGCCAAACTTGCTGACTGTTCCATAGTGTTTTACTCGTCTTATCCGACACGGTTTGCGCGACTGAGGACGTTTTATCTAGGGCATTGATGTTACCCACGGAATCGCCCTCAAACGGCGCTTCCCATATCGCTCTAAAGGCAAGCTGACACTCATCAGTCATGTAACCAATGACAGTAACCTCTTGACCGCCTATGACTTGTGTAATGGCGCATTTATTGTGGATAGACACGCCATCATCATTAGGTACGCCGACAATTACAGCCATTGCTTACCCTTACTTGTCCATGCCGCGAGAATCGCGCATGCGGTTAGCCTTTTTGCGAGCTGCTTTAGCCGATGAGCTGTGAGCTTTCGCGCGCGCTTTCTTAAGTGCTGCTTTTTGTGCTGCACTCATACGGCGCTTACGGCGATTCGTTTTGATGTAAGTTACCTTGCCATCACGGATCACTTTCTTAAGGGCTTCAAGCATCATGGATTCACGAACGGCGAACTCTGCAATCGCTTCGTCTGAGTCCACGTTGCCTAGGCCATGCTCTAGGGATTCAAAGATGCGATCTGCTGCTTCTGGATCTTCCAGTGCTTCTTGCATGTCGCCCTCTTTTGGCTGGCCAACTTGAGCAATAAACTCACTAGCCGCTTCCTGTAGCGATTCGTATAGCGCTGCTTGGCCATCTGTTAGCTCGGTATCGTCATCGCCACCAGCCATGCCAAATAGCATTGCGTCTAGGTTGTCGATTGAGCTGTCACCACCGTTAACCCACTGAACACAAGCCGCTGCTGCGTCTTGGCGAGCCATGATGGTTGATGCGCGGTTGATTGACTCAAGAAGTTGATCTTCTGTTACAGACTCAAAAAATGCAGTTTCAGTTTGTTCCTGCTCGGCCACTTGTGGCATCACAAATGGCCGAGCAAGAACAGAACCCTCAGAAAACATTGATTTCATTCTATTCTTGCTCTTTTTTTGATTAACGGATTAGTACAGGTTCACCAAGGATTCGACGCGCAGAGCCAGTTGGACAGAACGACCAAGTGACTTTCCAGTAGTCGATTTCGACTTGCTTGATTTCCAGTGTCCAAGCGCTTTCGCCGTCTTGATCTGGATTACGAGGTGTCACTAGCGCACCAACGGCTTCATAGCCCTCTAGGATGCTTGCCATACCGTCAGTTAGACCCTCAAGCGTTGCACCGTCAGGTTGGTGTTTTAGGCGATTACCTAGTGCGTAGAAGTCGCGTGAGATAGCGTCAGCAATAGACACGACTTGCTCAAAACGTAGGTAGTTTTCAGCCGCAGATGACGTTAGAGAGTCATCAATGAACAGGTTGCCGTTTTCGTCTGTGCCTAGTTTGTTTAGACGTGCCTTGTACATTTCTTGGTAGTTAGGCTCGCCAGCACCTTGGATTGGTTTTAGGCCAGTACGCTGAATAACAGTACGTTCAACACCTGCTGGCGTGTAGTGCCAACCGCCGACCGGAGAGGTCTTAGCAACGCCAAGCGCTTTAGCTGCAAAGCCGATACCCGAGCCGCCCCATACCGCCATGTTGCCGTAGAAACGACACTTAGCTTGGTAAGGGATATGCACGAATGAAGCGCGATGGTTGTTGAAGTTCAGACCTTTTTTGAACTCCAATGCCGCTTCGTGCGTTAGGCGAGGATCAACATCGAAGTAGCCAGAAATGCGTTTGTCTTTACAGATTTGCGCAAGGTCAGTGATTACCGCAGTGTCGTAGCAGCCCAAACCACAAACGTAGTTAAAGCTGTAAACGGTAGTGCGTAGTGCTTTCACTGCTTTCTGGTAATCGTCAGCCGTAATGTCGCTAATATTGCCGTTGGTCGCGCCAGTGAATTTGGTTTTCGCAATTGCAGTAACTTCGCGTTTCGCTACTTCTGCATCGATGCGACAAGTTAGGTACTGCGAACGTTCTTCAAGAACAGTCTCGATAAACGCAGCGCCACCCATTTGATCTACTGCTGTAGGATCTAGGGATACAACCCATTCTTCTAGCACTACAGAGCCACCAGCCGCCTGTTCTTCCTTTAGTGTAAGAGTGAACATGCCAGTGCCATAAGTCGCTTCGTCTGCTTTCGCAAGCGTGATAGAGCGGTTATCGGATTGAGCACCGTCTTTGATAGCGATCGCTAAAAATTCGCCATCTTCTAGCGATAGGTCAGCCGAGTAGTTGATCGCTTCGTTAGTGATAACTACATCGTCTGCTGGTTTAGTTAGCTTGATAGCTGGGTAAGTTGCCGTTTTTGGTACGACACGAACCACAAGGCCATTACCGCCGCGCAATGCTTCATCAAGAACGCGCATGCCGTCAGCTAATTTGCCAAGGCTTGAGTGGTAAGGCTTACCTAGTTTGTCTAGGAAGTTAGCCGCCGTTACCGGAATAACTTCGAACGGCTTACCTTTTTGAGACACAATCACACCGCCAAACACGAGCTGGTTAGAGCCAGTGCCTTGCTTAGTTGTCGAGTCAGCGTTAATTGGCGAAACCGCAACTTGTGAGACGTTATCCATTGAAAATTCAATCTTACTCATTCTCTGTCTCTTTCAGCGTTAGATCCTGTGCTGCAAGCTGGTCTACAATTTCTTGCAAACCCGCTTGAGCAATACCTTTCACCGCAATCACGTTGTCTTTCGTCATTTCGGTTAGTTGCTCAACCGTTGCTACACCGTGGTTAGTCAATGCTTTTTCAACGCTCGCGCTTAGCTCAAGTGCTGATAGCGCTGTGCCTTTGTTGCTGGTGGCTGTGTCTGGTTGTCTTTGAGCTTCTGGTAAAACCGTTGGCTCAAGGCGAACCGAAACAAGGCCGTTTGGGTAGGCCGCTTCCACTTCGTGTTTGAAGCGGTTCACGTTGAAAACTGAGAGAGGGAAATCTTTAGCCAGTGGTGGCATGAGGCGACCCTGTACCGTGATTTCCTTTGGTGTGTGGTTGGTGATTAAAACGAGCGTTTCTTTCATCGAATCCCCCAAGAGCGGCAGCCCGTAAGACTGCCGCTTACTTGCCTTATGCCGCTTCTGCTACAGGAGCTTCGTCGATAAGTTTCACGCGGTAGAAGTAGTCTTCTCCGTCGAATGGATGGATTTCGCCGTAGGCCA
>NZ_JADDYH010000055.1:0-33803 GCF_015163595.1 Vibrio sp. OPT41 | reverse complement strand
GTTCGTATAGGGTGTTAGACGCTACTAGACCTTTACCGATTGGATGCGTGTACATGGTTGCTGCGATTGCATCACCTGCTACGTAGCCCGCTTCTGAGTGAGAAGAACCGCGACCGTAACAAAGCATGTCGTTCGTACCGATCACTACCGGACACTCGAATACTTTCCACATGCCGAACAACTTACCTGCGTAGTGGATAGCGTTTTTCTGTTGGTAATTAGCCGGAGCTACGAAATATGGAGCACCAAGAGACTTAAGGATTGTTGACGCGCCAGTACCAGCAAAGATACCTGTCATGCCAGTTGTGCGAGTCGCTTGTAGGATCTTCGTAGAAACGTTTAGAAGAACTTCGTTTAGACGTTCACGATGTAGACGCCAATCTTCACCAGCCGCTACGTAGATATTGAATGTTTCTTCGCGCGTACAAGCAAAGTCCATATCTACTAGGTGGCGAGTCGCTTTTTCCGATGCCAATGTGTTGCGCATGTGGCTCATCTGTAGAGATTTCAGATCTTGGCCAAACTCGCGTTGCATTGTGAACATCGCTTGAATAGTCGCGTCTGCTGCGATTGCGTTTTGACGTGGGCGCAGTATACGAGAGTCCATATCATGGTCGATCGTTGGGATAAGGTCAGGGCGTCTTTCAATGTCTACTTCGAACTCGATGTGCAGAACCGTTCCTGCTGGTAGGGCTGATGTTGGAGTGACGGTAACTTTGCCTTTTGCATGGTCTATCTGACAGTTAATAACCATACCATTGTGAGTACCTGTCATTATTTGACTACCGTTGCTGTCTAGGTCGCGAGCCACACGTTTATGGTTAATAAATAGGGAAACAGATGTCTTCGTGAATGGGATTTCAAACTTGGTGTGTTGTAGGTCAGTCTTAGAGTCAAAGACGTGAGTTGTCTTAGTGCCGTCTGGTTGCTGTTCAGAGACAAACTTGTAGCGCTGACGCATAGACGAGTATTGGCCAACCGTTGCTTGGTCGATTTCAGTACCCGCTGCGAAGTCACCGAAGTTTGAACCAGTGCGGCGGTACACTTTGAAGATCTCAACTTCGTTAGCACCCGCAGGGATCATCGTTACAGCGTCAAGTGTTGCTGTCTCAAGAAGAACTGGAAGCACTAGGCCAACCATCTTCGCACGGATTTCAACACCCTCAGATGTTGATAGAGATTGACCGATCGACTCAAGCATCATTGCGCCTGTTGAGCCATCACGCTTAGCACCCTCTAGCATCATCATGTTACGCATAGTTGCGTGAGCTGATGCCATTAGCTCATCGCTAGGTAGGTGGCCGTAAGTATTTTCGTATTCACGCACCGCAGACTGCATGCCTGATACGATGCTAACCGCTGTTTCTTGAGACACTGACTCGAACATAGGCTCATTCGCAATGGCTGACAAAATAGCCGCGCCACGAGAATTGTCGTCAGTTAGAAATATGCCTGTTTGTGAATCGAATTGGGATTCGACACACAGATTGTGCATTGCTTGAGCGCCTAAATGAATCGCCTCAATGCGTTTGTTGAAGTTAGAACGTTTATCTGCCATGTAAATAAACCTTAGCTATTAATTGAGTGTGTTCGGAATGATTTAGCCACAGGAAAGCGGTAAAAATTCGCTCAACTTCGGATAGTAATTAAGATTTATTGCGAAAAAAACAGGGGTAAAAGTTCGTTTAACTTATTGTTATATAATGAATTTGTTTCTTTTTGTGCGCTTTTGTGGGAATGGTAACGACAGGGGGGGTCTATGTCGTTGATCGTGTGTTTTTGTTGAGAGAAAAGGGGATAGGAAAGGGCATCTAAAAAAAATTTAAAAAATTTTCAGTTGTTATAGGGTTCCTGCCAAAAAGCCGAACACGTTGCTTAGTAGCTCTTGTGTGTCAGTCTCTAAGCTTGGAAGCTCAACCCCATAGAAAACGGCCAAAAAGTCACGAACAATGAGTTGATAAACGACCACCAGCGCGATGCTCCACATCATAGCGGCGCGTCCAGTACGTACCAATGTGTTAGAGCTGGCCGCTTCAAGCTCTGCCAGTTTGTAGGCAAACTCTTTGCGTTCTTCGTCACTGGTAAACACACGATCACCAAACTCGGTCAGTTCGTGGATAATGCCACCTACTTTCTCGCTGGTGGCGCTCTTAAATAGACTACTTGTAAACACTTTTGCTAGTCCCATCATTAGTTGCTCTCTTTAATGTGTTCTGCGAACGCTTCTGCCAGTGCTACGGCTAGCTTTTCGCGCAGTTCCAATCCCTTTTGTAACGACTCGTCGTTAGACAAAAAGAACGGCTCCAAAATCACGGCTGGCATTTTGGTTTTCATCAAGAAACGCCAACCGCGAGTATCAGTACCAGTGTTCGAGATAGGCTTAAGGCCACGATCACGCTGTCCGATAAGTCCAGCCACCGCTTTTTGTAGGCGCTGAGCAAGTGCTTGACTCTTGTCCGACTTATGCCAATGCAATGTCTCTGAGCCTTGAACTGACTTATTGGCCACGCTGTTACAATGTAACTCGATGGCATAGTCAGCGCCCGATTCGTTCACATCACCGATCATCCGTGAGTAGGTGTCTCGATACATGATCACTGGAAGAATGTCTCGCTTATGTAGCTCGGCGGCCAATAAGCTGGCTAGGGGATGATTATAGCCATACTCATTCATTCCGAATGTTTCATTGTAAGCGCCGCCATCTTTACAACTATGGCCAACAACAATACAGACTTTTTTCATTTTATAAATTTCCAAACTTAGCTTAACTAATATGCACTTATGTATTGACTATATTCGGAATAGGAAATATATTTGCTTTACCAGATCGGCATCCCAATCGACTGGTGTCAACTAACGTTGAAACTTCATTTTTAACCTTTGTAATAGCTTCTTGCGCCGCGAACACTTACCTCGCGGCTTTTTTTGCCTGCAATTCAGAAAAAAACCAGCGTGAACGCTGGCTTTGCTTGGATTATGGTCGGTTTTGAACGGGGTCTATCTTGTTTGATTTGAAGTAATCAAGAACAGGATTAACTCGATAGGGTTCTACGTGGAAGCTGGCCATCACCTGATCTTTACGCATCAAGTAAAACTGATTTCCGCTGTATCGTACCGCATCAAATATCACGTTCATTCGGCATCCATCGTACATGTACTCGCCATCGACGCTAAGGCTTTTGCGTACCACAAAGGATAGGCGCGCCTTGGTCGCTTTAAGCTCGTTACGGACTTTAACTAAGTTAATCGTCAGTACGAAAAGAAGCGACAATAATCCGTATAACTCGTATGCGTTAAGGTTAATTGAATAGCTAATATTGTTAAATATTTAGTACGAATAGGAAATTTACAAAATACCAAAACATTTTACAGGGTAAATACCTCTGCTGTCGCATCTTTGATGCTCGTTTTTTTCGTCTGGTTGCTACAAATGGTAAATGAAATCGCCTTAGTGAAGTAGCCTAACGCTAAGGTGCGTTCCTCTTTCGACGCAATGATCATTGCGTCAATCACCGTGCTTGAGCTGGTCACGCCACCAGCAAGGGGAGCCATGATCTCGTTTAGCGCATTCGCTTGGCTTTCTAGTTCCGGCGGCAAGTCTGGTGGCGGTAAGGTTGCACCGTTATCTGACTCACTGCCGCTTGTTGGTGGCGTTAATGCAGTATTGATTTGCGCCATAAGAGATACGGTTGCATCCACATGGCCGGAAAGACCATTGATCACTGCCTCAAGCGCTTTCAGTTCTTCCTTGCCGGTAATTGGCAAGATACTCGGAGCGGGTACGTTGTCCTCTGTACCATCAACCTTGTGTTTGATGTTCACACCAATGGACACTTGTTCGAGGTCGGTTGGATCGGTGATCAACACTAGGTGCTCATTCCATTGCGTTAACGTGGCCACCGTTGCGCTCACTGAGCCATTTAAGCCCTTAAGCGTTGCGACTAGCTTTGATGCGCCTTGGTAGTCCTCAATATCCTCGCTCATGCAGCCTGATAGCTTCTCTGACAAACTTTCACACTTCACCTTAAGGTATTTACCTCGGGTAAGGTTCTCCGCTTCCTTAAGGCCGCCTACGTCTAAAAACTGGCGAAACTGTTCGATTTGCTCTTGTGTGTCTAACATCAAATTGCCTCAATCAATCGTCATCAAGTCGTTACCGTTTACCAGCGTAGCGCCACACCCAAGGGCATCGCCTACCACGGCGACCGGAACGCCATTAACAGTAAGTTTTGAACTACCAGTAATAACGCCTACGTGCGGCGGGTTATCTGGTTTTACGTGCATGACGGATATATCACCCGTACCTAATACATTGATTCCATTCACGGTCAGTAGTGGTTGGCCAGAAACAAAAACACCTGGACTAAAGCCACCATGACCACTATCCACACTCCCTACAATTCCTACGGCTGGCATAGTGCATTACCCTAATGTAAATGGTGCTGCGGCAGCCTTAACAGCGAACTGGCCACCAGCATCGATATTGACGTTACCACTCGCTTTAATGGTTACTTCATTACCCTCTAGGTTGGCTTTACCGGAGGCTTTTACGGTTGCATTACCACCCGCTTCGATGTTCGCATCGCCTTTCACTTTGATAGCTAGTGCGCCTCCGATTTGCTCCAATGTGTTCCCCGTTGAGCTGCGAAACGCATTGCCCTCGACGTGGATAACACATTGGCCATCTGGTGTGATTTCAATGGCCGTGCCGCTTTGGGTATGCGTTATTGAGTAGCCGCCTTGATACGTGATGAGCTCGCGCAAACCAAATCGCACAAAGAGCGCATCTTTGCGGTCATAGGCTGGTGGCTCGGGTTCACCCTCGGCTCGTTTAGGCTGATAGGCTTCTCCGTTCACCTCGCTTGGTAGGTACGACTCATAGTTAGGCGCGTAGTAAAGCGATCCGGTAATACGGGGATAACGGGTATCGCCATTACGAGGAAAATCCACCCAAACCAGATCCCCTTTTTCCACTGGCACTGCATGGCCACCACTCGGTTTTGCGCCCAATGGCAGTAGAAACTCGGCAAAAGGTAAATCCTTATCGGGGATTGCATCCCAATAACCAAGCAAGCGAACGGATACCATGTACAAGCCTTTCGGATGGACGGTATTTACCACTTCGGCCTGATAGCTACCAAACAAGCGGTTAGTGACGTTGGTGCGTGTTCTGTTCTCTGACGAATCGCTCATAGGTTGCGTACTCCCAACTCGATACGACACTGATACCGGTTCCCACGTTGGCAATGGGCGACACGGTTCATGATTTGTTTCTCTGGCATGGACTCATCCAGCTCGGTAGCGGGTAGCCGTTTATGGAATAACACTGAGCACACTGAAAGAGGCGTAAAGGCGGTATTTCCGGTGAGCTCCACATCCAAAATAGGGATGATGGCCATGTGTTGATTATTCAGCGCCTTGGCTTGTGGAACGCTGACCATGACCATAGCGCCCGAACGTTGGCCACCTTGGAAGCCCTCGACGGTATCCCACGAGGCATAGTTACGGTTAAGAACGCGCTCAAACAGGGCTTCCTCTCCGATAATGGAGTAGTTCGCAAAGCTGTGCTCTGCTTCCTCTGGATTCGACTGTTCCAGCTTGAATTGCTCGCTCATATCCATGTTCTTGAGCGACTTAAAGTGCATAACACCACGGCAGATAAACGCCACTGAGCCGTAATCTCTGGCCATTGTTCGAATTAAGCGAGACTTAGTACCACCAGCATTTAAATGGTACGTAGCGCCACGCTCAAAGCTGTCACATTCGATTTTTAGCTCGGGTAACAGCTCGGCCAGAATGTCTTTAGGCTGCATTTCAACAAAGAATCGAGGCGTTGTGACTGGCTCTTTAAGTAGGTGCGCATCCTTTTGGAATGCTTGAACGGTAAGCATACCGTCAGCGCTGGTGGACTTGGCCACAATGAATTTTTCAATCCAAACCTGATCGCCTCGCTCGTTCACATCGGCCATCGTGACCTCGATCTCTGAACCGCGCTTAATCCCGTAGTCATCCCGATAAACGGCAGCCTGATCCATGATTTCCATAACTAGCTTGTTGCCGTCCATCGAAGCACACTCAATGTAGGTAAACGAATGAATGTGCTCGATAGGGATGTCATTTTCGTTGGTGACAACTTTTTGGGCGAGAAAGTATTCTTTATTACTCAATGACTCGGCCTCCCATACCAATCGCGCCCTGACGGACAGTGATCGACTCGGCCTCATAAACCTCTGCAATCACTTCAAAAGAGATTGAGGAAGCAAACAGGCGAGTATTTTCATGGTCTACTTCGGCGGGTTCGGTCATCGCATCTTTACGGCCACGTATCTCGATGCTGATTTCCATTTCAGTACCCGCGAGCATGGTTTTCGCTCTGAATACATGCTTACGCTTGCCCTTGGTATGACGTAGCCAAACCATTAAACCTAGCGCTAGGCGGCTAAGGGTAGACTGGTTCCAAGCTAGGGCATTAATGCGGTAGGTAAGCGCGACAAAGGACTTATTAATCACGGCATAAGGCTGGCCTTGTTCATTGGCCAGTTCGCCATAGTCAGCAATATCGACGTACTCCGCGCCGTCAACAAACCCAATCACCGGATCGCGCGTGATATAGCAAACAGGCAAAAGCTCATTACGGTTTGCTTTCACCTTGCCGCCTAATTTGGCTGTTAACTTAGATAGGAATGACACTGGATCGGTAAAGTTGCCATAATAAATCTTTCTCGACTTATCACGGCCAACAAAGCGAGAAAACTCACTGTTCTCTCGCCGTTTAGTGTCAGTCACAAGTAAAGAATCAAGCACGTTCTGGAAAAAGGCAGCCACCGCACGGTCAATGTCGGTTAACTCTGTGTGTTCCACCTTGCCATCGAATGTCACTACATCGCATGGGATTTCAAAGAACGTCTCATCCAGTTGCATGATTAGTCCTCCAAATCGTCCAGCTCGTAATACTTACGGCCTTTAACGATAGTGATGCACTTATCGCTTCGGTGTAAGGTCACATCGAACTTGTGGAAGTTGCTCGTTAGGATAGGTAGGTAAGCCGATACAGGCTCATTGCGTTGGTAGCCGTCTCGCGTTTTACGGCCTTTACCGGAACGGTTGCCCTCATAGATTTGGATGACCGCGCAATCAAAATCAATCTTGGCCATGTCTGCGATCGCTGCATCAAGATCTTTGTACATGTTAAGTACGTTCGCACACAACATGACGCAAAAACGGCGCTTTGAGCTGTCAATTTCGGCAATATTGTTCACTACGCCTTTGGTTTTTGAGTTCGGGTCAAAGTGAGTGACCGTCATGCTCTGCTTGTGGTAGTTAGTAAGGTATTCTTCTATTAGGTCTGGAAACTTACCGCAACCAAAGTTAAGAATGTTGTTCGCGTATGACCAGTTAGGTGCAAGTTTTCTCAGGCGCTTTGCACTGACTGGAACTTGCTTTCGGCTAGTCTGTAATGTCATGCCCACTCCATGATTGGAGCGGCGCTTTAAGGATGGGGTGGAGTAGGGCTAATATTAACGTTAAAGCTCGATTACGTCACTGTCTTGTAACGTTTCTTTGGATTCTAGCTCAGGCGAACTTTATGGTAATGTTTATCTGTACAATTCAAGGTAATTAGGGGGCACAATTTGGTTAACTCATTACTGCCCCAAAACAATTTAGAGTGTTTGCTTAGTTTAAAAATGTTATTGGTGATTTACTTTATCTTTTTTCATATATGTCTTTAATACATTCTTTTTTGGGTTAGAACGGTATGCTTTCTTCGAATAGGGCTTGTTTTTCGGGTGCTACGCGCTGAGCATAGTAATTCAAGATAGGTGGGCGCGGAGAATTTTCTATTAATATTTTTTTATCTTCGAGTAGAATTATTAATTCTACATATGTCTTAATTGAGAAAGAACAAGGACTTATTGTGTAATTTGGCTGAGCTGAGATCTCAAGAAATGAGTCACGCATTGAATACATACAGGAATTAGTCAAAGCACCATCAACTCTAAGTATTGGTCTATGAACACACTTCATCTAAAAGCACTGTTATTAGCCGTAGAAACTGGATCGATTTCTGCCGCGGCACGTAAACTGGGTAAAAAGCAATCTCAGGTTAGTCAATGGATTTCTGATCTGGAAATCGATCTAGGGGTTAACTTCTTTGACCGAACAGGAAATAAAACCACTTTGAGTAAAGACGGGGAACGTTTACTTCCCCATCTTACTCATACACTGAGCCACCTTGATAAGTTTGTCCAAGGTGCTGAAATGCTTATGCAAAATGAGCCGACTGTACTGACCATAGGGATTGAAAACTACATCCCTGACATTGTGTTTACGCAACCTCTAGCCTCTGTTTTAGATTTACCCCATTTGAGTGTTGAGGTCTATCGCGATGAAAGAACCCAACTGGAGCAAGACTTAGGCGATGGTCATGTAGACGTCATAATTACCCATGAGTCGGAAACTATTCATCACAAACATTTCGATTATTGCCGTCTAGGGTGCTATAGAGAAATTCTAGTCTGTAGTCCTGACCATCCACTGGCTCAGTTATCTCACGTTACCAGTAAGGACTTGAGTGAATACCGCGAGTTAGTATGGGGTGAAGTAAGTAGCGAAGACAACGATGGTTTTAGCCCGTGTTACTGTGTGTTCTCAGATATCGATCCCCTCATAGCTATGCTCAAACACAATAAGGGATTTGCGTTTTTACCAGAGGAGTGTGTTAGCACGCAAATCGAAAACGGCCTACTGGTTGCTCTCAATTGCGACTTCGAACTCTCTGGCATTGACCGAAAAGTTGAGCTGTGTTGGCGCAACGGACTAACCCTTTCTGAAAGTGGGAGTATGGTAATTAAAGCCTTTAAACACTACCATCTTCTGCCCCAGAAACACCAATACAAGTAGCGAATTAGTCAGACGCTGCGATAAGCGCATCCCACCAATCATAGATATACAGGGAGGCGTAAATAGGTAATAGCGCCCATAGCAATGGATCGTCCCATACCGTTGATGTGGTGCCAATAGCCGCTATCGCCAAGATCATAAGCTCAGAAATACCAGTAAAGAGAAGTAGCTTAGTGAAGTGAACCAGAATTCGCTGAATCTGATTAGCAAGCTGAGTTTTCTGGTATGTCGCTTCAAACACGCCAATAATACCAGCAGCCATCATGAGCCCAATAACGGCTAAAATCGCCGACTGATTACCATGTTCCATATCGCGCATGCTATCGAAGGTGCAGCTAAACAGTACCGGGACAAGGATCACCAGCAGTATTAGTTGTTTCAGGCTCACTTCAATATAGAAACGTTTACGTAGCACTCTTACCTCCGTGGAAAAATAAGGTGCCGGAAACATCCTGCACCTTTTTAGTTACTCTTCTGAGTCGAAAACTATATCACCCTGTAACATTGTCATTAAGATCTTAGTGTCGGCAATCTCACCTACCCGCAAGCGGGTAATATCATGTTCCAAAATGGCAAAGTCTGCTGATTTTCCGACTTCTATCGAACCTGTAATATCACTGATTCCCAAACTTTCTGCGGCGTTGGTTGTGTACGCATCAATCGCTGAATGAATATCCGGCAATCCCGTTTTACCCATTTTAAGGCTATTGGCGATACCAATTAACGGATTGATATCATGCACATTCCAGTCACTACTCAAGGAGACGTTAGCCCCTGTATCAAAGATGGCTTTCAGGTTCATCATGGCTCTGGTGCGTTTAGCACCAAGAAAAACTTCTGCCCATTTGTGATCATGGTAAGCCACATAATCAGAGCCAACCTGAAAATCTGCCGTTACATTCAGCTTGGCAAAACGCGGGACATCTTTTGAGTTCACCAGCTCCACATGAGTTAGTGTATAAGGTTTATCTGCGCCTTGACTGCGAACATATTCGATAGCATTCAGTGACTCACGAATACCTCCATCACCTATAGCATGAATATGAGCGCTATAACCAATTTGATTTAACTCATCAAGCCAGATTTTCATTTGCTGCGGTGGAATATAGTTGATGCCGTATGGCTCGTCAGGAATATAGGTGTCTAGATACGGAGCCAGTGTTTTTGCAGTTCCGTTAATGAAAATACCATCGCTATACATTTTCACCTGATCCACCAGTAGCAAACGAGATTTGTCGCTGGATTGAATTTTCTTTAAAAATGTAAGCTGGGGTTCCATGGAGTCGGCCGGGTAAATCCACGGGCGAAGCGATACACGAGCCGTTAAGTTTCCTTTTTCTTCAGCTTGTTTCCACACTTCATACCAGCCACGTTTCCAATATAATCGACCGTCACCAATTGTGGTTATACCATGAGCGGCCGCTTCTTCAAGGCCTGCCATTAAGCCTTCGTAACTTTGATCAAATTGGCTCTCTAAGCTGTTCCATGCCATCTCCATAACAATATCGCCCGCATTATCAAGCAAAATGCCATTGAGTTCTCCAGTTTTATCGTCTTTAAGAATCTTGCCGCCTTGCGGTTCTTGGGAGTATTTGGAGATGCCTGCTTGCTTAAGGGCTGCTGAATTCACCCACATGGAATGGGAAGTCTGCTCCATAATCACCACTGGTTGATCCGGGAAAATACGGTCAATCACTTCTAAAGGTGTATAACGGTTGTCTTCACTTAGGATTGCATCAAGAGAAAAGCCATAACCCATTAGCCATTCGTTCGACTTAGCTTGCTTACGACACGCTTTTAGATAGGGGGTCTGCTCTTCCAGTGAAGCATCCATATTCAGCTCACAATTGCCCCCTGCCTCCGAAGCCGCTTCAAACACATGGTTGTGGTTATCGATAAAACCCGGCATCACAAAAGCTTGTTCAACATTGATAATGTTAGTTGTCGAGGTCCGATAGGCATTGACTTCGGGTGTATTACCAACATACACAATATTACCATCGTAAATCGCGATAGCATCTGCATCGTCGTAACCGTAAATCTTGGCGTTAGTGATAATCACATCCGCTTGTTCAGCAGCAAGAGAAATTGGACTCATGGTTAAGCTCGCTATTAATGCAAGTGAGTAAACTCGGTTCATATATTGATCCTTTAATGTCCCACAATATCTGTGAGTATAGGAAGTAGGTGTTTTGAAGAAAGTCTATAGTAGTCAAAAAATAAATGAAAAATAGTGAGTATTAGAATCTTGGGATAGTCTGCACAAATCAGATTTCAAGTTACTTATTCTTATATATTGCACTCTTGTTAAAGCAATTAATCTAACAAAGTATTGTCCAAATAACGTTTAGAAAAAACTGTATGGTTCGATGGAGGAGTTACAAAAAGATCTGGACGAATGGATGGACTACAACAATCATCGTACTTATCAAGGAAAAATGTGCTGTGGCAGAATGCCAATAGAAACATTAGAGGATGGGAAATCAATCTGGGCTAAAAAGAATTTAGCCCAGACGTAATTTGACAGGTACTGAATCGAAAAGTGGGTAACTGTCAGATCATGTCTGAACTATTACAGTTTAGTTGATCACTACAGTGCTAGCTGTTACTTTCCTTCTATTATTCCTGAGTATGGTTTTTTTTTTGAAAACAGTTCTGTCAATTATTGCCTTTGTCGCTTCCTTATTTTCATCCGAACTCTTGGCCGCTGAAGTCGCTATAGGCATACAAGCCACAATGAATAGTATCGATATTCAAGAGTCCAAGGATAACGAAAAAACAATTGCCCGCATGACCAGCGACATAAAGTATTATCCGACGGTATCACTCCTGTCGGACGAGTACTATTTTAGCAAAGATTCTAACGTTGGTGTTCAATTACAATTTGATTGGAGTATATTTAAAGTTGATAAGCAAGAAGTCGGTGGGAATGACACTGGCATTGATTTGGGAACATCCATATCGGGCTACGCTCTATCGGGTGTACCGGTCCTCTTTTACCACTTTAACCGGCACAACCGTAATGAATGGAATGTAAAGTTAGGAACAGGATTGGGACTTGGGTATTTAAAGCTCAAGGGGGATTATCAGATCACAGATGTGACACATCCCGATTACAGTAAGAAAAAACAAGTAAGCATGGATGAAGTAGGGCTTGCGGTCGGTGTCTACCTGGAAGCAAATAAAGGAAATCATGTTATCTCGGTTTACAACTTTAGTCCTGTTACCCAAAGTGGTACCTCACAATTGGAAGAATATAATTTTTTCTTATCTTATAAGTATCGCGTTAATATTGATGGCCTACTTTACCCCTAAACTGCTACAGCCAGACTGGGCACTTCATCAAGCGATATTTTGCTGTTCAGTGTCAACTGGGTTTAAGCACTCTGTCTTTTCGTCAGATTATAATCAACCGTAATGTACTCAAAGACCGTTTATCTTGTCTCATATCTGAGCGGTTCGTATTGGATCGCTTCAACTTTGATCGAATGGAAGAAACTCTCAACATTAGCTGAACAGCTTGTTTTTTCTGTTGAGATGTTGTTATTTGGAATAGTCTGAGTATGAAAGTTCTCTTTATGCTCATGGTTCGGAGAGCTTTAAGCAATTTAATGAAGAACTGGGGGAGAAGAGTTTTCGTGAATGATTGAAATGTTTTTTTGAATACTCGGTGCGAGAATCCAAAAGTTCACGATAGTTCCATCAACAATTGTTCAGGATTTTCACGGTACTAAAGTACGTTTCATTACACGCTCTCAAGTGAGTGAGTTTGTTGCGGAAACAACATGCTAACAAACTTGTTTAAGAGCGATTCGCAATGTGTAGCATTTTTCGTTTGCTTTGGCTGTAGTGTGTACGGCACAGTATTTTAGGTTAGTGGTCTGCATTACTCACCACTTAACACGGCGTTATAAACCCGAATGCTCCACGTTTAGTAGACACTTTACTAAGTTAGATCTAGGGTCTACTTGAGAGGTGATTTACGGCTAAACAAATCGCAGCGCTCTTCTTTTCAACAAATATACACAGGGGTAGGTTTTCATTATTGATCCACATACAAACTGTCCAAATTCCTATTAACAGGTGTGATAATAGTAGAAACTTAACCAACGAAGAATGTATGGTCGTCCACTCATCGGTTGAACTGCTATAATTTCCTTTAAAATCAGACAAATAAAGTCTAGTTTAATACTCGATTCTTGTGCTCATATGTTGGATAGACTATCGCTAAGTAGCGCATGATGGTACACCAATTACTAGCTCTATTGACTTCTGCAATTCATTCTTTGCCTTTAAGTCAATAAGGTTCGTGTTGACTTGTTTATGCCTCTTTCAAAGTTAAAAACAGGCTTTATTGTTGTATCGAATATCTGTTTGCAATAATTACTCTAATGATACCATAGATTTTAATCTGACGTACCATTTTTCACTATGATTTTTCCGTTAAGTGATTGATTTAATACATAATAAAATTTATATCAAGAAATGCATATCTATTATGTACACATAGTGTATAGTATCCGAAGCTCAAACAGTGAGCTATTGATAATACATTTAGTTCAAGATCTTCTCAGTTTTTATTCGATTAAGTTCGTCATATCTATCCTGCGATACCTTTTTCTTCATTCCTTATTTAGTAGCTTTCTTTTTTATTAATTCAATGTATCGAGATATATTATGTCAAATAAAACAACTGGATCAGTAAAATGGTTTAATGAAACTAAAGGTTTTGGATTCATCACTCCAGATAACGGTGGTGCTGACCTTTTTGTTCATTTCAGATCAATTTCTGACGAAGGTTTCAAAACATTATCTGAAGGCCAAAAGGTTTCTTTTAATGTTGAACAAGGTAACAAAGGCCCACAAGCTGACAACGTTACTTTAGTATAAGAGTTATTTAAAAGATCTCTTCGTTAGTCGAGGTCTTTTTTGTTTAATTTTAATAATCAGCCCGATGACTCTAAAAACTAATCTAAAATAATATTGGTATTTCTTGGTCTGCTACCAGAAAATAGGTAAACAATGATGTACTAAAAATCCATGCTCTTACTAGGTTAAATACCAGCTTCTTTGACCTCTATTTTCATTTTTTGAACTTGAAAATCAAAGATTCATACGTGAGGTTTTGGAGGCATTTTCGTACTCATATCAAAGAAGGAGGATATCCTTTGAAAAAACCATCGATTAAGAGTAACTCAAGAATGATGAAAAATAAAAGCTCTAGTACAAATGATAATTATAATAGTATTCATAAAATTAGAAAAAAAATTGAAGATATATTGTTAGAACGAGAAGAAAAGAAACTTTGGGATTTATAAGGTAAGTAGTTATATGAGAAAACCAGTAAGAAAGAAATCGATCAAAAAAACGCAGAAAAACAACTTCGAAGAACGATTTTCTATGATGGTAAAAGAATACCAAGAAGCTAAAGAAACGCTAGAATCTATGGAAGAAGGTTCAAAAGAATATATGGTTCAAAATAAGTTATGCGATAAATTATTTTCAAATGCTGAACGATACATTAATAAAAACTAACCATTTGAAATAGTTTCTTCTACTCTATATCAAATTTACCCAAACTTTTTCTAATAATAATTACGATCTATCTTACCTCATTTGGTATCGTGTCTTCAGTGTTACATTGTGTTGAACATAGAGTTGGCTTTGTTACTAATTTATAAAGAAGGGTTGTTGCCTCATCAGTGCAGGTTACTTAATCGGCGGGGTCTACCACGTTTGTCTTGCTTCCAGTTAGTTATTTAATAACCGGAGGTTAATGAGTGTAGTCGATCACAGCGTAGCTTCTTGATTGAGATCCATCAATTTAAATAACAAAGTCTTGCGATACTTACAATAATTAATAATGTGCTAATTTAACTAGTGCCGTTACTCACTTTTGTCTATTTTATGCTGACCTATGTAGTATCATCGTCTCTTTCATAGTCAGCATGGATAAGGTGCGAAATTTAGTTAACCATCAAAATAGGATTATATATGAGTAAGCTATCCAAACCGATACAAAAGCAGAAAAAACCTGTTCTTAATCCGAAAGGAAAAAGGGCTAAGGAACAAAAGAAGTGGGATAAGGAATGGTGATTGTGAGTTCAAGAAACCTTTCTGAACTTATAAATACGACACTCCTCATACATTCTGAAAAACTGAGTAACTTGGACAGAGATATGCTTTCAGGTTTACTCGATCAACTTAACCGTAAACAGGCTTTGACAGACAAACAAATTAAACTGTGTCAAAGGCTAATACGAAAAACTAATCAAGCCTGTGTATTTATTGATACATCTCAAACGAACTTTGATTGTTAGGCAATATCAGTTTTCAATGTTATCAAGCCAGCTTTCATCTAACGTTAATCGAGTTAGGACTTGATCCATTAAATCTTTGATTTCAATTTGGTCAGTCCCCTTTGGCGCATGATGCTCTGCCGAGCGTTTAGCGTTGGTTAGGTTTTTCATAAATATCGTTTCTTTATCTATCACGGTATGTTTCTCGTTGAAGTAAGTAACCAGGTAGGGTGGCATAGTGTTATTCCTTCTGTGGAGGAATGATGATATGAGGCTTTCAATATAGCATTTTTTCAGTGCTACTTCTTTGAGATAAGAAAAAGTGAGACTTTTCTAACATTTCTTATACTATCGGCTTAATAGCAACATAAAAAAGATGGCTAAATAGTTCTACTAATTATGGCAGTAGGTGACGAATATTTTCAAGGCAAGCGAGCACCTCTTGCTTATCATATGAAGTATCTGCTTTTTCACTTGTACTTTGTCTGACGACGAAATTGACGGGCAGCACCTCAGAGATTGTTCCCTCTGGTTTTTCCATTTGGCTGAGCATTAATTTAACGGCTTTACGGCCCAACTTGTCGAAGTCTTGTTTGATCGTGGTTAAAGGCGGTGAAAAATATTGACTGTCCTGAATACCATCAAACCCAATGACAGAAACCGTCTTTGGCACATTGATGCCTGCTTCAGACAGAGCGCATAAAACACCGAGTGCCATTTGATCATTGGCGACTAGCACCGCATCAAAGTCTATACCTTTTAGAACAAGGTCTTTAATCGCTTTGTGGCCACTGGCTGCTTGCCAATCACCTTCATAACAAGCAACTTCTTTGGCTCCATGTTTTTGGAGTTGTGTTTGCCACGCGTCGTAACGAATTTTAGAGGCGGTCGATTCAGATGGGCCAGAAATACACACGAAGGAATCGCGTTTTTGTTCAATCAAATGTAATACCGCTAAGTTTGCTCCTGTATGATGATCACACCTAACATGATTGACAGGGGTCCCTTCAGGAACATCAATGAATACCAATGTTAGTTGACTGAACTGCTCAATCAGACACTGTGCGATGTCTTGATTTACGGGGGCGTTGATAATAATAGCATCGACTTGTTGTGCAATAAGCTCTCGAATCGCATCGCGAAATTCATCAATAGAGTTGTTTGCTAGCACGGTTAACGCTGTCCCGTAGCCCATCTCATGCGCTTGGTTACGAATTCCGTTGGCAATCAGAGCCACACCGTGCAGAGAGATATCCAAGGAAACAATACCGATGATCCGAGACTTAGCTCGGCTCAGCATTTGTGCACCTTTGTTTGGTACATAGCCAAGCTTTTTTATCGCATCGTTGACGCGTTTTCGCGTTGCTTCCGCGACGTTATCTGCGCCATTGGTTACGCGAGATACGGTTTGAGTTGAGACCCCAGCTAACCGCGCAACATCTTTAAACGTGACTGCCACTGCATTCTCCTATCCAGATTTGCTATTCATTCTACCATATTCATTCAAATTTCCTCGTGATTAATGTCGTAAAAACATGAATAAATGTTTCCGAAAACACAAGATCAACCACACAAAAAATACCTCCTTAACATGATTTGAGTCACATTTGTTAGGCTTTTTTGTCGTAATAAAGCTGAATGTGCGCATCATTATTTATAGATTAAATGTTTGCGAAAACAGAGAAGCAGAATGCAAAAATTTGTTCACTTAAAGTCTAAGAATCACAGCATGATCATTAAAGTGGATCGTGTTCCTGAAATCCTTCATTGGGGAGCGAAAATAGCTCAGATTGACCCTGATTTAATCCTCTCGACCGAGCGGCCTATTTCTCAGGCTCGTCTTGATGTCGACGTGCCGTTATCACTATGCCCAGAGCTTGGTAGTGGTCACTTTAATGCGCCTGGTATTGAAGGACACCGAAATGGCGATAATTGGGCGCCCGTGTTCATAACCAAATCTATTGAGCAAAATGATGGTAGTGCAACATTTATACTTCAAGACGACATCGCTGGGCTTGAGTTGGTCATTGAGCTGCACCTTGATTTCAATAGCGACGTGGTGCAAAAACGCATCTCAATAAAGAACATCGCGTCAAGCGAGTATTGTTTAGATAAGCTTTCTTCCACTTTACCATTACCTAATCATGCCAACGAATTAATGACATTTCACGGACGTTGGTGTCATGAATTTCAAACTCAACGCTTGCGCTTTGAACATGGTGGCTTTATGCAAGAAAACCGCCGTGGCCGAACCTCTCATGAAAATTTCCCTGGTCTGTTCGCTGGCACGAATGGCTTTGGCGAGCAATTGGGTCACGTATGGGGCTTTCATCTTGGTTGGAGTGGTAATCATCAACTGCGCGCTGATGTTCGTAGTGATGGTCGCCGCTTTGTTCAAGCCGGCGAGTTGTTACTCTCTGGTGAAAAGCGTTTAAAAAGTGGTGAGACATACCAGTCCCCGTGGCTTTACGCAACATACAGCAACTCGGGTTTGAACGGTATTTCACAACGATTCCATGAGTTTGTTCGCACCAATATTATCCAGTTTCCAAGCAGTAAACCCCGCCCGGTTCACTTAAACACATGGGAAGGTATCTATTTTGATCATAACCCTGAGTACATCATGCAGATGGCAACCGAAGCCGCTGAGATGGGGGTCGAGCGCTTCATTATTGATGATGGTTGGTTCGTTGGTCGTGATGGCGAACGTGCCGCGCTTGGTGACTGGTATTTGGATGAAACGAAGTACCCAAATGGTCTTGAACCAGTGATTGAGCACGTAAACAACAAAGGTATGGAATTTGGTCTTTGGGTTGAACCCGAGATGGTCAGCCAAGACTCAAATCTATATCGCCAACACCCCGATTGGGTGTTGAGTCTGCAAGGCTACCATCAGCCTTCAGGTCGTTGGCAATACGTGTTGGATTTGCAAAACAAAGATTGCTTCAACTACCTGTTTGATCGTTTGAATGACTTACTAACTCGCTACAACATTGGCTACCTAAAGTGGGATATGAACCGTGAACTGGTGCAGCCAGGTCATCAAGGTAAGCCAGCTGTACATGGTCAAACTAAAGCGCTTTATCGTCTGTTAGATGAACTTTATGCGGCACATCCTGAGGTCGAGATTGAGTCTTGTTCTTCAGGTGGTGGTCGTATTGATTTTGAAATCCTTAAACGCACTCATCGCTTCTGGGCTTCTGATTGTAACGATGCGCTAGAACGTCAAGCTATTCAGCGCGGTATGAGTTATTTCTTTCCGCCTGAAGTAATGGGTGCACACATTGGCCCTGCGGAATGTCATTCAACTAACCGTCGCCATGCCATCAATATGCGTGGAGTGACGGCGTTAAGTGGTCACATGGGCGTTGAACTCGATCCAGTAAAAGAGAGTGCTGAAGAAAAACAAGCCTTCGCCCATTATATTCAATTGCACAAACAGTATCGCGACTTGCTTCACTCTGGGCGTGCTTTCCGTATTGACCCAGCAGATCATAGCCAGAACATCTATGGTGTTGAAAACGGGAAAGAAATGCTGATTACGGTCTGCCAGTTGGCCATGCCAAATCACGCGCTACCATCTCCACTTCGGGTGAGTTGTGCGGATGAAAAGGCCAGTTACGAAATCAAGATTGTGGAAATGCCACAGACCAGTTTTCAATTGATGAAACAACGTCCGAAATGGCTAGACAAAACTCTGACTCTAAGTGGTGATAACTTAAAAGAAATTGGGGTGACACTCCCGATCCTCGATCCCGAATCAGCGCTTATTGTTCATCTTAAAAAACGTTAAACCTCTACCTGCCTCCTCTAGCGACCAGTTTCAACTTACGTTGTTCCTGATAAAACACTCCTATACTCGCTAGAGGGGCACCCTACAACCAACAAGCAAGTTGAATTGCTTAACTTGTTAAGGAAACAAAATGTCTATTACAGTATTACTTTCGTTTTTGCTGTTTACGGGCTTTGTTGTGGTGTTCACTTACAGCAAAGTTAAAAATGATAAACACACCTCTCAAGATGGTTTCTTCCTTGGAGGACGAAGTTTGACGGGCGGACTGATTGCCAGCTCGCTAATTCTTACCAATTTGAGTGCAACCAGTTTTGTCGGTATGAGTGCTCAAGCCTACACCCACAATATGAGTGTGATGGGGTGGGAAGTTGCCTCTGGCGTTACTCTGGTTGTCATTGCGCTGCTGCTTGTACCGCGTTACCTCAAGCAAGGTATCACCACCATTCCAGATTTCTTAGAAAGCCGTTATGACATGTCGGTGAAGAAGTTCGTTACTTTGTTGTTCTTGTGTCAATACGTCATCAACATTCTTCCTACTACTCTTTACGCTGGCGCAGTGGTACTAGGCGAAATCTTCGATGTACAAGGTTTATTGGGTATTTCTGAATTTAGCTCCATCGCACTGGTCTCTGCCACGATAGGTTTGTTAGGTTTCTTTTACGCTATTTATGGTGGTCTAAAAGCTGTCGTTATTGCTGATACCTTCAATGGTGTAGGATTGATTCTTGGTGGCCTAATGATCCCTGTATTTGGCCTGATGGCATTAGGCGGCGGTAACTTTATAGAAGGTTTGGACGTGTTGCTCACTGCCGCACCAGAGAAGCTGCAATCCGTAGGTAAAGAAACGGATCCACTGCCATTTTCTACTCTGTTCACGGGCCTATTATTGGTGAACTTGTATTATTGGGGCACCGACCAATCCATCATTCAGCGTGCGCTTGGCGCAAAGAACCTGAAAGAAGGTCAAAAGGGTGTCATTCTCGCAGGTGCAATTAAGGTTATCTCTCCATTATTCCTTATCATTCCCGGCATCATTGCCTTCCACATGTTTGGCTCTGATGCAGGTAATCCCGACACAATGTATACGCGCTTAGTGAATGAAGTGTTACCCAAGCCTCTTGTTGGCTTCTTTGTTGCGGTTATGTTTGGTGCCATATTAAGTACGTTTAATGGTGTGTTAAACAGTTCTACGACACTATTTGCATTGAACGTTTATAAGCCATTATTTGGTAAAGATAAGTCCGATGAAGAGTTAGTCGGTAAGGGGCGGCTATTCGGAGTCATCATTGCCATTATCTCTGTTTGTATTGCACCGTTTATCCTATATGCACCAGAAGGTTTATTCCAATATTTACAAATGGTTGCTGGCTTTTTCAGTGTGCCTATCTTCACCATTGTGTTCGTTGGTTACATTTCAAAACGTGTACCAGCTATTGCAGCCAAAGTTGCACTAACGATTTTTGTGAGCTCCTATGCTGCGATGCAATTGATCTTTGACACCCCAATCCACTTCTTACATCAATTAGCGATTTTATTTGTAGTTTGTACTTTACTGATGTTTGCGATTGGTTTTTTTGTGCCACGTGATACGGATTATGTGATGCCAGTTAATGAAAGCATCGATGTGACGCCATGGTCTTTCCGCTTTGAGGCGTCCGCAGTCATTCTCTATATGGTGCTGGGTGCATATGTAATGTTTTCGGACGTAGGTTTTGTTTCAAACGACCCAACGGTCATGCAAGTGTATGGTTTTTGCGGTGTTATCTTAATGCTTGGTGTGACCTTTAACTATTTATTGAAACGTAGGAAAAGCAAACAGGTAACCAAGCTGAATGATATGTACATGCCGTAATCAAACCACACTAATTATTTAATCATTAAAAACGGACAGCAAGTAGATAGATCGGTATGCCCGAATATGCGCATGATGCGGGTATACCTGATCTAGAGATTTTTACGTTGAAAGGTGGAAAAGTATTTATGGCAGTTCTTGTCACAGGCGGAATGGGGTATATCGGTAGTCACACATGTGTGCAGATGATCAAAGCTGGTATGGAACCAATCATCGTAGACAACCTATGTAATTCCAAAATAGAGGTATTAAATCGTATAGAGGCACTAACAGGGCAGCAACCAGCTTTCTATCAAGGCGACATTCGAGATGAAGACTTTTTAGACTCAGTATTTAATAAACATGATATTCAAGCTGTGATTCATTTTGCAGGTCTAAAAGCCGTTGGCGAATCCGTTATAAAACCATTGGAGTATTACGATAATAACGTTAATGGTTCATTGGTGTTGGTGCACAGTATGCGCAAATCGGGTGTAAAAAGCATTGTATTTAGCTCATCTGCAACGGTTTATGGTGATCCTAAGGTTGTGCCTATTACGGAAGAGTCACCAACAGGTGCAACCACTAACCCTTATGGTCGCAGTAAATACATGGTGGAAGAGTGTTTGAGTGACCTGTTTCAAGCTGAACAGGATTGGAGTGTGACTTTGTTACGTTACTTCAACCCCGTTGGTGCACACCCGTCGGGCACCATGGGCGAAGATCCACAGGGGATCCCAAACAATTTAATGCCGTTCATCGCTCAAGTCGCGGTTGGTCGTCGAGAAAAATTGTCGGTATTCGGTAGCGACTACTCCACACCGGATGGCACTGGTGTTCGTGACTACATCCACGTAATGGATTTGGCTGACGGCCATATCGCAGCCCTGAAATCGGTCGGCGAAAAGGCCGGCTTGCACGTGTACAACTTAGGCACGGGCAAAGGTTCGAGCGTACTTGAAATGGTCGAAGCGTTCTCAACGGCATGTGGTCATCCAATCCCTTACGAGCTTTGTCCTCGTCGCCCTGGAGACATTGCAGAATGTTGGGCCAGTACGGAAAAAGCACAAAGAGAGCTCGGTTGGAAAGCTACCCGCAGCATTGCTGAAATGACGGCAGATACGTGGAATTGGCAATCGAGTAATCCTGACGGGTATTAATGTACTCGAAACTTCTTTTAAACAAATTGATGAGTTTGGTGTGTGCCAAATCGAAGACAGACTAAAAAAGATGAGCAAGTAATATGTCAAATGTTGAATTCAATCCAATAGATCACCCACATCGCCGTTACAATCCATTAACCGGGCAGTGGGTTTTGGTCTCTCCTCATCGTGCTAAACGTCCTTGGAGTGGGGCTGATGAGAAACCAGAGATTAACGAACAACCAAGCTACGATGAGAAGTGCTTCCTTTGTCCAACTAATGCGCGTATTTCAGGGGATGTTAACCCAGATTACCAAGGTACATACGTATTCCAAAATGATTTTGCAGCATTGGTGGTGGACTCACCAGATGCACCTAAGTCAGATAATCCGCTATTCAAATCTCAGGGTGTGCGTGGTTTGAGCCGCGTCATCTGTTTCTCGCCTGATCACAGCAAAACCTTACCGGAATTGCCAGTTGATAAAATTCGCGGCGTGATTGATACATGGAATGATCAAATCGAAGAGTTAGGCAAAGACTACATTTGGGTTCAAGCATTCGAAAATAAAGGCGAAACCATGGGTTGTTCTCAGCCTCACCCACACGGTCAAATCTGGGCGAACAGCTTCTTACCAAACGAAATTGAGCGCAAAGAGCGCAACTTAAAAGCGTATTACCAAGAACATGGCAGCAACTTGCTGGTGGACTACGTGCAAGCTGAACTTAAAGACGGTTCACGTACAGTGGTTGAAACTGAATATTGGATTGCCGTTGTACCGTACTGGGCTGCATGGCCGTTCGAAACCATGCTTCTTCCGAAAGTACACATACGCCGCATGAGTGAGCTAACCGATGAACAACGTGATGACCTTGCAGTTGCTATCAAAAAGCTGACGAGTCGCTACGACAATTTATTCCAATGTTCTTTTCCTTACTCGATGGGTTGGCACTATGCACCATTCTTTGAAGAAGGCACCGATATCAACCATTGGCAATTACATGCGCTGTTCTACCCACCATTACTTCGTAGTGCCACGGTTCGCAAGTTCATGGTGGGTTATGAAATGCTCGCAGAAAATCAACGAGACCTAACAGCGGAGCAGGCTGCACAACGTTTACGCGATTTAAGTGATGTGCATTATAAAGAGTCATAAACTCTCGAGAACTATTGATAGCGAACAAAATGGGGAGTACCACCTTGCGATGAAACATGAGGCTCAAAGTACTTCCCCAACACCAAATTTATATCTTAAGAGAACGCCACTTATGTCTGATTTAATCCAAAATGTTGAAAGCTCTTTTGAAGAATTGCTGGGCTATGCACCGAGCCATATTATTCAAGCTCCTGGCCGTGTAAACCTCATTGGTGAGCATACTGACTACAACGATGGTTTTGTGCTGCCATGCGCAATCAATTACCAAACGATAGTCGCTGCTGCGAAACGTGAAGACACTCTAGTACGTGTGGTATCCGTGGATTATGGTAATGCAATTGATGAGTTCGATATCAGTCAAGAGATTGTATTCCAATCTAACCAAATGTGGGCGAACTATATTCGCGGGGTGGTCAAAAGTCTTCTTTCTCGCGGTTACCAATTTACTGGAGCGGATATTGCGGTTAGTGGTAATGTTCCGCAAGGAGCAGGTTTAAGCTCATCGGCTGCATTGGAAGTGGTGATAGGGCAAACGTTTAAAGTACTGTTTAATCTGGAAATCAGCCAAGCAGAAATAGCCCTAAATGGTCAGCAAGCAGAGAACGAATTCGTTGGCTGTAACTGCGGTATCATGGACCAAATGATTTCGGCAGAAGGTCGTGAAAACCACGCCATATTATTGGATTGTCGTAGTTTAGAAACCGAGGCGGTCCCGATGCCAGAGGACATCGCGGTTGTGATAATCAACTCGAACAAAAAACGTGGCTTGGTAGACAGCGAATACAACACGCGCCGTAAGCAGTGTGAAGAAGCGGCACGCACCTTTGGTGTGGCAGCGTTACGTGATGTTACCATTGAGCAGTTTGACGAAAAAGTGTCTGAGCTGGATGACATGGTTGCGAAGCGAGCTCGCCACGTGATCACAGAAAATGACCGCACTGTTAAAGCGGCGCAAGCACTTCGTGCGCACGACATAAAGCGTATGGGCGAACTCATGGCGGAGTCACATGCGTCAATGCGTGATGACTTTGAAATCACAGTTAAAGAAATCGATACTTTAGTTGAAATTGTGAAAGATACGATTGGTGACCAAGGTGGTGTGCGAATGACTGGCGGTGGTTTTGGTGGTTGTGTTGTTGCTCTGGTTCCTATGCATTTAGTCGAAAATCTAAAACTCGCCGTTAAAAATAAATACGAATCTGCAACTGGCCTTAAGGAGGATATATACGTCTGTAGAGCAACCGATGGCGCTGGAGTCCTTAAAGGAAAATAAGCTACAGGGCTGTTCATCTTATTTGTATGCTCGCTCAAAAGCATATGGAATATGCTGACATAGCAGAAAGGAGACGAGTCAAGTAACTGAAATTGGACTTAGCTGATTTTTTTAGTTAGTCGTTTTTATTTTTACTCTGTTGTTTCTTAACCTTACATTTTCAAATGGCCTCAGGTGCTCCTAGAGGCCTTTTTTCTGAGCTTTAGGCTCGTATACTTTGATGCTCTCAAGGCTTTAGTATCCATAAAAATAATCAATCCTAATGGATATCTCTTGACCAGATTTTGAAGATAGCCATATGAGGATATTTAATAACATAAAATTATAAAAGTATCTCATAGCCGAAGGTGTACCAATGTATAAGTCTTATGGCATCTCGAGTTATCTTTTAGCATAACAACAATAAGACTTGATCTTAACGCCTTTGTGACCAGGACTGAAGGCTGTTGCGGTATTGACACAGGAGCGATGTAACCGCTTGGTTTTATCCTTGGTGATGGACTCTTTTATGGCGGTTAAACTCACGGCTTATTTTCTTGCCCTATGAACTAAATAGGACTGCGTCTACTTATTTCCTTTCCCAACTCATTACAGAGTGGTGCGTTGTGCTGATGGCGGAAACTCATACGTAGTCTTTGTCATTAAGACATCTGCACAGCAATTCTTCTACTAATATGAATTTTCTTCATATTAAGAGTGAGAAAATATAACTTTCACTTACATCATATTGTGATTGAATTGCCATATGGATTTTAGCAGTATGGAAGTCTAAATGATGAATCTTACAATATTGGATGGGGGCATGGGGCGCGAGCTAAAACGCATAGGCGCACCGTTTTCTCAACCTCACTGGAGTGCCCAAGCACTTATCGAATCCCCACAACATGTTACGCAAGCGCATCAGGGTTTTATTGATGCTGGAGCACAAATCATTACCGTCAACAGCTATGCCTGTGTTCCGTTTCATCTAGGTGAAGATTTGTATGCCGAGCAGGGACGCGAGCTGGCAGAGAAAGCCGCGAAAATTGCTCGTGATGTCGTGACCGCGTCACAAAAAGAAGTGCTTGTTGCCGGCGCGATACCTCCTGCCTTTGGTTCTTATAGACCTGATTTATTTGAAGAAAAGCGTGCTTACGACATCAATGTGACTCTATTTGAAGCGCAAGAGCCACATGTAGACATTTGGTTGGCGGAAACCGTTGCAAGCCTTGGTGAAGCGCGAGTGATCAGCAAAGTTCTGTCTAAAAGCGACAAGCCAGTTTACATCTCGTTCACGTTAGAAGATGAAGTCAGCGAAGTCTCGCATCTGCGCTCTGGTGAGCTTGTCACTGACGCCGTTGAGGCGCTTCTTGATACTAATGCGACCGGTATTTTTTTCAATTGCTCAATTCCTGAAGTGATTGAACAAGCGATCAAAGATGTGAATCAAGTGCTGAGACGAACAGGGAAAACGTTAACCATTGGTGTCTACGCAAACAGCTTTGCACCAATTAAAGCGAATCACCAAGCGAATGAGTCATACCAAGGGCTTAGAAACTTCTCTCCAACAGAATATCTAGAATACGCTAAAAAGTGGTATCGTTTAGGGGCGAGTATCATTGGTGGCTGTTGTGGCATTGAGCCTAGTCATATTGAAGAACTCACAGCATGGAGAGACAGCCTTGAAGAATCTTAATCTCGGACTCACCATTCCTGCGATTGGCACTGTCCTACTCATTTTACTTGTCTCTTCGATGTTCCCTGAGCAGTCTCAAGCTATGGCGAACAACGCAATGACGTTTGTGACTGATTGGTTTGGCTGGTTGGTGCAAATCTGCAGTCTTACTCTTGTTGGCTTTCTACTGTGGTTAGCGTTTTCCAAGTACGGTGACATTCGATTAGGGGAAGGAAAGCCTGAGTATTCGAACTTCTCTTTTGGCGGTATGATCTTTACGGCTGGTGTTGGTGCATCGCTCATTTATTGGGGGATTGGAGAACCGATGTACTACCTGCAATCTCCACCGCTATTTGCCGAAGCGAACAGCTACACTGCAGCGGCGTGGTCAGTCACTTATTCAATGTTCCACTGGGGAATTACAGGGTGGGCGATCTACTGTTTCCCTGCGATTCCTTTTGCTTACGCTTTCTATGTACAAAAACGCCGTACATTGAAGCTCTCCACACTGTGTGAACCCGTATTGGGTAAGAATCCAATCGTGGGCAAATGCGTCGACCTTTTGGCCATCTTCGGAACACTCGCGGCCTTTGCTAGTTCATTAGCGTTAACCGTTACTCTGCTTAGTACAGGAGCAGCAGAGTTATTTGGGATAGATAATAATTTGTTGCTTCAAGGCTGCATCATTTTCTTGTTCGTATTGGTTTTATTCGCAGTGACGCTGGTGGGCTTCAACAAAGGCATCAGTAATGTATCCGATTACACGGTCATCACTGCGATTATCTTTGCCTTATTTGTGCTGTTTTCATCAAATGCACAATTTGTGCTGAACAACGTGACGGATTCACTCGGTGTCATGCTCGATAGTTTCTTCCGCATGTCTCTTTGGACAGACCCGGTGCAAAAGAGTGGTTTCCCTCAAGCATGGACTCAATATTATTGGTTCTGGTACTACGCGTACCTAATCATGATGGGGTTGTTTATTACGCGCATATCGAGAGGCCGCACTATCCGTGAAGTCATCTTGTATACCATCTCTATGGGCGCTCTGGGATGCGCATTCTTTATCTCAATCTTTGGGGGCTATGCGGTTTGGGCGCAGTTATTAGGTGGTTATCCCGTTCAAGAGTGGATGAGCAATGGTGGATTGACGTTTGCCGTCGTCTCGTTGATCAAAACCTTGCCAGCGAACAATGTGGTTCTTGCGGTCTTTTTGGTGATTCAGTTCTTCTTGATGTTGACTACGATGTCGAGCGCTAGCGTGGCCACCTCGATGCTGACGACGAATCAGCTGTCCCTAAACGGAGACCCAGATAACAAGGTCAAATTGATGTGGGCAGGGGCGATCGCACTTATCAGCTTTAGCGTATTCCTCACGGGTGGTGGTATCAATACCATTAAATCCTTGTGCGTGGTCGCGGGACTACCGATGATGTTTATCTACGGAATTTTGGTTAAACAACTCATGATGGAACTGAAAGGTAAGGCAGCTTCGCAAGCAGAGTCGGAAGCCTCTGTGGAAGCACAAGAACTGATTGCTTAACCTTAAATAACAAACCCTCTTCATGTTTAAATTTGAAGCGTGTTACCTTTTTCTTCGTAGAGAAATCTCAATAATGCTTATAAGATTGTGCCTGAATTTCATTACGTTAGTGAATGGGTAAAGTTAGTTAAGTTTTATTTATCTACTACTTCATGTTATTGCCTTGAAGGTTGATGAGGTATCTAAGGGTGTTATAACGCAGAATCGACTTCTTTCTCATAACGGTTAGTTGAACTACTATTTGTACATTATTTTGTACCAGATGGAGTTCAGTATGAGTCGTATTCATTTCGATCAAGACATTCAACCGTTGTCTGAGCTTCGCGCAGGTGTAGCTTCTTACATCAAACAAATCAATGAGACTCGCCGTCCATTGGTAATTACACAACGTGGCAAAGGTGTTGCTGTTGTTCTTGATGTTGCAGAGTATGAAGCAATGCAAGAAGAAAATCGAATTGCTGGAAGAAATGCGTACAGCGGAAGCTCAGTTAGCTTCAGGTCTTGGCGTTTCCAATGATGATGCGCGTGCTCAAGTTTTGGGGCGCATTAAAAAATGAAAGTAATTTGGTCTCCATTAGCGCTTCAAAAGTTAGGCGATACAGCGGAGTTCATTTCTTTGGATAACCCATCTGCAGCAGAAAAGTGGGTCAACGAAGTTTTGATAAAAGTGAACTACTTGGCAGTATGCCTGAAGTGGGGCGCTTTGTTCCTGAAATGTCTCATACGAATTATCGTGAAATTATCTTTGGTCACTATCGTATTATCCACGGCTTAAGTCATGAAATCCGCGTACTAACAGTTCGTAATTGTCGTCAAATGCTGTCGGAATATGATGTGTAAAACTGCGTTTTAACAAAGCATTTAAGAGTGATTCCCAACGCTTGGCATTTTTAGTTTGGATCAAGTTTAGTGTTTACTGCGTCCAAGTTAAGTGTCGTGGTTGCGTGGCTCACCACTTAGCGCGGCGTTATATGCCCGTAATAAGAAAATCGATAGCAGAGATGATCTCGTCTCTAAAAGTGCTTAGATTGCTTACAGGCTCTCTTAGAATTTTGGTTGGTACACTTGCCATTTGATGCGTCAGAATTACGAAGTCACCTTCATCAATATGGATTACGGGACATAGATGACTAGGTGCTTTTTTCTCTAACAACTCAGTAGGCGTCAACGGAATAACTAACCGAGTGTTCAATGTATCCAGCAATCCACTTTGAACGTCAACAAAGTATGGGTATGCGGTTGCTGTGTTTTTATCGTTGTTTTTGTATAGCGAGAATTGTGACATTAGAATACTCGGTAAGAATCAGAAAATAGTCCATGATTTTCAGTTAGCTCGTTACAAGCATTAATGCCCTCAGCATTTTGCTTTAACCATTCAGCCTTAAGGCGTTGACGTACTTCTTTTTCAAGTGCCTTTTCCATTGTTGCCGAAAGGTTTATATTTAACCGTTTAGCCTCCGCAAGTAACTCACTGTTTAAGCTTAAGTTTGTAGCTTTCTTTGGTGCTTGCGTACTATATGCATTTCTCATAATAGTAACCTGTGCGTATTGTGTGTGCGCATAAATTATAGGCGCACACACAAGCATATAACAAGCATTTCGGACTGCTCACTCCATAAAGGCTCAATTAATCAGGTCTTTTTGTTTACATATTGTAAACTTGGTGTGAGTGTCCTATAGTGTTTACATGATGTAAACAAGAGTTAGGAAATGCACGTAATTAAACGAGAGCCTTTTGAAACGGCAAAGCGACTATATCCGCAATGTGCCGAGGCACTAGACTCAACTTTCAAAACGCTAAAAGCAACAAAAGCAAAAACACCAGAACAACTAAAACAACTTTTTCCGTCATTGGATAACTTTAAATACGTAGACAAGTGGTATGTCATCGACATTGGCGGAGGTTCATTAAGGTTAATCGCCTTTATCGAATTTACAGGTGGGAAATGCTTCGTTAAATACATCGTTACCCACGCAGAATACGACAAGATAGCAGACCAACACAGAACAAAGGGGTAAAGGGGTAAGCATGAACATTCAAGCTCTAAAAACCCTATCAAATGAAATTCACACAGCGATGCCTTGGTTACAAGGCATCCGTGACCATGAGCAATATCTAGAGCTTATGGAACTCATGGATACGCTAGTAGAAGACTACGAGGAAAACCATGTCTTGATTGACTTGCTATTCCCTGTACTTGAACGCTACGAGGAAGAATCAGAACACTTCCAAGAGTTTAACGCGCACATTGATAGCCTAGATACTGGTATCGCCACTCTTCGCGTTCTCATCGACCAATACCGCCTAACTCTAAGTGATTTACCTGAGATTGGTGGCAAGTCGCTAGTATCGCTAATCCTAAGCGGTAAACGCCAACTAACCGTTGGACACATTAAAGCGCTATCGGAACGTTTCGGCGTACCAAAGCATATGTTTATTTAGCAGAACACCACCAGCAAGGACACATCATGAATAAAGGCATCGACTTAGACCGCATCCTAACTACCATGAAGAGAATGAGCCCGGAAAAGCTAGAGAAAACCTTTGAAGATTTTGAACTGGTTAAGGCGAGAGCAGCCGCCAAGGAAGCCGACGAACAGGCAAAAGAATCTGGTATCGAGCGCATCACGTTGTTCTTTGTTGGTGGTCAAACTGCCCTACTGGCTAAGCCAAACTCTATGACGCAAGCTTGGCTATTTAACCTGTACGGCAATGGCACGATCACCATTCCAGAGGAAGCTATGGTTAACTTTGAGGTAAGGAGTCATTTTGGCGAACTGCATCGCTTTTCTATGGAATATAACGAGCTGACTTACTGGAACGACTTGATTGATAGCAAGATGGCCCAAGAGCTTGCAGAGTTTCTTGAGTTACCAATGGTGTGAGTAGAATAAAGTTTCGTTACTAAGTAATAAGGACTCATAACGATTAGAATATCACACCAAAAAGGCAGCGTTCATGTCGATACGCTGCCTTTTCCAAAACATTTATGCTCTATTGTTGGTTAACACTAGAGCTAATTAACTTCATTTAGATAAGAGTTTTCCTTACCTATATAGCTATCCGTTATTTTGCAATCTAATACCCAGCGCCTCTCATTAACCTATTGATTAACAATTGAACTGTAATTGGAAAGATTGCATGATAGGAGTATGAAAGACAGCTAAAACCCGTATAGAAAGCGTTAGGTAAATAATATAAGTAGGAGCGGACTTGTGGTAGAACGTATTAGAGACAGAGTTGAAATAAAAACTGAAAAAGACGTAGTAAAAAACATCGAAAAAATAGGGAAGAATTACAAAAGAGTTATCGCTTGGACTCAAGGTTCGTGTAATTTAGACCTTACTCTCGAAAATGAAATGTTGAAAAACTTGCTATTGTCTAACGAAAGTTACATTAAATATATAGCTAATGGGGCTTATAAAGATATCCAACTTTTGGCTTTAGGTGTTCGTTCGGTATTGGAGAACCTTGCTAGAGCTAGATTTATTATGCAAAGTGACAAAAACTTAAATCGATGGGTGTCGGAAGCTCTTATGGATCAGAAAGCGTTAGTACAAGCTTTTCAATCTATCGGTAACGAGACCTCTGAGGAATACAAACACCTTGAAGATGAGCTGAAAAGGTTAGATGGTTTATATGAAAAGTATGAGCTTCCAGTAGTAAAGCAGCCACAACAAATCAAAGCGATGACGGAAGCTGTTCAATTGGTTGATGACTACGATAGCGTGTTCAAATTGACTTCTAAGTTAATACATCCTTCATCTTTGTTTATAAATAGCAGATCAAGTATGGATAGTTTTGAATACCATAATATTTTAGTAATTTGTGGGCAGCTTTATCTATGGTCTTTGTTGCATGAAATCTGTGAAAAATTAACAGTTCCAGAGTCAGTGAAAAAATTTACCTAACAAACTGTTTAAGAGTGATTCGCAACGCGTGGCATTTTTACTATGCGTTGCGTTTAGTGTTTAAGGTAGTATGCGGCGGCATCGGTATTGCATTGCTCACACCTTAACAGGGCGTTATACGGTTAGGTTAATTATTGAGGAAAAGATGAAAATAATAAGTATTTTTAATAACAAAGGTGGAGTAGGTAAAACTACTTACATGTACCATATTGCTCACTTGCTAGAGAGGGCTGGTAAAAAAGTTTTAGTAGTTGATCTAGATAGTCAATGTAACTTGTCAGCTTACTCTTTGTCAGACACCGAACTTGAGAGAAGTTGGAGATCTGACCGAGGCAATAGTATCTGGAATGCAATTGAACGAGTTTATGAGGGTTTGGGTGATATTAGACAAAGAAGACCATCTTTGTTAAGTGAAAATTATCCTAATTTATATATCGTTCCCGGTGATGTATTGCTTAGTAACTACGAAGATTCCCTTGGTGACTCTTGGAGTAGTGCGAAAGGTGGCAGCGCTCCAGCTTTACGTATTCAATCAGCGATATACCGATATATTAAATGGGCAGCAGAACAGGTCGAGGCGGATGTTGTGATGCTCGATTTGGGTCCTAATCTAGGCGCGCTTAATAGGTCTGTTTTGGCTGCGAGTGACTACTTTATAGCTCCAATGTCTCCAGACTTATTTTCGATTCGAGGTACGAAAAACTTGGGGGCTAAATTAGAGGTTTGGCGTAGAGAGTGGGATCAGTGCAATAGTGCTGCCGCAGGTACCATTGACTTACCTCAAGGCAAGCCGACATTCCTGGGGTATGTGATGCAACAACACAATATTCGTCAGAATACCAACGGAATGACCAGAGGTTGGGCAATCTTTGGTGATCAAGTTCAGACAGCTGTACAGCAAAACATAATCGACGTTTTAGCTCCTTTGGGACAAGTACATGACTGGGGTGATGGGAACTGGAATATTGGACAAATTCCTAACCTTCATAGCTTAATCCCTTATTCGTTGGATGCTAAAAAACCAGTATTTGACTGTACATCACGTGATGGTCTAAATGGAGCCCATATAACGAGAGCAAGAGATTCTGCTAGTCATTTCGATCCGATAGTTCAAAAGCTTCTTAGCGTGCTATAACCGTATAACAAACTGTTTAAGAGTGATTCGCAACGCGTGGCATTTTTACTATGCGTTGCGTTTAGTGTTTAAGGTGGTATGCGGTGACTTCGGTATTGCGTTGCTCACACCTTAACAGGGCGTTATACGTTTTTGGGAAATCAGAGGTAAGTAAATGTCGGAAGAAGCGATTCAACTTGCAATGAACCTACTCGAAACAGATGAAAATTATTTAGAAAACGTAATTGCATTATCGCGTATTGGAAACGAAATGTATGGGCAATGTTGGGACACTAATTACCACGTATTTGCTCTCATAGCATCGGAAACGGATCATTTACCACTTAATCATGTTCGGTTGAATTGCTCAGAGGAGTTTCTTGCAAAAGCCGATAAAGACCTGGTTGAAACGATTAAGTTCTATCGTTCCGACGTTGTTAGTGCTTGCAATAAGATCATCAGAAATATAAACGTATAACAAGAGACTATGGCGTCAATAGTTAATTTTTGAGGCTATCTGTATCCCACATAACACCATCTCTTAGCATTGAATTTAAGATAACAACCATCTTTCTCATGCAGGCAACAATGGCAACTTTTTTCGGTTTTCCTGCCGTAAGTAGTCGTTCATAAGTTGCTCTGAAAACAGGGTTGCATTGGATAGCCGACATCATCGCCATGTACATAACGGTCCTAACTTGAGTCCGCCCTCCTTGTATCAGCCGCTTACCTTTAAAGCGGCCACTTTCTCTTGTTATCGGTGCGACACCAATGAGAGAAGAAGCTTGTTTGTTAGTGATAAAGCCCAACTCGGGTACATTACTAATTAGGGATGCCGCAAGGACTTTACCAACACCAGGCATGCTTTGGAGAATAGTATTTTTGGCTTGATACTCAGGACAACTCTCAATCAGTTTCGCTATCTTTGCTTCTACTTTTTCAATCTGATTTTTCAGGGCGGTAAGGATAGGGGTAATCGTAGACGAGATATTCTTAGGTAATATTTGTAGTCGGTTTCTTTCCATGGTTTGCATGGTGAGTAGCTGGTTACGCCTTGTGACTAAGTCACTCATAAGACGTATGTTTTCGCTTTTTAGTTTGGTCAGTTCTGGCTGAACACGTTCGGCATAATGTGCGATGAGAGCGGCATCTAAACGGTCGTTCTTAGCTCGTTGACCAATGGCACC
>NZ_JADDYH010000054.1:452248-533167 GCF_015163595.1 Vibrio sp. OPT41 | reverse complement strand
TGGTAGCAGAGTCCGTAGATATCTATAATCAAATGAGGCCTCATACGGCTTTAAAATACAAAACGCCCGATGAAGTACATCGAGCGTTTTAGTTAAAAGTGTCAACCCATATCAGGACGGGTCACTCGCTTTTGATGCCGCGTGCCGATCTACCATAAACGTGATCGCTTCTTCATTTAAGCAAGATTTGCTGATGTATTGGCGTTGTTTACCAAGGTGAAGGATAAAGCCCAAATCAGTTTGTTCGAGTTGGTTGATATCATTCCAAGCGAGGCTGCGGTCAACTTTACCGCTTTTGTAGCGTACGCCATCTGCATTCACTTCAAACACCACTTTACTGCCGCGACTTGAGCTGATGGTTTGACGCCACAGCCACCAAGTTCTTTTGAAGTAAACGCTGCACGCTTCAATCACACTCAATACGATAAAGAACCAACCGACATAACCGTTAGGTAGCAGTTCAAACTCCAATAAAACCACACCAAAGATAAGAAACAGCATCCCTTTTAGGTACGCTTGTGGGAACTTCGTTGGCTGGCTAGTTTGATCATAACACTCAGCAAAGAAAGGTTTGTCGAGTATGTATTCTGTAGTGAATTCGAAATCTTTAGACATGTATGGTTACTTCAAGGCTTCTGTAAATGAGTAATCTTGGTTGCACTCTCGCAACACCTGCATTGTAGCGCTTCTCGGGATTTATCTTTAGTCCTTTTGATTTTGTTTTGTAAATCAATGATACCGCCACGCAAAAAGACCTCGGTGCTCTCGCCAAGATCAAACAAGGCGAACCATTTGGCTCGCCTTGCTAATTAATAACCTGTGTGACTTGTTGAGGTTTTCTACTTTAGAGGGTCGTTGTCTGGCAACGCACTGTGTATCCATACTGCCAGTCGGTGTTTGATGCTTGCGCCGTCTAGCTTGCTTTCCGGCAATGGCGTGATCTGTTTTGCATCGACCAAGAATAGGTAAATCGCTTTTACTCTTAGAGGTTGTGGTGACTGAGGAAGGTCAAAACCTTGTAGCTTCGCCATCTTCCCACCAATCTCTAGTGCCTTCTTAACCAGTTTGTCTTCATTGTGAAGTTTGGAGCTTTTTGACATTGATAAATCCTCTTCTTCGCTTCAATTAAGAATACATGAAGTGCCACGTATGGCGTGTTAGTAAGCTCGCATATTGATAAGTTTATGCCTTATTACCGAGTAACTGATTGAAAAACGACCTTAATTCGTCATCACCAAGATTGAGCAGGTAGTCACCAACATACCATTCAATGATCGATTGATTTGGATGTGCCGTGACTTGCGGGTTACCAAACCAAATGCCCTTTTCCGTGGCAAACGTGTATTGGAGTTCTTTCAACTCTTCGCAGCTAAATGGCAGGATAAGGTGCAACATGTTTGCTTGAGGCTGGGTTGGTCTTACCGCCAAAGTTGGGAACTCTTTAATGATCTTGTAGATCTGCTTTGTTCGCTCAAACAGAGCTGGCATTTGTGCCAACCTTTCATCAAACTGCATCGCCGCAGACACCACATAAGGTGTTCTGTGATACAGGTTGCCACCTTGGCGCTTCATCCACATTGAGGCCAGTTCAATGAACGCCTTTGAGCCAAGCAGCATAGAGCCGCCCATGCCGTTGATGCCTTTGTAAAGTGAAACATAGGTCGTATCAAAACTAGCGGCGATCTCGCGGTATTCTTTCTGATAGTAAGCTGCGGTTTCCCATAGTCTTGCGCCATCCATGTGGAGATGAATGTCATTTTCGGCGCAGTACGTTTTAATTTCTTCTAGTTCTTGCCATGAAGGTAGCTGACCGCCAATTTCTCGCATTGGGAGTTCATAAAGAACGGCTGCGATTTCATCCGGCCACGCAGTGAGATCCTCAAGCTTCCATGTTTGATAAGGGTTCCCTACTGGCAAAATACTAAAGCGATGTTGAAGCTGATAACCTTGTTTTTCATGCACCGGAATATGGCTAGATGCGTGCATGGCGACAATAGGATTACGCTTTTGTCTTGTGACAATTTCAAGCACCGTTGGTTGCGTCATCGTTCCTGTTACAACAAAAAGCCCTGCCTCGTAACCCAGCAGATCGGCAACCTTTTGCTCGAACGCTTGAATCGTTTCTCCATCGCCGTAGACATCGTGATTAACGTTGTTTTCTCCGCACCACTTCGCCATTTTCGCAAAGTGTTCGGCTGGAGAATCTTCTTTATTACCGGAGAGATGGGTATGACAAAGCTGTTTTAGGTGGGCACTCATTGTTCTGTCCTTTGAATCAAAGTTTCAACAATGTAACTTGTTAAAACGGAGGCGTAAACTGCATTTTCGCGATGCATTTTCTGCTTATGCTTCCATGCTGAACCTCCGATTGGACATAGATTTAACTTAAGAGTGATTTACGCAGAACGAAGATCATGCTCACCGTAAACAAGCCATTTCGGTAAATATGCGGCTTCTGGAATCGTCCAGCCATACTTATCGTATGCTAATGCAGCAAGACCAGTCAGTTTCAGAGAAACATTTCCTTTTGGCGAATAACGAACATCTTCATTCATGTAGAACTGGTAATGCGCCTCTAACGCATCTCTCAGTGCTTCTTGATAATGTGACTCATCGCCATCGATAATGGCAACAAACACATTCACAAAAGGAATAAACAAAGAATGTACATATGGCACCCTGGTTGATTCTAAATATTGCGGGGAGGATTTCTCCATCACAGTTTGCAATAACGCAGGTAGCGCTGATGAATTACTAAATACACCTTTAACGAACTCGACCAGTGCAACATCAAAAGGATCTTTTAAACGCACTAACGACTCATCCATGATGGTCATCAGCTCTACGCAGCGCCAATCTCTCGCGGCCATCGCTAAACAGATTTCATCCAACCATCCATCCATTGTTCCTTCTGCAACAGAACGGTTACCCACTTCCGAAAAGTGTCGGTGCCCAACGGAGAATTCAACCACTTGGTCTGAATGATTGGCCAGCAAGTACACGTTATTCAGTAACTCAAGCGCCCTTTTTATATAAGCTGGCGAGGCCTGATGTTGTCCGTATTCTGAAGCAGTGAAGAATGCCTCAAGCGAATCCCAAGCATCGCCTTTCATTCTTTTAAGAGGTTGCTTATAAAAAAATTGTTTTTCATCAAGCATCCTTTCCCAGAAGCTGTAAAAATTTTCGTCTTCTTCACGAAAAATACGCAATTTTCTTTCTTCAGGTATATCTAAATAGTGATTTCTTATTGTTTCCATCGTTCCCTAGCCTCGCATTATAAGTTGTTCTAATTTTTTGCCGTGATGATATTCATCCTCAAAATCAAGCCGTAAATGATGCCGAAGTTGATTTATAAAATCAATTTATAATCAGTATGTTGTATCGAAAGTTAATGCTTAACTGAAATGAATCGAAAAGCCGAAAAACATTTGAAATATAAGGCTACCGCACAAGCCGCGATGGGTAAGCCAGAACGTACCTGTCCATAAACAGTGGACGACGAACACTGACTTTGTGGAGTAAAGATAGACAGATATTCACCATTGTGTTCGCCTTTCTTTTTCTGTCGCTTTCGATAATACTCTTGCGCAATATTACTCAGCTGGAAAATTTTATGCCTCAAGCAAACTCTGTGGTCGTACTCGACTTTGAAACCACAGCTCTCTCTCCTACTTTAGGTGATCGCGCAATAGAAATTGGTGCAGTAAAGTTAGTCAATGGCGAGGTTGTCGATAGTTTTCAGCAACTCATGAACCCCGGTTTCAGAGTGAGTTCTTTCATTGAGAACTACACCGGCATTACCAACAATATGTTGCGATCGGCACCAAGCTGCGAAGAGGTAATGGCGTCATTTAGTGAGTTCATTGCTGGCGAGAACCTTGTCGCTCACAACGCGTCCTTCGATAAACGATTTTTAGATGCAGAGCTTGAACGAATCAACTGTGGTTATTCGGGTGAGTTTGCTTGCTCCTTACTGGTAGCAAGACGGCTCATTCAAGAAGCCCCATCACATAAGCTAGGTGAACTTGTTCGCTATAAAAATATCGACAACGACGGTGTTTTCCACCGTGCACTAGCCGATGCGCAAATGACAGCCAAGCTTTGGCTCTTAATGGTCGAAGGGATAGAAAACTCAGGCGTCGAAAAACCAAGTTTTCAGTTGATGCAAACAGTTAGTAAAACAGCCAAAGGAAAAGTCGACCTGCTACTCGCCAAAAGCCGTGCGTAACCCCCTCCGAACTAAAAGCTGATTCTAGTCTCTTCGACGTTTAAGTGATTTTCGATATACATGCGATATTGGTTATATCTGTCAATATCGCAGTGCTTCTTATTCAAAACAAAGATCGCCTGGGTCACTCTATCCTCCAAAACTTCTAAAAAAATCGTGAATTATGTCTCACCGATTTAGATACTCGCTATAGTCACTCGAGACAATACGCAACAATTTGAGGTGTATTCACTGACTACTGATTTGTAAGCGATGATCAACAATGTTTTTCTGTTCTTAGAACAGTTTGCAGCTTTACTCATACTCGTACTGATTTCTGTTTTTGCTGTTGGCTTTTTATTTTTTGGTAAGGAAGCTCAAGAGTTTACACCAAGCATAAAAGGACGTATTACGAAGAACGATACTCCCATAAAGAATGCAAATGTAGTACTTAACATTCGGTCAGAAAATCGATCTTTCGAACGTAGCTTCACCACGAATACAAATGGGGAATTCAAGTTTGATCCTGTTTTCAGAAAAAGGAACAAAGTTCTAAGTATTTTCGATGGCCTATTTCAAACAATATGCAGTGTAGAAGTGACCACAACCGTTGCCAATCAAAAGGTTGTTATTTGGAAAGGAATTTTCAGGCATCATGTCATCGGTATGAAGGAAAGAGTAAATATGTCTAATTTAAACTGCGAAGCCACCAACCCCATCAGAAAGTTTGAATTTCAATCCCATGGGGATTCCGTAAGTAGTCAATGTGACTTAAGTGATTACTTAAAAGTAAACAGATAGAGTAATGTTTACTCTATCAAACTCCTCAACTTCCTGATCCGAAAGCGGTAGTTCGCTGGTCTCATCAACCAAACTGGCTTACTATGCCAGGTACCTAAAACGCTTTGTGAGTCACTCATGAGCAGAAAAAATAACAAAAATCTCAGCATTCTTCTTAAACTCAACACCTTTATTGCACCGTATAAATGGCGGGTTGCGGCGGCCTTGGTTGCCCTTGTCGCGACAGCAAGTTTGACGTTATCCGTTGGCTATGGAGTACGCATACTTATCGACCAAGGCTTTGCTCAGCAATCATTGCAAGAGCTTACCAATGCGATTCAGTTTATTGTCGGTGTCACATTGTGTATTGCCATTGGGACTTTCTTTCGCTTTTACCTTGTCTCTTCCGTAGGTGAGCGCGTTAGTGCGGATATTCGCCTTGCGGTGTTTAACCATGTGATTACGCTGCATCCGAGCTATTTTGAGACTAACAGTAGTGGCGACATAATGTCGCGCCTGACTACCGATACCACATTGCTGCAAAGCATTATTGGTTCATCGTTCTCGATGGCGATGCGTAGCGCTTTGATGTGTTTTGGTGCCATCATTATGTTATTCGCTACCAACGTTAAGCTCACGCTGATTGTGCTTGCTTCTGTGCCTTTGGTTTTGGTGCCAATTTTGTTTTATGGACGACGCGTGCGTGCTCTCTCTCGCCAAAGTCAGGACTCAATGGCCGATGTCGGAAGCTACGCTGGAGAAGCGATAGAACATATTAAAACCGTGCAAAGTTTTAGCTCAGAGTCGCATGAACGAGCGGCTTTCGCTGTCGAGGTGGAAAAAGCTTATGAAGTAGGCAGACAGAGAGTAAAACAGCGCGCGATCCTGATATCAGGCGTTATTGTGATTGTGTTCAGCGCGATTTCAGGCATGCTTTGGATAGGCGGCAGCGATGTGATTCACGGAAAAATGTCTGCGGGTGACCTAGCCGCATTTGTGTTTTATGCCATTATGGTTGCCTCATCGACTGCAACCATTTCCGAAGTCATGGGTGAATTGCAAAGAGCCGCAGGTGCTACCGAACGGCTGATTGAGATCCTTCAAGTAGACAGTGATATTAAAGCGCCAAGCAACTATTTGCCTGTCCGTTCCGACATGCCTGCTGAGGTTAACTTTAATTCGGTGAGTTTCAACTACCCTTCTCGACCAAATCAACCAGCAATCAAAGAATTAAATCTAACTGCTGAACAAGGAAAAGTGTTGGCGTTGGTCGGCCCTTCTGGTGCCGGTAAAACAACACTATTCGAACTGCTGCAACGCTTTTATGATCCGCAAAAAGGGCAAGTGTTGTTTGGTGGTGAAGATATTCGACAGTTCGACCCAAACGAACTTCGACGTCAAATGGCGCTCGTACCACAACAACCAGCGCTGTTTAGCCATGATGTTTTCCATAATATTCGCTACGGTAATCCTGAAGCGACGGATGAACAAGTTATCGAAGCCGCGAAAAAAGCCCATGCCCATGAGTTTATTGAGAAGCTTCCCGAAGGCTATCACAGCTTTTTAGGGGAGCGCGGCGTTAGGCTATCGGGCGGACAAAAGCAGCGCATTGCGATTGCTCGCGCGATTCTAAAAGATCCAAAAATCTTACTGCTAGACGAAGCTACCAGCGCCCTTGATAGTGAAAGTGAACATCACGTTCAACAAGCACTTGAAGCTCTAATGAAAGGACGCACAACGCTGATTATTGCTCATCGTCTTTCGACTATCCAACATGCGGATAAAATTGCGGTGCTCGACAATGGCGAGTTAGTCGATGTCGGTAACCACCAATCATTAATGCAAAGCTGTGAGTTGTATCAGCGACTTGTGGCATTGCAATTTAAGCACTTGGAGTAACGCCTAGTTAAGCGTTCAAAAGTAAGCAAAGGCGGACCAAATAATTTAATAACAGGAGTTTAACGATGTTTTTGTGTCAGTCCAGCGAGCCTTGGCGAGACTAAGAATCTAGCTCTGAGTGGTTAATGAGATAATTTAGACCATGAAGAGCTAGGATAGAAGATCCCACATCATGTCCCATCGTCGCTGTACAAGGTGACGAAATACAAAAGATGCCACTCGCAGTTAAACGAGCGGCATTAAACCAAGCAGCTCGCCTTTTAACAAAGGAATTCCAGTAAGAATCCAGTAACCAGCGTATTCTCCCTTCAACTAGAAATACTCGTTCACAACTACCATATAAAACCCAATCAACTTCATTTGTAACAATTCAGGTTTCAAAAATAGGAAATCATTACTGAAAAAGTTTACCGCGTTTTGTGTTGCTATCTATGGTTACAATGTTTGAGACATCAATGCCTTCAAACCAAGCAACACAAAAGCGGCACCGATATGAACAGCGAAGCGAAACAACTATTTTCTTATCTATGTCAGCGATACGATGCGCTTTCTCAAGAGCTTGAGTCTCGCCCTTTTCCTGAATTTTCTGAGACTATTACTCATCCTCTTGGGCACTGTTTAGTCCGTTGCCCAGCAGGTAGCCAACGCTTTTCTATTGTAGCAGTCAACTTTGCACCCTCCGTTCGCGGGCAAGGCGTGCTTACTGCATTTATCGACTACATCAAAAGCAATCCTTACCACTACCAAGGTGTTGAGGTTGCAATCATTGAAAACAAGAACTTAGCTAAACGGCTTTTGTCTCTTGGCTGGAAGTACAAGTCCCTGTTTGGCAAGATTTTCTTCGCTAGCAAGCCGACCCTAGTAAAGGACTTTCAGTCTGCGTAATAGTTATTACGAAACCGCATCGACATCCAAAGTAAAACCATCACTCAAAATCCGTAAGCATGTTGAAAAAAACTTGGCGCTCTTCTGCAGTACTTCCTCGATGAGCAGTGTATTCAACGTGCGCGTCTGCGCTGGCTTTTGGGGATAGATTGATGCCCCATAACGCATTAATTTGGTTTGGTACGATGGAATAACGCATATCAACAATTCGCATTTCATTATTCGGATCCGTCGCTACAAAACCGTTTGAAAACCAACGGAAACGTTCGATGTCTTTTGCTTGTTGCGATTGCGGGTTTAGCCACGGAAATTGCTCTTTTATATTTAACTTTGGAGTTGATTCGCCAGGGTAAATTTTTATTGAACGCCCCACCCTTACGGCATCTACATAGTAGCTCTCTTCCGTTTCATAAATTAGTTTCCAAACCAAAAGATTGCTGAAACTTGGTTTGGCTTTTAATTGTATAGCGTTGTGTTGTCGCTCTTTGACGATTTCCCAACCAACTACTTCTGCTCTATCTCGTTGTATCGTTCCAAGACTTAGGTAAGCCAGGCACCATAAAAATGCAATGCGGGCATAGTTTGGGCTTCGCTTCAGTGCAACAAACAAAAGCAATATTAAAATAGGGAGTGTGAACGCGGGGTCGATTACCGAAATAGTGTTCCAAGCATAACGCGTGTTGCTTATCGGCCATAGAAGCTGTGTTCCATAACTGGTGCATGCGTCTAATAACGCATGGGTACTATAACCAAGCGCGCAGTAAAACCAACTCTGCCGGAAGCTTAGTCCTCGCTTTTTTGCGAACAATGGATACAACAACAAAGCACAAATGAAACTACCAAACGGGATAAACAAGAGCGAGTGAGTAAATTGGCGATGGTATTCCAAATACAGCAAAGGATCAGTTGAAGAACGGATTAGCACATCTAAATCCGGAGCCATCCCAGAGACCACGCCCAACACGCCAACAACTGCAAGGTTTCGCTTGTTGCTCACCGCCAGTGGCAAAGCTGCACCCAATAAACCTTGCGTTAACGGATCCATCGTTCACTTCCTTTAGATAGATGAAGCTCAGCTGGAAAGCGTACACGCTCAATAGTCGGTTCCAATTTAAAAACCAGAAGGTTCTTCGACATAAATTATCCGCATTTAAGTGGAAAACAATACACGACTTAGTCATGCATTTGCTTGTTTAGCAACAAACACCTTGATTTAGTGTAAGAAGGAATCACGCCGTTCGCTAGTGAACGAACAAATCTGAGTCTAGGCTTGTTTGTTATTTCAAACCCGAAGGTTTATCTGACGCGAAAAAACAAGGCGAACCAAATGGCTCGCCTTGTTTCTAATTTACTGAACGATAAACGACAGGTGTTTAGTCTTGAGGATTCTCTTTCGCGTTGATTTCAGCGTAAGTGTGCAGCAGCTCCGTCAATGTTTTTACCCACGCAAAAACATCCGAAGGTGCATTTTCGATTAGTTTTTCCACTAGAGCACAGTGTGTTTCTAGCGTGATGGCCTCTTCCAAACGGAATGAGATCGCGTAGAAATGCCAAAGCACCAATCGCGTCATTCGCTCGCTATTTTGCTTTGCGTTGTCTGAGTCATCAAACGCTTGTTGAATTTCACTCAGTGCGATTGCTGTCATGCGTAGCATTGCATCAAGACGTGCAGACAACATGCGGTCTTCACTATCCACTTCTTCTTGATCAAAAGTGAACAGCTCATTCATCACGTCTTCTGGCACCATTTTACTGATCATACGAGCACTAAACTCTTCCAGCTCATGGCGAGGCATAGTTACAAGACAATCGAAGGTGTAATCACGAAGCATAAAATCACTCTAGGTTAGAAATCAATTTCAGCCTCGCATTCTAAATATTGAAATTTCAATTGCCAGTGTTAATTTCTATCCATCTACGAAAAACTACAAAACACCGTTGATTGCAATACCAACACCAATCCGCTGCTGATTATGATCATAGTCGATCAAGCTCTTACCATAACCCGCTGAGTATTGTGCGTACCCCTGAACTTTGCCCCAAATCGGAAATGACACACCCAGTTCTGCAAAACCCTTATGTGTTTGAAAGTTCTGGCGACCTAAAAAGGTAAACTCGTAACCATTCCACTTGTAAGCACTCGATAGCTCAAAGTGTCCCATATAGTCTTCGATATCCGGGTTATCATCACCTTTGGGATCATTAGGCGATGTCTTTTCATCTTCAGGTATACGCCACCAAGGCTGGATAGAAACCGCAAAATTGTCTTTTGCAAAGGTTACGTTGGCATAGACACGGTTCCAACTGCGCGATAGCTCCTGTCTCTGACCGTTAGACTCATGTTCAATACCAAAACCTAACCAAGTCGAACCATCAAGTGGTTTCCAGTCTGTTGGGGTGTAGTAAAAAAGCTCTGGACGATAATTGGTTTCACGGAATGGACGAGATGCTGCACCCGTGTATACCTGCCAAAATGATTTAAGAGTCATTCCAAAAAACAGACCATCGCCATCAAATAACAAGTCATCATAGTTCATTGGTACTTTAAAACTGATTTGGAACTCCGCCTCTTCCTTACGCAGTTCATCGCCGTATTTGGTGTCAGCATACGCGCGTTTATTTACTCGATCACTGTACGTAAACGGAAGAATATAGTTAACGCGATGCGCGACCAGACTAAACGGTTCGAACGCGTTTTCTCGTTCTGATTCCAAACGCTTGTCGACCAAACTTTCCTGAAGTTCTTCAGGCTCTTCAATTTCCGGATCAGCGGGCACTGTGCTGGTTACTGTGTCAAGCTCACACTGCGCGCGAATGCTCTTTATGGTTTCCTCACCTTTGCTTTGCTTTATTTTGTCTAGCAAACATAAATCATAAGCACTGGCTGTTTCTCCCATCGCAACTGGCGCTGCCAATAAACTCAGTATTGATATCCCTGCCACTTTTGAAGCCATCTGAAACCCTTAATATTCTTTATGTCAAACCAGATAATTTTAGTTTTTCTTGGTAAACCGCTTGCCATTCTGACGTTAAGGCAATGTTAAATATCCGCCGACTTTACATCTTGGATAAATGCAACAGACTTTAGACATATCGGTCAACTATGATCAAAGCGCAAAAAACAACCAAGAGTTGAGCATCATAGATAAAAACCACTCGTTTGCATGATGCTCATGTTCTCTATGCAAAATACTGGCTCGTAACTTTGATTGCAAACCCGGCTATGAATAAACCCAAACCATAACCCAAATGCGCCAATGTGCTAAGAAAACGGGCTTTCCAAGGTGTTGGGGTTTTACTCGCAGCAAAACCAAATCCTAGACAAGGTTGAATGACCAAAAATGGGAAGATCAACGTTACCACGCCTGTAATTAAGCTGGGCATTAGACTGGGCTCTACCAACCAATGATGACCAAAAACAGTAACGTGAGCCAAAGCGAAAGTAACGCCGATGGCATAATGCAAAAACCAGCCAAGTGACTTTTCTCCCGGCATCGCCTCTGACGCCATAATTGGCGCATGCATAAGCTTTCCTTGGGGCATGTACAAAACCCAGCGCGCAACCAACGCATAGTTTAATGAAGGAATACCAAACACTCTCCTTTGTAACCATGCCCATAAATCCATTATCAAAGTGGCACCAATCCCTATTAGCACCGCTTGCAATCCCATTAAAAGCAGCATTTTTCTCTCCTCAAGTTTTTGATTTGTTAAGGTCTTAGTTGCATGCTACAACTTAAAGCCAACTTGAAGTCAATGGGGAATAATATGGATATTGCAGAAGTGGTTAGAAAATCAGGATTGCCGACTTCAACGCTCAGGTACTACGAACAGCTGGGGTTAATTCGCTCGATAGGAAGGAATGGATTGAGACGCCAATATTCACCAGAGGTACTCAATACACTCAATTTAATTAGTTTGGGGCGTATCGCTGGAATATCGCTTAACGAAATGGCAGAAATGTTGAATCAATCAGAAGTTTCAAAGCCATATATCGATCGTGACTTACTAACGAAAAAGGCACTTGAGATTGATGAGCAAATAAAACGTTTGAAAGCGGTGCGAGACAGCCTAAACCATGTTGCCACCTGCCCTCATGAGTCACATATGGACTGTTCTTCATTTCAGAAGCTTATGAAGGTCGTAAAGCGTTATGTCCCCCAAAAGCAGAGATAAACCGCTCTCCCTACCGTCCTATTCTTGATTTACAAGGAAGTAACTCGCGGTTGTGAGTTACTTCCTTTCATATTACTTAGCTTGCGATTTTACGTACTTCTTCACTTTTTTCATCGCCATTTTTTGCTTCAGCGGTGAAAGGTAATCAATAAACAAGTTACCCGATAGGTGGTCAATTTCGTGCTGCATCACAATCGCCAAGAACTCACCGCTCTCAATTGTAATCGGGTTGCCATCACGGTCTAGTGCAGAAACAACAACTGACGTGTAACGCTCTACATCTGCGTAGTACTCAGGAACAGATAGGCACCCTTCTTGACCAAGTGCTTTGTTTTCTCCGCTCACCACTTCTGGATTGACTAAGATTAAAGGATCATTGCGTTCGTCAGAGATATCGATGACAACAACCGCCTCTTTTCTGCCTACTTGGGTTGAAGCTAAACCGATACCATTGCCCGTTGCGTAAAGTGTTTCTAGCATATCGTCTATCAGCGTTTGTACTGTCGATACATCAGTGACTTTTTCTGCTTTTACTTTAAGCCTTGGGTCTGGAATGGAGAGAATTTCGAGGACTGCCATACTTACCTTTCATATCTATAAATCGTAATTCGTGGAGAATTATACACACGTTTCTCGATACATAAACCTGCTAAGCTATCTTGCGCACAAGGCATAAACCATTAACTCAAACGACAACACAATAAATGGGTTTGCCTTTTAAACAAAAAATCCTACAAACAGGAAACTAAAACGCCAGCACATTATGGCTGGCGTCTTGTCATGATCCTAATTGAATCGTTTGTTGTATTTTATCTACTGACTTTCCTTGGCTTTGAGTAATACTCTAATCGCCATTTTCTCACCACTTTTTAAAATTAAGTAGGCGATGCCAATCGTTATTAGCATTATGATAGCAATAAAAATACTTACCCCACCGAGCTCAGATAATAAATAAAACGGAGAAATATCTAACGACATTAAGATAAGAGAGAACACTACCAAACTTGCTAAAGTCCACAGTAAAACAGCATACCATCTTGTTTTTGATGGCATTACATCTCCAGTCTTGTAGCCGAAGTAATAACCAACACTCATGGCTGGGATTAACGTGCTAAGAAAGCCTGTACCACTCATTTCTATCCCAACAATATATTCAATGGCCAACAGCAATGCAGCCCAACAAACGGACGCCAGACACAACAGAGACGTAACAAGAAGTACCGATGGTGGCTGGTTTATTTCTGATTCTGAATAGTTATTTTTTAATTCCACTTTCATTTCCTTCCATTTATTTGAATAAAATAAGCGTTTTAGATCATGCTTCCGCTTGGACAACCTAGAGAAACAACACCGCCATAACTCGTTGTTGGCGTAACTACCATGACTAAATCAACAGGAAGAAACACAACGTCCGTTGCTAACGACAAAGGAATGTCAATCAATGATAGTGGGTATAACGCGATAGAAGTAATATCAGCTCTTAAATAGCAAGGTTGTCGTGCGACTGATAACGCGGTGCCTGAAAACGGCTTTCCGTATCCGCCACCAGCATGCGCATCTATAGACGAACACCCCACCATTAAAGATGCTGACACCACAAGAAATACAACTTGTAGCTTTTTAAATAGTTTTATTTTCATTTAACCTAGATTCCAACTAACTGTTATTTTTTAAAACTAACCCCTCTCTCTCAAATTGTATATTCAATAAGTTTACTCATATGGGCCCAGTGCAACCATGTTAATACGTTCTATGTATCAGAAACAATTCATTTATTTCCAATGACACTAGTGAGATTATGCGACGTGATTGGAATCTCACTTAAGTTTTCATGGACCTATCGCGCTGAAAATTGAAGCCTCTACCTGTCATAGAATAAAAAGCCGTCAAAGCCAGTGGTTCTGACGGCTTTTTGTAAGCGCCCCGTGGGCATTACCTACACCATTATTGCTTGAAGCTTATCTAGTGACAGACCTAGATAGCTAATAGTCGCACTTGCTGTCGGAGGATTTTATTGGCTTTTACGCGGACTTTAACCAACACATCACCATCGACCAACCTAAGGTCGAATATTGGTGAATGTCGCGATGGTGACTCCATCACTTTGTGACGACAACGATTTTACGTCTGCGCTAAAGTAATATGGATTAAGTGGCATTTTGCTCTCTGCTGGTCGCGCGTAGTAAAGCTTGGCGGGCTGTTTTGCCATTTGTTGCGCGTACAAATACCCGACCAACGCATGTTCAAACTGGTGGTAACCATTTCCCCAATGGAACGCTTTGGTTGATTTAGGATTCAGACCAACACCTCCGTACTGATGATCCACCCATACGTCCATAAAAGTGGGTAACGTGTATTGAAGCGTTTCTTTCATCGAACCATCAATAAGGGAAACTGTCATTGCCGCTTGATCGAGCTCTGCCCATTCCCAAGACGAGCTGTAATGCTTGTGCGGTCTTGATTGCCAAGCAGGAATGCTCTCTTGCGTCCATTTACCCTGCCATTCTGGAGAGAAGAGCGCTTTGACTTGCTCAAAGTTTTGCTGGTATTGCGCTTGTTTAAGCGTGTGTTTCATTCCTTTGAAACCAAACTCTGTCCACTTTGAATTTTCCAACAACTGACCTGTCAGATACGTCATCCAATACGCCTTGATGGTGTGTCCAAAATCATTGTGTTTCGCATCTGGCATCATTACCGCTTTGTGGTGTATCGCGCCATAAAAGCGCTGCTCTTTGACGGAATGGTAGTTATCTATCATCACTTGCGTCAGCCATTGCAGATCTTGCTTCCACTTGGCTTGCGCTGGCGGTGGTAAAAGTGGCGCCGTTAACAACAGATAGCCATTGATCTGGTCAAGTTGAGCGACTAGCTCTTGCTGCTTCGCACCTTCCCCATCACCGTCTTTCAAAACCCAAGCCAGACCGCGATCATCGCTTCGTCGGTATTGTTTAAATATAAACGCTTGCTGGTCGATAAGCGCTTGTTCAACCTTTGGATCTTGCGTCAAGTAGTAGTACATCGCCAACCCCACCAAGGCGTAAGCTTGGTCTTGAGAAGTTCGTTGTTGCCACTCCATCCCCGGTTTTCCACCACGCGTAAAGCTCACAAAGCCGCCGTTTTTCTCATCTTGTAGATGATCAATCAGGTAATAAGCCCCTTTCTTTGCCAGCTCTAATGCTTGCTTGTCACCCGTAAGATGAAAAAGCACGCCATAAGCGTAAGTTTGGCGCGATTTCATGCGGGTGTATTCGCGATCGAAGTGCGGGCTAATCCACTCTTTGTTTAATTCTTCACACGGCTTTTGTGGGTCGAGAATGACACCGTTATCACAACGAAAAGTCGGAAAATTCCCCGCAGGTTGTCCATGCGCGCTTTCCATCATCCAATATGGGGCTAGGCCATTCGTCACATGGTTTAACCAATCATCCCCCGAAGGCAGGCCTACATCAGCAAAGCTGCTCATGCTCGTCGTTGCGAGCAATAAGGTAAGATATTTAAAAGACATAACACTCAATTAAGTTATTGAATTTTATCCAGTATAAATAACTCCCTTTACGCATATTGTCGTCGTGGTCACAATCGCCTTACGCATTTGTTTGCATCAATCATCTTTCAGCCTTATTCGATGATTGAGCCGCGAATAAACGCTACTCTGTCTTCGACTGACATTTTGGGCACTTCGATCAATTGATAACCAAATTTGTGATAAGCGTTGACCATCTGTTGATACGTAGCCACCGCTTCAGAAAAATCTTGCTTTCGCTCTTCGTCGTTGCTGAATATCGACGTCCACGGTGGAAAAATGAATACTTGAGAATGATAACGAAGCGTCTGGCAATGCGTGATGAGCTCATGCGAGATTGGCAGTTGTTCCAACTTACTGTAGCCATATACGTCCACAATACTGCGATCAAAAAACACATTCCCTTGGTGGACATTGAAAGCTCGGTAATTGCTCACTTCTACCTTCATCATTTCGTCTCGAAAAGCTTGTTTGTCATTCCAAGGTAATGCTGAACCGTGATTGGCAACCTGCGTTTGTATTATTTGACGGCCGGTTTCTGGCGCGCAGATAAAGCCTTGTGTTTTTAGCTGTTCGATTACCGAAGTTTTCCCTGCACCAGGACCACCAGTGAATACGATGAGTTTGTTCAAAATCTTTTCCTTATTTTTTGTTTGAGTGAAGTAATGCGTGTACAGCCAAGAAAATTGGCATCATTTGGCGTTTGAAATTGGAATTTGGCATGCTAACGTTAAGCGAGATCGGTAGTGGGAAATTTGGGGAATAGAACTGAGCAGTGAAGAGATTTACAAAGTAAGAACCGAAACGACGTGTTCATCGGTTATGGAAAACGGAGGAATGCTGAGCGAAGCAAGCTCGCCCAAAATAATGGGTTGGGAAGTGATGCGATTGGTTCTGATGGTTAACGCGTCAATTGAATATCTATATCAAGAAAATGGCACCTAAGCCTAAGAACGCAAAGAAACCGACGACATCGGTAACGGTCGTCAATACTACCGAGCCAGCCACGGCGGGGTCAATGTTAAACTTCTTCAACGTGAATGGTATCAACGTACCCGATGCCGCGGCCGCCAAACTATTGAGGAAAATGGCACAGCAAATAATAAGTGCCAATGGCCAAGAGTCAAACACCATGTAAACGACACCCGCGATCACCAATCCCATAATTAAACCATTAATGGTGGCGATTTTTAATTCCTTATTCACCAATAGCTTCAAGTTACTTTGGTGCAAGTGGTTTAGTGCGATACCTCGAATGGCCACCGCTAAGGTTTGGCTACCCGCGATGCCGCCCATGCTCGCCACGACAGGCATTAAGATCGCAAGCGCAACGACTTGCTCGACCACATTATCAAAAATACCAATGATGGCAGAGGCAACAAAAGCGGTCAGCAAGTTAATCACCAGCCAAAGTGCTCTTAGCCTTGTCGCCACGCTTAATGGTGTGAACAAATCTTCTTCGCTTCGTACGTTTTCTGCCACTACAGCTTGTAGGCTGAGTTCGCGCAACGTAATCGCGATGGTCGCCATCGACAAGACGCCCATAATTTTGCCACCAGCCATGATAGGAAACCAATGTGCTCCACCATCAATCGAGACTTGTTTGCTGACACTTTGAATCGTTTGAATATCTTCTAGGATTGGCGTAACTACGGTCAAGTCGGTAAGTTTGATATGATTCTCGTGCAGCAACAGGGTTTGCGGCTCTATCGTACCAATCACACCACTTGCATCACGCACAATAATCAACCGCACTGGACTTTGCCCGCGTTTTAGCAGCTCGGTTTTGATGCCTCCTACGCTGTTTTTAGGGTTTGCGACCAGAAAGTGAGGCTCGGCATAACGTCCAACTTTGTTGTCTTCATACGACAATGCTTGTTGGATATGCGCGACAGACTCTTCACTTTGATCAATAAGGTATTCATCTACAAATTCGGTCGGTAGAAAGTCCGCAAATATGATCAGTTCTGAATCCGTTATGTACGCCAAGCGTTCATGTTGTAATTCTTTATTGAGTGATTGATGAATGTGCTTGGCGGTGTCGTATCGGAGCAAATTTAATACCGTCCAATACTTCTCAGGCGGCACTGCTTCTATGACACGTTTACGGTAAGCAATGTTGACCGATTCCAAAATGTTCGCAATCTGTGCTTCTTGATAGTCTTTCAAAAAGCTCAAGTCTTCGGTCGATTCTATCGCTTTAATGATCTCAGCAAGCAAATGTGGCACTTTGCGGTTAATTTGCAATTGGTTGGAATCTATCATTACTTTTACCTATAGCTTTCACTACCACATTCGCCGCATTGACGATATGTGCTATCCGAAGGCATGAATTCTTGATGTTAAAATTCTAGGCGATAGTTGACTTAATTGCGGAATTTATATTTCGCTCGCAGAAACAAAACGCCTCTGCATCAGTTCATGGTATAGACTTGAATGTGTGTCAGGCTCATTCGCCTTGTTTGATAATGGAGTAATCAATGGCACCTGTATTTTTTCTGACTCAGCAGGCCGCCTTACCAAGTCGTAAGGTGCTTCGTAAAGTGATTCAATTTTCGACAGCGTTGGCTCAGCCTATTGTGGTTTTAGTGGAAGACCATCGCCGAAGTGAAGATCACGCATTCGCTCATTTTCTCAGTTTCAACTCTGACCATATAGAAAAAAGACAAGCTGAGTTTGAAGCTTGGACCTTAAAGTTAAACGCATTAATTGTCGAACTTTGCGAAGAAGAAGAGCTTGAAACACCAACGCTCTCTTACGAGCATTTCAAAGGGAGCCATTGGGTTGAGCAAGTTGCGAAACGGCTTGTTGACCACACCGACTTACTGCTCGTGGGACACTTTAACAAACACGAGATTCAAACGATGCTCACAGAACTAGCACAACAAGATTGCGACTTGTTGCTACTGAGTGAGCGGTCATGGCCTTCTCACGCCAACATGCTTTGTGCAATCGACCCACTTCATCGAGGGGATGAAAAGTCGATAGTAGATAAAGCCATCGTCTCGCGAGGCTCAAAATTAGAACAAACCTTAAGCGGGAAAATGACGCTCGTTTACTGCCGATACGTCGCACCATACCTCTCTCGCTATCGTGCAGAGATATTAAGCAATCAAAAAACAGGCATTACAGATTTTATTACTGCGCAAAAGTTAACGCGAGTTCCATTACTATTACCGGAAGGAAACCCTGAAACGGCGTTACCAAAAGCAGTTAAGCAATCACAAGCAGCGATTTTGATTATGGGGGCATGTAAACGAAGCATGTCATCTCAATTTTGGTCTGGCAGCACTGTAGACACGTTACTTGATCAACCACCTTGTGACCTACTGTTGGTCAACAGCTCCAAGGGCTGACTAGGTATTCTCTATTAACCTATCCTTTCAATACCAAGCGCAGTTATTGGCTCTTTACATCTTCTAACTGCGCGGCTTCATGCTCTGCGTTCAAGGCTTGTTTCTGCTGCTGTTTTATCTCATCCCAACTGCGTCCCGACTCAATCGCAGATACACGCTGATCGTATTTGTTGCAGGCTCTTTCGAGTACTTTCTCAGGATCTATACCCTTTTCTCTTTCCAGCGCTTTTAATACGTTAAGATAGTTCCACAACACATCGCCTAACTCGTCTTCCAAATGACAAAGGCGATCCTCACGAATCTCTTCGCGGACTTCATCAACTTCTTTGCCAATGGCCTCCAGATAAGTCTCTACGCCTTTAAACCAAGTATTGGTTTGGTCATATTGGGATTTTCTCGTCGCAATTGCATACAGCTCATCAAATTTCTTCATTGCCTCTCCGTAGAACACGTTTTTATTTATGCCTTTTTAGGACGAATAAACTTCCCTTTAGCCGTCACTCTAACTTCGCTATTGACCCGTAATTGAGCCACCAGTTGATATATACCGCGTCGTTCACCTTCACAGTGTGCAGTAATCGTGACTCGATCATCTAACTTAATAGGTGCATGGTAGCGCACATCCAACTGCGCCGTAAGGGCTTGAATGTCTCTAGATAACAAACAATGCGTCATTGCACCATCGAGAAGCGAACTGGCAATACCACCATGTAACAGGTCTGTGTAACCTTGATGACGCGGTAAAACGTGAAACTCTCCGACAACAGAGCCATCGGCTAGGTATTGGTAGTTCACGGCCAAAGAGTTCGGATTCACATTAATTGAAGAACAAACCGCACATTGATAATGAGATTCGTGAGTGTAATGACAGTAGCTGTTTGTGGACATGATAGTTACTCGGTTTCTCAAAAGAGTAATTAGCATATGCCAACAATTAAAAAGAAACGGCGAGTAATCTTTGTTTGCATGTTGCAGGGCCAGCAACTTCGCTTTTCATAACACTAAATAATCATTTTAATAATTAACGATAATTTCCAGTTTATTTAGAGTGGCGATATGGTTTGCATAGTGATTACGCAACGTTATGAAAAGGCGACTTATGAAGTTTCTCCACACGATGATCCGTGTAGCTGACCTAGACAAATCTATCGAATTTTATACAAAAGTTCTGGGAATGAGTGTTTTGGATCGTTTTGAAAACCAAGAATACCGTTACTCACTGGTGTTTGTTGGTAACACTGATCAACCAGATGGCGCGACCATCGAGCTAACTTATAACTGGGACACCGACAGTTACGACTTGGGTAACGCATTCGGACACATGGCACTGGGGTCTAAAGATATTTACGCCGCTTGCGAAAAAATTAAAGCGCTTGGTGGCAACGTTACTCGCGAGCCAGGTCCAATGAAAGGCGGAGAAACTCACATCGCGTTCATTAAAGATCCCGATGGTTACCAAATCGAGCTCATCCAAACTCAAAAATAACGAGGTTTCCTATGACAGACGCATTATTTCAACCCATTCAACTTGGCTCTCTCTCATTAAAAAGCCGTATCGTTATGCCTCCGATGACGCGTTCTCGTGCTTCTCAACCAGGTAATATCGCTAACGACATGATGGCGACCTACTATGCTCAACGTGCTGAAGCGGGCCTAATCGTTGCTGAAGGCACACAAATTTCGCCAATGGGTCAAGGCTATGCATGGACACCAGGCATTTACAGCCCAGAGCAAATTGCTGGCTGGAAAAAAGTAACTGATGCAGTGCACGAGAAAGGCGGCACTATCTTCGCGCAATTGTGGCACGTTGGTCGTGTGACTCACCCTGATAACATTGGCGGTGAGCAACCTATTTCTTCTTCTGCGCTAAAAGCAGAAAACGTGAAAGTATTTGTCGATAACGGCACAGACGAACCGGGCTTTGTCGACGTGGTTGAGCCACGTGAAATGACCAAACAAGACATCAAGAACGTTATTGAAGAGTACCGCCAAGCCGCACTAAACGCGATAGAAGCCGGATTCGATGGTATCGAGCTTCATGCAGCGAATGGCTACTTGGTTAACCAGTTTATCGATTCTGAAGCGAATAACCGCACCGATGAATACGGTGGCTCTATTGAAAACCGTCTGCGTTTTCTTGGTGAAGTGATAGAAGCGATGACGCAAGCCATTGGAGCTGAGCGTGTTGGTGTTCGTCTTGCGCCATTCACTTCGTTAAATGGCACCGTTGATAGTACGCCAGTCGAAACCTACACCGCCGCTGCAGCGCTGCTTGATAAACTCAATGTGGTTTACATTCACATTGCAGAAGTAGATTGGGACGACGCGCCAGACACTCCGCACAACTTTAAAACCGCAGTTCGTGAGGCGTACAAAGGTACACTGATTTATGCCGGTCGTTACAACGATGAAAAGGCGCAACACGCGATCGAAAGTGGTTTAGCTGACATGATTGGCTTTGGCCGTCCGTTTGTTGCAAACCCCGACTTACCAAGCCGCATCAAGCATGGCTATCCACTGGCAGAACATGACCCTGCCACATTGTTCGGCGGCGGTGAAAAAGGCTTAGTGGACTACCCTGCGTACCACGCGGGTTAATTCATCTACGTAAAGCTGATTCGCAACTCGCGACAAACCAATAGCGAAACCAAAAGAACCTTGCTCTTCCCCCTGTAACGCCAAGATGCAGGGTTCTTTTTAGGCAAGCCATCAGAATTAACGTCTTTGACAAGATGTACAACCTCGACACGCAGAGCGCGTCTTTTTACTGAGCAAACTGCGTTGTACTTTACAGTAAGCATTCTTTAAAGCACGACGACCTGAAAACCAATCATCCGGTTTAGTGAGGATTAAGTAGCCGTGAAACCTCTTAACCAACTCGGTTCGATTGTTTTCGATAAATCGGCTATCAAACTCGATGTCGAAGTAATTCAAAGCCTCTTCGATACAAGTAAAGCTGGCAATTTTTTCCTGAATCGTATTCTCTGTCATCGTTTCTTTAGCGTAATCATTTTCAATGAAGTCTAAGTGCCTCGCGCTTTACGTTCTTTGATTTAGCGCTTCTTAAGATCATTCTTTATGGGGTTTCCATATTGAAATTCAATTTGGGAATTCGTTAACCCACCTAGCATTTTCATTTTGACAATCACTTTAAGGCACTGATTTAAATAAACATTATTTCTGGTTCATATTTTGCTCTACTTCATTAAACGGAATGTTGGAGCAACACGATATGACTTACAGAGCAGAAGTAGACGGATTAAGGGCGATTGCTGTCACGTTGGTGATTTTGTTTCATGCAGGAGTTGAGCAATTCGCTGGTGGCTTTATTGGCGTCGACGTGTTTTTTGTGATCAGCGGCTATTTGATCACCACCATCGTGATTAACGACTTAGAAAACCAGAAGTTCAGCCTTGGTGATTTTTATGAGCGACGCATTCGTCGCATACTCCCCCTCTTACTGGTGGTGATCGCCGTCAGCTATTTGATGTCTTGGTGGCTATTTTTGCCGCAAGCACACAAAGACGTTGGTCAATTTGCAGTGTCTTCCATTCTCTCTTCATCCAACATTCTTCTGTATTTGAAAGGCCACAATTACTTCGGTTTAGAAGATCAAGCCAACCCGCTGTTCCACACATGGAGCTTGGGCGTTGAAGAACAATACTACATTGTCATTCCTTTGCTACTCATGCTACTCGCTCGTGGCAAAAACGCGTTTTACCTGACTTTTTTTATCACGGTATTTGTGCTGAGTTTGATGACTATTGTCTACGCGAGCAACGATCCTGATTTCGCTTTTTACATGATCTTCTCTCGCGCTTGGGAGCTGGCAACCGGTTCATTACTCGCATTAGTGATGAGAAAAGTCCAAGTTCAATCTAACGATACTCTAGCAACCATTGGCATCGTTTTGATATTGGCTTCCTCGCTTTTGTTTGAAAAATCGCAAGATGGCGCGGGCATTACGCTGCTGGTGCCGGTCATCGGTAGCGCGTTGGTGATTTTGTTTGCCTCTAAAGACAATGTCTGCGGTAGATTACTGAGCCTAAAGTGGGTCGTGTTCGTCGGCTTAATCAGTTACAGCTTATACTTGTGGCACATTCCATTATTTGTCTTTTACCGCTACGTGTTGGACACAACACAAGACATCAATATCCCACTTTACGTTGTCACTCTTTTTGTACTTTCTTACTTCACTTGGCGCTTTATTGAAAAGCCGTTCCGTAGCCGAAAAGCCATGAGCATGCGCACTGTGTCCGCGGTTATTGTGTTGTTGACGTTGCCCTTGCTAACGCTCGGCGTTATCGGTCATCAAAACGGTGGTTTTCCAGAAAGAAGCGCATTTTTCGAGGCCATGCGCGTTAACAACGGTTATGGTTTAGATTGCAACGGCAACACCAACGTTAACGATGTGTGCTCGTCTGCGCCGCAGCCCGCCATCGCTGTGTTAGGCAATAGTCACAGCATGGTTTACGTGAAGCGTCTATCCGAAGTAACACCAACTGGCGTGGTGCAACTTACTCAAGATTCCTGTGCGGTCGGTTATGTCGACATCCTAGAAGCTGCTGGCTCAATTTCTTGCCGACAGTTCTTCAATGAGGCTGTCGATACAATTCTAAGTACCCCTTCCATTCGTCGCGTTGTTATCTCTTCTAATTTCAATAAAGAGCTTTCACAAGCCGATTATGAAGCATCATTAACCAAATTATTGAATGAACTGAAAGGAAAGGAAGTGGTCGTTTTCGGTCCAACCCCTTCTGCACCGTTTGCGGTAGGAGAATGCCTTTGGAAAGCGCGTTTGTTTGGCGAGACAGAAGAGTCTGCCTGCGACTTTTCTCCCAAACAACATCACCCTCAAAACGTGGCGAAGTTAGTGAACTACTTTGAGCAATTTGAGCACGTTGAGTTTGTCGACTTGACCGATGCCATTTGCAGAAATGGCGTATGTCGAATGAGAGTTGGAGCAAACAATGCGATGTATACGGATGACAGCCATTTATCTTACAAAGGTGCTGAGTTGGTGCTTGGGCATTACCTCAACACTACAAATGAAGCGCAACAGTTCACTTACGACCGACAATAACCAAGGAAATAAACTTTTATGCTTCAGCGTTTATCTCAGGTAAGCGCTGAATGCTTTAAAGCAAGACAAAGCTAGGCGTCTATTTGAAAATGCGCGGATCAAACGCGAAATCGAGCTTTTCGGCTTTCTTGATGATCTCTTTCATTTTGGGATGATTTGGATTCACCACGTAGTTTTTATCACGAGGTGAAATCGTTGAAGGCACTTGCAGCGCGGCAAACTCTGGATGAGGATCATTGAGAAACTGATCACCAATGTACTGCGTAGACTCGCTCGCCGGTATTGCTCGCCACGTCACAGGGAGATCTTCTTCATCTAAGGTGGCGATGAGGTATTCTGGCATTTCAATACGATATAAATCGTAAAGTTTGGTGATAGCAGGATCGTTGTTTACGTGAACAAACACTTCCAACGAGCAAAGGGATTCCGATTCAGAGAAGTAGAGGGCTTCGGTTCCTTTTGAGTTCCATCGCCCTCCAAATAACTTTGCGCCAACGGGGCTGAATGGCGTGTCAGCAAATTTCTTTTGTGTGAGACGATAGAGCTTCATATTACGAGAATACCCCGTGCTCTAAACGGCCGATCAAATCTTTTACGATTTCAAAATCCACCGTGGTCGAGACCATATCAAGTGGACGTTTTCCACCTAAGCCATACACATTCTCTCTCATCCATTTTAACGCGCGCTCTTCGTCGTCAAACAGTTCTGTCGCGAGTTTCAATAACATCGCTAATCGATAGATTGCATCACTTTCTTGCGTATTGAAGCGTTCATCGTTTTTTAGACGACGCTTGACCGTGCTGACAGGTATCAATGTGACGTTTTGAAACTCACTCTGAGAAAGCTTCACACGCTCAACAATATTGCGATACACCTTTGGCTCAAAGCCTTTGTGAACCGCATCAGTGCGACCTGTTTCAGCGTCTTCAATACCCAACATAAACCAGAAATTGGCTTTATGAGGTTGTTTCGGTTTGAAGCTTTTTAATGCTGCAGTTGCCATATCAAGCTCCTGTGGTTCATATGGTCCAGTTATTATGGTTCAAATGAGCTTAATTTTCAATCAAAGTAACAATCAAAGTAAAAAGATAGGTAAAGAAAAAGGCGAGCTTTTCGCCCGCCTCTCTTACTTATTCATCAACTTTGTTTACGCATCTATCGATGAACATCGTTTCACTTATTGCAAGTCAAAACGATCCGCGTTCATGACTTTCGTCCATGCGGCGATGAAGTCATGGATGAATTTTTCCTGATTATCATCTTGCGCATACACTTCCGCATACGAACGCAGGATCGAGTTTGAACCAAAGACAAGATCCACTCGAGTAGCCGTCCACTTCACAGCGTCGGTTTTACGATCACGGATTTCATATTGATTAGCACTCACTGGTTTCCACGTATATGCCATGTCAGTAAGGTTCACGAAGAAATCATTCGACAAAGTGCCGACTCGCTCAGTAAATACGCCCTCTTTTCCACCGCCGTAGTTACTGCCTAGAACGCGCATACCACCGATAAGTACCGTCATTTCTGGCGCCGTTAGCCCCATAAGCTGAGCACGATCTAATAAAAGCTCTTCTGGCATAACCGCGTAGTCTTTCTTCAACCAATTTCGGAAACCGTCAGCAACAGGCTCAAGTACTTCGAACGATTCCACATCCGTCATCTCTTGGGTGGCATCACCTCGGCCTGGCGCGAATGGCACGGAAACATCATGACCTGCGGCACGCGCAGCCAGCTCAATACCTACGTTCCCAGCAATCACGATAGCGTCTGCAACACTACAGCCCTCTTCTGCTGCTATTTTTTCTAGCACAGCAAGAACACGGCTTAGACGTTCAGGTTCGTTCCCTTGCCAATCTTTTTGCGGAGCCAAGCGAATTCTCGCGCCATTTGCACCTCCTCGACGGTCAGAGCCACGGTAAGTACGCGCGCTATCCCACGCCGTACTGACTAACTCACTAATGGATAGGCCACTTGCTTCAATTTTTGTTTTCACTAAATCGACATCGTAGTCTGTCTTACCTGCGGGCGTTGGGTCTTGCCAAATAAGATCTTCGCTTGGCACATCTGGGCCGAAATAACATGATTTTGGTCCTAGATCGCGGTGTGTCAACTTAAACCAGGCACGAGCAAAAACGTCATCAAAGTACGCAGGGTCATTTTGGAACTTTTCTGCAATCTTACGATATTCAGGGTCCATTTTGAGCGCCATATCGGCGTCGGTCATGATTGGATTGTAGCGCTTAGAACCGTCTTCAACATCGACAGGCTTGTCTTGTTCTTCAATGTCGATTGGCTCCCATTGCCATGCGCCGGCTGGGCTCTTTTTCAGTTCCCAGTCATACTTAAATAGTAGGTGGAAGTATCCGTAATCCCATTGTGTAGGGTTTGTTGTCCAAGCACCTTCAATACCACTCGTTACCGCGTCACGGCCAATACCACGTGTTTTGTGATTAATCCAGCCAAGACCTTGCTCATGAACGTCTGCTGCTTCGGGCTCTGGGCCAAGGTTTGCGGCATCACCATTACCATGACACTTACCCACCGTGTGACCACCAGCTGTGAGCGCGACGGTTTCTTCATCGTTCATTGCCATTCGCGCAAAGGTCACTCGCATGTCATGTGCTGTTTTGAGAGGATCTGGGTTACCGTCTACCCCTTCAGGGTTCACATAGATAAGACCCATCATTACCGCAGCAAGCGGGTTTTCTAAATCTCGCTCACCAGAGTAGCGGCTGTTATCAGCGTCACTTGTGGCTAACCATTCTTGCTCAGAGCCCCAGTAAGTGTCTTTTTCTGGGTGCCAGATGTCCTCTCGTCCAAACGCAAAGCCAAAGGTCTTAAAGCCCATGGATTCGTACGCCATGTTACCGGCAAGGACAATCAGGTCTGCCCAACTTAGTTTGTTGCCATATTTTTTCTTGATTGGCCATAAAAGGCGTCGAGCCTTATCCAGGTTGGCGTTATCTGGCCAAGAGTTGAGAGGAGCAAAGCGTTGGTTGCCTGTAGCAGCACCGCCACGGCCATCCGCAATACGATAACTGCCCGCTGCATGCCATGCCATTCGGATCATTAAACCACCGTAGTGTCCCCAGTCGGCAGGCCACCAGTCTTGGCTATCAGTCATTAAATCTTTTAAATCTTTTTTAAGTGCTTCGACATCTAGCTTTTTCAGTTCTTCTTTGTAATTAAAGTCCTGGCCAAATGGGTTGGTTTTGGAGTCGTGTTGATGCAGGATGTCTAAGTTCAAGGCATTCGGCCACCAATCCATCACCGACTTATCTGTAGATGTTTGCCCACCATGCATAACTGGACATTTACCTACCGAACCGCCGTTTGCTTTGCTCATATAATGCTCCTTCGTGTCGTGGTTGTGGTAACCACTCTTTGTTATTCAATAAATCGAATATCCACCTCAAACAGCGTAGTTCATACACTGTTTTTTTAGTTAACGCCAAGTCAAAATTTCAAACATTTCAGCGAATAAATAATTGTTATCAAACATGTACCTATATGCAGAAAATATGGATAGAGATCAGTTTAAGTCCATACCTGAATACTTAATCCCAGACAGCCTCGCCATGTTGTGATCCCAGGTCGCTAAATCATGATGACTAAATTCATTCAGAGCGTGATGACCACACGCCCTCGCCATGACTTTCATGAGCTCGACCGAGGATTCGAAGAAATTTTTCAGTTGCTGGGATGACTTTTCAACGTCGAGACGCTGCCTCAAATCGGCATTTTGTGTCGCAATGCCTGCCGGGCAATTATTGGTGTTGCAGATGCGAGCCGCGACACAACCGATCGATTGCATCGCACTGTTTGCTATCGCTACTCCGTCTGCTCCAAGTGCCAACGCTTTGACAAAATCCGTAGGAACTCGCAACCCACCGGTGATGATTAATGTGACGCGGTCACTTACGCCTTTTTCATCTAAGTACTTACGTGCACGAGCTAATGCAGGGATGGTGGGAACACTAATATGATCACGGAACATAGTTGGCGCCGCACCCGTGCCACCACCGCGACCATCTAAGATGATATAATCAGCCCCAGCATCAAGCGCAAACTGAATGTCTTGCTCAATATGGTTGGCACTGAGTTTAAATCCAATTGGAATACCGCCTGTGATGCCACGAACTCTGTCAGCAAACTTTCTGAAATCGTGAGTAGTGTGAAGATCTTTGAACGTTGGTGGTGATATCGCTGGTTGTCCTTCGGGGATGCCTCTCACCTGAGAGATCTTACCTACATTTTTATTTGCAGGCAGATGACCACCCGTGCCCGTTTTTGCTCCTTGCCCACCTTTAAAGTGAAACGCCTGAACATTAAGAAGCTTAGATTCGTCGTAGCCAAATTGAGCACTAGCAAGCTCATAGAAATACCGTGAATTAGCGGCTTGTTCTTCCGGTAACATGCCACCCTCACCAGAGCAAATCCCAGTCCCTGCCCACTCTGCACCTTTTGCTAGTGCAATTTTCGCCTCTTCAGAAAGTGCGCCAAAACTCATGTCCGACACCAACAAAGGAATGGCGAGTCTGAGCGGCTTACGCGCGTTTGGTCCCACAATCAACTCGGTAGACACAGGAACGTCTTCCAACAACGGTTGTGTCGCCATTTGCGCCACCATGATTTGTATAGCATCCCAATGTGGTAGCAAATGCCTAGGAACCCCCATTGCAGCCATCGGACCATGATGACCGAGTTTAGAGAGTCCTTCTCTCGCTAATTGGTGGATAAACTCGAGGGTTGGTTCTTCTTGAGTAGCAGACGCCGTTGGTTTGTCTCTTTTCTCTCGCTTTTGTTCCGGTCCCTCTTTACCGACTTGCTCTGCGGTAAATCGCTTGTGTGTACCATCACAAAAAGGAGCATTGGCGGTATGCTTACATTGGCAGAGATAGGCATCTTCGTCTTTTTCCGCACTAAAGCTCATTGGCTTTAAGCCGGTTCCCGAATGAGACCCATCGCAGTAAGGTTGATTTTTAGAACGCCCACATCGGCAGAAGTAATATTCTTGCCCAGCTTTCAACTCTACTTTGATCGGCTTGTTATCAGCGATGATTGGCTTGCTCATGTTGCCCCCTATTTATTATTGTTAACCATGCTTTCTCGCTGGCTTGCAATAAGCGTAGAACAGGAGCGTAAAGAGCGTCAGTGTCGCCGAGTAAAATGCGCGATTGTCGCCCGACTAACCTATACTTTTTATGGGTCTCATACACGTGGAGGCTATATGACGATTGCAACCCGATTAGATGAATATTTGACTGAGCATAACATTCACTTTCAAACCGTGAATCACAGCCACAGTCATAGCTCGCTACAAAGTGGTGTTACAGCAGGTGTGCCTTTAATGAATATCGCAAAAGGTGTGATTCTAGAGGATCATGAAGGGCGTCATATGATGGCGGTCTTACCTGCCAACAACAAAATCAGTTTGTCGAGATTAAACGACGAATTTAATGCCACCTTCCACTTGGTGAAAGAGCGTATGGTTTACCGACTCTTCACCGATTGTGAACACGGCGCTATTCCACCGATTGGTAGCCCTTACCACATGTCGACAGTTTGCGATGAAAGACTAGCAAACTTGGAACATGTCTACCTTGAAGCTGGCGATCATGAAACTCTGATTAAGCTGGACCGAAAGGCGTTTAAAGAACTGATGAACGACTGTAGATATCTAAGATTCAGCAGTGAAGTTCTGCATTAAACTTGCCAAGATCTCTCGACACTTCCTGAACAAGGCTCTATCAACAAGAGCCTTTCTTTGTTTTGTTGGTAGCACGCGATGGAAGTTTCTCGGACTTTGGTGCCCAGCGTTTCAGAGCATATAGAAACAAAAAACCGCCTATTCGGGCGGTTTTTTATCAATCAAATCATAATTATTATCGAACAAAGATCTTTTGGATCGCTTTTATCGCCATAGCCCTACGGCGCATTAATACGCTCGTTCTTGGCAACCATTTCGGTGTGTGAAGAATGGTTTTCGCATGACTAAAAGTTCTGAATCCTTCCTCTCCGTGATAATGCCCAATACCCGATTCACCAACGCCACCAAAAGGCGCATCTTCAGCGCCAACATGTAAAACCGTATCATTAACGCCGACGCCACCACTGTGGGTGTTGCGTACAATATGTTTGATAGTCGATTTGTCGTCCGACATAACATACAGCGCAAGTGGTCTTTGGTGCTGATTAATGTAGTCAATCGCTTCATCAACGGCATTGTAGGGCTTAACAGGTAGAAATGGCCCGAAGATCTCCTCTTGCATGATTCGCATATTCGGCGACACATCCGTGACCAAATGAGGATACAGAAGTCGTTCCTCTTGGGGCGACGCCTCAACAGTGTGAAGGTTAGCACCTTGCGCTTTTGCATCCTCAAGTAGCGCAGTCAAACGATCATATTGTCGTTGGTTGACAATATGGGTCAGCTTTTGATTCTTGTTGGATTTTAAATAGAGCTTTTCAAAACGTTTTAAGAATAGCGAAATGAACTCTTCGACACGTTCTTGCGGTACAAATGCGTAGTCAGGCGCGACACAAATCTGGCCTGCATTAATGCATTTACCAAACAAGATAGCATCAACGGCTTTCTTCATGTCTGCATCTTTTGCAATGATCACCGGGGACTTTCCACCCAACTCTAACGTCACCGGGGTAAGGTTTTCCGCTGCCGCTTTTGCCACTGCGCGACCAACACTCGTAGAACCCGTGAACAAAAGGTGAGCGAATGGCAGTTGGCTGAATGCTTGTGCGACGTCTGCTTCACCCTCAAAAACTTCGACATACTCAGACAACCCACGGCAAATATCGACGATGACTTTATTGGTTTTTGGCGTAAATTCGCTGAGCTTCATCATCACGCGGTTGCCAGCAGCCAATGCTGTCACTAAAGGCGCAAGGCTCAAAATCACAGGAAAGTTCCACGGTGAAATGATCCCGACGACACCTAACGGTTGATACTGAACGGTGACTTTAGAAGGTGCGAGCAATAAGCCGGATTCGCGCTTGCTGGGTTTGCACCATTTTTTTAGTCGTTTGAGGGTATAATTAATATGCGAGACCGTTGGCAAAACGTCGGTCATAGCGGTATCAAATTCTGAGCGATAGCCAAAATCGTCACTTAACGCTTCAACCAGAGCTTGTTTGTTCTCAAGCAGCGATTTTTTTAACAAAACGAGGCGCTGTTTACGTTCATCTAAACTAGGATAAGGCTCGGCTGCATATGCCGCTTTTAAGCGTTCGAGGCTTTGCTGTAACAAGTTATCTACTTCAACCTCTGTGATTGCGTTCATGATGCTTCTCCTAGCCTAGTTTCTACCAATGACGCCCCAAGTTAACACGAGCGCAACAATGTTACTATTGTAGCGCTCGTGAAGTTAGAGTTCGAACTCTGATTAAAATATCTCTAGGGTGGATACTACGTCAAACGTAGTTCATAAATGCCTAGTCGTTGAGAGCGGTCAAGCATATCGAACTCATGATCAACGTATTCTTTTAATGTGGCGCCTGCACGCTCAGCAATATTGATGCTAGCGATGTTATCTTCCATACAATGGAACTGAATGAATTGTGCGTGCCCTTTCTTCTTCAAGAAAGGGATCAATACTGCGAGTACTTGATCAATCACACGATGGCCTCGCCCATTGTTAGCAAGCCAGTAGCCAATTTCAGTAACACGTGTATGTGAATCCACACCTTTAATGCCAATAACACCCGTAAGCTGCTCATCAAAATAAATTGCACACCAGTGGGAATCCAGCGCGTTACTGTTCACTCGCTGGGAAATGTAGTTCACGGCCTCTCGATGATTCGTGACAGAATCCGTCCAAGGTAGATAGCCCTCAAGGCTCTCTCGGTGAGTGTTCACAACCTCTAGTAAAGCGGACGCGTGTTTCGTATTAAGGGGCTCAATTGAGATCCTTTGCGAGACGGAAAAACGCTTCTGTAAGTGATTTCCTTGATACGTCTCTTGGCATGTGACTTCATCCATAGATGTTATTCCTTTTTATTGTGAACGCTCAGCGCAAATCCTAACGCTTCATTTTATGAGAACAAACCTCTCTATAAAAACTAATCAAAGCCGTTGCCGTTCATTTAGCCCTTTTGATCGATCAGCGTAAATGGCGTTAGTGATGCCACATCTACATAATGCTTCCATACATGTTCATAGAGGTGATGCTGATTGGCAAACGGAGCCAGCTGCTTAGCTTCTTCAATCGTACACCAGCGATACTCTGTATGCTCTTCGTTAAGAACAACTGATTGGTTAGGCGGACAAAATAGCACAAAACATGGGATAACCATGATACGGTTATTTTTTGCTTCGTAGAACTGCTCTAGAAAGTCTGCTGTATGTAACTCAACTTGGTCAATTAGTGTCTCTTCTTTTAACTCTCTTAAAATGGTTTGCCACCCGGCTTCACCCGCTTCGATACCACCTGCAACATGGCACCAATAGCCACCTTTTACGCGTTTGAGTAACAGCATTTTTTCTATGCCATCAATTTTTGAAATGACAACGCCTGAAACATGCGTTGCTTTTATCGGGATCATGTAAGCTCCTTAAATATCGAGTTTTTATTGTTACGCTGAAGAGAGGCAGATTAATTGCTACGTATTCTACTGTTTATTCATCTTGTCGACAGAAGTGTTTGAGTTGAGAGGATTTAATCGCTAACTAAGTATGCTAAAGTGAGATCTGTCGCAACAAATGAGCAGTAAAATGTCCAATTCATTCAACACTATGATTCCCATCGGTGTGCGCTTTATGGTGCTTTCCGCGTTCGGCTTTGCTCTGATGTCGGCTACAGTAAAGCACGTCGGCAACTACGGTATCCCCGTTTTTGAAATCGTTGCAGCAAGAGCGCTCGTTTCACTTATCATTAGTTATTTCGATGTAAAGCGAAAACGAATTTCTGTATGGGGCAATAATAAGCCATTACTATTTGCACGCGGTGCTGTGGGCACGATGGCTCTGATGTGTGTATATTATTCAGTGACCACCTTACCTTTGGCAGAAGCGACGATATTCCAGTATATTCATCCGGTATTTACTGCACTACTCGCCGTATTTTTCTTGAAAGAGCGCATCCAGCCGTCAACTTTCCTTTGTATTGCGTTGTGCTTACTCGGCATCTATATCATGGTAAGCCCAGAAACTGGGCAAGGCTCAGATAGCGCTTTACCAATGTTTAGCGTCATGATTGCGATCTTAGGCGCATTTGGTAGCTCAATTGCCTACGTCATTGTCAGAAAACTGAGTCAGACAGAAGACAGCTCAGTGATCATTTTCTATTTCCCGTTGGTTGCTCTCCCCGCTTCACTCTTACTGATTGGCGACGATTTTGTAATGCCCGATCTATATCTGACTTTCATGTTGGTTCTAGTTGGTGTCTTTACCCAAATTGGACAATTGGGTTTAACCAAAGCGATGCAAACTCAACAAGCGGGTAAAGCCTCCGCTTATTCGTATATCCAGATCGTATTTTCTGTGTTGTTGGGCATCATTTTCTTTGGCGAGGTTCCGATCATTTGGACGTACGTCGGTGGCGGTCTGATTGTTACAGGCGCATTAATTAATGCGTTTGGTCATCACTTACGGTTACCTTTTATTAAGCGCAACGCTTGATATACCTCGCCAGAACCGTAAACACGACATTTAGAAAAACAGCCAGAGTGACTCTGGCTGTTTTGTGTTTAGCCTAACGTTAAGCTGATATTTTTAACCCTGCGATACCAGCGACAATCATTAGCAAGCTTAAGGCTTTGATAAGTGTTGCTGGCTCATTGAACAGATAAATACTCACGACTGCCGTGCCTATTGCGCCAATCCCTACCCATACTCCATAAGCAATGCCTAAAGGCAAGGTTCTTAACGCAATGCCAAGCAACCAAAAGCTCAATAACATAAAGACAATAGTGAATGCCGAAGCACCGAATTTGGTAAACCCTTGTGAATATTTAAGACCGACAGCCCATGCGATTTCACACAGGCCCGCAATGAAGAGAATTCCCCAAGCCATGTCACATTTCCCAACGAGATGGGGTCGTCCCCGAGAAAAGATAGAGCGGTGAGGTCGTCCTCACTTCTGATTGACTGCTTATTATATACAGAAATTTAAACATAAAAAATAAAACACGGCGATAAGCATACAACTCAAACATCTCATGTACGCTTAAATTCTACGCTTTTCTTTTTAACGGTGGCGGACTCTCTATTTCGCATCAATAACGACACCGTTTTTTAACAATTTACATATAACCTTCTGGTGTTGAAAGTGTTGCATTTATTGCACAAATCACACAAAAACTAATTGAACATGTAAATATGAAAACGTTTGTGTGACTAATATCGCTTAAAACAATGACTGATGACTTTAATATTCAGCCGAATTAATTATAAGGTATGACGTACCCATGAAAGCAATCAAAACCTCTATCGCTGTCCTTGTTGGCGCCGCTCTACTATCTGGATGTAATGACGATACTGAATACGTCAATGTTCAGCCTAAAGAAGTAAAAATAGCGACTTACAACCTCTCTTTTGACCGCGCTACCTTCGAAACTTTGGTAGATGAAATGCAAATTGAACCAACGCAGCAAGCTGCGTTGGTCACCTCTTATTTAGACGGTTCAATCGCAGCCGAAGACAAAACCACTGCGGAAAAAGTCATTCAAATTCGTAACGTTGCAGCAATCATTCAAAAGAATCGTCCTGATGTTCTCATGATGGCGGAATACAACAACGATGGAACAGGTGAAAACAAAGCAGCCATTGAAGGATTCCAGAAGAACTACTTGTCTGTCGCGCAAAGCATCAATGGCGCGGGCGGTGAAGCAAACCTTGAGCCTATTGAATACCCTTATGCTGAATCTTACTCAACTAATACAGGGTTGTTGAGTGAGTTTGATCTCGACAACAACGGAACCGCAGGTCAAATGCCAGGTGATGCATGGGGCTTTGGCATGTACCATGGTCAATATGCATTTGCCCTTATGTCTAAGTATAAAATTGACACGGCAAACACACGTACATTCCAAGCATTTAAATGGAAAGATATGGAAGGTGCGACAATTCCAACCATTACTATCTGTGACGGTTCGCAAAAGATTCCAGACGGCATGAAGTGTGGTGATGAATGGTACTCAGCGGAAGAGTGGGATCAAGTGCGTCTATCTTCGAAAAATCACGTCGACGCGCCAATCATCATTCCAACACGCAATGGCGAGGAAGTTGTACACTTGTTGATGTCTCATCCTACTCCACCAGTATTCGACACCGGTAAAAACAAAGCGCAAAACGCAGCAGAAGTGGAGTTTTGGCATCATTACATTCAAGGCAAAGACTATTTTTACGACGATGCGGGTAAAACAGGTGGCTTAACGAACGGCGCTAAATTCGTAATGATGGGTGATCAAAACCTTGATCCAGTGGCTGGTGACGGTATTAGCTCTGTAATGCAAGAGCTGCACAACGATCCATTGGTTAACCAAACCGTGATGAATGGTGAGCTTTACCCAACAAGCTTTGGTGCAGCTGAACACGCTGTTGACCGCAGTTCAACTCACCCATATCCGAATCGCATCACTTCAACGTTTGGCTTAGGGGTAGACTATGCCTTGCCTTCAGCAAATTTGAATGTAATAGACTCTGGTGTGTACTGGTCAGCGTCTTATGAAGAAGGCCGTAAACTATTTAACGATGCACGTATCGGTAAGTATGGTGATGGTAAGGATGTATCTTCCGACCATCGCATGATCTGGATTAAAGCACAGTTCTAGACTGCATAAAAAAAAGCCAACCACAAGGAGTCGTGATTGGCTGTATATATTTGTGAACAAGATGGTTCACTAACAACGTCAGTTGGCTAGGTGACCCTCGGCTTAGAAAGGGTCACTCATACTAAAGCATGAGCCGTGCCAACTTTTCAGTGCACAAAAACAGGTTGTTATTTAATCACTTTCATTAAAACTTAACCAATAGCTACTGTTTGCTCACCGAATAAATTGCAATTTGCAAACTACCATTGGCATTTCGCAATAAACCTGATCTTTAGCTCTTGCTTTTATTGCTTCCTAGCTAAGTCGCGTGCAAGGATTAACGCAAGTCCGAATACTTGCAAGAAGAGTCCGATATTCTTGTACCAAGCGATCTTTTCATCCTGCTTTGCCATTACCTCATTGAGCTCTACATTCTCAATGTAGTAATTATCGATGCGGTCTCTATACGAAGCTTGTGCCTGATTTATCTTTGACATCAGTTGAGGAAGTTGATCAATTTTTATTTCATCCGACTCGTTGAGAACCCAAGAAGATAAATGCCCTGCTAATACCTCTTCTAGCTCTAAAGGTATCGCTACGCTCTGACTTATGTGCACATGCAGCAGTAAAGCTTCTCTTTTCCTTTCTAGGGTTTCCACACTGTTCCATGCGAGTTGGATGGAATACAAGTTTTCTGCTGTTTGCTCTGCGAGCTGCGAGTGCTGTTTACCCAACTTATCAAGGACTAAGCTAGTAACGATGATCGCGCCAATATTCAGTACTAATCCAATCAGAACGAGTATCCAAGGTGGTGGAATGTAACGTCGCAGACTTACCATAACTTATCGTATGGCAGGTAAATCATATTTAACACAACCAATGAAAGTATCACCAGAAATGTCACCTGCATCCCTCTAATGCGCTTTTTCAAGTCTTTTTTCAATATGCCTTTAGCATGAATAACTCGACCAATTACAAAAATAATACCGGTGAGATGTATCCATGTTGGGTAAGCACTATTAAATTCTAAAAGTGCCATTAAAATCAGGGTGATGGGGATATATTCTGTCGCATTACTCTGGGCACTACGAGCAATTTGTAGAGCCTCTACCCCACCATCGGCATAAGCAATTTGATTTAAGCGACGTTGCTTAATTACTTGAACAGCCAACCAAATAATGAGTATTGCGAGAATGTTGGCATACAGAGCTGTGATCATATGTCGTCCTTCTTGATCTGGTTTTCACTTATATAAGCGTGTCACTTGGCTATAACTATAGCGGTATCATTATGATAATGCGTCAAATAATCTCAAGTTATGATTTCTATTCGGGCAAAAAACGAAAGCCAATGCTTTATGGTATTAAAAATGCCCTCGAATGGAGGGCATAAGAATAAAGAAGCTAATATGTGAGAATATTGAAACCACTATAAGGGGTGTTTGACTAGCTTTTTGCGCCGATGCCCTTTGATAATACTTTCAAAAATTGTGAACAACAGCCCTACCCAAATAAATGCAAAGGTCACCGCTTTCACTTCGTCAAACAACTCGCCAAAAAACATAACTGCCAACACAAACTGCAAGCTTGGCTCGATGTATTGCATTAGACCGACGGTTGATAAATTAGTTATACGTATTGCGATAGAATAAAATACGAGTGGTAAAAGTGTGATAGGTGCACTGCCAAAATACAAAAGCAATGTTGTGGTATCTGTGCCCGAAGCCAGTTCACCAGTTGCCCATTGTTTATAGAGCAAATAGGCGAGTGCAACTGGAGTCAGTAACAACGCCTCAACAAACAAGGTTGTACTCCAGTCATAATTTATCTTCTTCTTGTACAGCCCATACAAAGCAAAGAACAACCCCATCGTTAGTGCGATAACGGGTAGCTGACCATAGTGAATCACTTGATACATAACACCAATTGTTGCCAACACTATTGCAATAAGTTTGCCTTTTGAGAGCCTATCCCCAAGAATAAATACGCCCAGCGCAACAGATACTAATGGTCCAATAAAGAAGCCTAAGCTGGCATCGATGACCCGATGATGGGTCAAAGCCCAAGTGAACGCACTCCAAGAAATACACATCAAACTGCTCGCCACAAACGTGTACCACAAGGATTTTTTATCAAGCCAGATTTCTTTCCAATTCAGCCCTCGACGGGTTATCCCAAGTACAATTAGAAACCCGACAGGTACAGACCCAATGATTCGCCATGCTAGCAACTCATCCATAGAAGCATTCGGTAAATAACGATAATAAATTGGTAGCAATCCCCAGATCACAAAGGAGAATGCTGCCATAAAAGTGCCATAACGAGTGTTATTCATAAAACTATCGCCCATCTAAACGACCAATTTGGCGTAAGTAAACAAGTCCGCCATACATAAAAAGGAATGCAATCCCGCAGTGACTTTATGATGCAGATGGCATTATTGGCTCAACGCTTGTACGACGGCGGTAAAGCCACTCACAAAACACAACATAAGTGCCCCAAACCGAATCTTTTCTTTTGGTAACGACTGGGTAGTTTTCATTGCTAGCCAGTAACCAAGCGCCGCAGCAGGTAATAGAGGAATAGTAATGACCAAATGATGCAATGTGAAGAAGCCCACTGGGATTTGTACTATTAGTGAAATAATCGAACTGAAAACAAAAAAAGCCGATAAGTTGCCGCGTAACTGATTTGCTTCTTGATGCTGCAACAATAACGCCATCGGAGGGCCTCCAATCGCAGAACTGGTACCAAACAACCCAGAAAAGAAACCAGCACATGTCATACGCGAAGGCGTAGGCTCAACCCGAAACGGTAAAACACTCACCACGACTGCAAACAGCACCAACAAACCAATCCAAAGCGTGAGAGTTTGTGTAGATACAAAAAAGAGTAGCAAGCCACCAGCAATTGATCCCGGCACTCGCCCAATCAACGCCATCTTTAAGCCGCCGATTTCAACACTACTGCGGTGCTTCATCGCATTCATCAACGAAATAAATAACGCGACTAAACAGATTGGCGCAGGAACATATTCTGGCGCCCAAAGAATCAGTAAAGGTGCGGCAACAATAGCCAAGCCAAAACCGATTGCGGTCTGGACATAAGAGCCAAGAAATATCAAACCTATTGCAAGGAAGTTTATCGAATCGAATTCCATTTAGATTATTCTTATATTTGAAAAATAAACACAAAACCAAAGCATATTCGCATGATGAATACCTCATGCATACTGCGATATGAATTCCGCGTAGCATTCATCAAAGTGAATAAAAAGACAATCCATTTGTGCGGTTCGCCCTCATTTGCATTTTGTATTTCATTCCGCTGATGTACATGTTTGCTTACATCGAAGAGGATTCATGCTCGCCTGTTCACGCAGCATTTCTTCAGCGGAATTAATGACCTCTTAAAATCTAGCAGAATTAGACCCGTGAATTCTCCATTGCATTTAATGGATTCAGTCAATTAGTGCGGCGTCGGTATAGCACTTTACAACTCACCTCTTTATACTACTGATTGATTTATCATTACCGTACTTATTTACACAATAAACAAGTGTACGGTCAGTGTTTTTCTACCTTTAACTTGCTGTGAAAATAATATGAAAAAACAAACGGGATTTACTCTAATAGAGTTTGTCGTAGTTATTGTCGTGCTCGGTATTCTTGCTGTCACTGCCGCGCCACGCTTTTTAAACCTTCAAAGCGATGCACGTGAAGCACGTTTGGAAGGAATGAAAGGCGCTATTGCGTCAGCATTAGGCGTGGGTTATGGGAAAATGGCGATTGCGGGATTGGAAAGCAAGCCTTACGTTTCAAACTTCGTAGACAGTGCTTTAATGGCAGATTTACCATTTGACGGCTGTAATATTGGTGGTTCAAAGCGCTGTGTTTTTTTATATGGATATCCTGATTCTGATAGCGAATCGATGAAGTTACTCGTGCAAGGACTGAACGAAGAAGACTCGGATTGGAAAACATTTCATCACCCGGCTGGTTCAACAACTCGCGAAATGGTCATTGCTGCAGCCGACGAAAAAAGAGCTAGCCTTACACAATGCGGAATTTTATATGGGCCGCCGCAGACTCCAAACGAGAGTTACACCTTAGAGATTCTTCCCTGCCCTCAATAAAAATAAGGCTGCCAATCGGCAGCCTTATTTGCTTCATCTGATCGGTTTTTTACGCAAAGTTAAACACGTATTTATCCATCATATTCACCATGCGGCCAATCTCTGGCTTGGTAATCGTATCATTTGCGCCAAGAGATAGTGCTTTCGCTCGGTTATCCTCACTCATCAATGACGAGAACATAATGATCGGCATTTCATAAAACGCTTCGGTATCTCGTAGTCTCTTCACTAAGTGCATACCATCCATTCGAGGCATTTCTACGTCCGTAACCACCGCATCTAATAGCTCTTTAACTGGCAAGTTTTCTTCTTTCGCGACCTCGATCAAGCTCATCAACTTCTCATGCGCCTCACCACCGTCTTTACATGTGATCACATTGTAACCTGAAGAAGCTAATGTATCTTGGATCAAAGAGCGAATAAATGCTGAGTCATCCACCACCATGATCGTTTTAGCATTACGCTTACCGACCATTCTCTGGTTGAGATCCACCGACTTGTCCCCTTTCACATCGTATTTTTCCATACTCAGTTCTGGGTTGATGTCTGCGATGATTTTTTCAAAGTCGAGAATCATGATCAGGTTGCCTTCTTTACGGACAACGGCTACTACACAATCTTGTTCGCCCGCTTCCAAAAACTGACTTGGTGATTCCACATCATTCCAAGAGATACGATGAATACGCGAAATGCTGTCAATTAAGAAGCCATTGGTCATTTTGTTGAAATCCGTAACGATTACAAACTTGCGCTCCAGATCTTGTCGTGTTGGCACACCTAACCAACCAGCTAAATCCACTAAAGGCGTCAGTACATCTCTGGATGAGAACACACCAATCATATGAGGTTGTGCGTTTGGATAATCGGTTGTTTCTGGCACGCGAATCACTTCTCGTACTTTCGCAACGTTAATGCCGTAATAACAAGTTTTTGTGCTGCCATCTGGCAATGTTTTTTCTAAATGAAACTCGATGATTTCAAGCTCATTGGTACCACTTTCTGTCAAAATGGTGCTGGTTACGTTACTCATAAAGCCAATTATCCAACCAAAAATACGCATCAGAAAAGTTTGATGCAAACGCCATGAGAAGCCGTTCTCTGGCTAAAAATCCAAAAGTCCTTTTTAGTCGTTACAACAAAATTTGTAAACCATCAAAAGGACGGCTAACGCACATTTCCATACCAAACCATGTAAAATTGTCTCATTTTTGAACACGACATTATGAGTGGCCAAAGTGCGAATTAACACCTCCACTTTTAGCGGCAGAGTCAATGAAAAGTTTAGAAATAATTTGAAGTGATGTTCAGCGTCAATAGCCAAACCTATCTAACAGATATCAGTACAAAGTTGGCTACTGTGCTCATGCCTGGTGTATAACAAGCTCTCTTCAAGTGGCATGGTATAAAACTGCGCTTGTGAACACACGGGTTTAAATCGAAGCGCTAGAGGCATCGCAAGAAAATCTGAAGGCATAGAACACTGAAAGAACACTTTCAGTTTGTTAGTTTTCTGTCAGCGTAAGTTTTAAGCAATCATCCTATCACTAGGTATTTCAATACCTGACATCGCTATTCCCATAATCAAGACACTGATTTTCACTTTTGGAAAGAGTCATTTTCCTTCCTCTTAGCAAGGTTTTTCCTACAATCCTATTCATCCAATTGCGCTGTCGCCTGACAGCACACTAGTTGATGTATTAGGTGAGGTTAACTTTGAATAATGTTCTTATTATCGACGCTCAACCATTGTATAGCGAAGCTCTTGCTTCTCTAGTTGAATCTGTAGTCAACACAGCTGAAGTGATTCAAACCACTGACAGTGCGGAAGTGATGGATCTTGTTCGAGGCCAAAAGATTGATTTGATTATTCTAGACGTAGTGCTTGGCGACCGCGATGGTATGCGTTTAGCCAAAAACATTTTAGCGACGGGATATCGTGGCCGACTGTTATTTGTTTCTTCACGCGACTACTCGAGTCTTTCTAAAGCAGCGTACGAAATGGGCGCAAACGGCTTCTTAAGCAAGCATGAAACAAGAGAGACCATTATCGACGCAATTGTGAGTGTTTCACGCGGTTACTCAATGTTTAAGTCGACTCACACACCATCGTCGGGTAACGTAACACTTTCAAATCGCGAAGCCATGGTGTTCCATTATCTTGTACAAGGCTACTCTAATAAGAAGATTTCTGAACAACTTTCACTCAGCGCTAAAACAATCAGCACCTACAAAACGCGTATTCTGAAAAAGTACCATGCGGACACGTTGATTGAACTTCTGCATACTATTCCTCAGTCAGAAAACATTGAGTTTTGCCGCTAAGCGCTCATGTATTTTGCAATAGCACCGATTAACAGCTGGTGCATTGCATCATGTCTTAAGCTTTGCTTCACCTGTACAACCACTTTTGGCCAGCCATCTGGGTAAAAATGCTCTGGCACTCTTATAAATTTATATCCATCAATTGGCGCCTGATATTCAAGTAGCACGGTTGCGGCGCTTTTTTGCTTAATTAGCTTCAATACGCTGCTTACGTTGTCTAGAGCCGCAATACGGTTGATGACCATACCGTGGCTTTCCATTGCACGCTTAACGAGCTGCTCTTTCTCTTTCCAACCGATAATCTCTAACATGATAAAGGGAAGTTTGGCTGCTTCTTCTAGGGTGGTAATTCCCAGCTCTTCAGGGACAACTAACACAGCAGGCGCATAGCCGATGAACTTCTGATAAACAGATTTCGGAACATCCTCGTTGAAGTAATGTAACTGCGCATCCACTTTGCCTAGGATTATCTCTTCTATCGTATACTCTGTAATCGTTGCTATCGAAATGTGCGCCTTGGGAAACAGCGCCATTAAATCCATTGCAAGTAAATGCCCAAATGAGTATTGAGCGGTTTGCGGCAAACAAATGGTGATGTCTTTTTCGTAATTTTCCGGTTCAAACTCATCTCTAATTAGACAAGTTTCAAGCTTCTCGAGTGCGTCGGAAATTTTAGGTAATTGACGTTTTAAATAGTCCGTCGGTTCCATGTGGTGAGGATGCCGAATAAACAATTCATCGTTTAGCTGGAGTCGCAATCGGGCAAGGTATTTGCTAATTGACGCTTCGCTCTTCCCCATCGCTTTCGCAACGGGCTTGAGCTGACGGTGCTTATCCAGTAAGACAAGTATTTTAAGTAAGTTTAAGTCGAGATCTTTGTTCACGTGCGACACCAAATGTAAGGTCGAGAATAAATAGAGCAATCACTATTTGTTGACTGCTCTAATATAAAAGACCACTCATTCTGTTTGGTCAAATTAATCAAACAGTTATGTCATGGTTATGTTCCGTAACTTAACATTGAGTCAATACTAGCGCTGCTTAATGGGACTTTTGTCTGTGTTTTTTCATCTCATAGAGATCTTCATCTGCACGTACAATAACGTCCTGAAGCGTTTCGTGTAATTCATTCGCCGCGATACCAGTACTCACACTAACTTCGATATCCAAGGTCTTTAGTCGGTTATCTTTAACGACACTACGAAGCTTCTTCGCCAATATTGAAGATTGACTGATACTGCAACCCGGCAGAATCGCAACAAACTCATCACCACCAGTTCGAACTAGATAATCACTATTTCGAAACACTTTAGACATGGCATCAGCAATAATTCCAATAACTTCGTCCCCTACATGGTGACCGTAATGGTCATTGATTCGCTTGATCCTATCGCCATCTATTGCAATGACGGAATATGGCGCGGTTTCCAAACGACGTTTGAACTCGCTATCTTGAAAAACTCTGCGGTTAAACAATCCCGTTAAATCATCTTTCGTCACGTTCGTCAGTGCTTTCGCGAGGCGAAGTTTGCTCTCTTTAGATTCATAAGCTTTGTTGTAATACGCTAAGGTTACGAAAAAGAAGATGATAAACAAGAACACGTAATCCAATACAATTTTACTGAATGGGTACATGTAAACGATAAGATTGTTGTTGTCTGCGACATATGATTGGGTGTACGCGAATGATGGAAAGGGGTAGCCAGCGAAATAAATCACCATTTGTTTGTTCCCATTCGCTATTTGAACATCCACCGCTTTCCCATCATTATAAAGCGGCGAGAGGTATAATTGTTCCGAGAACTCTCCCACTAACTCACCTTGAAAGTAAACCGGACTCATGATGCTTATCGCCATGTCATCGGAGTATGTCGTTTTAAATGGTAGGGAAAACAATACCCGGTCCGTTAGTTGCTCTTTCCACGCGGCTAACACACAAGAATAGTTACTTTTACACCAATCAACATCAAACGTGGCTTTCACTCCCTCTAGCGCTTCAATCGGTCTCTCTAAGATGAGTTTGTTTCCAGTATAAGAACGAAAATACATAACGGCATTTTGTCGATTGAACGCATTTGATAAATACGCTTCAGCCTGATGAAGCGATTTCCGTGCAACAGCTTCAACGTAATTAAGTTTTTCATAACGTGACAGGGAGTAAATCGCATCTTGAAAGCTCAGCTCTGTTTGCGCTTCTACTTCACTCACGCTCATGCCTTTGTATTGCTCGAGCTGCGCTTCCGTCAATAGCCCCATGAGAATTACTTTTTGTTTTATTTTGGCTAAATTATTCGCGTAAGTGTTGAACTGCTTTACTTCATAAGAAATTAACACCGCACCAATCATTGTGACAGAAGTGACGAATAGTAATGTTGCGATGAAAAGAGACAACGCGATACTTTTAAGTGTCATGATGCGGTCTTACGCCCCCGCCACTCTTGTTAGCTCAACAATGTTCTTTACGTTAAATTTATCCAATAGACGGCGTTTGTATGTGCTGACTGTTTTATCACTTATTGATAGCACTGAAGCGATTTCTCTATTGGACTTTCCTTGTAGTAAATACTTCATTACTGCACTTTCTCTGCTTGAAAGTTGTGGCATTTCTCGAACGCTGTTAACAACTTGCTTAAATTTGAAGAAGGTATACCCCTTCTCTACCGCTTCTATCGCGTCTTTAAGAATGTCGTGATTTTCCGATTTACACACATAGCCATCAGCGCCAGAACGAAAAGCCATTTGGCTGTACATTTGGCTAGTTTCAGCGGAGAAGAAAATGACTTTGCCTTCATAACCATGGGATTTGATACGTTTGTAGAAATCAAACCCATCGCAATCTGCCAAGTTCACATCTAAGATCAACAGTTGAATTTCTTCCTTTTTCAATATTTGTAATGCCACCTTCGCTGATGTTGCAGTAAATACCCCATTTGTTTTCCCTAACTCTTCCAACAACGACTTGATTGCAACACAAACGAGAGGATGATCGTCAAAGATCAAGTAATTCAATTTATTCATATCTTTCATTTAGTATGGTTATGGCTTCTAGTGGCATGGGTTTATCAATGTAGAAGCCTTGGCAAAGATCAATGCCATACTCACGTATCGCTTGCAATGTGACTTCGTCTTCAATACCTTCCGCGACCAGTCGTATATTCAAACTTTTCGCTAACGCGCAAATAGCAACAACGATGTTGCGTTTTTTGATGTCGCATTCGACACCTTGTACAAACGAACGATCGATTTTTAACTCGTTGAATGGCAGTTGAGCCAGTTTTTCAAACGTCGATGACCCCGTGCCAAAATCATCTATTGAGACAGTGACACCGTTCATCCTCAACTTGAGTAAATTCTTGTACAGGGACGCGCTAGTCTGAAATGTATCTCGCTCTGTAATTTCAATGGTGATTTGTGATGGGTCAATCTCGCTCTCTAAACATTGCTGTAAAAAGTAATGAGAGAACGCCGTATCTTCTAAATTTTCATGGTCTACATTGATGGATACGTTTTGCATCAATCCTCGGTGTTTCATGTCATAGATAACATTACTCAATACAGCTTGAAACAACTCTCCTGAAAGGCGGCAACGCTCTACAATTGGCAAAAAATAATGAGGGGGTAACACACCATAAATAGGATGATTCCAACGCGCGAGCGCTTCATACCCAAGCACTTCCCCACTTTGCACATCGACTAAAGGCTGGTAATAATTTTTCACGCGCCCTTCAGCCAGAGCAAACAGGAATTCTTGATCTTCCACTTCAATAGGTTGCGCAAAGCTGACTTGTTTCGCTTTTTCATCTTTTATTTTACGTAACAAATCAACGACTTCATTTTCATCGTATGGCTTGGGTAGCTTCCCTAATACTTCAAAGCTAAATCCCTCGCACATGGCTCTTACCGCAGAAATAATGGTCAATTCCATTGCACTGACCAGTACAACTTGCCCCTGGTACTGGACTTCATCGAGCATTTCCATCATATCGATGCCGTCTTTTCCGGGCATTTGGATATCACAAAAAATTACGTCAAAATGTTGTTCCTGCACACTCTGAATAGCAGCATCCACACAGTTAAAGGGGATGGCTTGCGCGCAATAGCGATCCAATATTTGCGTGAGTATTGTGGTTTGTAGCGGATGGTCATCAATCACCATCACATTAAATTGTGTATTCATTTGTCTCTACCCAATAGTTTATGTTTTCGATCTCCTGCTCGATTCGTAAAATTAGCTCCGCTGTTCGCCTGTCAAACTCCGCAGCAGTAACTCGTTCTGCCTCAATACAAAGCTCAGCCAGCATGCTTACCCCTATCGCCCCAACCGCTCCTTTGATGCCATGAATGACCCGTTTTTTGTCTCGCTCAGTCGATGCGGCGTTTAAGTTTTTTATATCTGTAGACATTGATTGACTAAACACGCGCGCAATCTCTTTTGCGTCCTGTGCTTTGAACCGTTTAATCCAGCCGGGCAGCCTACCACTCTCTTTTTCGCCAATAAATGGAATCAAAACGGTTTTTAATTGATTAAGGTCATAGGGCTTGTAGAGCACATCATCAATGCCGATATCCTGTGTACGTTCAATGGCAAGACGAGCATCTTCTGCTGTCACACCGATGATTGGAATTGCTTTAAATTCGGAGTTTTTCACGTGCCTAACAAGCTCATAGCCATCCATTTCTGGCATATGAAAATCGGTCAGCAGCAACACAACGTTTTCATCTTGGTTGATGTATTCCCATGCTTCGCGGCCGTTGTTCACAATGACAGGTTCGATTCCAAGTTCATGAAGCTGCATTGCTATCACACTTTGGTTAATGGGATTATCTTCTGCGACCAGTACCGTGCCGAGAACCCAAGAAACCACTTCTTGATTTACGTCACTAAGCTTGGTTTCTTGCTGCGTTTGGCTGAGCAAATTGAACAATGTATCTGGATATTGAATCTCTCTTAGCGTAAGACTGCCAAGTACCCTTTGTTCGTCACGCAGCATTAGGCCATTAAAACTGGCATCGCTGTCGTGTATAGGGTGAAGGTTCGCCACCATTGTTTTTAACGTCGCTGGACGCATTTTCCACGCGTCACACCACTGGCGAACATTAAGTGGTAAGCTCTCGCTATACGTCCAGTTCAAACAAACGTCTGGCTCAGAGTCGCAATGCTCAATTGGCAGTCTGACAGTAATCGTCGTGCCCAAGCCAAATTGTGAATCGATGCAGAGCACGCCGCTCATGCAGTCGATCAATCGGTCAACAATGCTTAGCCCCAATCCAGTACCGCCATATTTACGCGTAATAGTGTCATCCGCTTGAACAAAAGGATTGAGAATGCCTTCGAGTTGGTCATCCGTCATGCCGATACCTGAATCCGCCACTTTCAAAATAAGCTGCTTTTCATGAAGAATGACACTGATTCCAACTTCTCCTTCGGCAGTGAATTTCATCGCATTGGAGAGTAGATTGGTGGTAATTTGCACCAATCGCAGCGCGTCGATTTCAATGAAAGCATTCGAAAATGGTTTGATTGTCACTTTGTAATCCAAACCTTTCGCAAGCGCTCGTGGTTCAAAGCTTCGAAACACATCGCACAAGGTTTTAAGCAAGTCGGTCTTAACTGGGGCGACGGTTAAGTGCCCTGCCTCTAACTTTGAATAATCCAGTACTTCGTCTACTAGCGTATTCAAATGATTGAGCGAGCGTATGGCTTGGGCAATTAACTCGCGATTTGAATCTGCCGTCACTTGGCGATTTAGCAAATCGAGGATGCCGTGTGCTGCCGACAATGGCGTTCTTAATTCGTGACTCATGGTTGCCAAAAAGTTTTCGCGCGCACGTACCGCGGTTTGCGCTTCTTTTTGCGCATCGATTAACGCCTGCTCACGTTCTTTTTGCTGGGTAATATCTTGAATAACAGTCAGCACAAACTTGTTCTTACCGCTAGGAGAAGCGATGACTTTGCGTTCTCGATATACATGTTTAATATCAAGTTCACAGCCCGACGAGGCAACCTCTTCTGAAATACGCTTTCCAGCAATAACAGTGGTCAGTTCATCAAAATTATTCACTAGAGGAACGTGCGCAGAATCACTTTTCAAACTACATTGTTGGCACTGTTTACTGTTGTAGTTCGCACAATTACTCATCTCCATATGGTTATTTTCACTATGGATAAAAACCAAGCTATTGATCTCTTTGATGATGTCCATCAGCCATTGCTTTTCCGCTTCCTCATTGTCAGCATTAAATTCGGCTAACCTCACTTTAAGTCGCATGTGAGATAAGATGAAATACGCCGCAATTAACATGAGACAGAATATGAATGAACCAGCAACAACAAATGTAGCGATCTGCTCCGAGTCATAGCCATAAGTCAGTTTGAAGCTTCGGTGAGAACGCAGCAGTTTTTCGATCTCGTTAGAATCAATGGTTTCGATGATGCTGTTCAACATGTGTTGCAGTTGTGTATTGTGGTTTGCAACCGCAAATGCATTAGAGAACGTCAAAACGTCCTCCGCATTGATCACCAAGCCATTGACTTGATCTTGTGCAATCATGTTGTGAACGATGTCGTCAGGAATGTAAGCCACATCCAAAACGCCCGATTTCAAATCGGTAAGCAGCTTCTTCAAATCATCATAATGATCAACTTGGCCTTGCTGCCAAGTGCCCAAATGAACTAACCCTTGCTTTTTCAAAGTGAGCAGAATACCCGCTTCTTTCAGTGCAGATTTATCGCGCTTGCTCTGCTCCGCTTGGATAGCCACGTAATTACTGTGCATGAATGGTTTAGTGAACAACCAATCTGACTTAGGTAGCTCACCCACATAAGAGATGGGGACTATATCGGCATCAAATGCCGTTAATCCATTGGAAAGGCTCGACGTCGGTTTCACATACTTAAAGCTCAAGCCAGTACGAGACTGCAATAAGTCGATGAAGTCTGGAAAGAAGCCATCTAACTCGCCCGTTTGCGAATCTCGGTAGAGAAACGGATAAGCTTCGTCACTGCTGCTGTAAGTTATCACTAGTTTGTTTTGATGACTACGTCGGTAATCTACCAATAACTTATCACTGATATGGTAAGGATTTTTCGAGGCGACGGAGCGAATGTTTTTTCCATTTTGCTCCCACTGAAGGATTTTGTTGATGTCATCGATCAGACTCTGTTTGTCCAACGAAGCGATAAAACTCACCTCTTCGTTTTTCAACCAACTGGGAATATCGACAACCCCTTTTACAATGTCATTCAAATCCAAATATTGGGTAATACCAACATAAGTGTAAATCAGCGCGTTCGCTTTACCTCGCTTAACTTCATTAAACGCCTCTAAACGTGTTTTAACGTAATGTATCTTATCGATACCGCGTTCAGTGAGGTTGTCACAATACACACTGCCCTCAACACACACCCATTTAAGATCACGCGCATCACTATCTCGGTAAGTGGCATTCCGATACCAAACCGCGATAGTGCTCGAAAAGAAAGGCATCGAAAACAAGAAACGCTTTTCTCTTGCTGCTGTTTTACTAAATCCAACCGCACCATCAATCCTCTTGCTTTCGACATCCGCAAGTAAAGACGGAATATGCTTGTAAGTCCGAAGTTCTAACTCATAATCCAAAGCTTTAGTAATGTTAGACAAATACTCAAGACTAATTCCGTACGAAGGACCAACGCTACCGTCAAACGAGTCTTTAGCTTCGTCTTGCGCAATAACACCAACGATGACCTTCGGTTTAGGACTCTGTTTGGCAGTTGAGCAAAAAGAACTCGCTAAAAAAATTAAGGCGACGGACGATACCGTAATACTTCTAAGAATACTGAGCATGACTGCTTCCTCTGAATGGAAGCTCAGACTAGTTTTTGTCAGATAAAAGTCAAACTTCGCTCAATAGCGAAATAAAAATAAAGCTTTGATATAAAACCAAAAAACTAAAATTCGTCAGAACAATCTGACAACACAATCCACCTTTGACTACACAGTGTTTGCGTTCGGTCTCTCACCCAGACGGATATTCACTGCGAGTCGGTATACATAAGGGATGTGTGCTTTTAGGTTTGCACGCCATAGCTTTTTACTTTCATCTTGAATGATTCATCATCATTCCATGATAAACTGGCGTATTAACATGAAAGAAAGCTCAACTCCGCGGTTTCGAGCAGCTTGAAGTAAACACAGTTTTAGAAAATGCGTTCTAGTATTGTGTCACTCAAGATTCACATTGCTACTTTTACAACCGCTGGAGCATTAGAAAAATTAAGGTATTAAATTCAAATGGTTAATAACTCAATCCAGTGGTTTCCTGGCCACATGCACAAAGCACGTAAAGAGATCGAAGAAGCAATCCCTCAAGTGGATGTGATCATCGAAGTACTGGATGCTCGTATTCCTTTCAGTAGTGAAAACCCTTTGATTTCTCAAATCCGTGGTGACAAACCTGTCGTTAAAGTTTTGAACAAACGTGATTTGGCCGATCCAGAATTAACTCAACTGTGGATTGAGCACTTGGAGCAAGAGCAACATGTAAAAGCAATGGCGATCACGACTTCTGAACCACAAGAAGTGCATCGAATCATGGAGCTTTGCCGCAAACTTGCCCCACACCGAGAAGAAATTGGTAAAAACATTCGCACCATGATCATGGGCATCCCAAACGTTGGAAAGTCGACGATCATTAACACCCTCGCAGGTCGAACAATCGCTGTAACAGGTAACCAACCCGCGGTTACACGTCGTCAACAACGTATCAACCTGCAAAATGGCATCGTATTATCTGATACTCCAGGAATTTTATGGCCAAAAGTGGAAAATCCACACAGTGGCTTCCGCCTTGCGGCTACCGGCGCGGTAAAAGATACAGCGATGGAATATGACGAAGTCGCATTCTATACCATTGAATACCTAGCAGCTCATTATGCAGACAAGCTTAAAGAGCGTTATCAAATTGAAGAGCTTCCAGAATCAGATATCGAGATCATGGAAGAAATTGGTCGTCGCCGCGGTGCACTACGTGCAGGTGGACGTGTTGACTTGCACAAAGTATCAGAGATCTTATTGCACGAACTTCGTCAAGGCACTTTGGGCCAAATTACATTAGAACGCCCAGAAATGATCACTCAAGAGCTGATTGAAGTCGAGATTGAGACCGCCCGTAAAGAAGAAGAAAAAGCGAAGCGTAAAGAAGAGCGTCGTAAGCGCTATTTACGTAATAAGCGATAAGCTTGTCTCTTATCTACTCATGTTTCAAGGCGCGATTTTCGCGCCTTTTTTGTTATCTAATGCGCCCATTTTTTTCACTTTTCAAACTTTATATTCCTCATCCAAAATCCCAGATATGAAGCACGAAAAAACACCGCAAAATCGCCGTATAAACTTTAAGCACAAACTAGTTTAGACCCCGGGCCCCTATAGAGTTACAGCCACCATCCAACCCTCAAATGTCGAGTTTGCAAGGGTCTGCAAACTTATGCAACCTGGTTAGTGACACTCTCCCCAAAATCCGCAATATGAATAAGTGTCAGCGCTGGCGTTTTTCCATATGAAGAAGAGATTTATTATGAGTGAAACTATACAAAGCAAACCACTTCCCTCCTTTATCGAGGAACGCCTAGATTTTTATATTCAAGATCTAATCGAACCGAATGAGAACAAAAAACACCTTGTTCTTGGTAAACGCCCACCGTGTAATGCCGTTGTCCTGCAAAGCAATGATTACCTTGCACTGTCTCATAATAAGGAGATTCAAAACGCGCATCGTGATGCGATTTCCCAGCACGATGACAACGTCGTGATGTCCGCGATTTTCTTACAAGACGATGAATCGAAACCTGTATTTGAAACGCAACTAGCCAGTTTCGTTGGTATGCCTAGTTGTCTACTTTCTCAATCTGGTTGGGCTGCGAATGTCGGTTTATTGCAGACTATTTGTGCACCGAACATACCTGTGTACATTGATTTCTTTGCACATATGTCTTTGTGGGAAGGCGCACGTATTGCCGGAGCACAAATTCATCCGTTCATGCATAACAACACCAGTCACCTAAGAAAACAGATTTCACGTCACGGTTCAGGGATCATTGTTGTGGATTCGGTTTACAGCACTATCGGAACCATCGCTCCTCTACGTGATATCTACGAAATAGCACAGGAGTTTGACTGCGGCCTGGTTGTAGATGAATCACACTCTTTAGGTACACACGGTCCACAAGGTGCGGGGATACTGCAGGGTCTTGGCTTAACTCATAAGGTAGATTTTATTACCGTTAGTCTTGCCAAGACATTTGCTTATCGTGCTGGCGCGATTTTAGGCCCAGAAAAACTGGCGAAGACGCTTCCATTTGTGGCGTACCCTGCAATATTTAGTTCTACCGTATTACCGCAAGAGATCATTCGGCTAGAGAAAACACTGGACGTCATAAGAAAATCAGATGATAAGCGAGATATTCTGTTTGAAAGAGCCAAGTCTTTAGCCGTTGGTTTAAAACGCATTGGATTTACTATTCGCAGTGAATCACAAATTATCGCATTAGAATGTGGTAACGAGAGAAACACTGAGCGAGTCCGCGACTTTCTCGAAGAGCGAAATGTTTACGGCGCAGTGTTTTGCCGCCCTGCAACTGGAAGGAACAAAAACATCATCCGTTTTTCAGTCAATGCAGACATGACAGCTGCTGAAGTTGATCATGTACTCACTGTCTGCCAACAAGCATTTGCACACCCTGACTTAGAGTTTGTGTAAGTTAGTGTGTAGATAAAACTAAAGAGCTCAACAGTTTTGCTGAGCTCTTTATTCGTGTTATTCGTTGTGAGCAACTCGCCTCAAGAAAACAAGTCGCGAATGATTAGATCCAGTTTGCGATTTTATCGAACAAACGATTTTTATCCGCCGGTTTTACGATGAAGTCAGACATACCCGAAGACCCAATTTTGTCCAACGTGACAGGTGAACTATCCCCTGTATGCGCAATAATAGGTACCGACGCATAGTTTTTATCCGAGCTTCGAATTCGCCTAGACGCTTCTACACCATCCATAATTGGCATTTCGATATCCATCAGAATGAGATCAACATCTTCTTGCTCTAGTGTATCCAGAGCCTGCTGCCCGTCTTCTTTCTGAATCACTTCAAAGCCTTGCTTTTCAAGTAACATTGCCGTGAATTTACGCAAAGATTCATTATCATCCACGACCATAATTGTGCGCTTATTTGAATTATCTAACGTCACCGAGGCCGTTGGTGTCGATACATAGCTTGAATCATATAAGAGACGCTCAATAGTTGGTTTAGTATTCAATAACCAGGCTTGCGTTTCGATCCAAATAGGTTCATATGCAGCCTTACGTGCTCTCTGAGTCGGATGATGCTCAAAAAGATAAACTATGCGTGCTTCAGTGAAAGACAAGAGAGATTCTAATCTATCCAATTGGTTTGCTCTTGGATCTAAGCTCTCAAGATCGATAAAAATCAGATCGAATTCGAACTCGTACTCTTTCTTTTTGAGTACTTGGTTGGCATCTAAAATCGTCGAGTCAAAGCCCATAAAACGGCTAATATCTGTTACTTTAGACACCAAGATATCTTGGCTAGTCACCGTTAGAATGGTTTTGAGTTTAGTCAGATCGTTTTTGATTTCAGTAACGGTATCAGATGTCGTTAGTGGGAAAGTTAACGTAAATTGAGACCACTCCCCTAACTGAGATTGACACTCAATGTTCCCCCCAAATGAACGCATGACTTTTTTACAAAACGGTAGACCCAAACCATAACTTCCTGATTTGCCAGTGGTGTAAAAGTCTTGAAAGATATTGCGTAGAACATCAGGAGCAATGCCAGCACCATTATCGGTTACAACAATTTGATTAAAGCGTTCTGAACTTATCATGGATACATGTATGTGAAAATCTTCAGATTTACGGTGATGGAAGGCATTCTTGAAGAGGTTATACATAACGTATTTAAGTAATGTATCACTACCTAGAAACTCAAACTCACTTCTCGCATCCAGCGATATGGCAAATCGATCAGTGGCACGTTTATAACTGAAGCTTTCAATTGCCTGTTCAACGACCGAGTGAACTGAATATTTTTTGAAGCTAGAACGAGAAACTCGATTTTCATCAATCGAAGTTAGCAATAAATCGATGGTTTCATTACCCGATTGGATAATGTTCATTGCATCCTGACTCACTTCACGTAATAAGGTGACATCCTCTACACTCATGACGTACTGCTCTTTTCCTGCCTCTTTCATGTTGGGCAAGATCGACTGGATAACATCTATTGAAGTGCAAAGCCCACTCAACGGGTTACGCATTTCATGTGCGATCCCTGCCCCGAATGATTTTGCCAGCGAGACTTTCGCTTCATGTTCAACTTGGTTACGAAAATAGAACAAATTACCGAAGACATAAATAAACAGAAAGATTGGCACATGAGTCCAATCCATGGTCAAGTCAAGATGGAACCCTTTTGCAACCCAAGCGAAGAATGTTGCTAAACCTATCCCAGCAAAGGTTTGAGCAAACATGACCCTAGTAACATGAACCAGTAAAATGTGTAAGAAAATTGCAGACATAAACGACATAACCCATACATTGGACCAGTCATTCATCAGTAACATATAAAAAAAGAAAAACGGTAAGCACAGCGTTATCGTCACTTGGTAGTAAATAGGAACATAATCTCTCCAAGTCGATGATAAGCGGTTTCTAAAAATGATGCCGAAAAACAATAACGAGCAAAACAATCTAAGAGGTAAATTTTCATAAGCCTGTGGAAAGGCAAACTCCCAGACAAAGTAGTACAGCGGAAAGCCAAGAAACCCCATCCAGCCAACGAGAGTTAGGTTTGGTTCTGCATATTGATAAACCTTACGTATCGAGTCCATATAATCTGTTTTGCTTACTCCGCCTGACGCACAATAGTGTGATTTTGATTCACTTTTATCGTTTTATTATTAACTAATTATATATTAATCATCATTTATAAGCAGCGCGAAATGACGTAAACAGCTCGCAATACTTATCTTTAGTTTCAATCTTTTAAGACAGCTACACTTGATTTACAACCAAATAAACAAAGTTGCATATATTTTAGTGCAATTTTGCGATAATCGCTCTGTATCCAATTGGATGTTAATCTCATTTTGTGTAAGAAACTTAAGTCGCGCCTTTGGCACGACTTTCCAACGATTCAAAAACAGCACTCACCGCATATAGCGTGGTGAAGAACAATTGGCTTGGGGTGTGTTATGAATTCTGTCCAGATAAAAAATGTCATTTTTGATGTAGGTAATGTATTGGTACGCTGGTCTCCAGTAGAAATCGTTCGCTTAACATTTGGTGGTTCCGTAGAGTCAGAGAAAATGGCTCAGATGCTATTTTCATCACAAATCTGGAAAGATTTAAATAAAGGGACGATCTCCGAAAGGGAAGCAAAACAGCGTTATCAACGTGAACACCAAGTAACGACGGAAGAAATGGGCCGCTTCTTTTATTATGTAAAACACACTCAAATATTACTTTACGGCAGTATAGAGCTGTTAAAACGAGTAAAAAGAGCCGGATATGGCGTATATGCGCTCACAGACAACATCAACGAAATTGTGGAACACCTTCGTACTACTTATGAGTTTTGGCCACTGTTTGATGGAGCAATCATCTCTTCTGAAGTTCAATTACTAAAACCACAAGCGGAGATCTACCAAACTCTACTTTCAAAGTATCAGCTTAACCCCGAAGAGACAGTATTTCTTGATGACATGCCTTACAATGTTGAAGGTGCCCGAGCAGTTGGCATGGCTGCTATTCAGTTTGAAAATGCTCAGCAATGTGAGCTCGAACTAAAAGCCATGGGGGTTAACTTCTAGAAAGCTTTTAATAAAAACATAACGTTAGGGTGCATAAAAAAAAAAGAGCAGTGTTGAGACTGCTCTTATCTAATGTTTTAGAACGCTAGGTTAGGAGTAAATCACGTTTTCCTCAATCCCACTAACTAATGACTGGGCGTTCTTCCAACGGAATACTTTTTCTAACACCTCTTTGCCATCAGGTGCGCGCCAAGTTCGCTCTTGATCCTCTTGTCCACCAATGTGGCGATAGAATTCAATCGCAGAAATGTTTTGCGACACAACTTCTAAATAAAGACCTGTGTCTTTAAAGTACTGCTGTTGCCATTCTGCGACAGCAAGTAATAGCTGCTTACCAATACCACGACCACGGTAACTGTCATCAACATGCAATGCGTCAATAAAGGTTCCACGCTCGAAATCATGGTTGCCGAACACACAAACAAAGCCAAGTAGCAAACCTCCCTCCTCCGCCAAGACAATGTGCTGATTGAATGGTGGGTTGGTCAAACGGGTTTGCCAAATCAGTAGTTTGTCGTCAATCGCTTCTTTCTCAAGATAGTTATCACTAAGAATGCCACGGTAATGACGCTTCCAGCTATCCGCATGAAGATGCGCAATGCGCTCGTAGTCCTTATATTCCGCTAATCGTAAATCCATTACGTATTCCTATTTTCTTACATTTTTTCTTCTTTATAGAGTCTCGGTATATTCCACCTTTATAACACTTGTTTCTTGGCAGATTTTATACACCTTAAGCCAGAGCTCATTTTTTAATACTACTCATTATTCAATTAAAAGCAAAATATCCCATCAAGTTCCTTAATCTACACCCAAAGGAATAGTCACATTTGTCTAACTTTAATTTGACTTACATGTGTACGCTGATATTCTGGCGAACAGTTGTTAGCTCAAAGTTAGGGATACACCTGTGACTCAAAACAAACCACCTGTTATCTGGTTGAATACATTGATATTTTCTGCCAGTTTTGTTCTGACTTTTATTGTAATGCCTTGGTATGCATATCATTTTGGACTGGGTTGGGAACATCTAATTTGGGGAGTGATTGCATTTAGTTTTACTAACCTTTCTATTACAGCAGGCTATCATCGTCTCTGGAGCCACAAAACGTACGAAGCTCATCCTATTTTGCGCGCCATTTTTGCGATTGGAGGAGCATTTTCTTTGCAAAATAGTGCATTACATTGGTCTTCTGATCATCGTGTGCATCACAAACATGTCGACAATAACGATAAAGATCCGTACTCAGCCAAGCGGGGTTTTTGGTATTCTCACATTGGGTGGATGTTACGTGATTACAATAAATCAAAGGAAAACGAATATACAAACTGCCGTGACCTAAAGCGCGACAAAATCGTCATGTGGCAGCATAAGTATTATGTTCCACTTGCCCTACTGACTAATATTGGTTTCCCAGTCATGCTCGGACTGATCTACGGTGATATCTGGGGGATGTTATTGGTCGTTGGTGCGGCTCGACTCTTTATGAGTCACCATACGACTTTTTTCATTAACTCCCTCGCACATATTTGGGGTAAGCAAACTTTCACAGACAAAAACACTGCTCGCGATAATGGTGTACTCGCCTTTTTCACATTTGGAGAGGGTTACCATAATTTCCATCATATTTTCGAGAATGACTATCGCAATGGCGTGTATTGGTGGCATTACGACCCAACGAAGTGGTTGATAAAGTCATGTTCTTGGCTAGGACTCACATCTAAGTTGCGCACAACGCCTACATTTAGAATTGAAAAGGCCCGTGCGAGTCAACTTTTGAAGAAAGCAAGAGAAAAGCTAGAATCGAAACCGAACACGCAAACGATCCTCGATCAGCTACAGCACGAGTTTGATACTCTAGTTCATCACATGCAGGAATACTACGAGATGCGCAAAGAAGTACTCGGTGCCAAAACTGCCAGTGTGGTAAAGAAATACGAATGTTCTGTAACGAAAATGAAGTACCAGCAAATTAAAGCAGAGTTCGAACGGCAGCAACGTAGTTGGAACCTTATGGTTCGTCGATACGCATAGTTTATCCTCATTCTTACGATTACTTAGCTTCGCTTCGGCGAAGCTTTTTTGTTGTGAAGAGTGTTTTCCAATAATTGCTTACTGAGTAAAGTCTTTTTCCTATTGTGAATCAATTCACTCTTTATTCATTCACTTTCCTAGTCATATTTTCCTTCCTATAAATAGCTTCAAACCAGCACATAACACTTAGAAAACCAAATTCCAACAATACAATCTAACGAAATTATTTATTAAATTATTATTTGTCTCAGATCATGCAAGCCCCATATTTGTCTCGTGCCACAGCTAAGAATTCTGTAAATTCCTTGTCATAAACTGAAACAGTTTCTTTCTTTTTTACATAACATTCGGAGATCCCTATGTTAGAGCTCTTAATTGGCTTAGTGGTTACCATTGCGGTGGGTTACTTTATTGTCAAAGGCTATAAAGCTGCGGGCGTGTTACTGACAGCTGGTATTGCTTTACTTCTTATGACTGGCGTTTTGGGGCACGACGTGCTGCCGTCAAAAATCACCTCAACTGGTAACATGGTGACAGATGCGCTTGAATACGTGAAATACATGCTTCAATACCGCGGTGGCGGTCTTGGTATGCAAATCATGCTGCTTTGTGGTTTTGCGTCATACATGACTCATATCGGCGCGAACAACGTGGTAGTGAAACAGTTCTCTAAACCGCTTTCTGTCATCAAGTCTCCTTACGTCCTTTTGGTAGCGGCTTACATTGTGGCGTGTTTAATGTCTCTTGCGGTAAGTTCTGCAACAGGCCTTGGCGTACTATTAATGGCGACACTATTCCCTATGATGGTCGCGATGGGCATTTCTCGTCCAGCAGCCGTTGCAGTGTGTGCCTCTCCAGCGGCAATCATTCTTTCTCCTACTTCTGGTGATGTTGTTATCGCAGCAGAAAAGTCTGGTTTAGAGCTTGATGTGTTTGCGGTACAAACTGTGTTGCCTGTTTCTATTTGCGCAATCATCGTCATGGCAGCGGCAGCGTTCTTCTGGAACAAATACTTAGATAAGAAAGAAAATACACCAATGGAAAAAATTGATGTATCAGAGATCAAAGCTGACGCACCAGCGTTTTATGCAGCTCTTCCATTTCTACCTATCATCGGCGTTTTCCTATTCAACGGTCGTACCATTCCAGGACTTAGTCTAGACATCTACACTATTGTGGTTGGTTCGATTTTCCTTGGAGCTCTGATCCATTATGTTGTAAATAAGTTCGATGGTAAGAAATCACTAGAAGATTTAGATTCTTGCTACGCAGGCATGGCTGACGCGTTCAAAGGCGTTGTGATGCTTTTGGTTGCCGCTGGGGTTTTTGCACAAGGTCTGATGTCTATCGGTGCTATCGATAACCTACTTCATCTAGCAGATAATGCTGGTGCAGGCGGCGTTGCTTTAATGCTTATTCTAACTGCATTGACAGTTGCAGCAGCAATTGCAACGGGTTCGGGTAACGCGCCTTTCTATGCGTTCGTGGAGTTAGCACCATCTTTAGCTGCTAAAATGGGATTAAACCCTGCGTTCCTAATTATCCCGATGCTTCAAGCATCAAACCTAGGCCGTACTATCTCACCAGTATCTGGCGTAATCGTTGCGACATCAGGTATGGCAAACATCAGCCCGTTTGAGGTTGTAAAACGCACATCCGTTCCAGTTCTAGCAGGCCTTATCACGGTGATTATTGGTACTATTGTGCTTGTTCCAATGAGTGCCTAACGGTATTGCCACGATCAAACTAAAAGCAATATCCGAACAAAATTACGTTTAATTAAAAACGCCAGCAAATGTGCTGGCGTTTTTTTATTCTAATGTGATGATTTACGCTGACTTAAATCGGTCAGGAATCTTAGTGATGCTCTCTCTGTAGCTAAACCATAAGTAGGTAACGGCAAGCGAAAAGAATAAATATGAAAGTGCGAATACGATTGGAGACGTGATTAATTCCGCGGACATTCCCCACATCACACCGACTACGGTTATCGTCAACTTAGAAAGCATACCGCAAATGAGTAGGAATAAAGCAAGCTGTGGAAAGCGCGAGCTGCGAAATGCGAAGAAATAACAGCTACCTACAGCTAAAGAAGCAATAGATAAGCCCAACATAAATGAATGGATGTGGTCTGCTGATGCGATACCAGCGGATACCGAAGCCATGAGTAATAGGAACAGTTTCATAAGTCACCTCACAACAAATCTAAAAAGCATCCCTTCATAAATGAAAACTCATTTTTCACTATATTCTGCGCCTAAAATCAGCAATTACAAGTTACTTTTTTGCTCACTTAATGTACATAAAAGCTAATCAGCTTCAATTATTACAAAAGGTTAACAATTAAGAATTAAGAAACCCTTTGCATCTGATACTTACGACAGTCAGATGATAAGTTCGCCATTTTTGTTACAGATGGTTAACATGGAAACATTTAGAAATTTTTTATTTGAAATGTGAACTGTGCACTCAACAGCGTAAAACCTCTCTCTCTTGACTCATCATTCGTTATTAGTGAACAAAAAAATGTCACTTTTTTACAACGTTCTTACTACATACAAAACCATGAATTCACATCCACTTTTAATGTTGCAAATTATTTTATCAGTAACCGTAAAAAGAGATTCCAATCACATATTTATTGGTTATAATCCGCGCTCATTGCGTTAAACGTTGAAAAACGCAAACTAATTTTGAGAAAAAACATCTTTAAACCAACCTTCTTTGCGGCATTGCCAATAAGAGGAAAAACTGAGAATAAAAATGAGCAAGATTGATAAAGCTATGCGCATCCTGTTAGCAGGGTTCTGTATCAACCTTTGTCTTGGCATCCTGTATGCTTGGAGTGTATTCAACAAGGCACTGGTAACTGAATCAGGCTGGAGTGCTGCAGAAGCTTCTGCACCTTACGCAACTGCAACCATCACTTTCTCTATCTGTCTTCTTATTGCAGGTATTCTCCAAGACCGCATGGGCCCTCGAATGATCCTTATCCTAGGTACTGTTCTTACAGGTCTGGGCATGATCGCGTCTGGCTTTGTTGACACTCCACTCATGCTGAACATTACCTTCGGTGTGATCACAGGTGCAGGTATCGGTTTTGGTTACGCATGCCTATCACCTTCTGCGATGAAGTGGTTCCACGCTTCGAAGAAAGGTATGGTTAACGGCATTATTGCGGCAGGTTTTGGTCTAGCGGCTATTTACCTTGCGCCAGTAACTTCTGCGCTAATAGACAGCATGGGCATTCAAACTAGCTTTATGGTTCTTGGTGTTGGTATCCTAGCGATTGCGGTTCCTCTTGCAGCAACCATCAACAACCCACCAGCAGACTACACACCTGCGGAGCCTAAAGTAAAAGAAGGCCAAGCACCTAAAGCGGTGAAAAAGTCAGATGACTTAACTTGGAAAGCAATGTTGAAAACGCCACAGTTCTACTCTCTATGGATCATGTACGCGTTTGCAGCTTCTGTTGGTCTAATGATCATCGGTAACATCACGACAATCGCAAGCGTTCAAGCAAACTTGCCAAACGCGGTTTACCTAGCGTCTATTCTTGCTGTATTTAACTCTGGCGGTCGTGTTGCCGCGGGTATGCTTGCAGATAAAATCGGCGGTGTTCGTACGCTTCTACTCGCGTTCGTTCTACAAGGCGTAAACATGGTGCTGTTCGCGACGTTCGACTCTGAGTTTACACTGATCATCGGTACAGCAATCGCAGCGGTAGGTTACGGTACACTTCTAGCGGTATTCCCTACTCTAACGGCTGAGTTCTACGGTCTGAAAAACTACGGCACTAACTACGGCGTGCTTTACACAGCATGGGGTATCGGTGGTGCAATCGGCGCAGCGGTTGTTGGTTTCTCGATGACAAATGGCGACGGCTACACCTTGGCTTACACAATTTCTTCAGCAATGATGGCAGTATGTATCGTACTTGCGTTCATCACTAAGCCATTGTCTGAAGCGAAAGTAGCACAGCTAAAAAACGCATAATTGCGAATTGATTTGATAGCAAAAAGGCTTAACCTATGGGTTAAGCCTTTTTTGTTATCGGTCGTTTATGGAAAGCCCTATCGAACTTGCACCAGACTACTATCTAGAGAACTTCTTTAAGCTGACTCATCACGCAGTAACTTGGTACAGCAATTTACTGACCAAGGAAGAACACGCATGGCTTTGCTCGTTTGATTCTTTGAGCAAACACGCCCAGTGCCTTTTGGTACGTTTATACAGCCGAAAGGGATGTTGGTTTCGAAGTGATAAGCTGAGTTATCCAGAAATACCTTCTATCAATGAAGCACTGGCAGAATTGAGTCAACATGAGTTTGTAGCCCTTTCCCCACCCCTTTCTCATCAAGGGTTAGCGGCTAATTTACTGACCAAGCCAGAAATCTCCACGCTTTATCCCGAACTGCCGAAATCACTCAAGAAAGACGCCCTTGTCGAACGTTTGAGTAATGCGGAATTTGATCGTATAGAGCGGCTTGAGTTTACGATCGTCAAACTCAATTCTGCTCATATGGTTGACGTGTTACTCACTCTGTTTTTTGCCAACACCCATCAAGACTTAAGTCAGTTTGTGCTTGATGACTTAGGTTTGCATCAGTTCGAGCAATATCAATTGAGTAAAGTGCGCCGTTTCTTTGATTCACGTGAGCAAATAGACCGCTTAATTGAACTGAGCCAGTTGGCCAACCTGTACTGGCAATTTGACCGAAAAGACAAAGCCAATCTCGACTTATTAATTGAGGCAATGCCTCAGCCCGTTAAACACCGTTACGTAGATCGTAAACGCGAGCACATGTTGAATGACATAGCACGTGATTACGAACGGCTTAATGATCTAGAGACCGCCCTATCTCTATTTGGCCAAACTCAACTCACACCGAGCCGAGAACGACGCGCACGTATCTATGACAAATTAAACCATGATGATTTATTTTGTGACATTGTCACAGATATGCTTAACTCACCGATCGATGTGTCTGAGCTCGAAGTTGCACAAAAACTTGAGCAACGGTTAAAACGAAAACAAGGCGAGAAAGTGCCAAGAGTGACGAAGCCAACCTGTACGGAATACCGCCTTGAACTGGATTTATCTCAACAGAGAGTCGAACTCGCCAGCAAAGCGTATTTTGAGTCCTTAGGCTGGACTGTATTTTACGCCGAAAATGCACTGCTTAATGCATTACTTGGTCTCACTTTTTGGGATGCGATTTTTGCTCCTATTGAAGGGGCATTCATTAACGCTTATCAACACCGTCCTTTAGATTTATATCACTCGGATTTTGTTACCAAGCGCCAAGCTTTGATAGACACCGCTTTTGCCGAACTAGAAGCGGGCAACACCCAGATGTTATTGACAAAATACGATGAGAAGTTTGGCATCAGTAATCCATTTGTACATTGGAACTTAATAAGTAAAGAGCTACTCGAAACAGCACTCAACACTATCCCAACTAACATGTTGATGGCGCTATTTAAAATACAATTGAGTGACCTAAAGCTTTACCGCAATGGGATGCCGGATCTGATTGCTTTTAAAGGAAACGAGTTCGAATGGATTGAAGTAAAAGGGCCGGGCGATAAACTCCAAGACAACCAATGGCGTTGGATTAAAGAGTTTACTCGCCTTAATGTCCCGTTTGCGGTGTGTTACGTCGCAGCAACTTAACTTACTCTATATAAAGAGCTTGGTGTTTGTTCACTCAAACCGCCCCTCGGTTATCGCCCCTTGCTCTTTTTTCTAAACATTTTTTCGTTTCTTCACGATCGCTTCACGCTTCTTCACACAAAATGCGCTTCTACTCACTAAGTTGATTTGAAGAGGCAAAATAAAATGAACAAAACACTTCTTGCGTTACTTGTTACCTGCTCAGTTTCGGTATCTGCGGCTCCTTATGTAGGTCTGGAATATGGACTAGGCACCACTGACCATGATTTGGAACCTCACTTTTCAACTGACAACGTAACACTCAACCCTGAGCTTGAAGACGGTATTTTCTCAGGCTTTGTCGGTTACGCATTTAATGACAACTGGGCATTGGAACTGGGTTACAGCCAGTTTGACCTTGATGATAGTCGTTCAAAAAACCTAGGTATCAAGTCAATCGATGGCAAAGATTACCATCATGAAATGGATTGGGATGCGTCAATCAAAGCCAAGCAAGTGTCGTTGGCTCCTGTGTTTAACTATGCATTAAATGATAAATGGACAACAAAATTCAAAGCGGGTTTAACTTACACGCAATACGATGCCAAGGTTTCTAAACATCAAGAATACGAACTTGTCACGAACGACGATGTGGAAATGACCAACACGCTTTTCCATAGCGCGGAGAAAAACAACGAGCTAGGCGCAATGTTCTCAGTGGGTGCGGAATACAGAATTTTCCCGCAGCTCACCATAGGTGTAAACGCAAAATACCAACTAGACAGCTACGCAAACACTGCATCCTTTAATGTAGGCACAACTTATTACTTCTAATATCAGGAGAGGATAATGAAAAGAGTATTGTTAACATCCATGCTTGCCCTACTTTCAAGCTCGGCTTTCGCCGCATTTAATGGCCCAGAAGTCAGTGCAATCAATACGGTGAAAGAGGCGCGCAACGCAACCGACGACAGCGCTGTAGTGCTAACCGGGCATATTGTTCAATCATTTGGTAACGAGACTTACTTGTTCAAAGACAACACTGGTGAAATCGAAGTAGAGATCGACAACGAAGATTGGATGGGTCAAGAAGTGACACCAAAAGATACCGTAATGATTCGAGGAGAGGTTGACTCAGATTGGACAACTACGCAGATAGACGTTGAGACCATTCAAAAACGTTAAGAAGTTGACGATACCTCAACACAAGCAACACAGCCACATTTTAGTGGCTGTGTTAAGCAATAATCATGGAGAACGCTCGTTTAGCTAGTCAAGCAAGGACAATCTTGCGGTACGACTAATCGTATACTCTTAGGCTGAACATCAAATCTAATGGTTCTCGAATGATAGGGTTCTCCATCTAAATTAAGAGGTAATGGATTCGGGAAGTCTATCTCCAACCAGCTTGCTCTTGTGTACTTCACAAACTCTCCTTTCTCACTCGGGTTATTGATCTCGTCGATTACTTTAGGCAGCTCATGAGGTAAAAATGGGCGCACCAATGTTAGATCCATCAGCCCATCATTAATCATCGCTTTTGGAGCTAACTCTTGCCCACCTCCAGCAAGGCGCCCATTACAAAACGCACCGAGCAACATTTCTCCCTGATACGCACCACCTTCAATCGTTATTGTTCCGTCATATGGTTTAAAGCCAAGTGCTTTTACAACACCAGTTAGCGTGTAAGCTCCACCGCCAAGAAAGTTTTTGAGTTCAACAGGCGTTTCTGCTGTAACTTCTGCGCCAAACCCTGCTGTTGCCACGTTAATAAAGCAGCGATCGTTCGCTTTGACGCAATCGACCAAAGCGGACTGCCCCTCAACAGCAAGAGATAAAGACGCCTTAATGGAATTAGGTACTTGAATAGCGGTAGCAAAGTCATTGGCGGTACCAAGGGGAATAATGGCTAACTCAGGGCGTTTTTCTTCGTCAATTTGAATAACCGCAGAAGCCGCCTCATTGACGGTTCCATCGCCTCCAGCGACAACAATACGTTCAATGCCTTCATCAACCGCTTCTTTCACTAGCCGCGGCATGTCTTGAGATTCCCACGTCACACGCACCTGTACGTCGATGCCTTTTTCTCTCATTTTCATGATTGCATCTCTTAACTCTGGATTCCCAGCTTTTTTTCCGTTAAGGATGGCACGTATTGTCTTTTTCATTGCACTTCCTATTGGTTGATGACTTTTCCTGCTTGCTTAATCTGTGAACGCAACCATTGATGGGCGCTGTCGTTTGTGCGACTAGGATGCCAGATTGTGCAAAGCTCATACATTTGTTCATCAAATGGCATTGATAAAGATTTAACATGATAGGTGTTATTGAACAAGTTGATCATCGACTCTGGCATTAAACCAATGTATTCACTACCACAAATAATTGGGAGCATTTCTAGTACGCCTGAGGCTCGATACTTAATCTTTCTCTTATCCAAGTCGACAATGTCATCGGCGTTTAACAAGCTCTTACGACTCTGCCACTGCGAAACCACTACGTGTTCTTCTTCAAAAAATTGTTCAGCCGTAATCTCGTCATTCAGGCGTGGATGCGTTTCGCTACATACCACCACCAAACGCTCCGTAAGTACAGTTTCCAGTTTTAGCACCGTTCTTGCTCTTGGTGTGATATCAATGATCAAATCGTATCGTTGTAACCGCAGATCACTTTCAAAATCTTCCGTAAAAAGCGGATGTACTTCTAATGCAACATTTGGCGCCGACACACGGATTTGTTTCATGACTTGAGGTAGCAACTCAAAGCTCGCAACGGACACACAGGCAATAGAAAACACTCTATTCGACACTTTAGGGTCAAACTCACTAGAGGCCGATAATGTCGAAGTGAAATTTTGTACTGAAGCTAGAAGAGCAGGATAAATATCCATCGCAAACGAGGTAGGCTCGACACCTTTAACGCAACGATGAAACAATGGATCATCGTAGATATCACGTAGCCTTGCTAGCGCTTTACTCACCGCAGGCTGGGTGATGTTTAAACGCGCCGCCGCCCGAGACAAGTTACGCTCTTCATAGATGGCAGTGAAAATGGGAATAAGATTAAGGTCGGTCGGTTTCATGCTATTAAATTTTTCAAAAGTCACTTTCTCTATTTTAATCTAACAGCATGATCCTTCACGTAGCCAAGTGCAACAAATGGGCGGTATCGCTTGTTTTAATGAGTTTTAACTCAATTTTGACGCACTTCATTCACCACATAAACTGGCACCATAGTGCAACGTAAAGCTTGACTTAGGCTTTGCCTAGGTAAGGGGTAAGAAACTCGCTGACTTCCTCGCCGCACAAACCCGTTTCTACCTCTATACCTGCTTGTTTTAGAATCTCGATACCTCGACCACTGTTGCGCGGGTCGGAGTCCAATATGGCTACGACGACTTTGCTTATGCCGGATTTGACTAATGTCACCGCGCAAGCTGGCGTGCGACCAACAAACGAACACGGTTCCAGCGTAACGTATGCCGTCACCGATTCTAACGAGCCTTGATACGCATTCAGCGCTTCCACTTCCGCGTGATTGCCACCAATCGCTTGAGTATGACCTTCAGAAACGATTTGATTGTCTTTCACTAACACGCAGCCAACCGGCGGGTTGGGTTGACATTCAGGAAGCGCATTTTTGGACACTTCCAATGCGCGGCGCATAAACTCTTGGCTCATTTGAACTCTATTCTCTAATAAAAACGAGGCGCTATATTAGCGCCCCGTTTTATTCATTGTCATCTCTTCCAATGACTTTGTCCAGTTCTGGTAACGCTCGCGGAATACGGAATTTAAAGCGTTTTTGTTTGGTCTGGACTTTGCGCCACATCGACTTCAGTAAATGAGCGCTATTTTCACCATTTTGCATTCGCGACGCACTTTTTTGCCACGATTCACTCGTATCGGCTTTGGTCATTTCTAGCTCGGCCGTATTTAAACGCAATTGTTTGTACAATATGGTCCTTGCTTCAGACCAACGTTTAGCCTTTAACAAACGGTGGAACGTCAGCCATGCTGGTGTCGGTCTGTTGCGGTAGTAACGTTTAATGGCTACCAATGAAATAATCACAAAACCCAGCAACACAAGCGTGGAAACAATCCATTCAAAGTACGTTCTGATGAAGGACTTCAACGTGTGCTTCGCGGCAAAAGTTTTGCCCTCTAACATCACCGTTTCCACTTGCTGAGTCTTACTGTTCCACCAACGGAACTCATAATCCGGCAGGGTTAATTCACCACCTTGTTGAATCACGTACACGCTCTCTTCTGTGCGTGTTGACTGGTAATCACCACGTGTTTGCGTATCTGTCAAACGGTGGGGTTGAGGATACGCTTGATAACGGGTTGTTGATTCTCCTTTCAACAAGTCTGGTAGCAATACAGATAGTGAATCTTGAGCCGAAATGGTGATTTTACGCGTGATTGCATCCCCAACTTTGAGTGACTCAGTGGAGGTATCCCACTCTTGCTTTACCTCTACATCTGTTGCAGAAAACCAAGGTGTCTCACCACTCAGCAGGCCCGATGGCAATACGGTTTTGAACTTAATCGGCTGCGTGTAAAGTGTGCCTGACACCTTCTCGCCGTCCGGCGCCGACACCTGAACGCCCACTGCGACAGGTGGAATCACAAAATCACCAGAAGCTTGAGGATACAAAGTCACTTCCCAGCGTTGACGCGACCAAGTTTGTCCCTCTTTTTGCTCAGTAAAGTTGGTTGCTAGTTGATTACGCTGTTTGGCGATAACATTGGGTATTTCAATATTGCCAATTCTCGTACCACCCGTAAACCAACGCGGCGTTGCCACTTCGATGGTTAAAATAACTTGCTCATTGACGCTAAAACTTGGTGTTTTCCGCTTCTCTCCAGCCGTTGGTTGTTTACCAACCCACGCTTGTAACTCAACACCATGCTCTCGTTGAACGTCACGAATATCTTGAGCCAACACACTACTGCTCAGGAGGAAACCGAAACAGATAACTAACCACAAGGGTAAAGCAAAGTGCGTAAAACGGTGGCTTTTCATCATTGCACCGCCTCCTCTGTATTTTCGTTCGCAGTAGAGGTTGATTCTCCGGTTTCTATTGAACGCAATTGAATCTGAAACTTCTCATTTAAGAAGTATTTAGGATCCGCTTCGACTCGCTTTAACCATTTGTCGGCTAATTCTTGGCTACCTAAGATGTCGTCTGCACTTAACGTCTCTTTAATCATCAACTCCGCTGACGTTTTTTCATCCGCCCCTTCTGCGGTTTGAGGGTTGTCGCCTAGCTCGGTTGACGCCTCTTGCTCTGTTCCGGCTTGACTTTCACTCATCTGATTTATCTCATCGACGATGCCAGCAATCACTTTCAAGTTGTGCTCAACATCAGGTCTTAACGACTCGCTCAACGTTGGCTTACTGGCTAGGGATTTTAACAAGTCACGAGCAGCCAAATATTCTCGCTGACGCGCCAATGCGCTCGCCGCATTGTAAAGACCGTAATCTCTAACCTCTTCGGACGGGTCGTTTTGCATTTCCAAAAACGCACTGTGCGCGAGCTCAAACTCGCTAGCGTAGTAGTACGCCGTGCCTTTACGTAATGGATCGACAAAGTGTTTTGCAGCTTCTAAATACGCTTGTTGGTTGAACAAACGCTGTCCTTGTTGATCTGGCGTTAGCCACAAATCCCACCACCATTGCGCCACCTTGTCGAAAGCCGTCACTTTTTGCACAACTTGTGGCTGCTCGGCTTTAACTGAAATGTTCTCGGCCAATGCACTTGTTGGCATCAATAACGTGCCGCTCACCATTACAATCACGCACCACTGCACTAACCACCCTTTTCTAAACCACAGCATCATGATCAGCGCGATTGGGAACAGAATTTGATACCCCATGTCTTTCCAAGGCATTGAAGATTCGCCATTAAGCTGCATATTGCGCTCAACGTATCGATTCAGTTGCTCGATATCACTATTATCGACGGTCACTTCCACCAATCGACCGTTAGCCTGACTAGCCAGTTCTTGTAGAGAATCCAAATCCATTGGGTTGTTACTCACAATGTCAGCATTCCCTGCCGCAAGAATTAACAGTTGATAAGATTTGCCCGAGAAATACGCTTGGTATTGCTCAATCGTGGCTGGATTAACGCCATCACTCACCAACAGAACGGTAGAGCCTGGTTGACCTTGCAATTGTTGGTCAATTAACGGCAAGGCTTTTTCGGCAAGCTTACCTTGCACGGGCATAATTTCTGGCGTAATGGCCGCCAAAAACGGGTCAAATACTTTACTGTCTTGAGTTATAGGCATCGCGACATGAGCACTGCCCGCAAACACGACTAACCCCGTTTTTCCGCCTTTTCGCACGGCTAGCAAATCGCGTATTTTCTGTTTGGAACGCTCAAGGCGGTTTGGTGGGAGATCTTTTTGCAGCATCGATTCGCTGTTATCAAGCACCACCAGCAGAGAGGCTTTATCTTCGCCAAAGGGGGAAGATTCACGTTGCCACGTTGGGCCTGCACAAATCACAATGGCGATGAACACAATCAGCATCAAGAGCTTAAGCGGCAGTTGCTTACGCCAACCTCGCTCACCTATCGTCAAAGCATTGCGTAAATGTTCGGGCAGAATATCCTTCCAGCTTGGCTTGCTTTCTTCTCGCCAGCGTAACCACACCAAGAAAAACATGGGGACCAAAGCCAGTAACCACAGTGGTCGAATAAAATGAAACTGCGTAAAGAATTGCGTCCAACTAAGAGAATCAAACATCGCTATCTCCTAATGATGATCGTGTAACAGCCCTTCTTTTGAGTGTTGCGACGCTGAACGCGAGCAAATGCATGATGACCACTAACGCCATCAAGTAATGATGAAGGCTTTGTTTTGGGCGGTATGTGGTGCTTTCGTAAAGTTGAGGTTCCAGTTTGCCAATTTCGTCGTAGGCAGCCGATAGTTCATCACGGTTGAGTGCTTCAAACGCTTCACCGCCGGATTCTTTCGCAATGCGATGAATCGTGTCCATATCCAACGCGGTTTCACCTATCGTTTCCGGATCGCCCATCGCAATGACGTGTACTCTCACGCCTTTGGCTTTCGCAACTTTCGCCGCATCAATCGGTTCAACAAAACTGCCCGTGTCGTTACCATCGGTTAATACAATCGCGACTTTTTCACGGTTTTGGTCTTGTTCTAAAGCACCACGCGACTGATCGCTTTGCTCAAAAACTTTAATCGCTAAGCCAATCGCATCACCAAGATGGGTACTCTGCCCTGCCATTGCCACATCGGTTTGGTTAAGCAGTTCGAGCCACACTTTTTGGTCTGCGGTAAATGGCGTTTGCACGAAAGCAGCATCACCAAAAAGCACCAAGCCTAATCGGTCACCTTTACGAGACTGAACAAACTCCGACAGCACTTCTTTTGCCGCATCAAGACGAGAAATTTTTTCGCCTGTACGTGAGGTGAAATCTGGCTCGGCCATGGAGCCCGAAAGATCCACCACCACCATCACATCGCGGCCTAAACTCTCGCGAACTTGAGGCTCGCCTAACACGGTGGGTTTTGCCATCGCACACACCACCAAAAGCCATGAAAGAATTAACGTTGCTCGTTGCCACCAACTCGGGGTCAACTGGCTTGCACCTTCTGATGGCGTCTCGCCAATCGCTTCCACCAGCTGACTAAAAAACGGCACTTTGATCGCCATTTGCTTAGTGCGATATGCGGGCACCAAGTAGTACACCACCAACGGCAAGGGCAAAACCAGAAACCACATTGGGTGAGCAAATTCAAAACCTGACAAACCAGTTATCGATGCAAGAAGATCATTCATGTTGACCTCCCTGATGTGCTTTGCGTTTCAATCGTGGTGATTTATTTGCCGCGCTTTTTTGAGCATCACAACGGTGCTCACTCACCCAGTTTTTCGCACGAGCAATAAGCGTTACTCGCTCTTCGTTGGTTAGCGTAACGCTTGGGTCAACAATACTTTGTAGCCAGCACTTTGAAAGCTCATCGTTAAAAACCATTTGCGAGTTTGCTTGAGAATCTTCGGTTTGCGGATACAGCGCATCGAGCTTGCGCAGAAAGGCGGTATCAAACAATTTCGCGTTGCGGCTATCAATATGAATCAGCACTACTTTAAGCACAGAGAACAATACTTTTGGCATGTCTTTGTCGCTCGATTTGATTTGCGAAATCGCCAGTAGAGCTTCTTTTCGGTAACGATTATGCCACCATTGCCGAGCCAATCGATATACGACATACACCAATGCAATGAGCACAACCGCCGCTAAAATTTTCCAGCCAATAGTTTGCGGGTACCAACTCACGCTAGATGGTACAGCCACATCATGCAGCTCTCTGAGTATGTAGGTACTCGGAGGCGTAGGAAGATCACTCATTTAACGCCCTCCTACCAGTTTTTGGAATTGTTTAATGTGCTCACCTGTCGTATCGAGTTCGATGTGCGGAAGGTGTTTCATCGCCATAAGTTGAGAGAGTGATTGACGCTGTAAGCTAGTTCGAGCCTCAAGCTTTGCGCTCGCAGCTTCTACCTTTGCGTTGCTGTCTAAATTGAGTTGATACTGCCCATCACCAACCACCCATTTCGATTTTGCCAAATCGTCTGGTAGCGCTTGTTCTAATGGGTCACTGACCATCACAGCAAGAACATCGTTGTGCTGTTGTAGCTGTTTAAGGTGATCAAGGTGGTGCTCCTCGCAGTCGCTCCAGTCGCTGATAAAAATCAAAGTGGATTGCTTGAGATTCATGCGTTTAATAAGCTCAATCCATTGACTGAACGCTACTTTTTCGGAATTGCGGGAGTCCACATTGAGCGATTGATTGGCTTTAGCGAGACGTTTAAGTTGCGCCAGAAGATCGTTTTGCGAACGCTGTGCCTTGCTGTGAAACAACGCCTGCTGGGATGCGATGACAAAACCGACTCGGTCGCCATCTTTTAATACTCGCCACCCACACATCGCTGCGATCTCTGCCGCGACAACTGATTTCATTACTTGCGTCGAAGCAAAAAACATTGTGCTTCTCTGGTCGACACACACGATTACGTTGCGATCTTTTTCTTCTGTATAACTGCGTACATGCGGCTTACCCGTACGCATCGTAACTTTCCAATCAAGGTTACGAATATCGTCACCCAATTGGTAATGGCGCAGCTCTTCGAAGTTCAATCCACGACCGCGAAACAACGAATTGTGTCGGCCAGAGAGTACGCTACCCGCCTTTAGGTGAGGAAGTAAACTGAATGATTCTGCTTGTGCTTGCAGACGTACTAAACGAGCGTAATCGCAGTACAAACGGGGATCCATCCCCTGTGATTTTGGCGCAAGAGTTGGCTTAGCCATAATGCCTCCCACTTACCCAATTTCTACACAATCTAGCAGCTCTTGTACGACTCGTTGGTGATCGACTCCGTCTGCTAGTGCGTCGTAGGTCAAAGAAAAACGGTGGCCCAATACAGACGGAACCATGACACGCACATCGTCAGGAGTCACATGGTCACGTCCTTGCATCCACGCATACGCACGAGCGCATTTGTCGAGTGCGATGGAAGCACGAGGACTAGAGCCAATCTCAATCCATTTTGCTAAGTTTGAATCGGCATAACGCTCTGGCTTACGAGTCGCCATCACTAACGCAACGATGTAGTTTTCCACTAGGTCCGATACCACGATGTTTGGTAACTGACGACGCGCTTCTAGCACCACGTCTGGCTCGATGTGTTTTGGCGTAACAATTTCGCTGCTGGTTTCCGCACCCAATTCTTCACTGCGCACCAAACGAATGATGTCACGTTCGGCGTCATCTTCTGGATAATCGACGGTAACCTTCATGATAAAGCGGTCCATTTGCGCTTCTGGCAGCGGGTACGTGCCCTCTTGCTCTACAGGGTTTTGCGTTGCAAGCACCATAAATAAGTCTGGCAATACGTGAGTTTTATCGCCTACCGTGATTGTGCCTTCGGCCATGGCTTCAAGCAGTGCCGCTTGTACTTTGGCTGGTGCACGGTTGACCTCATCAGCAAGTACAATGCTGTTAAAAATTGGCCCTGACTGAAAATGGAGTTGCGGCTTACCATCCAGCTCTTGATAAACCTCAGTGCCCGTCACGTCAGATGGTAAAAGATCCGGCGTAAACTGGATTCGACCAAAACTGGTGTTTAACAAGTTCGCCAACGATTTTACGGAACGTGTTTTTGCCGTTCCCGGTAAACCTTCTAGCAGAATATGCCCATTTGTTAATAACCCAATGACTAAAGCTCGAACCACGTGGCTTTGTCCAATGACGCTTTTTTCTGTTTGTTCGATGAGTTCTTTTATCGCTTGTTGTGCGTGGTTCATAGGATACCTTTTCAATGGTTTAAGCCGTCTTTTCGATAGTTAAGTATAAGAACAAATGAAATAACTTAAGGTTATATTCACTATGTTATCTTTGCGGTTCTTGAGATTGGAGAAGTTGTGCAAGACCAACCAACATCGGTAACGCATAATCAAAGAACATTTTGATTCCCGAACACAAATAGTTTAGACCACTCTCACCATTCGGCGTTTTGATCAAACGGTTTTTGGGGCACTCACCCCAACAATAAGGCAAGTAAGGGCATTGCTTACAATACGTCGGCAATGAATCGCGTTTTGCCATGCCAAAAGTATATTGTCTTGTAGAGAAGGCCATTTCATTCAGTGAGTGTTCATGAATGTTGGCGAGTTTGTATTCTGGATACACATAGTGGTCGCAACTGAACACGTCGCCATTGTGCTCAATCGCCAACCCTTTGCCACAAAACTCCGCCGTCACGCAAAGCTGAGACGGTTTCCCCATTACTTGCGCCACCGCGGTTTCAAACAGATTAACCAACACACGGCCAAGATCGTTATTCACCCACTCTTCAAAGGTCGCCATTAAAAAGCGTCCCCAGTCTTCAGGATCGACTGACCAATCCGTTACAATCGACATTGGATGCCCCGGTTTAGCCAGAACACTGCCTTTGGTTGGGATCATCTGTTCGTTCCAAAACTGCGGCGCGGTTGTTTGGAAGTTGTTGGCTTCTACCACCGGCGCAAACTGAATATAAGTCACACCCAATTCTTGGGTTAAAAATCGATATACTTCGAGCGGGTATTTCGCATTGTGACGATTCACCGTGACCAACGCGTTGAATTTCACGCCATGCGCTTTGAGCTTATCTACCGCTTTCATCACGAGATCAAACGTTGGCTTACCGCTGCGGGTTTTGCGATATTTGTTGTGCAGCTCTCGTGGCCCATCAATCGACAAGCCAACTAGGAAGTTGTGCTCTTTTAAAAACGCACACCACTCATCGTTTAGCAAAATGCCGTTGGTCTGAAGGTCGTTTTCAATGCGAACGCCTTTCGGCTGATGTTTCTTTTGCAAAGCTACGACATTGCGGAAATAGTCCAACCCAAGCAGCGTCGGCTCCCCGCCCTGCCATGAGAATACAATTTCTTCGCCATCCTGACTTTCGATATAGCTTTTCACGAACGCTTCCAGTGTTGCGTCGTCCATTTTTGGCTGCTTTTCTTGGTGCAGTAGATTTTCTTTATGCAGATAAAAGCAGTACTGACAATCGATGTTGCACTTTGCTCCGCCTGGCTTTGCCATCACATGGAATCGACGGTCATACGCGCCCAGAACCGGCGCTTTAGACGCCGTTTTAAGGGGAACAATAGGCATAGTAGTAGAATGGCGAGGGGAAATCTTACTCATACGTTTCTCACTATTACATATACCCAAATAACCTCCTGAGCGCTGTACAGCAAAAGTGAAGCTATTTGGGTATATAGCGCTCCAAAAAGCGCTATATAATCTTAATTTACTTAGAAGACTTAGGTACGAACGAACCTGCTTCCATACGAGGAGGGAACTCTTTGAATGTACCCATCACCTCTTTCACTGTATCCATTGCTGGCATCATTAAGAATGAACGCTCGTACATCCAACGAGAATAACCCATGCCTTGATCGCCTCGTTCAAATGGATCAATGCTCAAGTCAAAGATCAGTGGCACACGAAGTTTAGTGAACGGCTTACGCCATACATCCATACCCGTTTCATTCTCTTGAATCATAAAGTGGAACTTGTACTTTCCTTGGCGCAATGCCACAAGATCGCCGTCGTCGCTCCAGTAAACGAACTCATTTCGTGCGGATTTGTCTGACTTACCCGTTAAGTATGGCAATTGGTTGTAACCGTCTAGGTGAACTTTGTAGTCCACATCGCCAACTTTTTTGCCTTTTAGTAATTCGTCTTTAACTTTGGTATCACCTGCCGCAGCAACTAGTGTCGGGAAAAAGTCCTCTAATGACATCATGCCGTTGAATGTTTTACCTGCCTCAATTTTTCCAGGCCATTTAATCAACATTGGCACACGGAAACTCCCTTCCCAGCCAGTGTTTTTCTCTGAGCGGAACGGTGTCATCCCAGCATCCGGCCACAAATCAACCATAGGGCCGTTGTCAGTGGTGTAAACAATGATTGTATTGTCATCCACACCTAACTCTTTGATCTTGTTAAGTAGCTGACCGATTTGGTCATCGTGCTGCTTAACACCATCCGCGTAGAAACCGGCACCTGTTTTACCTTGGTATTCTTCAGGAACATGTGTGAAGTTGTGCATGCGAGTGGTGTTAAACCAAGTAAAGAACGGCTTGTCCGCTTTTACTTGCTTTTCTATGAAGCTCTCTGCGGCATCAAGAAACTCACCATCAACATTTTCCATACGCTTACGCGTTAGTGGACCGGTATCTTCGATTTTGCCGTCAGCGTAAGAATGGATAACGCCACGAGGGCCAAATTTCTTCTTGAACTCCGGATCTTTAGGGTAATCCACGTTCTCTGGCTCTTCTTCTGCGTTCAAATGGTATAGGTTGCCGAAGAATTCATCAAAACCGTGGTTGGTAGGAAGATGCTCGTCTCGGTCACCTAAATGGTTCTTACCAAATTGTCCGGTTGCGTAACCCATTTGTTTAAGCACGGTTGCAATCGTCGGATCTTTTTCCGAGATACCTTCCGGAGCGCCTGGTAAGCCCACTTTTGATAGACCTGTACGTTTTGGCATTTGACCAGTGATGAATGAAGAACGGCCTGCTGTCGAGCTTTGCTGTGCGTAGAAGTTAGTGAACTTCGCACCTTCTTTAGCAATGCTATCGATGTTTGGCGTGTTGTACGCCATCATGCCTTGGTTATAGGTACTAAGGTTCCAGTAACCAACATCATCACCAAAGATGACAAGAATGTTGGGTTTGTCCGCTGCATGTGCAACTGCAGATGCAGCGCCTAATGCTAACGTACATGCGTTAAGTACGAGTTTTTTACTGCTCGTTTTGGTCGCATTTTTCATATTATCTCCAAGAGTTCGCTAGTGCGTAAAAAACGGTATTCGCTTTTCAATACCATTGTTGATATAAGATAAAGCACTAATTTCAGGCGATAAATGCAGTCAAAATTAGTTAACCTATAAATTAAATTTATGAGTGACGTTATGGACTTGAATTTGATCCAAACTTTTCTTGTTGTTGCGGAGTTTCAATCTTATACAAAAGCCGCGGAACAATTAGGGCTTACACAACCTGCTGTGAGCGCTGCAATAAAGCGTTTAGAGCAAGTCGTAGATAAGCAATTATTCGTTAAAAAAGGACGAGGTATCGCACTAACCTCCACCGCTTATCAATTACTGCCGCAATTCCAGCAAGCGGTTAGTATTATTGACAATGCGATATCTGATAGAAATCATTTTGAAGTGTGTTGTTCGGAAATTTTGTTGCACATTATGGACCCGATAAAGAACACTATTTTTTATGAATCACCACCCGAAAAATTCCTATTATTTGAGCTGTTAAGACAACAAAAAGTCGATCTAGTAATCGATACGGTGATCACGAAAGATGCAGCGTTTATTATTGAAGATGCCTATGAGGAAGAAGCCGTGGTTATCTGTCGTGAGAACCATCCCCGTGTACACGGCACGCTCACAAAAGAGCAATTTTATGAGGAAACTCACTGTTTATTTTCAGGAAAATGGAACAACATGTCGGGGTTCGAGCAACTAGCAAAGGAAACAATTCAAGAAAGAAAAGTCGACTTGATCACATCTTCGCTAGCGGGCATGGCGCTGTATGTCGCCCAAAGAGACAGTTTAGGGATCGTGTCTCAATCTTTTGCAAACAAGTGGAGCAAAGCGCTCAAACTTCAAATTTTGCCCTGCCCCATTTCGATACGCTCTATCCCTTACAAGTTCGTCTACCATAAGCGAGAGGTAAACAACCCAGCCCACATCGCTCTACGTGAAAAAATCAAAGCCAACTTAACGGCAGCCCACTACGAACCAATTTGTTTATAAATCTTGTCAATTGAAGCGTTAGGCGTTTTCGTCATCAAGCTTTCTACAAACCTTAATAGATAGAATTTTACAGATAAAAAAAGAGGCTCACTTTAATGAGCCTCTTTCTAGATGTGGAACTTCACTTAGCTTTTCTTACTTATTTGGGTTCTCTTTTAGTTTCTCCATCACTTGATCGAGCGAGAAGCTTGCTGCTTTTTGCCTTGGTGGGAACTCTTTAAACGTTTCAAGGAATCTGCCTACGTAAGCTTGCGCAGGAACAAGCATGTAAGCACGGTCTAGCATCCAATCGTAGTAAGTGTTAGAAGTGATATCAGCCACTTCGTAAGGATCCATACGCAAGTTGAAGATCTTAGGAACACGAAGTGTGGTGAATGGTTCAGCCCAAATACGCAACGTACCTTTTGCTCGTTGCTCCATAAAGACCAGCTTCCATTTGTTATAACGAAGTGCAGTTAAGTCTCCATCATCTGAGAAGTAAAAAATTTCTTCACGTGGGGCCTTATCCTCTTTACCAGTCAAATATGGTAGGAAGTTATAGCCGTCTAGGTGAACTTTGAATTTCTTACCATTCGCACTATAACCTTTGAGCAATTTCTCTTTGATATTGTCATCACCCGCGGCAGCAACGAACGTTGGCATCCAGTCCATGTGATGCATGATATCATTCGAAACAGAGCCAGCTTTAATTTTACCCGGCCAACGTACCATCGCAGGAACTCGGTACGCACCTTCCCAGTTGGTATTTTTCTCTCCACGGAATGGCGTTGTGCCTGCATCTGGCCACGAGTTCATGTGTGGGCCATTATCGGTGGAGTAAAAGACGATTGTGTTGTCTTTAATACCCAAATCATCCACTTTTTTCAGCAGCTGACCTACATGATTATCATGCTCGACCATACCATCTGCATACTCGCTGATGCCTGTTTTTCCAGAGTTCTCTTCTTTCACATGAGTACGGAAGTGCATACGAGTTGCGTTCCACCAGACAAAGAAAGGTTTTTCAGCCTTGACTGCACGATCCATAAAGTCGAGTGCCGCATCTAACGTCTCTTCATCCACGGTTTCCATGCGCTTGCGAGTTAGAGGTCCTGTATCCTCAATTTTGCCATCAGCGTACGAACGGATAACGCCGCGCGGACCGAACTTTTTACGAAACTCAGGATCTTTAGGATAATCGACGTTTTCTGGCTCCTCCTCGGCGTTCAAGTGATAAAGGTTGCCAAAAAATTCATCGAAGCCGTGATTAGTAGGAAGGTGCTCATCTTTATCACCTAAGTGGTTTTTACCAAATTGCCCTGTCATATAGCCCATCGGCTTCAGCATTTCGGCAATGGTTGCGTCCTCTTCCTTCAAGCCAAGATCAGCACCTGGAAGCCCCACTTTACTCAAACCTGTTCTAAGAACGGTTTGGCCCGTAATGAAAGTAGAACGGCCCGCTGTACAAGATTGCTCACCGTAATAGTCAGTGAACATCATGCCTTCTTTGGCGATACTGTCTATATTTGGTGTTTTGTACCCCATCAAGCCAAACGTGTAAGCACTGAGATTGGACTGGCCAATATCATCACCCCAAATGACGAGAATATTTGGTTTCTCTGCTGCGATACTGCTACTTGTCGCACCGATTAAAGCGGCGGCAAGAATCGCTAATCGGCGTTTAACGCCATATTTCGCTGTCATATAAACCTCTGTGTGTATTAGAAAAGTGCTTCCTGCAACAGAATGTATAGTTCACAAATGGCGGATAAGCGAATTTACTAAATGAGAATTCTTTCTATCTTTGCCTAACATTACACCGTTATTTGTAGCTAATACGCACTCCAATAGCACTTTAGTTCAGAGCGCCATCGCATCATTCATCACTACTGGTAATCTCAAGTATTAAGATTGTCTACGCATATCACAGTGCTCATAAAGTACCTGATTGCTTTTATATAAATATTAATGATAATACGTTTTACTACTATTAATAATTAAGGTACCCGTGTGCTTGACTCCAAGGTTTCAAATGGAAAAACTTCCCAATGCCAACACAACGGCGTTCACCATAATGATGAGGAGCTATTACTAGATAAGCGCACTCACTCTGTGGTACTCAATTACTTGCCAAACAAGAAATCTGTTCAGTTAACAAGCATTCAATTTAAGCTGCTGCAAACTCTCACTCACCATCAAGATCAAGTGCTTAGTAAGCATTTTCTTTACGAAACAGTACTAAAACGTGAATTTACTGAACATGATCGAGCACTCGATATGCACATGAGCAGAATGAGAAAGCGTCTAGTTCACGAAGGCGTTCCAACAGACAGAATTCAGACAGTCCACCGCCAGGGTTACATTTTCAAGCGCTCAGACAATCAACAGAAAAATTAACGCTAATTGACCCAACTTTTGGTAATTGACCGCTTATTTTGCTTTAATTAATGCAAATTCTAATCACGTAAAATAACTCAATGAATTTGCGCTTAATTTTTACACTTTGCATTGCTACTTTGTTTGCCGGCTGTGCAACCTATGCTGGTCTTAACTATGACCAACTGTTTGGTCCACAGCTCGTGCGTGAACGCACAGTTGACGTGGAAACCCCTCAAGCAAACTTCTTCCAAAGCGAAGTTAAACCCATTATGGATAACCGCTGTGTCGTCTGCCACGCGTGCTACGATGCACCATGCCAACTTAAGCTCTCTTCTGTTGAGGGCATTGACCGTGGTGCGAGTAAAGCACTGGTATATGAAGGAACAAGACTCACAGCCGCAGCACCAACACGCTTATTCGAAGATGCAGAAACAACCCAAGAGTGGCGCGATGCGGGTTTTCATCCGGTTCTCAACGAACGTGATCAAAGCATGG